>JAZUIF010000075.1:0-58635 GCA_045642085.1 Paludibacteraceae bacterium | reverse complement strand
CATTTAGAAGCCCTAATGAAGGTTCTCCTATTGTCAATCCACAGGATACAATAGAGATTGTGAACCCACAGGATACTATAGAGATTGTGAATCCACAGGATACAATAGAGATTGTCAATCCGCAGGATACAACTGTGTTAGATACTATAATATCATTTGTGGATCAAAAGACTGCTCTTAAAGAAGTGGTGGTGGTTTATCCTAATCCCGCTCACCATGAAATAAACATTGAGACAGTTGGAGATGATTGCCAGATATTATCTTTTGCAGTATATAATACTCAAGGTATATTGATTTGTTCATACTCAAATGTAAATGAATCAGCATATACTATTTCTACAGAGTCTTTTGCTACTGGAATATATATTATAAGAGTAGAGACAAATAATTATGCTGTGGCTCATAAGAGATTCGAAAAACGATAATCTTCTATGGTAAGTCCGTTTGGTAAATCCAGACGGATATATAAACGAAAAAGGCAATGTCGCAAGACATTGCCTTTTTCGTTATGGTTATGGTTAACGTATTGTTATCTTCAACGTTTTCGTTAGTAAGTCAAGATCTCCAATCCGTCCTCTCTCATTACGAATGTGTGCTCCCACTGTGCTGATGGCAACAAATCGGCGGTACGGACTGTCCAACCGTCTTTCTTATCGAATGTGACGTTGCGGACACCCATGTTGATCATAGGCTCGATTGTGAAGACCATACCTGGCACAAGAAGCATTCCTGACATCTTCTTGCCGTAGTGGCAAACCTCTGGCTCCATGTGGAATTTCAAACCAACTCCGTGTCCACACAACTCTCTCACTACTGAGTAGCCGTTAGCCTTGGCATGCTTCTCGATAGCGTTACCGAAGTCGCCAACGAATGTGAATGGCTTACAGATGTCGATAGCCAAATCAAGACACTCCTTTGCTACGTCAACAAGACGCTTCTTCTCTGGTGTAGTCTCACCGATGATAAACATACGTGAAGCGTCGGCATAATAGCCATCAAGGATAGTTGTGCAGTCGACATTAACGATATCGCCCTCTTTCAACACCTCTGTTGTGCTTGGAATACCGTGGCACACAACCTCGTTTCTCGACACACAAACGCTCTTAGGGAAACCTTCATAGTTCAAGCAGGCTGGAATAGCTCCGTGGTCGATTGTGTACTGATATACAATATCATCAATCTCCTGTGTAGTCATACCTGGACGGATGGCTGCAGCCACTGCGTCAAGCACACCTGTGTTCACAACACCACTTCTGCGGATTCCTTCAATCTGCTCCTCGTTAAGAACCAACTCGTTCTTTGGACACAAGAATCCACGATTCTGGAAATTCAATATCTTACGGTCGAACTCTGTAGGTTCAACTCCCTTTGGCACTTTCCAGTTTAATGTCTTTCTTCCGAAAATCATCTCTTTATCCTATTGTTTGTCTAATTAAAGACGCGACACTCCACGTCTATACGAAAGTATTAAAACAAATAGAGAGACGTGCATCAACACGTCTCTACAATTTGAATGTATTATATAAAGACGGGGACATGCCCCGTCTCTACAAATTGTCTATTTTACAATTCCAAATCGCCGTTAAGCACCTCAAACCAAGGTAGACCCTGCTTGTTAAGCTGCTCCATGAATGGATCTGGATCAAACTCCTCTACGTTCCAAACTCCGGCTCTCTTCCACTTGCCAGTCAAGAACATCATACCGCCGATCATTGCTGGTACACCAGTTGTGTAGCTTACACCCTGCATTCCAGTCTCAAGGTATGATTCGTGGTGGCTACAGTTGTTGTAAACGTAGTAAGTCAACTCCTTACCATCCTTGCCGATACCCTTGATACGGCATCCGATTGATGTCTCGCCCTCGTAGTTCTCACCTAGATCCTTTGGATTAGGAAGGACTGCCTTCAAGAACTGCAATGGAACGATCTTAACACCGTTGTACTCAACCTCGTCGATTCTTGCCATACCGATGTTCTGAATTACACGCAAGTGAGTTAGGTACTCCTGTCCGAAAGTCATCCAGAAACGTGCACGCTTGATAGTAGGGAAGTTCTTAACCAACGATTCCAACTCCTCGTGGTACATCAAGTATGACTCCTTAGGTCCGATGTTTGGATATGTAAGTGGCTTGTGGATCTCTAGAGCACCTGTCTCAACCCACTTTCCATCCTGATAGTAACGACCCTTCTGAGTGATCTCACGGATGTTGATCTCAGGGTTGAAGTTAGTTGCGAATGCCTTGTGGTGGTTACCAGCGTTACAGTCGACGATATCAAGGTAGTTCATCTCCTTGAAGTGGTGCTTAGCTGCGTAAGCTGTGTAGACACCAGACACACCTGGATCGAAACCGCAACCTAGGATAGCAGTAAGGCCGGCATCCTCGAATCTCTTCTTGTAAGCCCACTGCCAGCTGTACTCGAAATGAGCCTCGTCCTTTGGCTCGTAGTTAGCAGTGTCGAGATAGTTCACTCCGCAGATCAAGCAGGCATCCATGATAGCCAAATCCTGGTAAGGAAGAGCAACGTTGATAACCAACTCTGGATTGTGACGCTTGAATAGAGCGACAATCTCATCTACATTGTCAGCATCGACGCTATCCGTCTCAAACTGCACTCCATACTTCGATTTAAGCGTCTGGGCTAAAGCGTCGCACTTTGATTTTGTGCGGCTTGCTAGCGTCACACTCTCAAACACTGAAATGTTTTGCGCTACTTTGTGAGCAACAACTGTGCCGACTCCGCCGACACCAATGATGACAACTTTTGACATTTAGTTAAAGCTATTAAGTTATTACTATCTCACAAGTGTGAGGTTATATAGTACAAAAATATTTTTTTTAGAAATCTACTACAAATTATACGGCAAATTTTTCAGGGTATTTTGCAGTAACTCCTTTATAATACTCTTTGATCTCTGCCATATCAGCGTCAGCATCTCCTGTAGGGTAGAATAATTTCTTTAATCCGATCTCTTTTTTGCCGTAGTCGAAATAAACTAATGAGATTGCTATGTTTGCCTTTTGGGCTATATAGTAGAATCCTTTTTTCCAGTTGGCATTAGCGCTACGTGTCCCTTCAGGAGTGATCGCAAGATGGAAATGGTCTGAATTGTTGCAAGCCTCCACAAGTTGATCTACAGTGGACACTCGTTTGCTTCTGTCGACAGGAATTCCTCCTGCGGCCTTGAAGAAAAGGTTGAATGGAAAAACAAACCAATCCTTCTTGATCATGAATTGTTTTTTTGTTCCTCCAATGGCTGGATATGCGAAATAACCTACGAAGAAATCCCAGTTGCTTGTATGTGGTGCGACGCAGAACACACATTTCTCTGGTAACTCAACCTCTTTCGCTATTGTCCACCCGAACAGTTTCAGCACGGATGCCGCTAATTTCTGCTTAAACATGTCTAATATGTTTCAGTTTGTAATTTCGTCTGCAAAAGTACGGATTTTATTTGGATAAATATGGATTAAATATAAGATTGTCATAATCTTTTAATATGCTCAAGTTTCGCAAACGGTTTGGACAGTATGGGCAGGTCTTGTGCCTGCCCATAGGTCTTAAGTTTGCCTTTAATTAAATTTTGTATCTTTGCGAAAGATATTCTTAGGTTACGATGAAATTAGATTTTAAGACAATAATAGGATTTGTGGTCATTGCTGCGGTGGCGTACCTGTGCCGCCCGATGAATGATAAGATAGCCGACGTCTTTATTGAAGACAAGAATGATATAGTAGACATGGTGGAATCAAATGAAGAAGAAATTGGAGAACTTAATGTTAGCGGCAATATAGAAGGACACGACTATGTGGATCTTGGATTGAGCGTGAAATGGGCGACATGTAATATTGGAGCGACCAAGCCAGAGGAATATGGTGACTATTTCGCATGGGGAGAGACTGAACCGAAAGAGAACTATGAAACTGAGACTTATTTATGGACTTCATATGATGCAGCTAATGCCCAATGGAGTGGTTCATGGCGTATGCCAACGATAAAGGAGTGGAATGAACTCATAGACAATTGCTCTTGGACATGGACGTCTATCCTACGAGTGAAGGGGTATAAAATTACAGCAAAGAACGGCAACTGGATTTTCCTTCCTGCCGCTGGTTACCGCGATGGTACTTCGAGCGGCAATGTGGGTTCGAGCGGCTACTACTGGAGTTCTTCTGTGTTCGGGAGCAGTGGCTACTACGCTTACTACCTCTACTTCAATTCGAGCAGTAAGATCACGGTCAGCAACTTCCGCAGCCGCGGGCATACTGTCCGTCCAGTCGCAGAATGATATGGTTTGATTAGATGTGGTTGTCACTTGATAAAATATAGTTTATCTTTTAACATTTTATCTTATTGCTGATTTTTACCGTAAATTTTACTATTTTATCGACGAATACTTTTGTTTTGTCGATGAAAACATCTAATTTTGTCGGTGAATTAAACAAATTTTTATGAAGAGGTATAAGGATTTTGCATGTGTTGGTTTTGTATTGGCTCTTTCGTCATTAAGTTGTATGGCGAAGGGTGATGCCAAAATTCACGTTTCTCAATTAGGCTATACTCCGGATTTTGATAAGAAAGCAATGGTAGTGACAGACGGAGTGGCTAACACATTTGAATTATGCGACGCTAAGTCGGGCAAGGTTTGCTACAAAGGTAAACTGACACCAAAGAAATATTGGGATTTGAGTGGAGAGAATTTGCAGTGGGCTGATTTCTCATCTTTCGATAAGGCTGGTGAATACTATATTAATGTAGACGGTGCTAAATCATATAATTTCACTATTTCTCCAAAAGCATACGATGATCTTACTCTTTGGGCTCACAAGACTTTCTACTTGTGGCGTTGCGGTATCGACTGCACTGAGGAGTTTTCTAATTTCCATGGTCAGAGTTATGCTCACAAGGCTGGACATCCCGACGTGAATGTGATTGTCCACCCGTCGGCTGAGAGTGCAGGTAGAAAGGCTGGCTCTGTAGTGGCGTCGCCAGGAGGATGGTACGACGCGGGTGATTACGGAAAATACACTATCAACTCGGCAATCGCGTTGGAGTCGATGCTTATGGGTGCGGAGGCTTTCCCTAAGTTCTATAAGAATTTCGACATGGAGATTCCAGAGAGCACAAATAATACTCCTGACGTGTATGATGAGGCTATGTATAATCTAAAGTGGATGCTCACTTTGATCGACACTGTCGACGGTTGTGTGGCTCACAAGGTGACAACTAAGAGATTCGTTCCTATGGTGTTGCCAGAGAAGACTAACGTACAGAGATACATGATCGGAAAGAGCACTGCCACTAATTATAGTTTTGCCGCTATCATGGCGAAAGCTGCTCGTCTTTACAAGAATAATCCTGACTATCCTGATTTCTCAGAGAAGGCAATGCGTTATGCTAAGCAGGCTTACGAGTGGGCTGAGAAGAATCCTGGAATCATCTTCCATAATCCGGATTCAATCGGAACTGGTTCATACACAGCAAGATTTCCTGAACAGTTCCGTTTCTGGGCAAACGCAGAACTTTACTTAGCAACACAGGAAGATAAATATATCGACTTGGTTGCAATCGATACTTTCAAATACGACGTGCCTACATGGCAGGTGTCTGCATCATTCGGTTTGATGTCGTTGATCACTGGTGTCGACAAGGGAATGGTGAAGGGAGAGTTGAAGAATAAGGTTGAAGCTCATTTCGATAAGTTGGCTAAGTTGATCTACAACCGTATGGAGAGTAATCCAGGCAGATTCCCATTGCGCAAGTTTGAGTGGGGTAGCAACGGTAGTATGTCGAACGCAGGAAGCATCTTGCTCCTTCAGTACAAGCATACTGGCGACAAGAAGTATTTGAAGGCAGCACAGGAACTTACAACATATATTATCGGACGTAACGCCACTGGATATTGCTTCGTCACTGGATTCGGAAAGAAATCACCGATGTTTATCCACGACCGTCGAAGCACAGGTGATGGCATCGCAGTGCCAGTGCCAGGATTGTTGGCTGGTGGACCAACTCTTGATGCAATCCGTGATTGTGACACATACGTCTACAATTATGACCATCCAAAGAGCGAGTATCCGACTCGTGAGTTTGCGGCAAGAGCTTACAACGATGAGATCTGCAGTTACTCAACCAATGAGGTTGCTATCAACTGGGGAGCACCGTTTATGATGATGCTTGCAGGAATCAACGAGGCGATGATGAAATAGTTATGGAGAAATAAGTTAATTTGCTAATAGCCTTGATGGCGACGTTTAATGAAACCGTGGATGAGAGTCCACGGTTTTTTATTTGAGTTGATTATCAGTGTTCAAGGAGAGATGGAAGATTATTGTGAATTTGAATAATTGTCTTTATTTTTGTGTAATATAATTAAATAAAGAATAGTGAAGAATTTTAAGAAATATATTCTGTTTATTGTCCTATTGATAGGAATACTGCAATCCTTTAAGTTTGTATTAAAAAGATTTTGGGAGATTCCTGATGCTTCTGATACTCACTTGATGTTTAATAAAAAGTCGTTTTTCGAAGTTGATGTTGCCGAATGTTATATAAATAGGGATTATGATTCACTTGTCATTCCAAGTAAGGTTTTGATTGATTATAACATTTGTGATGTTACGGGTATAGCTGATGAAGCATTTAGGAAATTCAAAAGTAAGGATACAATCAACTTAATAATCCCTTCAAGCATAAAGTCGATAGGAGAGCGTGCATTTGAAAATTGTAATAGCTTGAAAAGTGTGGTGATCCCATCAAGTGTCACTTATGTAAAAGCAGATGCCTTTAAGAATTGTAAAAATCTGAGTAGGGTAGAGCTCCAAAACTCAGGAGTCGGTTGTTTTCGTGCAAATCCATTCGAAGGTTGTACAAATTTGACAGATATCAGCATCGCCACTGATAACCCTAATTATTCTCTTGTAGATGGTGTTTTGTATAATAAATCGAAGAGTGTTATAATTAGTGCACCTGCTTATCTTAGCGGTTCGTTTGAGATACCTTCCACAGTCGAGACTATAGGAATCAAAGCATTTTCGGAATGTAAAAACTTGAGTAAAGTCAAGATTCCATCATCAGTGAAAACAATTGAAAGTGATGCTTTTAAAGGATGTGTAGGTTTGGATTCTATAGAAATCCCATCCTCTGTGACGAAAATTAACAGTAATGCATTTTATCAATGCAGTGGCTTGAAATCTATTGTATTTCAATCAGCAAAAGAAAAAATAGATATGGGAGAAAAAGTGTTTGCTGAATGTACAGGATTGAAGAGTGTGACAATTTCAGATCGATTGGAACGCGTTGAAGATGGTATGTTTTATGGTTGTACAGGGTTGGAAGAGGTTTTGATGCCATCAACAATAGATGAAATTGGAAGCAAAGCATTTTATGGTTGTGAAAAATTGGCAAACGTAGTCCTTTCTAATAGATTGTCTTCTATTTCCGACTGGGCTTTTAATGGGTGTGTTGCATTGACAAATATTAAGATCCCTAATTCGGTAAGAGAAATCGGTTATTTGGCATTTGATGGATGTGTAAACCTTAATGTAGAGGTAGATGGAAAATTAAAGGACAAAATATTCGTTAGTCGTAGCTCTTTCGCTGGAAGTAAATCAGTTAAGTTTAAGGATGACTATTCAGACGACGTGTTGGATGATACTAAGGTGTATGAATTGTCTGAAACTCCATTATACTTTAAAATCATCTCCAAGACATCAGTTGAGGTGATAAATGACAAATCCTATGGCTCGCTTACAGAAATTGTTGTCCCAGCGAAGGTTAAAATTGATGATAAGGTATATAATGTCACTAGAATTGCTTCCAGTGCATTTTATGGTTGTGAAATGTTGAGTAAAGTATATATACCGTCAAGTGTAAAACAAATCGGAACTTCGGCTTTTTTTCATTGTTACTATCTTGATGTGACTATAAATAATTCGATGAGTAATGTCTCTGTTTCTGAGTATGCTTTCGATGAATGTCAAAATGTGCATTATCTAAAGTTATAATGGATAGTATTCATATGATTTAACTTCTTATATAGTAGCACGATAAAACGATTAAATCTCGAATTTGTTAATATCTTTTTTTTAGTTTTTTTAACATTCATTTCCCAATTTTCTTGAAAAATTATATATTCGTTGCGTCTAAGACTATCTTATATCTAATACGTGGGGAATAATATGAAAAAGTTCGTATGTGTTATTTCTTTTTTGCTAGCATATGCTGTGTCTGTGTTTGCAGGCAGAGTAGAGTATGCCCATTTCTCACATTTCTCTACTGACGACGGAATGATGACCAATAAATCTGAGTCGATCACACAAGATGATCGCGGATTTATCTGGATCGCAACTGATTTTGGTCTCGACCGTTTTGATGGAAGTAATTTCCGTCACTTCTCAAAAGAAAACTATCCTGATTTCCCAAGAGACAATTTCTTATTCGTTTCCCATGTCGGCAATGGAAAAATCATTGCTGGAGGAATGAATGGTCTGCTAGTGGAGTATGATCCTACCATTGATAAGGTGTCGAATAAGATGCCAAAGGATTTCGATAAGACCTATTATAAGATGACTCATGGTGTGACTCTCGACAGCGAGGGGGCTATCTATGCGTTCACTAATGGAGGCGTTTACTTGTACGATGAGGCAAATCAGGAGTTCACAATTGACCATCCTACATATAATGCACTTACTGGAGCATTTATCCGTTCACTTTATATTGATTCTAAACATCGTTTTTGGCTCGGTTTGGGTGACGGTGTTAGCATCTACGGAAAAAATGGTGGTCAACTTATGGAATATAAGGGTGAGCATTCTGAGGGTGTGGTAAATTCAATCTGTTCGTTAAAGACTGGATTTGTGGCTGCAACAACATTCTCTAGCAAACTATGGGTTTTCGATGAAAAAAATATCACAGAACATCCACGTATCATAAATCTTCCATTCAATAATGCGACACGAGTGATTCAGGCTAAGAATGGAAGAGTATGGATTTCTTCCGACGGTGATGGACTTTGGTATACTGATGATATTGAGTCGGCTCAACCTGAATTCGTCAATATCCGTCCGTATGAGAATAACGGAGAGATGATGAAGAAACTCTATACTGTGATAGAGGATTTTAACGGAGATATTTGGGTTTCAACTCAGAATAGCGGTATCTGGTGTTACCACACTCAGCAGACACGTGGTATTTCTTACTCAGCAGAACAAGGTTTTGCTAATCATGTATGTTCAGATTTCACAGAGGATCTAGATGGAAACTTGATTATCGCAACCGATGGATCGGGAGTATTCAAAAAAGTCGACAATACATTCCGTCAATATAAAGTCGGCTGTAATAATGTGTTGGGAATTGATCGTGACAAGAATGGCAATATGCTTCTTGCTACTTGGGGCGACGGACTACAATCGTTGAATCTCAATACAGGTGTAAGCCAGCAAGTAAAGATGGACGGAATCGGTCAGTACAATAATATCTTCAGCATCTGTCAGAAAAAGAATGGAGAGAAGCTCTGTGGATCTGCAGGTGATGGTCTGTATGTGACTGATGCAAATGGTAAGTGGAACAAAAGACTTCTTTGTGACGATTCGTTGGCTAAGATGCCTAACAAGTGGATCTACAAAATCATAGAGAAAAACGATATCACTTGGATATTGACTACAAACACCATCTGGCGTGTGGAGAATGGTGTATATAAGGCTGTGATGAAGGATTTGGCGACAATCAAATCCGTATGTCCGCTTGCATTGCACGATATCGACTGCGACGAGCTTGGCAATCTATATGTCGGCACAAACGAAGGAGTGTTGAGATTTACAGCAGATGGATCGGATATGGATAAGATAACAGCTATCGACTCATGTGAGTTTCGTGTAGTCTGCTCTGATGGAAAAGGCAAGATGTGGTTTGGAGGATTAGGTAAAGTGTTGTGGTATGATCCAGTCAGCAATACCTCTGGTTCACTTCCTGGCTACTATGGCAACATGTCGAAGTATCTTTTCTATTCCCGCTCTGGATTCTTGTCGAAAGATGGTCATGTCTACATGGGTACAAACACTGGATATCTTTGTTTTGCACCTGATGAGATTCAGGTGTCGAAGAGTATCAAATTCATGGATTTCTCTTCATTCTATATCTCAGAGGAGAAACAATATACCCTTCATAATGTGAGTGAGCTTACATTGAAGCACAACCAGACAGATATCGCTATTGATATTGATTTGGTCGACTATTCACAAACGGGAGCTGCAGCTTTGCGTTACCGATTGAAAGGATTGAATGACGATTGGAAGGAGATGGGTAAAAACCGTAGAATTGCTTTCAACTATATCCCAGAGGGAGATTATATATTGGAGGTTGAGGCTAAAACAGCCACATCATTTACTTCAGTTCAGACACTTACTATGCCATTGAAGGTATTGCCACCTTGGTGGAAATCGTGGTGGTGCTATGTACTTGAAGTAGCGTTAGTGTTAGCAATCGCATTCATTGTCTATCACACAAAGATGCGTCAGCAAGAGGCATTGAAGAACGAGTTGCGACTAAAGGTAGCAGAGCGTACCGAGGAGTTGAACGTGGCGTTGAGAGAGAAAGACAGATTGATCTCAGTCATCGCTCACGACTTGCGAAATCCGATGTTTGGAATCGTTGCATCGTTGGATGCCGTGTTGTCGCAGGAAATGGTCAACATCAGGAAAAGCTCACTTGTGGATATCAGAAACACAGCGTCGACATTGCAGGGAGAGATGCAGAAATTGTTGGCGTGGGCACAGTCGAGCACAGGTCAGTTTGCAGTACGTATGTCAGATGTCGACTTGAAACTATCAGTTGAGAATGAGATTCGTCTGCTTAACGAATTGCTCTCTGCGAAGAATATAGAGGTGGCTACCAATATCGACTATTCTTATTGTGCGAAAGCGGATATCCGTCAGCTTGAGGTTGTGGTAAGAAACTTGCTCAACAACGCTATCAAGTTTACGAATACAGGAGGAAAGATTACTGTAGACGGAGTTGAGCTTCATAATGAGTTGATGTTGAGTATTTCCGACAATGGAGTAGGAATGAGTCCGGCACAGTTGGAGAACTTGCTATCATCAGATAAGCATCAGTCGACAGAAGGCACAACAGGAGAGAAAGGCTCCGGTCTTGGATTCGCTCTTTGTCAGGAGTATATGAAGCAGATGAATGGAAAGATTACAGTCGACAGTAAGGAAGGTTTAGGCACAACCATCAGTCTATATCTCAAGAAGTCGAATGTGAAGATCAATAATAAGATTGTATCAGAAGAGCCGACAGAAACGACATATACTCCACAAGACGATTCAGCATTAAAGGAGAGTGTCATCCTTGTGGCTGACGACGACGATATGGTGCTAAAGAGTATTGTTGCCATGCTAGAACCGTATGCCACAGTGCTTACTGCTATGGATGGATCGGCTGCACTTACTATGGCGAAGAGTGAGCAACCAGATGTGATAGTCAGTGATGTAGAGATGCCGATTATGGATGGATTCACATTTAATAAATCACTACAAGCATCGCCAGACACAAGTCACATACCATTGTTGTTTGTCTCAGCACGTACAGAGGATGAGATGCGATTAGAGGGACTTGGCACAGGAGCTTTGGATTATATCACTAAGCCATTCAGCCAGAAAGAGTTGCTTCTAAAGCTACAGAGTATCATCAATGTGAAGCGAAACACACAGAATAGAATCCTATCTACTGTCAGCCAGCCAGATGCGATTGAGAAAGCAGAGGAGATGGATCCATTCTTGAAACGAGTGATCAAGGTCATTGAGGAACACTATTCAGATTCTGATTTTAGCATCGAAGTGTTGGCAAGTGAATCTGCAGTCAGCCAGTCGACATTGACAAGAAAAGTGAAAGTGTTGACAGGAAAGACACCACTTGAGATCATCACCGACTATCGATTGAACATGGCACATTCATTGTTGACTACAGAGCGTATCTCAGTGGCTGATGTGGCATATCGAGTAGGATTCTCTGATCCAGCCTACTTCACAAGAAAGTATAAGCAGTTCTTTGGACGAGTTCCGTCGCAAAGATGACGTGATAATTCATAATTCATAATTCGTAATTCGTAATTGTCGATGAAAATCATCGTTAAGGAATTGCGTAAGATACTTCATCTTACAGAGACGTGCTGATGTGCGTCTCTTTTTTGTTTTTTTCTAACCTGTGCTTCGATCTGGCATAAGTTTGTGCTAAATTTGCAGAAAATTATGAAAAAACATAAAAACAAGACAGTATGAAAATATTGCACACTAGTGATTGGCATTTAGGGCATTCGCTCTATAATAATGATCGTACGGAGGAACAGAATTCCATGATTATGCAGATTGTGGAAATTGTGGAGGAGCAGAAACCAGATGTGTTTTTGCTTTGTGGCGACGTATACCATAGTTCTCAACCATCGTCGGCTGTTCAAACTATGTTTGCGGAGGCAATGGTGAAGATACATGATGCTAATCCCACAATGACAATCATTGTTACAGCTGGCAATCATGATAGTGCATCAAAGCATGATATCTTCCGAACACCATGGCGTGCATTAAAGGTATATGCGATAGGAAATCTCGACAGGGATAATTCAGATGAGCATATTATTGAAGTTTCAGGCAAAGGCTTTATTGTCGCCCTTCCATATTGTAACGAAAGAAATATTCCAGAAGGATATTTCCAGTCTTTGTTGGACACTGTAAAGAAGCGTAACTCTGCTGGATTACCAGTGGTTATGATGGCTCATACAACAGTCAAAGGCTGTGATTTTTCTGGTCATGATAATGCCTCTGAGTATGTAGTGGGTGGAATCGACAGCATGGATCTAAATCAATTGGGAGATGGGTACGACTATTTGGCTCTCGGACATATCCACAATGCTCAGTTTGTTCATTCTGGCAAACATAATGTGCGATACAGTGGCACTCCAATTGCCGTCAGTTTTGATGAGACCAATGCTCATTCAGTGAGCATCGTTGAGATTGACAATCATGGTGGTGAAGTTAAGGTTACTCCGGTAGAGATTATAAATCCTCGCCCGTTGGTATCTCTTCCCACAAATGGGGTTGCTACTTGGGATGAGGCTAAAAAGCTATTGTTGGAATATCCAAGCGACATTCACGCTTATATTCGCTTGAATGTGGAGATTGAAGATTTCATTCCAGCAGACGCCTACGCTGAGGCTGTTAGCTTGACTGAAGGCAAACAATGTACTCTCTGCTATATCAACCCTAAACGTAAGGATACAAATAAAACTGACGCTAAGGCAATGACTGTGCAGGAGTTTCAGACAGAAGATCCGATTACTATTGCCACTCGTTTTGCAGAGGATCGTGGAATCTCCTTCGATGATGAGATGCAGGACATGTTCCGCGAGATTGTAAAAATGGTAGAAACAGAAGAACGTAACGCATAAACCGACAACTTGACTATGAAATTACAAAAACTTACAATTCACAACATCGCATCTATAGAGGATGCAGTTATCGATTTTGAGGCAAAACCATTGTCTTCTAGTGAGGTATTCCTTATTACAGGAAAGACAGGTGCTGGCAAGTCTACAATTCTAGATTCAATCTGTTTGGCTCTCTTTGCAACCACTCCAAGATTGGAGAATACAAATATGCAGGGCGACTTGCCAGATGGTGAAGTCGACGTCAAAATAGATGATCCTCGTCAGTTGATGCGTAAAAACACAAGTGAGGCTTTTGTACAGTTGACTTTTGTCGGCAATAATGGCGTTCATTACGAGGCAACATGGTCGGTGAAACGAGCAAGAAATAAAGTTGATGGCAAGATTCAGAGTAAGAGTTGGCAACTAATGAATCTTGACACAAAATATACATTGACAAAGGACAAGGAGATTTCCGCTGAAATCAATAATGCGGTTGGATTGGATTTTAAGCAGTTCTGCCGAACTACTATGCTTGCTCAAGGCGAATTCACACGTTTCCTAAACAGCGAAGACAAGGACAAGGCAGATATTCTTGAGAAGATTACCGGTGTGGATGTCTACTCAAAGATAGGTGTCAAGATTTACAATGTCACAAACGAAAAGAAGCGTGTTTGGGAAGAGCAGAAGCACCGTGTTGAGGAGACTCATACACTTTCTAAGGAGGAGATTGAAGAAAAGGAAAATCAATTAAAAACCTTGGATTCTCAGTATGAGGAGGCAAAAGCAATGAAAAATTCAGACGCAGAAAAGTATGCTTGGCTAAAAACAGAAAAAGAATTGTCCGGAGCTGTAGTGTCGGCTGAAAATAACCTAAAAAATGCCAATGACGTCATCAACAGCGATGATTTCAAGGCGAAAGAAACTCTTGTTAAAGAGTGGAATGCGACTATTGATGCTCGCAACTGGATGCGTGAAGCCGATGAGGCTAAACGATCACGTGAGAAGCATAGCCGTGAGATTGAAACACTTAAGAATGAATTCTCTGGTTTGTTGGGAGGATTCAACTACTTGGTGCATGAGGAGAATAAGATAAAAGAAAAACATAAATCTGTAAAATCTTTTATTGATAGTGAAAAGAGTAAATCTTCGGTATATGACAACGAACAGACAATCGTGACTCATCTAAAAACGATAGATGCTGGTCGTAAGAATATAGAGGAGATAAGAGCCGTTATTGACCAGGATACAAAGTCATTAAATGATTTGCTTATTCCTGCTCACACAAAAGCTGAGAATGATGTGAAATTATCAGCGGAGAGTGTCGACACGCAAGCGTCTGAATTGAAGAGTAAGGAAGACGAGGTTAATGCTTTGAATCTTCCTGATTTGCGAGATAAATTCAATGATGCGTCGACATTGTTGAACAATATCAAGTTTGCCAAAGAGAAAATTGAAGATTTGACTGCAGCTAAGACGCAGCATGAGAAAGTCGGATTTGATCTTGCCAAACAATTTGATGAGATAGGAAAGAAAACATCTGAGTCTCAGAATTTAGAAATGCCTATTGCAGAAGCCAAAGGCAAGATGGATGCATTTAAGGAAACTCTCGACAAACAAAGAGACACAATCGATAAGTTTGCTCAGAATATGCGTGCAAGTCTTCGTATAGGAGACACGTGTCCGGTCTGCGGTCAGAGAATTGAGAAAGAGTTGCCTCATGAAGAATTCTTTGCTGAACTTGTTGCTAAATCACAGAGTGATTATGATGAAGCAAAAAAGATATATGAGGAATTAGCTGAGACGAGAATAAATCTTGATGCTCAAATCAAAGCAGAAACTGACAGCTACAATAAATCTAAACATTCGTTTGATAATGACACAACTGTCTCTACAGCACAAAAGAAAGCAGAAGAGGCATGTAAGTCGTGTGGCATTTTGTCGTTAGATGATTCTACGTTGTCTTCACTTGATAAGTTGGAGTCGCAAACTAATGAGAAGAAAGAATCTCTTGGTAGTGAAATCAAAGAAGGTGAAGCAAAAGAAAGAGCTCTAAACGAACTACGCACTTCATTGGAAGCAAAGCGTAGAGAGTTGGATGTTCATAGAGAGAAGGTTCGTCGTGCTGAGAATGCAGAAAATGATTGCAGAGGAAAAATTAAAAACAATGAAACTCTTGTTGAATCAAAAAAGCAGGATGTAGACTCTGCTATAGGCAAAGTTGCCGCATTGATTACAGTTGACGACTGGAGTAGTGATTGGAAAGATAATCCGGTGTCGTTTGCTAAAGAATTAACTGAAGCTGCTAAGAAATATAATGATTTTGTAAAGGATGATCAGCGACTAGAAACTAAGATTCGAGAGTCAGAACAAGAGCGTGGACATATATCTGTTGTTATCGACTCAGTAAGAAAGTCTATGCCGGAATGGATGAACCTTGATGCCGGTTTGGAACATAATGTTTCAGATTTGCACCATAAATTCAATGAGGTTGACAATGCAGTTGTCTCGACTTTATCCAATTTGAAAAATGCGGATAAGAGGTATGTCGACAACAAACAACAGCTTGATACATTCTTAACTAAGAATGAATTGACAAATGAAATTACCTCTCTTTCTGCGTATTCGTCGGATGATATCACTCGTGAGACTAAATCTCTAGAGAATGCTCGAATGAATGCAAAAGAAAAGAATGCTTTGCATGAGGACGCAAAGAAGCGTTATGAGGAGCATAAGGCAAAACAGCCTAAGATTGCAGAAGAAGAGACTGTGGATGTGCTTAATGAACGAATTTCAGGTTATGATACTCGTTTGAGAATTATTGGCGAGCAGAAAGGATCTATCAAGACAGAATTAGAAATTGACAGTAAGATTCAGAAAGAGCTTGGAGATCTCAAAGTAGATACTGAAATAAAAAGACAAGAGTATCTAAAGTGGGAAAAGATGAACTCTTTGCTTGGAGATTCTACCGGAAGCAAATTCCGCAAAATTGCACAGAGCTATGTGTTGGCAAGTTTGATTCATTCAGCCAACTACTATATGAATACGTTGACTGATCGTTATACGTTGGATGTTAAGCCAGGATCGTTCGTCATCACAATAAGAGATGCTTATCAAGGATTTGTAAGTAGAGCGGCGAGTACAATCTCTGGTGGAGAAGGATTCCTTGTGTCTTTGTCTCTTGCATTAGCACTTAGTGACATTGGTCAGAAGATGTCGGTAGATACGCTATTCATTGATGAAGGATTCGGAACATTAAGTGGAGAACCATTGCAGAATGCGATCAACACCCTTCGTACGCTTCATACCAAGGAAGGACGACACGTGGGAATCATCAGCCATGTTGAAGAGTTGCAGGAACGTATACCAGTACAGATCCAGGTGCATCAGGAGAATAATAACTCATGCAGTAGAGTTACGATTGTCTCGAAATAAGATACATCTCGATAGTATAAAGAATATTCATAAATGTTTTTTATGTCATAAAATGTAGATTATTATATAAAATGTTGAATATTTTGTAAACACATGTAATGGTTA
Source organism: Paludibacteraceae bacterium (assembly GCA_045642085.1). Taxonomy (GTDB): domain Bacteria; phylum Bacteroidota; class Bacteroidia; order Bacteroidales; family Paludibacteraceae; genus UBA1723. The sequence continues at coordinate 41,679 of JAZUIF010000075.1, read as the reverse complement.
TTCCAAATTTTATTAGCAATTTTGAGAATATTTTGATTTAATTATGCCACAAGGAGATCAAGTAAGGAACGGTAAGGCATTTGAATATGCTATAGCTAAGGAATATAAGAATTTCATCAGCAAACAAGGTCTAAAAGCTTTGTTGGTTGAAAATGATGCATACAAACAGGCAAAAGAATATTATGATAGTTTTTCAGATGATGAGCAGACACGTTTTGACAAAGCTGCATTTGAAACTATAGATACTATGGTGAAGATTGAGCCTGGATTAGCTTCGGAGAATGGAAACAGTGACATGCTGTCAATTTGTTTGCAAAAAGATCAAGAAGGAGAGTCTGGAGATGTACGAGATGTGGTATTTAGTCGTCAATTGTCCAAATGGGAAATTGGTTTTTCTGCCAAGAATAATAATGATGCTGTAAAGCATTCTCGACTTAGTAAGTCTCTTGATTTCGGCTACAAATGGTTAGAAACACCATGTTCTCAGAAGTATTGGGATGAGATTACTCCATTGTTTGATAGTTTGTATGAAATACGCAGAAATAATCCAGAGGCATTGTGGAGTGATATGGGAGAAAGAAAACAGGATGATTATTACATTCCTTTGCTTACTTCATTCAAAGAAGAGTTGCTTAGAATTAATGAGAAGTGTGAAGGTATTCCTGCTAAACTAATTTTATATTTGATAGGGGAGTATCCTTTCTATAAAATTATTAAGGATGATATCCATAATATGGTAATAGTAAAGGCATTCAATATAAATGGCGGATTAAACAAGACAGTTAATAAGATAAAGTCGCGATATACTATCCCTGAAATAAAACTTCCTAAAAGAATTGTAGAGTTTGAATTTAAAAAAGACTCAAAAGACACGTTGAATATGATACTTGATGGAGGTTGGGAAATTTCGTTCCGTATTCACAACGCAAGTTCGAAAGTTGAAGCGTCGTTGAAGTTTGATGTAAGATTGTTAGGCAATCCGCCAGTATTGTTCACCCAACATTTATTCCAAGAAATATAAAATATGGCTCTTATTAGTTTATTTAGTGGAGCAGGAGGCTTAGACTTAGGTTTTCATAAAGCTGGGTTTAGAACTGCAGTAGCAAATGAATTTGACCCTAAAATATGTCCTACTTTCAGACTGAATTTCCCTGATGTTTGTTTGATAGAAGGAGATATTAGAAATATCAATGAATCATTTTACCCTGAAGGAATAGATGGTATCATAGGAGGTCCACCTTGTCAGTCGTGGAGTGAAGGTGGTGCGAAAAGAGGAATTAATGATCCAAGAGGACAACTATTTCGTGATTATATTCGTATTCTAAAGGCAGTTCAACCATTATTTTTTGTTGCGGAGAATGTATCTGGTATGCTTGCTCCAAGAAATGCAAAAGCGGTTGAGGAATTTTTGAATGAATTTCGCAATGCTGGTATTGGTTATGATGTTCAAATGAAAATGCTGAATGCAAAGGACTATGAGGTGCCAGAAGATAGGGATAGAGTGTTTTATGTCGGATTTCGCAAGGATCTTGGCATTACCGATTATGAATATCCGTGCCCAATAAAGCCACGTATAACACTCCGTGATGCTATTGGTGATTTGCAAGAGTCTGTAGTTCCTGCCAAAGAAAAAAATCATACTAATGGCAAGGAGTGTAGAGTGCTTAATCACGAGTACTATATTGGAGGCTTTTCTCCTATATTTCTTTCACGTAACCGAGTTCGAGGTTGGGATGATCAAGGTTTTACTGTTCAGGCAAGTGGCAGACAATGCCAACTTCATCCACAGGCTCCACAGATGATAAAAATAGATTCAGACAAGCAAATCTTTGTCCCTGGAAAAGAACATTTGTATCGAAGAATGTCAGTAAGGGAAGTCGCAAGAATCCAGACTTTTCCTGATGATTTTGAATTCGTATATGAGGATGTCAATGTTGGGTATAAGATGATTGGTAATGCTGTACCTGTAAATCTTGCTTACCATATGGCAATGAGCATACGTCAAACTCTTGATAAACACAATGTGAAGTATTGCATTGATGATGACAGAGTGATAGAGTTATGCACTAAACGTTTTGGCATGAATACGCCTAGTAAAATGAGGTCGTCAAGATTAAAACAAATATCGTTAGATTTATAGATTTTAGTATAAAACAAAAAAGGTTCGACTTTCGCCGAACCTTTTGTTTTTCAAATCGTCTTTAGAAGATTACTTCCAAGCCTCGATGATCTGCATGAAATCAGCAGCCTTAAGAGCAGCACCACCGATCAAACCACCGTCGATATCTGGCTGAGCGAACAACTCAGGAGCGTTGCTACCCTTGCAAGAACCACCGTAAAGGATAGAACAGTTGTCTGCTGTAGCCTGGTCGTACTTAGCAGCGATAGAAGCACGGATAGAAGCGTGAACCTCCTGTGCCTGAGCTGAAGTAGCTGTTAGACCTGTACCGATAGCCCAAACTGGCTCGTATGCGATAACAACCTTAGCGAAATCTGCTGCAGATAGAGTGTAAACAGCTGCCATCTGACCCTCGATAACTGACTTGAATGTGTTAGCCTCACGCTCTTCCTTAACCTCACCTACACAGAAGATTGGAGTTAGACCGTTAGCCAAAGCCAAGTTAAGCTTCTTGATTAGAAGTGCGTTGTCCTCACCGTGGTACTGACGACGCTCTGAGTGTCCTAGGATACAGTACTTAGCTCCTGTAGAAGCAACCATGCTTGCAGAAACCTCACCTGTGAAAGCACCCTTCTCGTTTGCTGAACAATCCTCAGCACCAACACCGATAACTGAACCCTTAACTGTCTCAGCTACTGCTGCTACTGAAATGTATGGAGTACAAACTACTACATCACACTTTGGAGTCTTACCTGCCAATGCTGCCTTCAAGTCGTTTGCTAGAGCGATACCCTCCTGAAGAGTAGTATTCATCTTCCAGTTTCCTGCTACGATTTTCTTTCTCATTTTTGTTGATATTTAAATTTTGTTTATTCGAATTTCAATTCGTTTACAAAGATAATACATTTAGACGATTATCTAAAGATTGTTAAAAACTTTGTGGTTTTGTCGACACGAAATTCATCAGTTTTCCGACTCGACTTCTTTCTTGTCTTCTATTTTACTATTTATTTTTCTTTTCCAGAATCTGAAGAGAAGTTTTGCCAACTCTATCAAATAATCGTATATAAGAATTATGAGAAGCGGAAATCCAAAGTATAGTAGACTCTTTCCAAATTCGTTCCATCCTCCCGTAAGTTCCGTGTCTTCTGCAAATTCTTCGTGGAGTGGCTTCCCATATGTAGGTATCTGATAACATGAAAATTTCTTCTCTACAATTCCGTCTTTCAATAAGAACAACTCTGGATTGGATCTGACAAACGCGTCGGTAAGTTCAGATTTCACATATAGAAATGGATATTCTGCTCCAGATGTCTCGATTATGTATTCATCCACTTCTCGACTATCGGGAGCCGATGTGGTAAGCATCGAAAACTTGTATCCGTTGGCTTTACAGTATGAATAAAGGTTGTTGAGCTTTTTTCTGTATGTGGTACTCGCTTGTGTGATGTCGGGGCTGACAAGAATGAAAGAGTAGCCGTAATAGGACATCGCGGTCTTGGTGTCTTTATCGATGTCTATCTTATGCGTCACAGCATAATCCAACACTTTCTTTATGGACTCTCCCTCTTTACAAACGGTACGATCTATAATCGGCAGCGAGAAATAGCAGTGGATTGCAATCACTATGGAGAATGCGAATCCGTAAATCGAGATGATCCACTCTGTTCGTTTGGTATATAATCCGATGTTGTAGTTTCTCCAATAGCATACGAGTGACGCTAACACTAACAAAATTATATTGTGGGCAAGAGAGCCTCCTAAAGTGTGTGCACTGATGGTATGCTGGATGCCGTCATAGATGTTCGGACATTGGTGTAGGGTAGTGGCTGAGGTTATGATCTGTACTATAAGAAAGATCGTTGCCATTATAGATGTCCATTTTATCTTTGCTCCTAACGTCATGCAGACTCCGATTACAAACTGTAGAGAAGAGATGCATACTGAGATGATGTACGACAATGGCAACAAAATATCTAATCCCAGACAATGAAGGTATCTGTCGCAGAGAATGTTGGATCCTACAGGGTCGACAATGGATTCATATCCGGGAATAAGACATAGCAATCCTATAATAATGCGCGACACAAACACTAATGTTTTGCGTAGTGTGGCATTTTTAAGCTTCTTTATAAGGACTGACAATTTCTTTCTCATCTTGTAAAAACGTCGACGTTAACGTTAGTGTCAACATTAACGTTACTCTTTTTCTGCTTCGTCGATTTTGATCAAACCGAAAATGGCATAGTTCACCATATCCATATAGTTGGCTTCTATTCCTTCGGAAATAAGAGTCTTACCGTCGTTGCTCTCGATCTGTTTAGTGCGGTAAATCTTCATCAGAATCAAGTCTGTGTATGATGTCGTACGCATGCTTCTCCACGCCTCGTCGTAGTCGTGGTTCTTGGCTATCATAAGTGTGCGTGTCTTATGCATATACTCATCATATAGGCTAAGTGCTTCATCCACAGTGATGTCGTCTCCGTCGGCAAATCCTTTGCTAAGCTGAATCATTCCCATGATGGAATAGTTGACGATTCCAATCAACTCTGGCTGGATTCCCTCGTCGACGAAATGGTTGCCCTTTGTCTCCAATGTACGGATACGGTTGGCTTTGATGAATATCTGATCAGTGATGGAGCATGGACGCATGATTCTCCATGCAGCGCCGTAGTCTTTCAACTTTTTTGAATAGACATCACGGCAAACCTGAATAGCTTTGTCGAATTGAGCTTCTGTGTTTGCCATGATTATACAGTCTTGACGTTGTATCTGCATCTCACTTTGCCCTTAAGCATAGCACTGATCTTGCTCTTGTTCATAGTGCGGCGGATAGGAGAGATTCTGTCGATGAACACTTTGCCAAGCAAGTGGTCGTACTCGTGCTGGATAACACGTGCGAAGAAATTCTCATACTCTTCGTCGTGCCATTCAAATTTTTCGTCCTGGTATTTGATGCGGATCTTCTTTGATCTCTTTACCGACTCAGAAATGCCTGGTAGGCTCAAACATCCCTCTTCTCCCTTTTCTTCCTCTTCACTGTAGAATGTAATTTCAGGATTGATGAATGTCTTCTTGAAATCCTTGTAGATTGGATCTTCGTCTGCCAAACATGTCAAATCCACGATGAATAGCTTGATTGACAAGTTGACTTGTGGAGCTGCCAAACCAACACCTTCCGCATTTGTCAATGTCTTATACATATCCTCGATTACCGTTGGTAAATTTGGGTAATCTGGTGTGATTTCTGTCGCTACTTTTTTTAGTACGGGAAGTCCGTACACAGTGATAGGGTATATCATTTTATTTGTTTTTATAGGAATCTTAATTAAAAGAATTTCATTCTCAGACTCTCAAGATAAGATTGCAGAATTATTACTGCACTGACTTTGTCGACCAATTTCTTGTTTTCACGTCGCTCTTTCTTTTTGACTCCGCTTTCTAAGATAGCTCGGTTGGCAAGAACGGATGTGAATCTCTCATCGTAGAATTCGATTGGCATGTCAGGAAATTTTTTCTTGAATCCTCTCACGAATGGCTCGATGTATTTCATTGATGCCGACGCTTCACCGTTCATGTTCTGAGGCTTGCCAATGACTACTTTGTCGACTTTTTCTTTTGCGAAATAGTCGGCCAAGAATTGAAATATTTTATCTGGCGAAACGGTATCCAATCCATTGGCAATGATCTGCTCTGGATCTGTAGCAGCAAGGCCTATACGTTTCTGACCGTAATCGATTGCGAGTATTCTTCCCATCTTAAATGAATCTGATGGCAAAAGTAATATTTTCTTGTCAATAATGCATTACGAATTATGCATTACGAATTGACAAATATGACTTCTTTGAATGCAAACTTCATGATTTTTCCGTTGTCGCTCTCCATAATGAGTCTTCCTTCTGGTGCGACGCTGGTGATTTTTGCCTTAAAGATGGTATCTGTAGATGGAAGTTTGTAATCCGCCATCTGATTGAAACGGTAGAGTCGGGCGATATATTCTTCTTTGAGGGTCTCTTGATTTCCGTTGGCAAGCATTACGTATCGACGGAGCAGAAAATTACAAAGCTGATTCAATTCTGTCTTGATATCATAGCTCTCACCTGTGATGTTGGTAAGAGAAATAGGATTGGGAGCGTCACTCAAGAATTTCTCCTGGTTGATATTTAATCCGATTCCGATAATTGAACTGTCTATTGTATGGCCGACGATGGAATTCTCGATTAATATTCCGCAGATTTTATTGTTGTCGACGTAGATGTCGTTTGGCCATTTTATGCAGACTCCGTTGATGTTTTTTGAATTCAGATAGTCTGTGATGCCAAGAGACATTGCGATTGAAATATAAAAATGGTCGACGATGGAAAGAAACTCCGGACGTAGAAGCAGACTCATTGTTATGTTCTTCTTTGGTTCTGATTCCCAATGGTTACCAGGTTGACCTTTGCCGGCAGTCTGTTCGATGGCTCTTACCACTGTGCCTTCCTCCATGTCGGGCACCATTCTCAGCAAATCACCAAGTGTATTGTTGGTGCTGCTTAAAATCTCTTTCTCTATTAAATGAATCTGCACGATTGTCTGAATTAGAAGTTTGAATTGTGGAATGCAGAAATTTTAGTGATTATCATTCTGCACTCTTCATAAAAAAAGGAGGCGTTTCCACCTCCTTTTTATAATTACTGACGAATCAAAGTGAAGTGTCCGACATAAGTCTTCTTGATCTCTTTGATTTCGATTTCATACCAATAGTCGGTTGATGGCATGTCTGAACCTTTATAAGTTCCATCCCAATCAAGATCTGAATCACCTGCTCTATATTCGGCAAGCTTCTTACCCCAACGGTCGAAAATCTTGATCTTAGCATCTGGATATGCATCTTTCAATGTTGGAATTGAGAACTTGTCGTTCTTTCCATCTCCGTTTGGAGATACGTGTATAGGGAATTCCAATGCAGGAGGATTGATTGTGATTACAGTGTCCAACTGGCATCCTGCGTTGTCAATAACCTTGATGTTGTGTGTTCCGTATTCCAAACCGTCTTTCACAGCATTCATGACATATTCATCTATCTCATTGTCGACTATATACTGGAAAGGAGCAGTTCCTGTAGATGGCACAATCACAACCTCAATAGTACGGTATGTCAATGAGTCGATTCTGTCGAATTCAGGTGCGTACTTCACTGTAAGATCAATATCTGCTGTCTCTGTGCAGGCACCACGTTTCATGGCTACACTATAAGACGGATACATTGTCTTTGGAGTGACTTCGATAGAAACACCGGAATGGGTTACTCCTTCTCCAAATTCCTCTGAACTCCAGATATACTCATCAGCTTGGAATTTTGAAGCGTTCAATGTCGCAGAATAGCCTTCGCAGACAAATTCAGGGGCAATGAACTCACCTTCTATTCTCTTGTCGATGATAAACTCAGGATGGTATTCTTTTGGAGCACAGTAGCCTCCGATTGTAGAGGCAACTAAAGTCAATTGCTTCTTTGTATACAATCCGTCACCAGAGAATATACCAGTCACTGAAGCTCCGGAGATTGAACCATTGCCCAATGTCTCGTCTGGCAGCCATGTCAACTTTATATCATTATGAGGCTCTGCTTTAGTGATAGGAATGAAAGATTGACTACCATCACATACTCGTACATTTTTATCCCATTCCACTTCATATGCAGGGTGTACAGTTATACTGTATGTCTTGGTGCTGTCCTGATTGCCGACGTTATATTTGTAGACAATCTGGTAGTTAGCAGATTTATTTGGTGTGATCTCTGCAAATAATAGACCATCTTTTTCTTCCTTCTTGATCTCAGTTTTTCTACCGTCGCCGGTATCTTCGTAAATCTTAAAACTGAAATCATTCTCATGAAGAATAGAGCCGGTACCTGTTGTGTCAATCAAGAATCCGACGCCTTCTTCGTTGATACACATGTCCTCTGTTTCATTGCCTTCAGAGTCTATCAGCTTAGTCTTTATTGACAACAACGCATCGACTTTGACAGACAAATCCAATGATGTGCCACAGATCTCATTGTCGTAACCTCTATCTCCGTAAGCAATGATAATCTGATAGTCGTGATCAGTTTTGATTTCTCCAAATTTCAATGTTTGTCCAATTACCTCATTGTTCGAATTAACCTTGCTGCCAACGACCTCTTTTCCGTCTGCTTTTACACCTTTACCGTTTTCTCTCCATATGATTTTCTCCTCATATAGGCTCATGTCCGGCTGGATGAAAGGTAGTGTGATCTCCTTTGATTTTGTGCGTACAACTTCGTAAACGCCATTATGTTCAAGACGTGTAGAGTCGATCTTGACTTTAGGTTTTGATTTGAAAGGCAAACCTGCTGCGATATTACGAAGGTAAACACATCCAGAAGACGTGATCTTGAAACTGTATTTACCATTGTCGTTTGGAGTAGTCGACGCAATATGAAGCACTTCTGTTTTATAAGGAAGTGGTGTGTCGTCTTTCTCCCATTCGATAGTGTATTTTCTTGGGTCGAAATGGAAAGGCGTGTTGTCGAAGTTTACGACTGTGATTGTCAACGGCTCTCCTTCACATACAGCCCAGTTTTCTGCAACACCATCTACGTTCAACGATCTGTCTGTTATCTTAAATTTGAATGATGTCGGACATGTATTTGTATATGTGACTTCGTAAATACCTTCATAAGACGCACCATTCGTTCCTGCCTTAAGAGAGAATTTTCCTTCACCTGAAGAGAATGTTCCTACACCTTTGTCACCTGTGTTCAAGTTTTCATATGTGAATTCCTCTTCAGTTTGATCGACATTGAATGTAATATCAACCTTTTTATTACAAGCATCGAATGAAACTAAATTGTTGTCGTTGCTTACAGATGGCAATGTTTTTGATCCATTTGTAGTGTTGTTCTGCTCATCGAAAGTGATTTTGCCGGAAACACCTGGATCTTTCACTGTGATAACGTGATTTCTCTCGGCTTTCTTTCCTTTACATGCTCCCATAGACACTTCTAGAGAAACGGATACGCTCTCGCCTCCTTCTCTTAGTCCATTACCTGATGTGTTGAATGTTTCGAAGAATCCGGTAACTCCAGAAGGAGATACTTTCCAACTATATGTTGGAGTATCTTCTGTTGACATGTGCTCGGATTTCTTTATTTCGGCTTTCAAGTCGACACCTCTGCCCGGACATGTCCAGTCATCACCTACAATGCCAACCTCTAAATCTTGAACAGTCACATTGATCTCTTCAAATCTTGTAGTACACTCTTTGCCGTTCAACATAAAGAATGCTCTAGCTTTGTAAGTGCCATGTTTTGTTGCCAAATTTCCGGATTCTTGATCATCTCCTCCTAAATAAGGAACGCTGCTATATCCGTAAAGTTGGGTATAATAGTCTCTTAAAGGTATTTGTTCAGAGATTTTATAATAGTTACCCAAATGTACAGATGTTCCTTTACATATAGGATCTGGGTTCTTGGTGATCAATACCGGTTTTGAGAGAATTGAAACAGTCAACTCTTCTCTTGGACTCTTTCCTCCGCCTTCTCCTGTGTATTCTTGGACAACATAGAATGTGAAGTCTTTTTCCGGTGTGTCAGGATTTGCGTTGAACGCCATCACGTCAGCATTCTTTTTTAGATCTATTTCACTTTCCCCAGTAAGGTCTGAATAGATGTTTGGATCTTTTGTATACCATACAAGCTTAAAATCAGACTCTGCCTTGGCTCCTTTGTTTATTTTAGCTTCCAAAATATAATCGCTTACCAAATCCAAATCTCCCTGACATAACTGGATTGATTTGACAGTTGGTTTTAGAAAAGCAGAAATGGTAACAACTACTTTCTGATATTCACTATAACATCCTGTCTCTGTATTATATTGTCTTACATAATAGTAGTCTTCTGTATCTTCCTGCTGATTCTCATTGTAGTCTGGTCTTGGCTCAGACGGCAATTCCACATGATTCTTGTCGTACCACACCAACTTATGTTTATTGTCTTTTACAATAACCGCAGTATCAGTCTGGCTCAATAGAGTCTTGAATTGGTTGTCAGCTTTTCCTTCTTCTTTTAGATATTGAATCTTGAAATCAGTTTTTGTTGCAGGCAACTCAGTCTGATTTGTTGTGATTTCTATTTTCTGGATTTTTCCAAGGCAAACAGTAGATGCATTTCCTGCATTTGGATCCGCATAATCGTTGTCATACTCGGCTCTGACATAATAGGTCTTCGTGCCTGATGTGTTATTTGTTGGAGTAATAGACGAAACAGAGTTTGACATGTCCGGAGATTCTGACCACATTGCTCCTGATATGTCACCGTCATTATTGCTTTCAAATTTCAATTCTGTAGGCGGATTGTCAGTGTCGTTAATACAATAAGAAGTTGGATTATCTGGCAAGTCCAGTTTCAAAGTTGCAACTTCATGGACAGTGATTTCGAATGGAACTTTTCCACTCTCTATTTCATCTCCATTCTCCATTGTCGACTGACTTGCTAGGAATTTATACACTCCCTTTGCAGTAGGATTGAACTTTAGATCCTCACCTTTTAATTCTGTCTCTGTCTGACTATCATAGATCTTAATCTTATGATTCTCATCTTTTGCAGTGACATATTCTCTCAAGTCTTGGATCTCATCTTGACCAAGACATAGATGTTCATTACGAGGCGTTGGTGCTGGTGTCTCGTTGATGACGATTGTCACTTCTATACGTTCGCTAGAACATTCGGTAACAGTATTGTATTGCTCTGCCCAAACGGTTAGAGTGCCTTTTTCATCCAAATTGACCTCTTTGATCTCCTCTGATCCAGTCTCTGTTGTGTACCAATGGATCTCACAATCCTCTGCAACACTACGAATCGAAGTCAGCAACTGTAATTTTGTTCCTGGCTCTTTGATTATAGATATAAGAGTTTCGACATCAGGCAATGGAGTCTTGTTGACTGTCACAGTATAAGAGTGAGTCTCTCCTACACAAGTAGTCACTTTATCTGTGATTGTGTAGTCGAAAGTGGTTGGTGCTATAATTGATGCCCAAACAGAAGCAACAGTCGGATCATCTCCAACCCAGTGGATATCCTTATTGCTTAAAGGAGATGCTACAAATCTTGGCTCATCAAGTCGAGATGTCAAACAGAATGTGTCCCAAACAAGTGTGTCTGCTGGCACAGGATGAGCGATGACTTTGATGGAGTCATATACGAAGCAAGCTTCGGATAATGGCTTCTCATTATCTCGAACCATTACGTAATAAATTTTCTCTACATCTTCTGTGATGTCAGTTGCTCCAGCTACAGTTGCCCAATCTGTTTTGATTTCGTTCTCTGTAACATTTAATTCCTCTGAAACAATGTCGTTTCCTTTATACCAAAGGATGTCGAACTTTGCATCTGTATTGCTGCTTGTTAAAGGAGAAATGTTTAACGTTAATTCATCAGACTCTTTACAAAGTTCGATTATATTGTATCTTGCATCTTTCGTTCTTGAGTCGTCTATCGTTTTGCTGGCAGTTATAGACACCTCGTCTGGAGATGAACATGGACAGTGATATCTTGTGTAAAGAGGTATTCTTCCACAGTTGTATTCTGTTTTTTTGCCGAATGTGACATTCCAGAACTGAGAGATAGTATTTTGGTTCTTTTGTTCTGAATTTCCTGAGGTTCCACCATTTGATTTGATTCCCAAATTTTCTGAATCTATCATGCCACCGCTGCCGAAATCTTCAATTAACCAACTTCCGACTTTGCCGTTTGTCTTAATCTCTGCAACTAGGATGTATTCTGCTCCTCTTGATGGATCAACCTCAAGTTCCTTGTTACATTTGACGATACATTCTTTTACTCCATCTAGAAGTGTCATTGAAAAGGTTTGCTTTTCTCCTCTCCAATACTCTTTCCCAAATTCGTATTGCGAACCGTTAACCTTACCTCCTTTGTAAATTATAGGCGTGATTTCTAAGACTGCAGTGTTGGAATCTCTTTCTGCGATGTGCCAATCTTTGATTTGCCAATCTGTGCACGAATATTGTGGGGCTTGCTGTGCAATTGCAAATATGCTGAAACTCTTCAAGACAGATGTGTTTGGCAAATTTATTCTTAATGCATAGTTCTGATCACTATTTGTTCCTAAATTAGGTATTTTTGTGTTGTCTGCCACTGGAGCTTGAGCATCTCCCTCATTAGGGCCTACATATATGTAGTTAGGAAGGGATGCAAGATCCTTTTCTCCCAAAATAGTGTTGAATTGAGTGACATCTTCAACCCATATCTCATATAATGTATCTTTAGATGGCTTGTCCTTGTTGTCTATTGTAGTGACATAATTTCCAGGAACTTTGAATGAAAATACATCACCTGCTCCATTTGTGAAAATTTCTTTTTCTTTTATGCCTGATGCCATATTTGTGACTAAAAGTGTGTCGTTACTAGTCTCACTTTCAAAAACGGCAAAAGACGCTTTATCTCCAACCTTGTAAAAATTGTCGGTTACTTCTGCAGAGAAAGCTACTTCATTAGAAGCAGAAGGCTCCAACACACAAGTTTCCAAAGTGTCGGCGTCGATTGGCATCATCATGTCTATTACTTCGCATTTTGCAAAAGTCTCAGGACAATTATCACAAGGCACATTAACTCCAATGTAAAGAATGTCTACTCTATACACTCCCGGATCAGTTACTGTAATAGCGTCTTTGTTGTATTTGTCTGGATCACTTGGGTCTTTTAATTCTACACCATCAAGTGACCATTTGAAATAATAATTATCTTCAGTTCCTGATAGAGGAGTGAACCCACTGTATAACTCAATAGACTTGCCTGGACATTTGTCTACTTTTGGTAGCATAAATGCTTCTGGACATACATCTTTCGAACGACATGTTATGCCTTTAATTTCCTTAAAACATGTACTAACATACTCTACTTCGCCGATTCCCAGTGTGCCTGACATTTCTGTTGTGGAGTTGACTGGTCTTGCACAACTTCCCCAAGTATAGAATTTACCTTCGCTGTTAACCATAAAGCCGTAAAGATCACCTCTTGCAATGGCAACGGCATCTTCTACTCTATGCTCTGTTGCTATACCTTTATGCTCTCCAGCGCAATAATTTCCAAATACGGGTCCTATCTTTTTCGTGTCAGAGACTGTTGATGCATAATCAGAATTAGGGATGACACCTCCTGAGCCAGTTCCTCCTGCGGCTTCATTTGATCCCCAATATAGAATATATCCTTCTTTTGTGACGGCCGTTCCATTACCGTTTCCTCCAATTACCTGTATGACATCCGTTAGATATGGTTCTGATGTAATCGTTTCATATTCTCCAGAAGTCACCTTTTCTGCATATGTACCTTCTGATGCCATTTGAAGACCACAGGGTCCCCACCATCCAGAATTACCCCAAGCGTATACATATCCGGTACCACCTTCTACAACGAAACCTCCTCCATCGGCAAGTCCGGACGTTCTTATGTTTTTTATGGTTTCCCCGGAAGATACGTCTCCTCTACCTGTTCCTTTAAGTACAGGTTTCGCAATCCAAGAGTCTGCTTGTGCAAGGTCTCTTGCTCCTCTTCCGTTCCAGTTTCCTACAGAATATGCTGTTCCTACTTTTGCGTCAGGAGAGTCTCCTACAATCAATAATATATTGTCATCTCCACCAGTAATGTGAATGACATTTTCTAATGGCTTGTCGTTTTCATCTACTATATATTGAGGTAAATGATTACTTACTCCTTTGTAATTGCCCCATATCACAACTCTACCTTTCCCATCATCCATAATAGCCATAGATGAATGCGTCGTGCCAGAGATATATTTAACATTGCCTAAATATTGACCGGTGGGAGATTTAGTGCCGTCCTCTTCATACCCATCTTCAACCTCTCCTTTATACACAGGAACAGGTTTGCCATCAGTGATAATCTCCGACTTGGGTCTTCCGCATTGTCCATCACGGTTGTCTCCCCAGCAATATACAAGTTTGTTACATGATAATGCTACACTATGTCCGCCTGAACCAGCAGATAGCATGGAGAAAGTAAGGCCTCCGGTTTCTACTTCTTTGGGAGATGGCTCAACATCGTTTCCGCTTGGGTCTTTTAGACAAAGTCTGTTTCCTTCATTATATCCCCATGCAAAAATTTGACCCTTGGAACACAATGCGATACCATGGTCATTACCTCCAGAAATAATCATACTCTGCGAGAATGCATTTCCCACAGAAAAAACTAAAAATATCAGTGTTGAAAGTAATCCTTTTTTCATATATTATGCAAAATTCCCTATCATGAATTATTAAAATGGTCCTAATTAATTTGTCAAAATTAGAAACAAATGTGGATTTGACAAAACATTGTTTGTAGAAACTGGTTTTGTTGTTGAAATCTTTAATTTATGCCAAAGGAGACGAGCTCAACTCGTCTCCTTTATGATTTAGTAACTATGGTATAAATCGTCTATGAGATTTTTATAGTCGTTGATCTCGCTGCGGAAATTGTTGCTGCTCAATCCTTTCAAGAAGTTGTCGACATCGTATGTGTCGCTTCCTCCTCTACAGTATAGTCTGATGTCGTCTTGGTTGGATCCATGAGATATCACTTCCCAACGTCCGGTCTCTATTCCGTATATTGGGAATGGCTCGTGCTCGTCGTCTTCATAGAACCAATATGTGTACGATCCGTCTTTGCAGAACTCGTAGCATACGAAATAACTATATCCGTGTGATTCTTCTATTCTCGACCATGTCTTCTCAGCAAATAAGTAATATGCGTCGCGGTCATAATCGTCATCATAATCAAAATCACATGATGTCGAAAATATTGTTAGTAGTGCGACAATTGTCGCTTTGATCCATGCTTTCATAATTATTATAATTTTCTGTTTGACATTATGTAGTTTTCTCTTTTCTTAAACCTTTTCTACAAATATAGTTAGTATTGTGGTATGTAGTTGATGTTTTTGTGAAATTTATTGCTCCAATTCTTAATAAACCTAAAATAATTGTTTTTCGCTCTTCATAAAAAAAGAGATTGCTCTTTCGAACAATCTCCTCTTCTGGGTGGGCGAAGGGGATCGAACCCTCGACCCTCAGGACCACAATCTGATACTCTAACCAACTGAGCTACGCCCACCATCTTGCGTTTTGCGAGTGCAAAGGTATGCACTTTTTTTTATTCTCCAAACGATTTCCGGATTTTTTTTGATTTTTATTGCATTTTTTTTGAAATGGGTGCTTTTGACTCGCTTTGTTGCTCTAAATCCAACGTGTTTTACGAATGTCTATGACTAGTGATAAACATCATAATAACGAATTGTGAGGTATGAATTATGAATTAATTGACTAAATCGCTTTGCAAGTAGCACAATTTTTATACTTTTGTACTATAATTAGTTTTAAGTAAAAATAGAGATAATGTTAAGGCGAATTTTATCAATCGCAGGTCGCCCAGGCCTATTCAAGTTGGCCTCTCAGGGCAAGAACATGCTTATCGTTGAGGAGTTGGCTTCAGGAAAGAAGACTCCTGCTTATGCTACAGAAAAGATTATTTCTCTCAATGATATAGCAATCTATACAGACGAAGGTGAGGTTTCTTTGGCTTCTGTATTTGATTCAATGAAGAAGAAGGAAAACGGTGCAGCTACTTCTGTTAAGCCATCTAACGATGCTGATCAGATGCGTGGTTATTTTGGTGAGATCCTTCCTAATTTTGATCGTGAGCGTGTTCACGTTAGCGATATCAAGAAGGTTATGGTTTGGTACAATCTTCTTGTTGGTGCTAATATGACTGACTTCGTTAAGGAGGCTAAGGCTGAATAATATTGAATTTTATTCATACTGAAGAGACGTTGCTTTTTTGCAGCGTCTCTTTTTTTATGCTCTTGCGGTGTCTTCTTTATGCCTCTATATAAAACAAGAAAGACGCGATTCCTCGCGTCTTTCTCTATTTAGCTTTTAGTATTTCATTAAGCATCGATTGTTGCGTAAGTCGCGTTCTCCTCGATAAACTCGCGACGTGGAGCAACATCGTCTCCCATCAACATTGAGAATGTGTAGTCTGCTGTTGAGAAATCCTCCAATGTCACCTGCTTCATTGTACGCTTGTCTGGATCCATTGTTGTGTCTCTAAGCTGCTTGTCACTCATCTCTCCAAGTCCCTTGTATCGCTGGATCTTGATTCCCTGCTCGCTACCATTTCCGTATTTTGCAATGAACTCATCTCTCTCTTTGTCGTTCCAGCAATACTGCTCGATCTTACCTTTTGTGCATAGGTAAAGTGGAGCCATGGCGATGTAGACGTATCCTTTCTCAATCAACTCACGCATGTGGCGGAAGAAGAATGTCAATACCAATGTGTCGATGTGGCTACCATCGACATCGGCATCGGTCATGATGATAACCTTATGGTAACGAAGCTTAGACAAGTTCAATGCCTTTGGATCTTCGTCTGTACCGATTGTTACACCAAGTGCCTGATAGATATTTCTGATTTCCTGGCTTTCCAACACTTTGTGCGGCATAGCCTTTTCTACGTTCAAAATCTTACCTCTCAAAGGAAGGATTGCCTGGAAGTGACGGTCGCGTCCCTGCTTGGCTGTACCACCGGCGGAATCTCCCTCGACAAGGAACAACTCACATTTTGCAGGATCTTTATCTGAACAGTCTGACAACTTACCTGGCATACCTCCACCTGATAGCGGAGACTTTCTCTGAACCAACTGACGTGCGTGCGCTGCAGCTGTACGTGCTTTGGCAGCAAGGATGACCTTGTCGACAATCTGCTTTGCCTGTGCTGGATTCTCTTCCAAGAATGCCTCCAAGCTCTCGCTGACTGCCTTGTTTACGACACCCTGTACCTCGCTGTTTCCAAGCTTGCCTTTTGTCTGACCTTCAAACTGAGGCTCGGCAACCTTGACTGAGACAACTGCTGTCAAACCTTCGCGGAAGTCTTCTGGGTTGACATCAACCTTAGCTTTCTCCAAAAGTTTGTTGTCGTCGGCATATTTCTTTAATGTACGAGTCAACGCGTTACGGAATCCCTGTACGTGTGTACCGTGGTCCTTAGTGTTGATGTTGTTTACGAATGACATGATGCTCTCGTTGTAAGTGCTGTTGTATGTCATCGCTACCTCAACTGGACTTCCGTACTTGTCTGTGTTGATATGGATTACCTGACCGATCAGACTCTCTTTTGCTTTCTCGATATATTCAACGAACTCACAAAGTCCGCGCTCTGAGTAGAACACTTCCTTCTTGCAAGTGCCATCCTCATTCTTCTCGCGCTCGTCTGACATTGTGATTTCAACTCCGGCATTCAAGTATGCAAGCTCACGCATACGGTTTGCCAAAGTCTCATATTTATATTCTGTTTCTGTGAAGATAGTCGCATCTGGATGGAATGATACAGATGTACCTGAAGATGTTGCCTCTCCGATTTCCTTTACAGGGAATAGAGGCTTACCCTTTGAGTATTCCTGCATATAAAGCTTTCCTCCACGACGAACCTCTACGTGTAGGTGGTCTGACAATGCGTTCACACAAGATACACCCACACCGTGTAGTCCTCCGGATACTTTATAAGTGTCCTTGTTGAACTTACCTCCGGCGTGTAGCACAGTCAATACGACCTCAAGGGCAGACTTCTTCTCCTTTGGATGGATGTCTACCGGAATACCACGTCCGTCGTCGACGACAGTGATAGAATTGTCCTCGTGGATTGTAACAGAGATGTGCTTACAGTAGCCTGCCAACGCCTCATCGATGGAGTTGTCGACAACCTCATATACAAGGTGATGAAGACCATTAGTACTAATGTCTCCAATATACATCGCAGGTCGCTTTCTAACGGCCTCAAGACCTTCTAGGACTTGAATACTACTACCATTATATTCGTCCTCTGTATGCTTTACTTCTTCACTCATCGATATTCTTGATTTTCGTTATATTTTGCAAAAATAAGAAAAAATCTTTAAAAGTGCAATATCAGAATGCGCTGATAAATGCGTTTTTTTAGCATTTTAACCCCTATTTCTCGTCGAAATAGTACTTTCTCTTAGGATTTTTAGGGAACCATCCTTTTTGTACTCTCTTTTCTTGCTCAAAAACCTCGATAATTGACCAGAAACAAGAGAATGCAACTACTCCCAAAAGGGATGATAGAAACTGACATTCTGATGTTATACTGCCAGCTATTGCTATTGTTCCCAATATTGGAAATGCCAATCCACATTTTTTTGCGCCAAAGTAGTACTCTCCTTTGATTACAAGTGGATGGAATAGTCCGATGCATAAGAATGCACAAAGCCCTAGGATAATGCCTTCGTAATGAAATTCCATATTTATTTTATAGTTTTCGCATTTCTATAAAGTATGCTTGATTCTATTTCTTTTTTTTCTCTACTTTTAATTCTGTGACTGTGCCTTCACTTCTTTCGAATACGAAGATTCTGTCGAATTTTGTCTGATATTTGTAATTCAATGCCGACTTGACATCGTCTGCGTTGTATCTGCTTGACATGAGAAAACTGTTCTGTACTATTATCAGCCACTGCTCATCGAGTGGGGCATAGTGCACTATCTTCTCGTCTTTGTCGTTGATTCTTCCACATACACTGTCGATACTCATCGGCTTGACTTTGGTTGATATGCCGGCATACCATAACCCTTCGTCGTATCTGCCAGACATGTTTTTGATGCGAATCATCTCTATCTTATGCGGCAAATTCATGTCGCCATATTTGCTGCTTCTATCAATGATATACTCTTTGCCTGTCGACATGGGTATATTGTCAAGTACGATTTTGGATATTGCTTCTGTGAATGCCATCCTCATCAACTGTGATGCTTTCTCTTTCGGCACACTCACTGATGGCCCAAGCTCGTTGGTGAAATGCACGTCGACTACCAATACCTGATCACTCACTTTCTCTACAATCTCCCTTGCTCCGTTCATGATGTCGGTTAGGAAATCTTCGTGTGCTCGTAGATTGAAATCCCGGTCTTCTCTCTCGTATTTCAACTCTGTCAACTCGATTCCTATCTTCTTTGAATCTGAACTGAGTATGAAGTCCGGACATTCACATTTTTCTAGATCGCCAAGTGGGAATGCAGTATAACTCGAGCGGAACAGACGGATGATCGCCCATTCTCGCTGGTCTTTCTTTATTTGGTTATAACTTACATTTCCCATTTCTCATCAGTTTAATAGTTGATGGTTGTCCGGCATTTACCTTTAATCAACCTTCAACATTCAACCCTCAATCATTTCATCGGCTTCATCTTCACTTCGAGAAGATTGCCGGCATCCATCATTGTTTTCAATGTCTGTCGGATATCCTCGCTTGTGATTGACGCAAGCACTTCTGTGTATGTGATATTGTCACACCATCCGTATTTGCTTAGATGGACAAGTTGTCCGCTCCAGTATCCGTTCTCAAGCAGACTCTCTGAGAATGATTTCTGCAATGCCTCTTTGGCTTTCTGGAAATCGTCGGCACGAACTCCTTCTTTGATGATCTTGTCTATCTCTTCCTTGATGATGCCACTCAACAATGCCTCTTTGTCTGGGTCTGTGTCGAATGCTATCTTCAAGTAACCTGCAGTGTCTGGCACCACTGTTAATGATTGTCTTACAGATACCCCATATGTTCCTCCTTCTCTTTCTCTGCACGACTCCAAATAGCGGTAGTCTAAAACTGAACGAAGGATGGCAAGCTTCAGTTTGTTCTTCAGATTATATTCCATTTTTGCCATGTATGAGAAATAATCTGCCGACTTTGGAACAGATAGTGTCTTGCTGAAATCACATTTTGTATGACCTGAAGGTTGTCTGATTCCTCTGTCTATCCAGCTTGTCTGCTTGCTTTTAGATGGTTTAATTCCGCCAATATACGAAAGAATATCGTTTTTCACACTATCAACATCCAAATTTCCTACAAAAATATATGTGAATTTTTCAGGACAGTAGAATAACGACTTGTAAAACTTTATTGCATCCGCTTCTTTTACCTCCGACAAACACTCCTTTTTGAAAGGTTTTGTATACTTGTTTCTGCCAGTCGACAACACCTGAATTGAGTCTCGGTAGTCGTTCATCGGGTCCGCAGAACGGTTTTCCAAGACAGTCTCGTATTGAGAGATGATTGTGGAATAAGCGGCTGGATCTTTTCGTGCTGCAGTCTGGTATAGATATGTCAGCTGGAGCATGGTCTTGAAATCCTTGATTGTGCTTCGTCCCGACAATTTAGCGTCATACATTGAGATGGATGGCGATACCGTGACATTCTTGCCTGCCAAAGCTTTCTCTAATTGTGTGACATCAAAGTCGCCCAATCCGTTGGCATCTATGATATTGTCTGTGATCTTGGCAGTCGAAAGCATCTTGAGATTGTCGACAGTTGAGATTCCTCCTTCGCTATACACAGTCATTAAGATCTCATCGTTCTTAAGCTTTGTCGATTTGATAATCACCTTAGCTCCGTTTGATAGTGTCCACAATGTATAGTCTAGTTTAGGATTATGATAAACGTCGACTATGGCTCCGGCTTTTGGAGCTTTCTTTACAAGTGGCTTGTTTTTTGCTTTGTCTTTATAAGGTGAGACTGCGATATCCTTACGTGTTCCGACCAACTGCATCAA
The DNA here is from genome assembly GCA_045642085.1 of Paludibacteraceae bacterium. Classification (GTDB taxonomy): domain Bacteria; phylum Bacteroidota; class Bacteroidia; order Bacteroidales; family Paludibacteraceae; genus UBA1723. The sequence goes on along the minus strand of JAZUIF010000075.1, from coordinate 20,927 downwards.
CTGATCTTCACTTGGCAATGAATTTTTGTCTTTGTCTCCTGCTGTCATCAAGACAGTCACCTGGTTTGTTGCAAAGTAGTCCGCAAAACGTTTGTTCACGACTTCAGATGTGATTGTTGATAGCAATCGTTTGATCGTATTGTATTCCCATTCGATTCCTGGAATTGGCTCGAATGATGTGAAATTACGTTTGTATTCGCCGACGTAAGAACCGTTTTTTGTTTTTGTCTTTTCTGAGTATGCTTTCTCGAAAGAAGCTAGTGTGGTTTCCTTAGCTCTGTATAGCTCACTTTCTGTGAATCCATAGCGTCTTGCTTGCTCAGCTATCGAAAGAATTTTTTCTGTAGCCTTTATGCAATTGTTGTCTTTGATCATGTACATTAGCTCATAACCGTCGCAACTCTTCACTTGGCTTCCATACGACATTGATGCGTAGGTCAAAGGACAATTTTTCTCTTTCAACACTTCATCAAGTCTGGCATTGATCATTTTGTTGATTAGATTGTCTATTACGCTTGTTGAATATCCTACGATTGATGCATAAACCTCTTCTGGCATGGCAGGATGACGGTATGTGATATTGCCGATAGTGTATTTAGCCTCTGGATCGGTCAGGATGCACACTTTTGTTGTGTCAAGTTTTTTCAAATCATATACCACACGAGTGGCTGCGTTCACTGGCTCTGGGATGTCGGCAAAAATCTCCTTGATTTTATTTTCTACATAGTCGACATCCACGTCGCCGACAATAATGATTCCCTGCAAATCTGGACGATACCATTTTTTATAGTACGCACGAAGTGAATCTGGATGGAAATTCAGAATGATGGCAGTATCGCCAATGATGTCTCGTTTTGCATATTGCGACCCCTCATATAATATTTGTGACGATTGCTTCCAAAGTCGACGGTCCGACGTGTTGCGTGTACGCCACTCTTCAAGAATCACACCTCTCTCTTTGTCTATCTCGTCATCCTCACATGAGATGAAGCTCGACCAATCATGAAGAATTAGCAGGCATGAGTCGACGATGCCACTACGGTATGTAGGCACAGATTTCAAATTATATACTGTCTCGTCAAGAGAAGTGTAGGCATTGATGTTTGCTCCGAATTTTACACCGATAGTCTCAAGGTAATTGATGATGCCTTTGCCAGGATAGTTCTTTGTTCCGTTGAAAGCTATGTGCTCAAGAAAATGAGCCAAACCATTCTGGCTGTCCTCTTCTAGAATCGCACCGACATTCTGCACAATGTAGAAATCTGCACGGTCTTTTTCAGTCTCATTATGACGTATATAATATGTAAGCTTGTTGTCCAATATGCCATAGCGAAGATCCGGATCCATTGGTAATGGTGCATATTTCTGCTGCGCAACACATGATAATATGGTGCCTATGAACAAAACTATGCTGAATAGTATCTTTTTCATATCTTTTTTATGTTAAATAACAATTGATGAAAATCAAAGCTTTAAAGCGATTTTTGAAAATTTATCTACAAAAGTACATTTAATTTCGACAAGTTGGCACAGTTTTTGATTGTATTTTAATGTATGATTTAACAAACTAAGATAATGAAAACTGTTTTTAGAACACTATTAGCACTATTCATGATGTCTGCGGCATCAGCATACGCGGATGATTTTTCAATTGCGTCAGTTGAGAAGACATATGTTAAGTGTACAATGAATGAAAAGGGTGAAAAAGTGCCTAATTATTTTGTTGTGGTGAACGGTGTCGCTCATCAGACAGATTCTCGTACTTTCTTTGAAATTAAGAAGGCTAGAAACGAGGAGAAGAAGAATTTTGCTAATCGTCAGCAGAATTCGTCTACTGAGAAAGATGAGATGGAAAAGACATCTACTCTTTAAGAATATATTCTTTATAATCTGAATTGATTTAGTTAATTATATATGATGTGATTTAGTGTCGCATCGACAGTTTAATATCGTTTTTGTTTGTCCTTAAATTTGAGATCGAGTGTTTTTGCTCCATCTCACCCATAACATTTATTTTATGAGACGTCGCTTGTGACGTCTCTAATTTTTTTCCTGTATGTAAAAAATGTCGGACGACGCGAGTCTTATTATACTCGCATCGTCCGACATTAATGTTTAGTTAGAAACCTGTTTGCTGTCGGTTCTCTATCCGTTGTTATTTGTAATAGTCGTATTTCGTAATGGTGCCTGTGAAGAATTCTAATTCGTTACCATTATATTCTAACTTCTCAAGCTCATTGCTTTTGCTGTCGTATTTGGACATCTCATCCACGCTGCTGCTTTCCCTGTAACTCATTTATTAATTGTGCAAAAAATAGCAAAATGTCAAAAGAAAGTATGTGCGTATGAGTCAAATATAAAAATATGGACATGCATATTTTAGTAATTATTCCTTCTATCATTATATAGTACCGCAAAAATTCAATATATTTGCACAAAACAATTTAATAGTTAGAACAGATGAAAAAGACTGAAGACGAATTGATAGAGGATATGCTTAACACAGCATTCTCTGAGGATATAGGTGATGGCGACCACACAACTCTTTGCTGTATTCCTGATACAGCTATGGGAAAGGCTAAACTTTTGGTTAAGGAAGACGGTGTTTTGGCTGGTGTAGACATCGCTCTACGTGTATTCAAGAAGTTCGATCCAGAATTGAAGGTTGAGGTTTTGATGCACGACGGTGATACAATCAAGAAGGGTGATATCGTATTCTACGTTGAGGGTAAGACTCAGTCGCTTCTTCAGACTGAGCGTTTGGTGCTTAACCTAATGCAGAGAATGAGCGGTATCGCTACTCAGACAAGAAAGTACGTTAAGCTTCTTGATGGTCTTCACACTCGTGTGCTTGACACTCGTAAGACTACTCCAGGTTTGCGTATCATTGAGAAATTGGCAGTTAAGATCGGTGGAGGTGTAAATCACCGTATCGGTCTTTACGATATGATTCTTTTGAAGGACAACCACGTTGATTTCGCTGGAGGTATTGATAAGGCTATCAACCGTGCTAAGCAGTACTGCAAGGACAACAACAAAGATCTTAAGATTGAGATCGAGGTTCGTAGCATGGATGAGCTTGAACAGGTTATGGCTGTAGGTGGTGTCGACAGAATCATGCTTGACAACTTCAACACAGAGCTTACTCGTAAGGCAGTAGAGAGAATCGGTGGCAAGTATGAGACTGAGTCGTCTGGTGGTATCACAATCGACACTCTTCGCAGCTATGCAGAGTGTGGTGTTGACTACATCTCAGTTGGTGCTTTGACTCACTCTGTAAAGGGCTTGGATTTGAGTTTGAAGGCTTGCTAATCAATTGAAGATTAACGGTTAAAATTAATAATTAAGGCAATGGGTGCAAATACCATTGCCTTTTTATTTTATTCGTCTCGCTTCCTTCACAACCTCCCACGCCATATTGATCTACTTCATTGTCTCTGTGGCTTGACGTATTGCCTCTTCTCCCAACATGGCGGTGTTGTCTGGATGATATTTCACTGCCATAGCATGGTATGCTTTCTTGACTTCTTCATCTGACATATTCTCGTCAATACCAAGGATTTTATAAGCCTCTTTTGATTGTAATGATGTGGATTTGCCTTTATTCCTGTCCTCTCTGCTGTGATAATTTCCTTGTTTGTACTTATTCATGAAGATTGCGTAGATGCGGGCGTATTCAAATTCAGAGAGATGAAAATACTTATAGATATTCTCAATCATATTTATCTCGCTTGCTCGAAATTCATCATCTGCGTAGGCTATGGCAAGTAATTCCATGATAAGTTCTGATTTCCCTTCATTATTAAGGAACCCGTTAAGGAAATCGCAAATCAGTTTTATGTCGTATTTGTCGTTTAAAATTTCTTGAAACGTTTTTAGTGCCTTTTTTTGTTCTTCCTCTGTCTTGTAATATCTGCAGATTGATGATTTCACTCTATCTAGTTCACAGCTCATTTGTTTGCTATCCGCATTCATCATTGCGGCAAGGAGAATCAGGATAGAGTATTTGTAGTATTCTTCGACGGTGTGGTTTACGGTCTTTACTTTTTTGTCTTTAAATTTGAACTGGAAGTAGATGTCAATGCTTTCTATACTATTGAAGTCTAAATGCCTGATGATATCATGAACTTTTTCATTTTGATATACGCTATCTGCGTATGCCACTTCTAGCAGATCCATGGCTAACTCTCTTCTTTCCATGTAGTAAAGATGTTGGTTGATGGAATCGCAAATCTCTTGTGTGCTATATTTTTGTTTGGACTTTAGGATTTTGTCCATTTTCACTATGGAGGCAGACTGCTCATACTTATTTTTGCTGTGCTTTTGTATATATGATTCTACTACTTTTGTATAGTAGTGGGTTAATGAAAATTTGGAGTTTATGATGATTCCGAATAACATAAGGATGCAAGTGTTTAGGTCTGACAATTCTTCCCTCTTTTTATAATCAGGTACCGTATTCTCTGTCTCAGTTGGCTCTGATTCGGTGCCGTTTTCTGGTTTGATGTCGCTCTTTGGTTCGGTGTTTGCCCATTTGTTGATCCTACGAATTGAAAAATATCCCAGTAGTGCTATAATTACTTGTGCTGCCAATGCATATAGACTAAGTTCTATTCTGTGGTGTTGAATGGATTTAATCATAAAAGCAAATGCTCCTACAAATGTTCCTGCGAATACTCCTATTGTTGAGAAAAAAATATAAGTGAAAAACAGCAACTACAGTTATCTTTAATGTCTTTTATATCCATAAGTGTCTAGGATTATTAAGCTTTCCCTTTCTTTCCCTCATCAATCAGCAAGGCTCCACAGTGTCTGCAATAAATTGCATCTTCTTCTTGTCCTTTGCTTCCGCAATGTAGGCAGATTTTTGTTTTGCTTATTTTTCGTTTCTCGTTTGCAAGGGAAAGGGAGAATATTCCCGTTGGCACGGAGATGATCGAATATCCGAGTAACATTACTATTGTAGTGAGGAATCTTCCCATAGGAGTTACCGGAGTGATGTCGCCATAGCCGACAGTCGTGAGTGTCACTACAGCCCAATAGATGCTTTCCGGTATACTGCTGAATGTCGCATCTTCTCCTCCTTCCACAAGGTACATTATCGCTCCGATGGATGTGACAAGCAATAGCACGAATACAGCGAATATGATAGTCTTACGCATTCCTGTCTTTATGGCATTAAGCATCATTTCTCCCTCTTTGATGAAGGCGAACAGTTTGAATATTCGGAAGATACGTATCACTCTGAAGATACGTATCACCATAATGGCATGGGCTTGCGGAATGAAGAACGCAAGGTAGGTCGGCAGAATTGAAAGGATGTCGATTATTCCGAATAAACTCAATGCGTATTGGCTCGGTCTTTCCGAACAGTAAAGTCGCAGAATGTATTCTAAAGTGAAGAAGATTGTGAAAATCCATTCTAGGATGTGGATTCCGCGACGGAAATTGTCGGGCATCTCCACCGTTTCCATGATGGCTATGCCGACGCTCAACAATATAAACCAAATGAGAATGACGTCGAACAGACGACCAAGGTAGGTGTCTGTTCCGAAGATGATTTCGTTTGCCTTAGCTTTCACATAAGGGTTTTTAGAAATCGCATTCCAAACTCGTTTGATGTTGTCTTTCAGCGTCATTTGATAGATTTTATGGCGCAAAATTAAGAAATTCGATTCTAATAGAAAAAAAAGTTTGCGTTATTTGATACGAATGATTATTTTTGTGCCGTTTATGAAAAATTGTTTATCGTTCATACTTGTATCAATAATGTCGATGTCGGTTTTGACATCATGCGGTGGATTCGGAAAAGTCCAGCGCAGTACAGATAATGAGTACAAGTATACAATGACGAAAGAGTATTTCGAAAAGGAAAAATGGTTGAACTGCGCTACAATCGGTCAGTCGCTTCTACAGCCATTCCGTGGTACTGAGAGAGGTGAAGAGGTGTTGTATATGGTTTGTAAGAGTCATGTCAACAACGAAGATTATCCTGTCGCTCGTACTTATATAAAGAGTTACATCAAGAGCTATCCACGTGGTCAGCATGTCGAGGAGATGGCATTCGACCTCGCATATTGTTATTACAAGGAGAGCCCGAATGTGAAGTTGGATCAGGAACCAACGGATGCTGCAATTGAGGCTTTAGATGATTTTATCGCGAAGTATCCAAATGCAGAGAACGCTGGTCTGGCTAAGGAGATGTTGATTGAGATGAAGGAGAAATTGGCGGAGCAGCAGCTTAACAATGTGAAGCTATACTACGACTTGGGTGACTACCGTGGCAACAACTATCTTTCTGCCATCATCACAGCAAGAAACGCCAAGAAGAAGTTCCCTGATAGCAGATACAACGAGGATTTCTCTTTCTACATCTTGAAGAGCTACTATAGCCAGGCTGATGAAAGTGTGGAAAGTAAACAATACGACAGATATATCGACGCTAAGGACGAGTGTTACTCATTTAAGAAGGAGTATCCGTCTACTAAATATGCAAAGGAGGTCGAGTCTATTCAGCACAAGATCGACAGATATTTTGAGCGTCATAAAAATAAATAGAAAATAAGATTAAAAATACAATAAAATGGATTTTAAGAAAGTCAACGCACCTACGACTACGGTTACAAGAGACATGAACAGCTTGAGTGAGCGTACTGGTAACATCTATGAGACTGTTAGCATCATTGGTAAGCGTGCCAATCAGGTCAGCATCGATATCAAGAATGAGCTTGACAAGAAGTTGAAGGAGTTCGAAATTGGCAACGACAATCTTGACGAGGTTTTCGAAAACCGTGAGCAGATTGAGATTTCTCGCTACTACGAGAGATTGCCAAAGCCAGTACTTATCGCTACTAAGGAGTATGAGGACGGAGAAATCTCATACAGAATGGCTCAGAAGGTTCAGAAGAACAAGTAATTCGTATTTATGTGATATAAAAGGGAGTTCGGCGGAGTAATCTGACGTACTCTCTTTTTTTCTTTTTGAAGGGATTTGTAGAGACGGGGCATGTCCCCGTCTTCTATCATGTCTATTTTCAATCACGATAAGTTTTATGTCGACATTAGCAGGAAAACACATATTGTTGGGCATCACAGGTGGCATCGCAGCTTACAAGTGTGCTCCTTTGGTGCGTGAGTTTGTGAAGCGTGGTGCTGAGGTCAAGGTTGTGATGACTCAGCTGGCTAAACAGTTTATCACTCCACTCACTATGGCCACTCTTTCCAAGAATCCGATCTTGGTTGATTTCTTCAACCCGGAGAACGGTGAATGGAACAGCCATGTCAACCTAGGTATGTGGGCTGATGTCTATCTTATCGCTCCTGCCACAGCCAACACTATCGGCAAAATGGCTAACGGTGTGGCTGACAATCTGTTGCTTACTTCGTATCTGTCGGCTAAGTGCCCTGTTTTCTTCGCTCCTGCGATGGATTTGGATATGTATAAGCATCCGGCAGTACAGAAGAATATCGCTACTCTGATTTCATATGGCAACCATGTTATCGAACCCGGTACTGGCTTCTTGGCTTCTGGTCTGGAAGGTAAGGGTAGAATGGCTGAACCTTCGGATATCGTTGTGGCATTGGAGAAATTCTTTGAATCAAAATGTGATTTGGCTGGCAAACGTGTGATGATCACTGCCGGTCCAACTTACGAAAAGATTGATCCTGTGAGATTTATCGGAAACTATTCGTCTGGCAAGATGGGTTTTGCTTTGGCTGAAGAGTGTGCTGAACGTGGAGCTGATGTGACTTTGATCGCAGGTCCGACGTCGCTAAAGATCTCGCATGATAGAATCAACAGAATCAATGTTGAGTCTGCTCAACAGATGTATGACGCCGCTGTAGAGAATAGTTCGTATGCTGACGTTCAGATTCTATGTGCAGCTGTTGCCGATTATCGTCCATCTGTGACAGTAGATAAGAAGATTAAGCGTGAAAAGACAGGTGAGATGACTCTTACTCTTGTCCCTAATCCGGATATCGCTGCTGCGTTGGGCAAAATTAAAAGAGAAAATCAAGTGAATGTGGGATTCGCATTAGAAACGAATGATGAGGCTACTAACGCTAAAGATAAGTGCGCTCGAAAGAATTTCGATTTTATTGTGATGAACTCATTAAAAGATAAAGGTGCTGGTTTCCAAGTGGATACAAATAAAATAACAATCTTTACTGCTGGTGGAGACGTGAAGGAATATCCGTTGAAGACTAAGAAGGAGGTTGCTGCTGATATTGTGGATGCTGTTGTTGAAATCGCAAAAATGAAAGGCTTATGAAAAAAGTTTTTTTGATATTAGCTTCGTTTGTTTTGACTTCTGTGTTGTCTATGGCACAGGAATTGAATTGCTCTGTCACTATCAATACAGAAAAAGTGTCAGGTACAAACAAGGATCTATATAAGGAGTTGGAGTCCACTCTTAATGATTTTATGAATTCTTACAAGTGGACTGACGCTGTGTTCCAGAAAGAGGAAAGATTCGATGTTACGTTTTCAATCCATCTTGACCAGGGTTCTGATCCTAACGGTGGAAAGCAGGTTGGCGTTTTGGATGTGTCTGCCAGTCGCCCTGTATACAACACATCTTATATGACTCCTATCTTCCATTTCCAGGATAGACAATTCAATTTCACTTATAATCCAGGAGATCGTATTGATTATTCTGATGGCGACTATGATCCTAGTCAGAATCTAATATGTGTGTTTGCTTTCTACGTCAATATCATTCTTGGTGTTGAGTTTGATAGTTTCTCTCCTCTAGGTGGAAGTCCGTTTTTTGAGAAAGCGGAGAGGATATCAGCTGGTGCGCGAGGCACAGAAGATGCTGGTTGGAAAGCTTTGTCGAATGATGACAACAGATATTCTTTGATTTCAGCATATATGGATGCTAATTTGGCAAACCTTCATAATGTCTATTACGAATATCATCGTCTTGGTTTTGATGTCATGGCAGATGATGTCAATAAAGGTAAAGCTAAGATTATGGAGCAGTTGACTTATTTGAGAGAGATGCAGCGAGCAAAACCGTTTGCTTTGCCTCTTCAGATTTTTGTCAGCACTAAGTTTGACGAGTTGTATAATTTGTATCGTCTTGATGATCAGAAGACTCGTGATGAAGTGTACAATGCTATTTATGCTATTGCTCCTAATATGAAGGATCTTGATAAATTGCAGAAAGGAAACTGATTATGCTTACTCGTTTAGAGATTGACAATTATACTTTGATTGAGAGAAGTGAGATTGATTTCAACAACGGTTTCTCTGTCATTACAGGTGAGACTGGTGCTGGTAAATCTATTTTGCTTGGGGCGTTAGGCATGTTGATGGGAGGCAAAGTTGAGTCGAAGTATTTCAAAGATGCGGAAAAGAAATGTGTCATTGAGGCTACTTTCGATGTCTCTGGCTATGGCTATCAATCTTTTTTTGAAGAGAATGAGCTTGATTATGATGATGAGTGTGTAATCCGCAAGGAGATTACGCCATCAGGTAAGGCTCGTTCGTTTGTTAATGATACTCCAGTGAGTGTTTCGCAGCTTAAGCAACTTGGCGAAATGCTTATCGATATACATTCCCAGCATCAGAACCTATTGTTGAAAGATTCTGGTTTTCAGCTATCTGTGGTGGATTCTGTCGCAGATACAAAGAATGAATTGACGGCTTATCAGTCTGATTACAAGCAGTGGAATAGTGCAAAGCGAGAGCTTGAACGCTTGAAAGAGCAGATGGAAAACGATGCTCGCGACGCCGATTATCTTAAATCGCAGTTGGATAAACTTCAAGCCGCAAATCTTGTCGACGGTGAGCAAGAGGAGTTGGAGACAGAGAATTCTCTACTTCAGAATGCCGAGACTATCAAGTCGGCTTTGTCTTCAGTTGTGAATCTTGTTGAAGACGACGATAACGCTGTTAATGTTCGTTTGAAGCAGACAGTAAATCTTCTATCATCAGTTTCGACTTTTGCTCCTGAGTTGGAATCTCTTGCTGAGCGCACCAATGCAGTGCTTGCAGAGATGAAGGATATCTCAGCTGTGGTTACGGAAATCGCTGATAGAGTGGAGTTTAACCAAGAAAGAATTGATTTTGTTTCTTCTCGACTTGATACAATCTACTCTTTACAGAAGCGACATAAGGTTAACTCAGTAGGGGAGTTGAAAGAGATTCAGGCAGATTTGGAACGACGTGTCAACAACTTCTCTTCAGCTGACGAGCAAATTGAGGCACTTGAGGCTGACGTTGCTAAGTATTTCCAAAAGATGGAGAAAAGTGCGTCTCTACTTTCAGATAAACGTCGTAGCTCAATACAAAAAATCGAATCGACAGTTGAATCTTCAATGTCGTTGATGGGAATGCCACTCGCAAAGCTATCTGTCGACTTGCAGAAATCAACTCAATATACATTGACCGGTTCTGATGAGGTAACATTCTTATTCTCAGCAAATAAGGATAAGAGAATGCTTCCTATTGCAGAGATTGCGTCGGGTGGTGAGGTGTCGCGAGTGATGCTAAGTTTGAAGTCGTTGCTTTCAGAGGTTAAGAAGATGCCGACAATCATTCTTGATGAGGTCGACACTGGAATCTCAGGTGAGGTTGCCGCTCGTATGGGAGAGGTTATGTCGACAATGGGCACACGAATGCAGGTGGTTGCGATCACACATCTTCCGCAGATTGCGTCGAAAGGCCAGGCTCACTATAAGGTGTATAAGGAAGAGGATGGCGACAAGGTACTTTCGCATATCGTCAAACTTTCTGCCGACGAGAGAGTCAACGAGATTGCACAGATGCTCAGTGGAAAGAATCCGTCTGAGGCAGCAATTCAGAACGCCAAGGATTTGCTTGGAATATCATAATTGCCGCGTCTCCAAATTGCGTGCCGCGTCTTAAATATAAATTGAAATAAGTGATAATTAACTAAATTTATAAAAATGAAGAAATTCAAATTGTTTTTGGTGATGGCCATTTTGATGCCATTCCTATCAAGTTGTACTTACAACACATTGGTTGAGAAGCGTGAGGCTGTGACTGCACAGTGGGCACAGGTTGAGGACAGCTACCAGCGTCGTATGGATTTGATTGGTAACTTGGTTGAGACAGTTAAGGGTGCAGCTAAGCATGAGAACGAGACTTTGACAGCCGTTGTCAATGCACGTGCAAATGCAACAAAGGTAACTATCGACCCTACAAATTTGACAGAGGATAATATCAAGGCCTTCCAGATGGCTCAGAATCAGTTGACTGAGGCTCTATCTAAGTTGATGGTCGTTCACGAGCAGTATCCTGATTTGAAGGTTAACCAGAATTTCTTGGAACTACAGGCTCAGCTTGAGGGTACAGAGAACAGAATCTCAGTAGAGCGTAAGAAGTTCAACACTATGGCTCAGGACTATAATACTGAAATCTCAAAGTTCCCTAACAACCTATTGGCTGGTATGTTCGGATTCGAGAAGCAGGCATATTTCAAGGCTGACGAGGCTGCTAAGACAGCTCCAAAAGTACAGTTCTAATGGAAGCAAAGTCATTTTTATCGGCTGAAGAGTGTCGCAATGTGATTGATGCGATTGTCGAGGCAGAAAACAACTGCTCCGGCGAAATACGTGTGAATATTGCCAATAATGCTGGTGAAAATGTGATGGAGTCGGCCGTGAAGGTGTTTTATTCTCTTGAGATGGATAAAACGTTGAGAAAGAACGGTGTATTGTTTTTTATCGCTAGTGAGGATCGTCGTTTTGCGGTCATTGGAGATGAAGGAATCAATAATGTGGTACCAGAAAATTTCTGGAATGATGTTTGTGCTATGATGGTAGAACATTTCAAGAAGGGAGAATTTGGTGCGGGATTGGTTGCTGGAATCAAGAAGTGTGGTGAGAAACTTGCGGAGTTCTTCCCTCCTGTCGACAATGATATAGACGAATTGCCAAACGAAATTGCTTATGAAGATGCAAAATAAGTTGAAGACACTTCTAATGTCGCTGCTTTTATTGCTGCCGACGCTGGTTTGTTGGGCTGAGATTCCCGATAAACCTAAACCAGAGCGTCTTGTCAACGATTTTGCCGGACTTCTTACCGCTACTCAGAAGCAGGTGCTTGAGGATTCCCTCGTCGCATTCAGTAAAGCAACATCCACTCAGATATGTGTGGTGACAGTAATGTCGCTCGACGGATACGATGTCGCTGATTATGCTCAACAGTTGGGAGAAAAGTGGGGTGTTGGTGTCAAAGGAAAGAATAATGGAGCTATTCTGCTTGTCAAACCAAAGACTGAACGAGAGAAAGGTCGTGCTTTCATTGCAACTGGTTATGGTTTGGAGGGAGCTCTTCCTGATATCATATGCTATCGTATTGTCAACAACATTATGATTCCTTATTTCCAGAGAAATGATTATGGAGGTGGAATCATGGCTGGAGCCGAGTATATGAGAAGGGCGACACGAGGAGAGTTTCAGGCTGATCCGGAAGAGGACGAATTCCCTATCGAACTCATTATTTTTATTGTTGTCATGATCGTAATTATGGTGTTGGCAGCAAGAAACAGTGATAATAGTGGAGGTCGAGGCAATAATGGCACTGACTACAGACCACGTTCACGTCGTCGTGTGACATATGATGATCCATTCCCAGGTGGCTTTGGTGGTGGCTTCGGAGGAGGTCGCAGTAGTGGCGGTGGCTTCGGAGGCGGATTTGGCGGTTTCGGAGGCGGAAGCTTCGGTGGAGGCGGAGGCGGAGGCTCTTGGTAGTTGACGGCTGACTGTTATTCACTTGAAAACAGAAACTATAAACAGAATTATTTATATTAGGATCTTGATGCTTCGGCATTAACTATCGAAAAAAATAAAAAAAAATGAGAAAAACCTTGAAGTTTGTTGCTGCATTAGGTTTGTTCCTTTCTGCAACAGGTTGTGTGAACAACGATCAAAAGAAAGAGAAGGAAAGTGAAGAGTCTCTTTCTACAAAGTGTGAATCTGTAGACCTTGGATTGACAAGTGGTACTAAATGGGCTACATGCAATGTTGGTGCTACTGCTCCTGAAAAATATGGTGAATATTTCGCCTGGGGTGAGACAGAGTCTAAGGATGTTTATTCAGATACTACATACGCATACTATATTGTAGCTGATTCAGAAGCCGCAGATTCTTCGTTAAAGAAGACATGGAAGTTTATCGGTGCTGATATCGCTGGTACTGAATATGATGCTGCTACAGCAAACATGGGTGATACATGGAAGATGCCATCTGAGGCACAGTGTAAAGAGCTAGTCAGCGAGTGTGAATGGTCTTGGACTGAGCTTAATGGTGTCAATGGTTACAGCGTTGTTGGAAAGAACGGTAATTCAATCTTCCTTCCTGCATCTGGAGTTAAAGGAGCTAGTGATGTAGTTAACAATGATAAAATCGGAGGCTTCTGGTCGTCTACTTTGATGGAGGCTGATTCTTTGGGTGACTTCGCTTTGTCAGTATACTACTACTCAGAGTCTCACAGCGTAGATAAGGGTGGTCGTTGGATTGGACGTACAATCCGTCCGGTTGAAAAATAATTTTACTAATATGTGTTATGGGAACTTCTATGTGAATTCGTAGAAGTTCCCAAATTTTAAGATATGAAGAAAAAACTACTTGCACTAATCGTCTTATTGGTATCGTGTCTTTCCATGATCTCAGCTTCTGAAATGTGTGTAAGAAAGAAAAATGGGGAGATCGTACGATTTAATGTCGAAGATGTTGAAGAAGTATTCTATAATTTGACTGGTAATCCTGAAGATTCCACAGCCGTGGATGCATCTGATGTACCATTGAAATTTAATGTTTTGTTGGGGAATACTGTTGAGGTCACTAAAGATTTCTCTTATTGTGATCTAGAATCAGTGTCAATTCCAGCTAAAGTAAGAATAGATGGCTCTGTATATAATGTTGTGGCTATCAGTTCTTGGGCTTTTTCTGGTTTCCCATCTTTGACAAAGATAGAAATTCCGTCGAGTGTTGTTGTTATAGGAGAATCTGCATTTAAGGACTGCGAAAATTTGGATGTCGTTGTCGACAATTCAAAACTTAATATAAAAATTGGAGAGAATGCTTTTTCCGGATGCAAATCTGTGAAATATACAAAATAATGAAGTTGTGATATCTCTCTCATTTATTGTTGTCGCAATATGCAATGCCTATGAATAATGAACAAAAAATAATCGAACTACAACGTAGAATTGAATTGCTGGAAAATGAAAGGCAAGGTCTGGTCACACAATTGATTAAAATCAAAAATGTGTTCCTTGGTTTCAAGAATCAATATGATTCAGTGATGACGGAGATGGACACTCGTTTGTCTGTCATGACTCAATCTATTCAAACTCTTCGCAATGAACTTGCTTTTTTGAAAGCAGCAGAGAAAGAGTCTGCATATTCCCCTGAAAAAGAAGAGATAAAAGCCCAGTCTGCAACTGAAGAATTTAATTTTTCTCCCTTTACGCAAGAGAAGGAGAGTGCTCCTGTCGTTCCTGTAGAGAAACCGGAACCTGTAGTGGAGGAGACAAAATTTGCTGCGGCTGAGGTTAAACAAGAGGTTGAGAAATCAGAAATCGTTAAGGAGAATGTTGTAGTCGAGCCTGTCGTTAAGGCGGAAGAAAAGATAGTCGAGACAACTCAGCAGACTGCCACTCAGACAGAACAACAAGCTCAGCATAATACAACGTCTCAGCAAACTCAGCAGACAACTAAGAAAACTGAGCCTGTTAAACCAGCAGAACCATCTATTTTCGATAAACTTCGTGACAATTTCGATTGGGAGAAATTTATCGGTGAGAACCTAATTATGAAATTAGGAATTTTGATCATGTTGATTGGCGTTGCAATCGGTGGTAAGTATGCAATTGATAATGATTTGCTAAGCCCAACAATGCGTATCATCATCGGTGTGATCTTTGGTGCCGCACTTCAGGGTGTGGCAATCAAAATTAAGAAAGACTATAAGAAATTAAGTGCTGTTGTCGCGAGTGGTGCGATGGCAACGCTCTATTTCATGACCTTCTTCGCTTATAATCTCTACGGCTTGATACCGATGCCTGTGGCATTCGTGTTGATGACTCTGATTACTATCGCTACCGTTTGGCAGGCATGCACTTACGATCTGGAGGTGATCGCAGTAATTGGTTTGGTGGCGGCTTACGTAATCCCGTTCATGTTAAGCACAGGTGAGGGTTCACCGTGGGCATTGTTTTCTTACGTATCAATCATCAACGCCGGAGTAATGTTTATCTCAGTGAAACGTTATTGGCGAATACTATTCGTCTCCGCTTACGCTTCATCTTGGTTCATCCTTTCTGTCGTTTATCATAATCTTGAATTCACACAGACTCCAGATAGTGTGAAGATGTTGTTGTTCTTGTTTGTCAACTTTGTGATTTTCTACGTCACATTCTTGGCTTACAAGGTGAAGCATAGTATGATCTTCCAGAATTTCGACATCATGTATTTGCTTTCCAACTCATTCATGTTCTTTGGATTGGGTTATAATGTGATGTTCAATAATGAGACGTTGGCTCCGTATGTGGCAATATTCTCTTTCGTGAATGCTTTGATACATGGTGTTGTGGCATTTATATTGATCAAGAAGAATATGGTCGACAAATCAGTCTACCGTTTGATTTCTGGTCTTGCCATCAGTTTCTTGACTATCGCTATCATGGTATGGGCAACCGGACATTGGTTGACTATGTTCTGGATGTTGGAAGGAACGGTTTTGTTCACTGTGTCAAGAATCTCACAGCGTCCATTCTACGAGAAGATGTCGTATCCGGTATTGTTCTTGGCGTTAGTCAGCTTGATTATCGACTGGGGAAATCCGAATGGCGGACATTTGACTATGTTGACTCCTCTGTTTGATGCATTCGCAAGTTATCGTGCAATGTGGGATACTACGACTGCAGCCGTACAGGGTAGTGCGTTGTCTATAATCAACACAATCGTCTTTATTGTACTTTGCATCTTTATCGGAGTGATCGACAGCCGTTATCCAATGGTGGAGAACGAGGAAACACAACATCCATTGATGAAGTTGGCAAATCAGTGTATGAAGATTGCTGCGGTATTCGTGGTGACTATGGCTATCATGGTTCATATTGATCGACCTTGGTCGACATTGTGTTGGATGATAGAGGCAACAATCTTGTTTACATTCTCGCGTGTCCGCAAAGTTATTCTATTCGAGAAGTGTACATATCCAGTTTTCTTCTTGGCATTGTTAAGTATGATTATCGACTGGGGAAATCCGGAGGGTGCTCATTTGAAAATATTCACAGGTTTATATGAAGCATTCACTTCCAAACCAGCGTGTCCAATCCATAGTTTCACACAATCAGTTGTAGTGACATTGTTGTTTATTGCACTTTCAATCTTTGTTGCAATCGTTGATCGTCGTTATCCGATGGTGGTGACAGAGGAAAACAAAGACTCAATGGTTAAGGTGCTATCACGCAGTCTGACTGCAATGGCTGTCTTTGTCGTGAGTATGGCAATCTTGGTATTCATCGATCAGCCATGGTTGACAGTTTGTTGGTCGGTTGAGATAATCGTGCTTTGCTATCTTGGAAGAGCGAAGAATGATTCTCTCGTTGAACGTGGTTCATATATCATGGTTCTGATTTCTACTATCGCATTCTTAAACGCATGGAGTAATCTTCCTTTGCCATACGATTTTGGTTGCAGAATCGAAAAGTTTGAGAATAATTTCGGAATGAAAATCTCTGAAATGTGGACCTCTATTGTGGCTGGATTGTCGTTAGTGGCATCTATCGTTTGCCAGCTATGGATAATAAAAAAGATCAAGCCGACAAAAGACGGTGTCGCTGAACGCTTTGATTTGAACTTCATACTTAAATTATATTTAGTCGCAGTATTGGCATTTATCATCTGGACTCATACACCTTGGGTTGTCACAACAGCATTGTTCTTTGGTTTGGCATTCCTATGTTTGATCTACATGTTAAGAGATGATGCAAGACTCAAGTATGCTTTTCTTCCAGTCATCGGATTGGGAATCTTCTGTTGGTTGTTGGATGTCTTCACTGCTTATGCAAGTGGAGTTGTGGTTAAAGATGAACTTAGCACAAATACCAAGCAAATTATTATGTTGGTAGGTAATATGATCGACGTCGCTCTTGTATATCTAATGCGACGCTACAATGATATGGATAAGTTTACTGCCAACAAACTGGATTGGTTCCCATTCGCAGGATTGCTTGTGTTGATGCCATTTGTCTCTATCGGATACGTTTATGGCTATCATGTCGCAAATTGGGTGGATCTTCAGTCATTAGACACTCGTATGGCTAAACGATTGGTTACATCATTTGTATTCTGTTATTCGTTGGCATACTTCTCAATTTGGACATTTGTATCGTTGAAACTCAAATTGAATGGATTCAAGTTGTTGACGATGTCATGCTTATGTGTTGTTTTGGCAGCCAAACTATTCATGGCATTGTTCGACCTTAAGATACACGGTGAGGAATTCAACTTTAATGTGATTCATTTTGTCTCTTTGGCTTTGACTTTATTCTCTGTATTCACATTGTACCTCTACAAGAAGGAAGAGAAGCAGATGTTTGGATTGAGCGAATCGGCAACAACAAAAGTCTTCGACACATTCCTATTCTTCGGTTGTGTAATCATAGGAGGAAAAGAGTTGAATAAGATCTGTTGTCTGCTCGACAGTCCGGATGCCTTCCGCGTAGTATTCAGTGTATTCTTGGGAATCGTCTCATTGTTCGGAATTTACTACGGACTATTCAAAGACAAGAAGTATCTGAGAATAGAAGGATTCGTGTTGTTGGGCTTCACAATCATTAAGATTTTCGCTTACGACTTCGAGAAGTTTGATACAATCGGATTGGTTATCTCACTTGTATCACTTGGACTTCTAATGTTGGTTATGACATTCTTCTATCAGAAGATTGCTAAGGAAAAGGAGAAGGAAAGATTGAACTCGCAACCTCAAACAGAAGAAGAAAAAGTTGAGGCTCAACCTCAGACAGAATCTCAGCAGTCGGAGACATCTCAGCCAGTTGGTACTGTGGAGAATCAAGAAACTAAGGTTGAAGAAACAAACGAATAGATATAATCGTAGAGACGGGGCATGTCCACGTCTTTTTATATAAACAAACGAATGATTCCAATATTTTCAGCATCAAAAGTCAAAACACTTGACGCTCAAGAGATCGAGATGGAAGGCATAACCTCCTTCCAACTAATGCAGCGTGCATCGTCGGCTTTATATAGTAAGTTGACGGAATTGCTGGCTAAAACAGAAACCAGCACCGTCGTCATCCTTGCGTTGGGTGGAAATAATGGTGGGGATGCACTGTGTGTAGGAGATTTGTTATATTGCAATCGTAGGGACGGGTTTCAAACCCGTCCGCAAAAACATTTGGATATTGTAATCTTCTATATCAAGATTAGCGACCGCCAGACTGATGATTTCGCACAGGCTTATGCCAATGTCAAGAATATCATTAAGATAGATGAGATCTCCACCGTCGACGATATTGAGAGAATGCGACCATATTTGCAGAGAGAAAATCTTTGCATTGTCGACGGATTGCTTGGTTCGGGAATCAACAGGGTGGTGAAGAAAGATTCGTTTCTTGGCAATGTCATTGATTTTGTCAATGCTGAGCGACGTGAGGATTCGATGCTTGTGTCTATAGATCTGCCTTCCGGATTGATGGGAGAGGATCGTGAATTGTCGGATCCTAATCGCTCGATCATACGTGCGGATCAAACAATCTGTTTGCAATATCCAAAGATGTCCACGCTGATGCCGGAGAGCGAGCGTTATGTCGGTGATATGACGTGGGTGGATTTTGATATGAAATTGATGAAAGAGGGTAGTGGCGACGTCGGGACAATGCTGCAGCTTTCTGATTTCGACATCAAGCGACGTCCGAAGCATGGACATAAAGGCACATTCGGCAAAGGACTGTTTGTGGCTGGAAGTCAAGAGATGCCAGGAGCATGTATGTTGGGATCGAAAGCCGCGATGCGAGGTGGATTAGGAATGCTCTACGTCTTCACTCATAAGGATGTCAAACCATATCTGATTAATTATCTGCCAGAAGCAATCTGCAAAACGTATGATAAAGTCGACACCGATTCTCTCGACTCACTCAGCCAACTCCTTGCTATGACCGATGCTGTGGCTGTCGGACCAGGACTAAGCACCTCAGATGGAGCAAAGACATTGGTGGAGATGATTGTCAATTCTGCTTCAGAAAAAACATTAATTCTTGATGCAGATGCATTGAATATTGTTGCATCCGACTCCAAACTGATGAGTGTCATCCCCGCGTCGACAATCATAACACCACATCCTGCTGAGTTTCAGCGACTTTTCGGTAAGTGTGCGAATAGAATGGAGATGATAGACAGGCAGATTGAGATGGCAAAGAAACACAAAATCATCATCGTACTTAAAGGATCTTATACCACAATCACAGATGGCAAAACCTTGTATTTCAATTCGACAGGCAATTCAGGAATGGCGACTGCCGGTTCTGGCGACGTCTTGACTGGAATCATCCTATCCCTTCTCTCGCAAGGCTATGAACCATACGAAGCCGCCAAACTTGGTGTTTATCTTCACGGAAAAGCAGGAGATGAGGCTGCCGCAAAACGAGGAGAGCATTCCGTGATCGCGTCGGATATGATAGAGTATTTTCGATTTTTGACTGATAATCGAAGTTTATAATAGATAATTTTATGAACATCAGTTTTAAGAAATCGGACATTTTCAAATACCTGATAATAGCGATTGTTGCGTATTTGTCCAAGCAGATTGTGAATCAGTTGGTTGATTTTGAAGATAAGGAAGCACAGGACATCAGCGGAACGATCCAAGGGCACGACTATGTTGATCTTGGATTGAGTGTGAAGTGGGCGACGTGTAATATAGGTGCAGAAAAACCATGGGATTATGGCGACTATTTCGCATGGGGAGAAACGGGAACAAAAAAATCTTATACAAAAGAAAATAGCACCACCTATGGTGTTAATTATATAGAATTAAAGAGTCGTGATGTGGTGGATGACAGAGGGATACTAACGCTTGATTATGACGCAGCGTCTGCCAATTGGGGCAAGTCATGGAGAATGCCTAGTAGAGAAGAATGTGCTGAACTATTAGACCGTTGTGAATGGAGTTGGAAAAAAATCAATGGAGTGAGTGGCTATAAAGTGACAGGAAAAAATGGCAATTGGATTTTCCTTCCTGCCGCTGGCGGTCGCAATGGAACGTCGAACCGCAATGTTGGTTCTTACGGCCGTTACTGGAGTTCTACTGTGGATCCGAACCATGGAGACAACGCTTACAACCTTTATTTCAGTTCGAGCAGTAAGAGCACGGGCCATCTTAGCCGCCTCAGCGGGCGCACTGTCCGTCCAGTTACTGAATAATGCATTGTAATAAAGAAGCCACGTAGTGGCGAAAGAAGTAAAACGTTGACGATGACGTTGACGATGACGTTGACATTAACTCGACACCTCCAATTGTTGGATAATTCGTGGTGAATTCATGATAATTCGTGTTCGGAAATATATTTTTCGATCCATTTTCCGCAAATTTTACGTTCCCAAAATTATAATTCAAGAAAATTCATGTCTCCGACTATCAGCAACACGCACGTCCGAGCGTCTCTACATGGTTTGGCATGAATTTCCGTTAAAAATCCTTTAAATTTATTTTTCGCAGAATCAGCGTTTTACGAACATTTTCGAAAAATAATTGGCAACACGCTTGCGCAGTACGGAAATCTGCTATACTTTTGCACTCGCTTTCGGGAAGGAACGCTACTCCGAACGAAAACAAAGACATAAAATAAGCTCCCCAAGAGAGGGTGAGACGCCAGAAGATAGAGATCTTTGAAAACATTTGCAATTTACGAGGAAGAACGGGA
>JAZUIF010000074.1:0-15945 GCA_045642085.1 Paludibacteraceae bacterium | reverse complement strand
TTGACACTATTTCACCACGCAATTTGACCTATTGAATGATTTTGTTCGTCAATTTGTTGTTTCAAACTTTTGAATTGCCACTTTCCCCTTACACCATAAGGGATTTGAACATGTCGCACCACGCAATTTGACCTATAAGTCGAAAATTTTACCAGTGCTAGTCTCAAAACCCAAAGCTGAAAGACCTGGGTAAGAGCCAGAAATCAAATCCAAGGATTCAACATATCTAAACATTCTTTTTCCTATTCTTACGATATGATAAGCTTTAATATCAAAACGGTTCATACAATCTTAAATAATCTCATTTTATTGTAACCACAAGGGATTTTCCCTACATCACATGCTTCCGACACCATATTTTTGACGTTGTCAAAAATATGTAATCGGCTAACGTTGACTGTGTCAAATTCGCTTGCGACGGTAGCCAATTCCATTTGTTCGGTCGAAGACTGAATAAATGGTGTCGGTTTCATTGTTTTCAAACGCAAATATATAATTGCATTTTAAATTTCCAAAATATTTTATGTTAAAATTACATAATCATTCCATTATTAGTGTTTGTTAAGGTAGAATGTGGGATATTACAATCCAAAAAAAGGCGTCACAATGTGACGCCTTTTATATAAAGTATGTGAATTCAGATTAAAACACCTGGATCTCAACACGTCTGTTCTTCTCAGGAATATCGCTAATTGGCTTAGATGAACCCATTCCCTGATAAGACAATCTTTCTGCCTCGACTCCTTGCTTCTCGATATAATCAGCAACAGCCTTTGCACGCTCCTTAGACAATGGAATATTGATTTCATCAGTACCATCTGTACTTGTGTGACCGATGACCTTAATCTTCTTGTCTGGATTATCCTTCAAGTATTTTACAATACCATCAAGAGCAGTCTTAGAACTTTCGTTCAACTCTGCACTACCTGTCTCGAAATTAATATTGTCAAAGCTTGACGACATTCCCTTCTCCAAGTTGTCTGCAATAGCCTTTGCAATCTCATCTACTGTCTCTGCAGTCACGATAGCATCCTTGATAGAGTCTCTTGCTGCAGCCAAGCTATCTGCCAATGCTTTAGCCTTATAGATTGAATCCTGATACAAGCTATCTTTTACGAATGTCTCTCTGTCGACATTTCCACATGAGAAATCCTTGCCATCATTGCATGCCTTCATCATAAAGAAACCGAATAGCAACAACATCAAGATAACAGGAATCCACTTACAGTTACAAGATGCGTTAGAATCGTCATCAGAAACTTCTTCTGTCTTATTCTTAACTGGAATTGACGCCGCAGCCGCCATAAACGGATCTGCAGCAGGACTTTCTATCTTTTGTCCTAATGCTGGTTTCTCATCTTCTTCTGCAGCACTTGTTACTGTAGAAATAGAAGCTCCATTCTCAACTCTTAAATTGTTAAGAGCCGACTGCGCTGTAGCAACATCATATTGATTCAAACCTTCTAGCCAGAAACTACCTCTTTCACCTGGACGTTCTGTCTTGCTGAACTCTGCAACTTCAATTCCAAACTGTTTTGCATGCTCAACCACCTTGTTGAAATCAGCTTTTGTCCAAGCCTCAATCATCGCAAGCTCAGTACCATTGCTCAACCAGATAGTCTCGTCGTCACGCTCAAAATATCTCTTCTCGTAGTTCTTTACACTACCACTGTCCTTTACATTAAGGAACAACGACTCTGAAGCTGCTGAATTTAGATTTGATGGGAAAGCTTTGTCCAAATCTTCTTTTGTAGATTTCGGATAAAGTAGTAAATACGCCTCAACTATACCAAGTACGGTACGGCTTTGAGCTCTTCCATGAACTTTTATTTTGCTGTCCATAATATCTTTTGTGATCTTTGATTAATTCTTAATTACAAAAATATAAAAAGAATTGATAACTTTGTAGAAATTTTCAAATTTGTAGCAAACTATGGCTGTTAAAGCAGAAGAGGCAATCGAAACTGAGCAGATTGAAGTTTTTGGAGCAAGAGTCCACAATCTTAAAAATATTGACGTGTCTATCCCACGCAACAAGTTGACGGTGATCACCGGGCTTAGTGGCAGTGGCAAGTCGTCGCTCGCTTTCGACACTATCTTCGCTGAGGGTCAACGTAGATATATCGAGACTTTTTCTGCATATGCCCGTAATTTTCTTGGCAATGTGGAGCGTCCTGACGTGGATAAGATCACTGGTTTGAGCCCGGTCATATCCATTGAGCAGAAGACAACAAATAAGAATCCTCGCTCTACTGTCGGCACCACAACTGAAATCTACGACTTCCTTCGTCTTCTTTTCGCCAGAGCCGGTGAAGCTTTCTCTTACGAGACAGGTGAGAAGATGGTGAAATATAGCGAGGAGCAGATTCTTAATCTTATCGAGAGCGACTATGCTGGCGACGGAATTATCATCCTTGCGCCAGTCGTGAAAGCCAGAAAAGGTCACTACAAAGAGTTGTTTGAGCAGATCCGCAAAAAGGGATTCCATAATGTCCGTGTCGACGGGGAAATTATGCCGATCACGCTTGGTATGAAGGTGGACCGTTATAAGAATCACAATATTGAGATTGAGGTCGACAAACTGATGGTTCAGCCAAAGGACGCTCACAGAATCCGTGAGTCGGTCCGCTTGGCAATGAAACTTGGTGAGGGCGAGGTGATGATAGTGCGACGTGGAGAAGAGAATGCCCGTCATTTCAGCCGTCACTTGATGTGCCCTACTTCTGGAATCTCATACGCCGAGCCAGCACCTCATAATTTCTCATTCAACTCACCTCACGGAGCCTGCCACCACTGTAAAGGTTTGGGAATGGTGACAACGGTCGACGTCGACAAGATTATTCCGGACAAGAGCATAAGCATCTATGCAGGAGGAATCGTTCCACTTGGTAAATATAAGAAGAATGTCTTCTTCTCTCAACTTGAGGTTATCGCAGAGAAATACGGATTCACATTAAAAGATCCTATTTCGCAGATTCCAGAAGAGGCGTTGGATATCATTTTAAATGGTACCGACGAGTTGATCCAGGTGAAGAATGAGGCGACGGGAGTTGTCAGCCGACCTCTTGGCTTTGAGGGCGTTATGCAATATGTGGAGATGCAACAGGAAGATGAAGCGTCAGCCACAGCACAGAAATGGGCATCCCAGTTTAGCAAGACCACTGTCTGCCCTGAGTGTCAAGGTCAGAGATTGAAGAAAGAGGCACTACATTTCCGCATCAACGGAGTGAATATCGCCCAACTTTCCGAGATGGATCTTGCCCAGCTTATGGAATGGTGCAAGACAGCAGAGTCTGGAATGAGCGACAAGCAGAAAGCCATCGCAAGTGAGATTTTGAAAGAGATCAGCACAAGAATACAGTTCTTGCTCGACGTCGGACTTGAATATCTAAGTTTGAATCGTGCCAGCGTCACTCTATCCGGTGGAGAGAGCCAGCGAATCCGTTTGGCGACACAGATCGGATCACAGCTTGTCAACGTGCTTTACATCCTCGACGAGCCAAGTATCGGATTGCACCAGAGAGATAATATCCGACTAATCAACTCATTAAAGAGTCTGCGTGATGTCGGCAACACAGTCATCGTTGTCGAGCACGATAAAGATATGATGCTCAATGCCGACCATATCGTCGACATCGGTCCAAAAGCCGGACGACTAGGCGGAGAGGTTGTTTTCTCCGGCACTCCGAAAGAGATGCTAAAGAAAGGCACTACCACTGCTCAATATCTGTCGGGAGAGAGAAACATCCTTCCAAATGAGGAATTGAGAGAAGGCAACGGAAAGGCAATCACACTATACGGAGCAAAAGGAAATAATTTGAAGGGAGCGACAGTAACCTTCCCACTTGGAATGTTAGTCGTAGTGACAGGAGTGTCTGGAAGTGGAAAAAGTACACTTATCAACGACACTTTACAGCCAATCCTCAGCCAGAAATTCTACCGTTCATTGCAGGATCCACTTCCATACGACGCAATCGATGGAATTGAGAATATAGACAAGGTGATCAATGTCGACCAAACACCAATCGGTCGCACACCTCGTTCAAATCCAGCCACTTACACTGGAATTTTCTCTGACATCCGAGCTTTATTCGTGAACGCTCCAGAGTCGAAAATCAGAGGTTACAAGCCAGGACGATTCTCATTCAACGTGAAGGGAGGAAGATGTGAGGCATGTATGGGCAACGGATTCAAGACAATCGAAATGAATTTCTTGCCAGACGTGTTGACTCCATGTGAGGAGTGTCACGGAAAGAGATACAACCGTGAGACATTGGAAGTGCGATTCAAAGGCAAGAGCATTGCCGACGTACTCGACATGACCATCAACATGGCAGTGGAATTCTTTGAGAATGTACCGACTATCTACCAGAAAGTCAAGACATTGCAAGAGATTGGTTTGGGCTATATCAAACTTGGTCAGCCATCCACTACCCTATCCGGAGGTGAGAGCCAGCGTATCAAATTGGCGACAGAGTTGATCAAGAAAGACACAGGCCATACAATGTATATCTTGGACGAGCCGACAACCGGACTACATTTTGAGGATATCAAAGTGTTGCTTGGCGTGTTGCAGAGACTTGTCGACAAAGGTAACACCGTCGTAGTCATCGAGCACAACTTGGATGTCATCAAAGTAGCGGATTATATTGTCGACATGGGACCAGGCGGAGGACGCAACGGAGGAAAAGTCGTTTGTTGCGGACGGCCAAGTGAAGTAGCTGCATGTGAAGAGAGTTTCACCGGCAAATTCTTAAAAGAAGAATTTGATTGGATAAAGAAACATACCAAATAACCGTACAACCGTAGGGGCAGTGCCTTGTGCCTGCCCTTTCTTGTGTCAATTCATTATAAATTATATCTGTTTGTTTTTGTACAACCGCCACATCTTTTTTAACATTTTTTAAAAATTGAACGTTCATTCAAATTTTTCTTATGTATTGAACGTTCATTCAAAAACTTTTATTACTTTTGCATCGTTTTATTATCTAATCTTACGGATTATGAGAGATAACATGAAGGATATAATAGTTCAAAAGGCGTTTGAGCAGTACTTGATCGACGGATACGAGAAAGTCACTGTGTCGACGTTACAGAAGTCACTGGACATAGGTCGAGCGACGATGTACTATTATTTCAAAAGCAAAGAAGAGTTGTTTGAAGCAGTAATGAGAACATATTTCCTTGACTTCATCAACGGTGGACTAAACAAAGTAACTGATTCGACTACTATTTTGGAACTCATCGACATCTATGTCGATTGCTTCAAGGTCATAGCCAGAAGTATGGCAGACCTTAAGAATCCGAATATTACATTCTCCAACTACACAGGAATTTTATTCTACGCATTCTCGCATGACGAGTCTTTAGCGGCAACTATCAGCGACGTAAAGAAGAAGATTCATTCGGTATGGGTAGCAGCCATACAGAAAAGTATAGATAGCGGAGAAATTAGATCAGACATTGACGTAGACACAATTGCATACACATTTGAGAGTTTCAAAGGAAATTTCGGAGAGACGAAAGCAGATGAAACGACAATCAAACATGAGTTGGAATTGTTCAAAAAGTCACATCTTGAATTGTATAAGTTACTAAAAAAGTAAGAAAACATAAATTTTTGACGAACGGTTGTTCGCCAACATAAAAAAAAATGATAGTTTTGCATTGTTTTTAGTTATTGTACACAAAATGTACTAACATTAGGACAAAGCAGAAAAAGATAAAGATTAAACAATATGGATAGAAGGGTTGTCATTACAGGAATGGGAATTTACTCATGTTTGGGTAAAACCCTTGATGAGGTTCGTGATTCTCTTTATACTGGTAAGAGTGGAATCATTTTTGACCAGGAGAGAAAAGACATGGGATTTCGTTCAGCTTTGACATCAAAGCTTGAGATTCCTGATTTGAAGAAAGAACTTTCTCGCCAGCAGCGTCAGTTTATGCCAGAGCAGGCAAAGTATGCATACAGCGCTACAGTTGATGCATTGCGTCAGGCAGGACTTGATCAGGATTTTCTAGACAAGCATGACGTTGGTCTTATCTATGGTAATGATAGTTCTGCTGTTCCAGTAGTAGAGTCAGTTGAGAAGATCAAGGCAAAGAAGGACACTACACTTTGTGGTAGTGGAGCAATTTTCCAGTCGATGAACTCTACAGTAACTATGAATCTTGGTTGTATTTTCAGACTAAAGGGAATCAACCTTACTATATCAGCTGCATGTGCCAGCTCATCACACTCAATCGGTCTTGGAGCACTATTGATCAAGAACGGTCTACAGGACATCGTAGTATGTGGTGGAGCACAGGAGATCAACCCATACGCTGTAGGAAGCTTTGATGGTATCAGTGCATTCTCTACACGTGAGTCGGAGCCAACAAAGGCATCTCGTCCATTCGATAGAGACCGTGATGGTTTGGTTCCAGGTGGTGGTGCAGCGACAGTGATCATCGAGTCACTTGAGAGTGCAAAGCGTAGAGGTGCAACAATCCTTGGAGAGATCCTTGGATGGGGATTCTCTTCTAACGGTGACCACATCTCTTCTCCAAACGTAGAGGGACCATCAAAATCATTGGAGATGGCAATCAGAGAGAGCAAGGTCGACTTGAAGAAGGTGGCATACTTGAACGCTCACGCAACAAGTACACACATCGGAGATGCTCGTGAGGCTACAGCAATCGCAAACGTGCTTGGTGAGTACAAGCCATACGTTGCGTCGACAAAGGGATTCACAGGACATGAGATGTGGATGGCAGGTGCATCTGAGATCATCTACTCTATGATCATGATGAAGAACGGCTTTATCGCAGAGAACTTGAATTTTGAGAATCCAGACGAGGACACTTGCAGACTAAACATTCCAGCAAGCAGAGTTGACACTGGTTTCGACACATTCATCTCTAACTCATTCGGTTTCGGCGGTACAAACTCAACACTAGTCGTAACTGATTTCAAAGAATAATCAAAAGGAAAACTAAACAATAAAACAATAAGAAAATGGCAAATCAAGAACTAATCGAAAAGATTAACACAGTGTTGTCTGAGGAGTTTGAAGTGGATATCGAGAACATCACTCCAGATGCTAACATCAAGTCTACACTTGAGCTTGATTCACTTGCAATTGTAGACCTTGTAGGTTTGGTAGAGAACGAGTTTGGTGTTAAGATTCCAAGTGCAGAGGTAGGCACTATTCTTACATTCCAGAGTCTTTATGATTATATCGCTGAGCACCAGGCATAAGCTAAATAACTAAAGATGAGACAACCTTTGTACGAAGGAGAAAGTATCAAAAAGCTCATACCGCAGCGTATGCCGATCATGATGGTCGACACGTTCTATGATGCTACTCCGGAAGAAGGGCATACAGGTTTGACTGTTGCCGAAGATAACTTTTTCTGTCGCGAAGGACACTTTATTGAGCCGGGTCTGATTGAGCATATCGCTCAATCAGCTTCGGCTTTTGCCGGCTATAACGCCATCGCGGAAGGAAAAGAGACTCCAATCGGATTCATTGGAGAAGTAAAGAATTTTAAGATGAATTTTCTGCCTAAGGCTGGAGACAGAATCCTTACAGAAATCAAAATTCAGAGTGTAGTGATGAACATCACGTTGCTTACAGCAGAAGCTAAAGTCAATGGTGAGGTCGCAGCAAGCTGCACAATGAAGATTTTCATCAAAGAGTAAAGACGACACCGTCTAGATTGCAATGGCATCGACAGAAGTAAAACCGACAGAGTTGAAGGATTATGTGAGAATCCCGGTCCGCTTTTCTGAAGTGGACTCGATTCGTGTCGTATGGCATGGCAGCTACGTGGCATATTTGGAAGATGGTAGAGAAGCGTTCGGCAGACGATACGGTCTCGGCTATAACGACATGTTTGAAGCAGGACTTATCGCTCCGATAGTAGAAGTCAACCTTCAATACAAATCGCCAGCCACAGTGGACGACATCTTAGTATTGGAGACAAGATATGTGCCGACAAGAGGTGCAAAACTTGTGTTCGATTACTCTTTGTATAAACTTGAAAATAAAGGACTTTCGGATGAAGATGCGTTTTCTCCGAAAGAAGAAACACATAAACTAATACTTACTGCGCGTACTACGCAATTGTGGATGACAGGCAGTGAGTTGGAATTATCAACACCTAAATTCTACCAAGACTGGAAAGAAAAATACGGTTTTGCCAAGAAGATATAAGGTGTAAAAACAATAATTGCAATGTTGCTTAACAGTTATTTTGAAATCACAAACAAGGTTGCTACAGATGACGGTTTCCGCTATTCGGTGAAACTAAATCCCAACCATGAGGTTTACAACGGACACTTTCCAGGAATGCCGGTATGCCCAGGAGTTTGCAGCACACAGATGATACGTGAGTGTATTCAAGAGGCCACAGGAGTGAAGCTGCTAATTTCAGAAATCAAGCAGATAAAGTTTTCTTCATTGATTACTCCAAATGAGAATCCTAATCTTGACATCGTATTCTCATTGACAGATGAAGGAGAATCATTCAAGGTAAAAAGCACTATTGAGAGCGGAGAAACAACATTCCTTACACTAAAGGGCGACCTAAAAAAAGTGCAATAAGAGAAATATAAAATGGCACGCATAGCATTAGCGATATATCATTTTTTAGAGCGAAACAAACTATTAATGTATGTTTTGCTCTTTGTTAGTTTTGCATTCTTCGTATACGAAGGAACAAAAATGACTTACGAAGAGGACATCACACGTCTTCTTCCCCAGCCTAAAAACGAGGGTGGAGAAAATCTTGTGTTCTCTAACTTGAAGGTAAAAGACAAAATCTACTTGGTGTTCAAGCCAACTGCAGATTCCGTTGATTATCAGACATTAGCAGAGCGTTGCGACGAGTATATGGATACTTTAGCGACACGAGACAGTTCCAACAAATACATCGCCGACCTTCTTTACAAGATCGACAACAGTGTAATGATGGGAGCGATGGACTACTTGTCAAAGAGTCTGCCTACCTATCTTGAGTATGACGACTACGTTGCTATCGACTCGTTGCTTACTCCAGAGGCTGTGAAAGAATCGATGGAGCGTAATGCCGCTATGGTCTACTCCCCTATGATGGGATTGTCTGAACTAGTAGCTCGCGACCCACTTGGCATGAAGGATGTTTTGCTTGGCAAGGTAGACAAAATGAAAGAGAGCTTAGGCGGTAGCTATGCTATGATAAACCAGCATTTCTTCACTCCCGACTCAGCACTTTGTGTCGCTTTCATGTCGCCAGGATTCGCGTCGACAGACTCAAAGAAATCAGCAAAACTGATCACTGAGATGGAAGATGCGATAAAGGATTTCAATGAGTTGCATCCCGACGTCGAAATCTATTATCATGGAGCTCCAGTACAGAGTGTCTACAACTCACGTCAAACAAAGAAAGACTTAGGAAGCACATTGTCAGTGTCAATGGTGCTAATCTGCATCGCCATTTGGTTCTGTTTCAAGAACTGGGACACATTGCCGATGCTTCTTCTTCCAGTAGTGTACGGAGCCTTCTTCGCCCTTGCGACACTACATTTATGGCAAGGATCGATGTCATTGTTGGCATTGGGTATCGGAGGAGTCGTGCTTGGAGTAGCATTGAGCTATTGTCTGCACGTACTTGTCCATTATAAGTACGTTTCCGATCCAGAGACAGTAATCAAAGATCAGACTACACCTGTCATCCTTGGATGTTTGACAACAATCGGAGCCTTTATGAGTCTTATGTTCACAGAGGCATCATTGCTACGCGACTTCGGAAAGTTTGCATCTTTGGCTTTGGTCGGAACAACATTCTTCTCACTAATATTCCTTCCTCATTTCTTTAATGTGAACAGAAACAAGAAGAATGAGCAGGCATTCAAAAAGCTAGAGGAAATCAATTCATATCCATTCGAGAAAAAAACTTGGTTGATTCTGTCAATCATCGTAATCAGCATTATCTGTTTGTTCACACAGAAACTGGTACAATTCGACACCGACTTGAAAAATATCGGATACAATGAGCCAAGAGTATTGGAGAGCCAGGAACTTCTTGCTGAGCATTCAACAAAAGAGTACCGCACTATATATTATGCAACTATTGACGAGGATCTTGATTCAGCGTTGACATTCAACAAAACCCTGTATGCTGAGTTGGAGAACCAGAAGAGCAACAAGAAGGTTGCAAGCTTCGGCAATACTGCATCTTTGTTCATCACAAGAGAAGAGCAGTTACGCAGAATAGATACTTGGAACAACTTCTGGTACGGAAAAGACAAACGTGCAGAGAAGCTAAACACACTGATGGCTGCTGAGTGTCCAAAATACGGATTCACTATGGATTTCTTCCAGCCATTCTGGGGAATGTTGAATGCTATCTATGAACCTACTTCTCTTTTTGAGTCTGAAGCATTCCCAAGTGGTTTGAAGTCAAACATGATAGAGAAGACAGACGGTAAATACATTCTATTCACTCCTGTTCAACTGAAATTAGAAGACAAGAAAGAAGTCACAGACAGAATCGTTGAGACAGAGGTTTCAGGAGCAAGACGATTCGTCATTATTGACCCATTCTACTACACTAATGCATTGGTTGAGATCATGAATAACGATTTCACAATAGCATTGATGATATCAAGTATTTTTGTATTCCTAGTATTGCTGGTTTCGTTCCGCAGCACAACATTGGCGATCATCGGATTTATTCCAATGCAATTGAGCTGGTATATAGTACTTGGAATCATGGGAATCTTGGGCATCAAGTTCAACTTGGTGAACATTGTAATCAGTACCTTCATATATGGTATCGGAGTTGATTATTCCATCTTCATTATGGATGGACTATTATCAAACTTCCGCACTAAAAAGCAGTTGCTTGTCTACCATAAGACTGCGATTTTGTTCTCCGCATTTGTACTTATAGTAGGTATATCATCTCTATTGTTCGCCACTCACCCAGCGATGAAGAGTATCGGATTCTCAACATTGATTGGTATGTCGGCAACAGTAATAATCGCATATTCATTGCAACCATTCTTGTTCTACTGGTTTATCAAGCGCCGTACACACAAGGGACTTGCTCCAGTAACATTCTACAACTTGACACATCCAAAATCATTCTTCCGTCCTAATGGAATGAATGACTCTCAGAAGTTGAGAAACAACTATGAGTACAAAGGAGTTGAGATCGAACAAGGTTTGAGAAATGAGATTAAGGCGACTTCTCACTACAAACTATTCTTGAAGGATGTCTTTGGATCAGAAAATGTTCTCAACTATGGTTGTGGTGCTGCATACTTGTCGTACTGGTATATTCTAAAGAACGAGTCAGTCAAAGTATTCTCGTTCGACGACGATAAAGACGAGTTGCTAACAATTGCATCATTCTGCTATTTGCGTAATCCAAGAATGACATTCTCAGCTGAGATTGATGATTTGGCATCTATTCCTAGAAATGTAGAGAACGATTCATTCAAAACTGATTCAACAGACAATACGTTCTCAACTGTTATCATCAACCGTTCTTTGCCAAACTCAGACACTGAAATGCTTGATATTGCGAAGAACGCAAAGACTGTATATATCAGAAAGAGTGTGATTGACAGATTTGAGCAGTCTATTATAGCTCTCGACTTCGATAAGTCTGCTGAGGACGATGTCTTTGCTTGTTATGTGAAGAATTTCGACCATCCTAAAAGATACAAACTAAATAACTAATCGAGGCGATGAAATACGATGTTGTGATAATCGGAGCAGGTCTGGGTGGACTTGAATGCGGATACATCTGTGCAAAACATGGAAAGAGTGTCTGTGTGCTTGAGCAGGGCATCACACTTGGAGGCTCACTTCAAGTGTTCAAGCGTCGTGGTCACACATTCGACACTGGCTATCACTACATCGGAGCTTACGAC
Organism: Paludibacteraceae bacterium; assembly: GCA_045642085.1. Lineage (GTDB taxonomy): Bacteria > Bacteroidota > Bacteroidia > Bacteroidales > Paludibacteraceae > UBA1723. The sequence goes on along the minus strand of JAZUIF010000074.1, from coordinate 4,037 downwards.
AAGGGTCAGTCGTTGCATCGTCTGTTTGATTATTTCAATCTTACTCATCTTCCATTCCAGAAGATGGATGCCAACTATTTCGATGAGGTTGTCTACAAAGGCGAGTCTTATCGTTTTGCAAATGGCTATGATAATTTCGTTGATTCATTGGCTGAGAAATTCCCGCATCAGCGACAGAACTTGAAAAACTTTGTCGACTTTCTTTCTAAGGTCGGCGACAACATCTTCAATCAGTTTTCTCCCAAAGACATCGACTCATTCTACTCCGCTTCCCTATTCGGGCAGTCGGCTTATGATTTCTTGAAGGAAACATTCACTGATGAGGATTTAATAAACGTTGTTTCTGGAACAAGTCTTAAACTTGAATTGAAGAAGGAAACACTACCTCTGTATACTTTCGCTCAGATCAACGACAGTTTCATTCGTAGTGCCTACCGTTTGAAAGGTGGTGGCGGACAAATTGCGGACTCTCTTGCAGCAGACATCGAGAAGATGGGCGGAGTTGTGAAGAAGAACGCTAAAGTCGACGAGTTGGTGGAAGTCGACGGTAAAATAGCATTTGCACGTCTAGCCAACGGAGAGGAAATCCAGGGAGAGACATTCATCTCAAGCGCACATCCGTCTGCCACATTGGATTTGGTGAAGGAAAGCACAAAGATCCGCAAGATCTATCGTGGCAGAATTTCTCGTTTGCAGAACACAACAGGAATGTTCACTGCCAACATCAAATTGAAGAAAGACGTCCTACCATATCTCAACCGCAACCAATATTTCTACGACACTGATGACGTATGGAATGTATGCGATGGTGATGATTCTAAAATCAAAGGTGCTTTGATGAGCTATCAGGTACCAGAAGATGGAGGTAACTACGCAGACAATGTCGACATCATCGTGCCAATGTCGTGGGCAGCTGTAGAGCAATGGAATGGCACAAAGGTGATGCAGAGAGGCGACGACTACGAAGCAATGAAGCAAAAGAAGGCAGAAGAATGCGTAGAGTTTGTTTATAAGTATGTACCTGAATTGGAAAATGCTGTCGACACAATCTACACCAGCACTCCGCTGACATATAAAGATTATGTTTCGACTGTCGATGGTTCAGCATACGGAATCCGTAAAGACTACAACAATGTGATGCAGACATTGTTGACTCCACGCACACCAATCGAGAATCTGTTGTTGACAGGACAGAGCCTCAACCTCCACGGCATTCTTGGAGTGTCGATGACATCGTTGTTCACAACGGCAGAAATAGTCGGAATGGATACAATCAAAGAGGATTTATCATTATAATCAGTTTTAATAAGGATTGCAAAGGGCGACAGCCCTTGCTCTTCCCCACTCGCGAGCCCGCAAAGGCGAGCGTAAGAAAATCAAAATAAAGCACTCATTATGAAAGCACTTTTTATCGGTGGCACAGGCACCATCAGTATGGCAATCACACGTTCACTTGCCACAAATCCAGATTGGGAACTATACGTATTGAATCGAGGAACCCGTTCATCTGAACTTCCTTCCAACGTCAAGGTTATAAATGTAGCCGACGTTAATGATGAAGCCGCAGTGGCAAAAGCAATCGAAGGATTGACATTCGACACAGTATGCGATTTCATCTGTTTCCACAAAGAACAAATCGAACGAGACATCCGTCTTTTCAAAGGCAAGACTCGCCAGTTTATGGTGATCAGTTCAGCCTCAGCATACCAGAAACCTTTGTCGTCGCACATCGTCAATGAGGCAACTCCACTTGCCAATCCATACTGGCAATATTCACGTGAGAAGATTGAGATTGAGGAGAGACTGATGCTTGAATACCGTACCAACGGATTCCCTATCACCATCGTCCGCCCAAGCCATACATACGACGAGCGTAGCATCCCACTAGGAGTACACGGGAAGAACGGAAGCTATCAAGTAGTAAAAAGAATGTTGGAGGGCAAACCAGTGATTGTCCACGGAGATGGCACGTCGCTATGGACAATGACACACAACTCCGATTTTGCCAAAGGATTCATCGGATTGATGGGCAACGCACACGCCATCGGAGAAGCATTCCAGATCACATCAGACGAAGTGTTGACTTGGAATCAGGTTTACCAGAGCATCGCCGACGCATTAGGAGTGGAGTTCAAACCATGTTATGTGGCGTCGTCGTTCCTTGCAGCAGTGAGCGATTTCGATTTCACAGGCTCACTTATTGGAGATAAAGCCAACTCAGTGGTATTCGATTGTTCAAAGTTGAAAAGAGCCGTACCAAGCTACTGCGCAACAACTCGTTTCGACCAAGGAGTACGCAAAACCATCGCAAACGTATTGGCAACTCCAAGTTTGCAGCGTCTTGATCCTGAATTTGACGCTTGGTGCGATAAAGTAGTAGAGGCAATGGAAGCCGCAAAAAGAATCGTAAAAGGATAAACCAACCTTATAGGGGCAGGGATCATCCCTGCCCTTGCTTCATAACTCATATCATGTACAATAAAAAATTCGTATGGTTTATGGCCTCCATTGCAGCCACAGGAGGTCTATTATTCGGTTTCGACACTGGCGTCATCAGTGGAGCGTTACCATTTATAAAAAGTGATTTAGGCATCACAGATAGTGGAGTCGAAGACATCACAACATTCGCCATCATCGGAGCTATGTTTGGAGCATTGATCAGCGGATATTTAAGCGATAAACTTGGCAGAAAACGAATCATATTAGCGGCAGCACTCATCTTTCTTGTCGGAGCCATCACATGTGGAAATGCCAATGGTGTAGAGGGATTGATGGCAGCGCGTATATTCTTAGGTGTGGGAATTGGAATCGCATCATTCGCCACCCCACTCTACCTTGCCGAGATATCACCAGCAAGCATACGAGGAACACTTGTATCCATGTTCCAACTTCTAATCACCATCGGTATCTTTGGAGCATTTCTCAGCGATGGAGCAATCGCCGACGACGCGAATCCAAGTTGCTGGCGAAACATGTTCTATGTAGGAATCATTCCCGCAGTAGTGCTTTTAGTCGGCATGTTCTTCCTTCCTGAAAGTCCACGTTGGCTATTAAGTAAAGGTAGAGAGGCAGAAGCGTTGAAGATCATGGACAAGATTGAGGATCCAGCAGTCATAGCGGAGGAAGTCAGCAAGATGAAATCAGACATTGAGCAGACAAAAGAGCAGATGGGCATTGTGGAGACATTCAAGCAGAAATGGATGGTATTTCCATTGATGTTAGCAGTGCTTATAATGTTTTTCCAGCAAGCTGTTGGAATCAACACCGTTATCTACTACGGACCAAGCATCTTCCAGAAAGCAGGATTTGAAAGTGGAGAGGCAGCGATCATGGCTCAGGTTAGTGTCGGAGCTGTAAATGTGATATTTACAATTGCAAGTCTGTTTCTTATTGATAAACTCGGACGACGAAAACTATTCTTTCTTGGCATGGCAGGAATGGTAGTGACACTATTGATGATAGCTTACGGATTTATCAGTTTAGCTGATGACGGAGCAAACGGACAATACTTAGTTGTGGCAAGTATGTTGCTGTACATAGCCTTCTTTGCAGTGAGTATGGGGACACTTGGTTGGCTTATCATCACAGAGGTATTCCCTACCAAAGTACGTGGAGTAGGAAGTTCAATCGGTTCATTAGCCAACTGGGGATTCAACGCATTGATCGTATGGACATTCTACAAGTCGATCGGAGCATTCACCAACGCCTTTGACGGAAATGAATCATATGGTACAGCAGGAGTATTCACGATGTTTGCTGTAATCGCGCTCATAGGTATAATCTGGGGGTATTTCTTCTTACCAGAAACCAAAGGCAAGAAATTGGATGAAATAGAGAATCACTGGAAGAATGGAGGGACTCCAAGAACACTGTGATTAAATCATAATCCATAAATTTAGGCGTATAGGTCAAATTGCGTGGTATTTTTATAAGCTATGCTTCTATAGGTCAAATTGCGTGGTAAAAATGTCGGATAGAATTTGCATAAATCGACAGAAGAATAATACATTTGCATTGCAGTTTGAAGCATAGTGGAG
>JAZUIF010000073.1:0-6663 GCA_045642085.1 Paludibacteraceae bacterium | reverse complement strand
GATAGAAGAGGTGCTGGGTTTGTTTTCTGCCAGGTGACGATATTCAACACCTTAAAATCCAATTTCTCTAACTGCTTATACACACTGGCATAGTTGTGATGAGTACATGAAATCCAGATTGTAGCTTCTTCTTTCATGTGTTCTCTCACAGCAGTCAGCCAATCAAGATTAAAAGTGTCCATTTCATCAGGAGATAAGGATTGGTCCCACCCTCCTTTATCCACGTCTACCACTTCTCCGTTAAGAATTCCTCTTTTAAAATTTCCAGAAAGAAAATATGGGGGGTCCGTAATCACCATATCCACTAATAGATCTGGCATTTTTTTCATCATTTCTACACAGCCACCTTCATAGATCGTAAAATCTCCATTTGGTGACTTGTAGAATGAGTCAACCGAAGTTGCCTCGTGAGCTGCGGCAGCTGGTTCTATCGAACCATGTCCTGCCATAAAATGAATATTATTATTCATATGTAAATACGTCTGAATCCGTTGTGTCTCAATATCTCATGGACATAACCTATCTTGGATCGTTTTCCTGTTTGGTTTTTATGTATATCCTCAATGTATGCTTCAGTTTTACTTTCCACATCAATGTCCAGCTTTTGTAGCTCTTCAGAAGAGTGTTCTTTGCAAAACTTTACATACAATTTATTAATATACTCCTTAAGAAAATCACCCTCTTTCATTTGAACCAGAGATAACATTTCTTCTCTTATGTCATCAGGCATAGTTGCCATAAACAACTTCATGTTACGAGCGAATACAGCCTTATCCTCATCACTTGCCCTGTCATAAGCATAAACAACTGCATCTAACAACTCTCGTCTTTTCATCTCCTCTGCCCCACCAAAGTTCATCATGATGGCTTTGAAAATGCCAAACCCTCTCTGGGCGTGACTTTCATTGTATGTCAGACTTACAGAACGCTTCTTAGAAAAAGAGTCGTCATTGAACGAGAGAACATATTCTGCAACATTTGGGTTCAGACCAAAACATTGTTTCAGAAGTTCCTTCTTCTCGTACTGTCCGTATGGTATAACGCCAATATTGGCATTATACTCACGAACATCGTCCTCATCCCAATCTCTAGAATACAATTGTTTGATTTCCGTCAAAGGATGAATTCCACTAAAGTTATGGATGTAAAGATCAACATCCATTTCTCCTTGATGAATGAGACAATTGACCAGTTCATACATTCCACTATATACACAGAAACATTTGTCAAGATTCTTATAGCTAACTGACACTTTGTTTCCATAGATATCATGAGCGTCTATGTTCGGGAATGCGTTCAAAATCAAACGCATTGGGACTACATGGGCTATTTTGCCGAACTGTTTTGTCCTCCACTGTGAGCGAAGGCGAGATGTCCTTGTTTTAGGTAGACGATCAAGGAATACTACCATGAACCCATCAACCAAAGCCCTTAGATAAGACATTGAGATAATCTGCTCGGATATCTTCAATGCTTTAAGTCTCTTTCGGTTTAATAGCGACTCTGTAAGTCTAGAAAAACTAAACATAGTTTTATTTCTCATAAGCCAGATCCTGTTTGGTCAGTAGTGTTTTCCTTTGCCTTTGACTTGTCTGCTTTTGTCTTCGACTTGTCTGCCTTCTCCGGTTCTTTAGCATTGTGCTTGAGAATCTCACTTACTGTGCCAGACTTAAGTGGCTTATTGGCGGTCTGGGATTCAAACTGAGTTCTAAGATTCACTGCAAAAATCGAGATATCAGAGTCTAACTTCTCAAACTCCTCTTCTGAATGCTCTGTCTCACAGAACTTCATATAGCCATCTCTCACCGCCGAGTTAAGCTTGCCAAAGTCTTTGTCTGTAATGTATCTAACTATATTATTGCGATCGGAAACGGACAGAGTTCCCATGTACAGTTTCATGTTACGAGCAAACTGAGGTTTATCCGCATCTTCAGTTTTGTCGTAAGTCTTATATATTGCATCCCAGAATTCAAGCTTCTTCAACTCCTTGGGACTGCCAAAGTTCATCATAGCAGCATCGTAAATTCCAATACCACGTTCTGCTTTAGCATCTGTATAAGAATCATAGTCCTTACCAGCAACAAGATCCTTCTTTTTTATAGCCTCTCTTTCCATTGTGACTATATAAGCAGCCATCTTTGTAGTGACACCGTAAAGATCTTTAAGTGTCTCCACATTCTTGAAAAAGGCAGAATTACATTTCCCGACGGCGTTATTGGACACTCTCAAGTCAGTACAATTCCAATTTCGTGAATATGAATTCATACGCTTGATTGCCTCCAAAGGATGATCTCCGTTAAAGTCGTTCAACTCAAGCCATACATCAGCCTCTCTAGGATGACTTTCACATACAGCAATGCGATGCTGACCGTCATAAACAACGAAATACATATCTAAGTCTGGAGTATCAATAGTTATTTCATTGCTATAGATATCATAAGCTTTTAGCGTTGGAAACTTCTCTAGAATTGGACGAAGTGGCACTACATACGCACCATGATCAAACATACATTTGCCGCTCTCCTTCACACTTTTCAACAATGCCTCTAACTGGGCTTTGTATACCTCTCTGTTTCCGACTAAGAAAGCCACCTTCATTCCAGCCTTTTTTGCTGCCGAATATAGGACAAGGTACTTTGTCTCCTTAGGCAAAGCCTCTCCAAGCAAGCCAAGCACGGTTGCCACATGCGAAGACTTAATTAGCCCCTTGCTTGTATCTGCGACAGGCTGGATCTCTACACCTTCTGGCACTTCACTTGGTGTTGTGGTAGTAGTGTTCTCTACCTCTACGTTATCGTTCCCTACACTGGCTTCTGATGCTCCCTTTGGTTCAGGAGTTTTAACCTCGCCAGTGGCAACTGTGTTAACTTCTATAGCATCCTGAGATGCAACTATTTCTTTTTTCATTGTTTTATTTTTTTTGTTAAATTTATCAAGTTGCGAAGAGAGATAATGCGGTGCTAGCAAAACGCATCATCTACACTTCACCACAGGGCTAATCGCAGATCGAAAAGGTTGAGGCTAACCGGTATTGCCTTGACCTGTCAATCGTTGATTAACGGATGCAAAAGTGGGTATTTTTGCTGATGTTTGCAATTTTTTTAATGCTTTATTTTATTGAAAATCAGCATATTGCAAACATTGCAGAGCATGGCAGATATATAGCAGAATATAGCAGAAGTATAGCAAATACTCGTTTCAAATTTTATAATGAGAAAAGTGGTTACTGGAGGAAAAGGAAATAGGTTGTAAACAAAAAAAACGAGGCTGATTAGCCTCGTTTTTATAGCATTTTTACTTATATCCTTTTGGTGTTGATTCAGGGTCAATCTTAAAGAAAAATTTTCGGAGGTCTTCATTCGGCCTATCTGCTTTCCATGCAAGAAGCTCGTTAAGTTCAATGTATTTAGCAAGGTTATCCCAACAATTCCTAACCTTGTTAGATGCGATATACTTTACGATATACATGATATCTGAACTTTTGTCGCATGTAAAGTATGGCTTTTGATATATATTGCCTGGTGCAAATTTAGGGTCGCCAGAGAATAGGTATACGAATGTATTTTTATATTGGGCATCAATATATCCTTGGGTTACCACGAAATCTGCTAAATTTAGCAGATTGTTCCCTTCTTTCCAGCATGGTTTTAGCTCCTTCACCAAAATAGGTGTATGTGTAAAGTCGATTTTCTCTTCCGGTATCTCTGACGTCACCACTAGATGCACCTCCTCATATATGTTAATAAAAGAAGGGTGTCTCAATATATTGTCAAGTATGTTTCTTTCACGTTCATCCAATTGATGAATCGGCAGACCTGCAAACTCGCTATATAATTTTAATAATTCGATACAATCAGATAATTGAATATCACCTTTGGCAAATTTATTGACAAAACTTTTAATAGGACTACGTAGTTCTATAGGTAAAGAGAGTTTCTTGCATATGATTTCAAACATATCTATGAAATCTGATTCATCATCAATTTCATTCCAATTAGTAGTTAAGCTAAAAGACAAAACATTTACATAAGAAAGGATTTTATTAAAGATTGTTTTGTCCAAAGAGGTGCATCCTTCTACGAAATCATCTTTAGAATTTCCTGAAGCAATAGCATTAGCACAGCGTATAGACTCAGAATTAAAAATAGCTAAAAATATGTCTTTCCAATATGCCGGAAGACTTAATATTCTGTCATATAAATCATATGCATTACCATCAGGATATTTCTCTGTACTGTCGTCAGATAGCATTATATTAATAATATAATCTTTATCCCATTTTTTGTATTTCCTAATATATTCTGATGTATTCATATAAGGAAAAAGGACTTCAATAAAGAAAAAAATCCCTTTCATTTTTTTGTATGAATCATCTAATTCTGTCAGTTGTTGGGCATTGTTACATTTAGACCTTTTCTTTTCTAAATTTAATCGAAAATTCTTAATCTCTTCGTCTACTACTTTTGATATTTTTTCTAACTCTGCAAAATAAGCTTTCTGTTGATTCAATTCTTCCAATAGTTGATTCATATTACCTCCTTTATTAGTCAAATACCACCACCCAAAAATATCAAATTTTTCCTACACTCCCCTTATAAATGAGAAAAAGGAATTTTCATGTTTGAGAATTTATGGCAGATAGCGTTTGGTGATGAGAATAACAGTACCATTCCAAACCGGCAGGAAGAAAAAATAACTATCCCTGTCGAAGAAAAAATGATAGTTGGCAGTACAGATTCTGAAATCAAGCTGCTGGAAGAGAAATTCGGTCCGTTTGAAAGTGGCCTGGATATAGAGATTAGCCTACAGGAGATATTGCAGTTGATTCCTAGGCAGAGAAAGAGAGCCGACGCTTATAACTCGTTGGCGAAGAAATTAAAGGCTGAGTACGAAGTGTGCCTGAAAATCACTTCACAAAAACCAAAAAAATATGATAAATAAGAACGGAGATTATGAAGGAATAGTATACAGATACTATGTGGTAGATGCTGACGGACGAGAGTTGAATTATATAGGTCAGACACAAAATGAGAAGAAAAGACGTTATTGCTGGAATTCGTTAAAAAATGGCTACGGTGGATCTAAAATTGACGAAGCGAGAAGGAACTACGGTTTGTCTGCTTTCAAATATGAAGTCTTAGAAACCGTAGTTGCAAAGACGGAAGGCGAACTGAAATCAAAGCTGGAGGAACTGGAAACCTACAAAATAAGGCTGTTCGACTCGGTTAATAATGGATTTAACACATCTCTCGGAAAAGGGACAAAAGGAATCACAATGAGTGAAGAGACTAAACGAAAGATAGGAAAAGCTCATGAGAAGTATGGAGTAATTGTGACAGATACGGTAACTGGCAAGGAAATGTTATTTTCAAGCATGAGTGATGCTGCTAGACATTTAGAAATTAGAGCAAGCAACATATTCTATTACCTTCACATGGGAATAGAGAAACACGGTTATAAAATTGAGAAAGCGGCATGAAAGTATTTATAGCAGGAGAAATATTTGACACTGGTAAAACAAATGTGTCGGATATTAAATGGAAATTACAAAGACGACTATTCCAATGGTTAGGACTCACCCCCGATGGAGAGTTCAATTTCAAAGTTGATTCTGTTGCTATGATAAACCCGAACAAGATTGAGCTCAAATTCTCTAGACACTATGGTTCTTATTATGACACAGCATTCACTCATGAAGACTGCATCTTCTCTTACGACAAGCAAATTTTACTTGGGGATGGATATCAAACAGGCTGTAACGCTGATTTTTCAAAACACCCAGGCAGGTACGTCATCAGATACCATATAGACGGATTCCTAGATGATTACAAACAGACAGTAAAAGGCTTGCATTGCAGCAGAATGAAAAAAATTTCAATCAGTGAAATCCCCGACCAAATTACGATAACCTATGAAACCTATGGAAGAAAAAAGAAAGAAGATTCCCAAACGATACAGAACTGATATCCCAGCGATAATTGAGAAGTGGGGTGAACTAACCGAAGGTAAGGTTATCGAAACGACTTTGGATGAGATATTCTCAGTCTGTGAACGTGAATACAGAAAAACTCTCTCATATTACGGATTGGTAAATTTTCTCAAAAGAGAGTATGATGTATGCTTAATGATAACTAGCCAAAAGAAAAAATAGAAGAGCAGGCAAAAGCCTGCTCTTCTATTTGATTTTTAATCAGTGAATCTTAATCCTCCACATACTTAAACTCATGTAGATTAAGGTAGAAATCGGAATCTTCGTAACCATCGACGTACTCATTAAGCTGACGTTCAATCTCCTCCAAATCAGGAGTTGTAGTAAGACCAAATCTGTCATTTACGAATTCACTGACATCTTCTATAGATTCAAAATACTCACAAACATCCTCTCCATCTAGGAGATACTTCTCTGGGAAGAAATCTCCTGACAAGTCGTTAGTATAATAGACATCACATCCGGGTTCTTCCTCCATGTAGTAAACACTGATGTCAGGAAACTTTTCCTGGATAGCTTGTCTCACACCCTCTTGTTCACTCCAAGCTGTCATCTGACAAATGGTAAGCATTCCTTCATCATATTCATAAGACGTGATTTCTCCTCGACATGGGTATTTTTCCCAGTCGCAGCCAAGTTCAATTACAAGTTCGCCAAGCCAAAGATTTCCAAAT
>JAZUIF010000072.1:0-5095 GCA_045642085.1 Paludibacteraceae bacterium | reverse complement strand
ATAATAGTGGTATAGATCAAATGTTGTCCAATGTAATCGTAAGAAACAACGAATTGTTCAGGAAAGCACAAATCTATATTGTGGAGGAAAAACACTATACAAATCCAGATTTGAAAATTGAAACAATTTTAACTGAATTGGGAACCAACCGAATCTATTTAACCAATGCGATTAAACAAAATACGAATCAAACAATTAGTGAGTTTATTCTTACTTGTAGAATAGAAAATGCAAAAGAATTGTTGAGTGATAGTCATTCTCAACAAAAAATCGAAGAGATTGCTCAGTCTTCCGGATTTAATTCTCTTCGAACATTTTATAGAAATTTCAAATCTAAAACAGGAGTTACACCAGAAGAATATAGAAAAAATAACAATTAAGGGTAATATTTCTCTTATTCACAAAATGTATATTTCTTGTTATCGGCAAATAACATGCACTTCCTGTAATAATTGAGCTTGCTCCTATTTGAGTTACTCCTCAGGTCCCCCCTTCTTTAATATTAATGTAGTTGCTCCTAATGTGATGATTTCTCCGTCTTCAACAATACGCTTTTCTTTCTTTTGTAGAATGTCATTCATGACAAAGGTACCTACTAAACTATCGTAGTCTTCCACCTTGTGTACGATTTCACCTTTTTTGTTAATCTCCACATGAATAATACAATGTTTGCGATCCATGCTCATATCACCTGTGTCAATGGGAGAGGTCACAACTGTGCCTGGACAGCGTCTTCCAAACATGTTTTCCCCTAGTTGTAAGGGTATAATTTGCTTTTCACAGAATACGTTCTCTACTACTACAATGTGTCCGTATGTGTAGTCTACGACCTTCTTCTCTTCTTTTGATTTGAATTTGACGCTGAAGTTCTTCCCACAATTTTCGCAATGTAAAATCAAAGAGGCTCCTGGTTCAATTCTACTCTCTTCAAATTGAACAAACTCTTCACATTTTGGACAACGTATCTTTCTCATTCTATTGGCTTGTTAGGGTAGTGCTATATTTTTCCTGCTTCTTTCAGTTTCTTGAAATCTACTTCAAAATTGGGCGTGAAGACATCTTTTCCGATATTCTCTTCTATTTCTGATATCTTCCAGAATCGTCCATCTACTACTTCGGAATGATCGGGTTGTGGTTCTTTGTCATATACAATACTATGTGCATAAATCATCTCTCTTTCCACTGGACTCTCCCAAATGTAGTTAAATAATCGTTCGGGATTTATGTTGGTCAATCCTAATTCTTCTCGTGCTTCTCGTAATAGTGCAATTTCAACGCTTTCACCGAAGTCTATGTGACCACCAACAGCCGTGTCCCATTTGCCAGGTTGAATGTCTTTCCAATCAGCTCTCTTCTGAAGATATAAATCTCCAGCAGAATTGAAAATGTGTAGGTGTACGGCTGCATGCAGAATCTTTGAACCATTGTGACACTCCTGACGGGTTGCGCGGTCTATCACGTTTCCTTCTTCATCGATAACTGGGAAATATTCAATCATAGATATTCAATTTATGTTATACCAATCTCATTGGGATCCCTTCATTAGCAAGGTATCTTTTCAAATCTGGAATTGCAATCTCATGGAAGTGGAAGATGGAGGCTGCTAAGGCTGCATCAGCTTTTCCTTGTTCGAAAACATCTTTGAAGTGCTCCATTTGACCAGCTCCACCTGAGGCGATGACTGGAATGGAGAGTGACTCTGAAAGACGAGCTAACGCGTCATTGGCAAATCCTTGTTTTACACCATCGTGATTCATACTGGTGAAAAGAATCTCGCCTGCACCTCTTTCTTGAGCTTCTTTCGCCCATGTGAATAGTTTTTTTTCAGTGGCAATGCGACCACCATTGAGGTAACATGTCCATTCTCCACTCTCATCCAGTTTTGCATCGATGGCAACTGTGCAAACTTGTGAACCGAAGTTCTTTGCCACTTCGCTGATAAGGTCTGGATTTTTTATGGCTGCAGAGTTGATAGATACCTTATCGGCACCAGCTCCTAATAGTTTGTCCACGTCGCATAATTCATGAATACCACCACCTACTGTGAATGGAATGCTGATATTTTGTGCAATTCTTTTTACTAATTCCACAAAAGTTTTTCTTCCTTCGTGAGATGCGGTAATATCTAAGAAAACTAATTCATCTGCTCCTTGTCGACTATATTCGGCACCTAATTCAACGGGGTCGCCCACGTTACGAATATTGACGAAGTTGATACCTTTAACCGTTTGACCGTCTTTTATGTCTAAGCAGGGAATGATACGTTTTGCTAACATAGGTTCAAGAAGTTTTTAAGTATGATTTCACCCATAGAACCGCTTTTCTCTGGATGAAATTGTACGGCATAGAAATTATTTTTATGTAAGGCAGCACTATAAGGATGCATGTATTCGGTTGTGGCGATTGTGTCTGCACCTTTAGTTGCATAATAACTATGTACGTAATAGAAATAAGGGTCGTTAGGTAATCCTTTGAATAATGGACCTTGGAGGTCGGTGATGGTGTTCCATCCCATATGAGGCACTTTGTTTATTTGTGCATTAGGAATGAATCGTTTCACCTCTTCGTCGAAGATGCCTAAACAGTCTACTTTCCCGTTGGCAGCCTCTTCGGATGATTGACACATCAGTTGCATCCCAATGCAGATACCGAGTGTGGGTTGACGAAGATTTTTGATGACTTCGTCCAATTTATGCTCTTTGAGGTATTGCATGGTGGTTTCGGCCTCTCCGACACCTGGGAAAATTACCTTATCGGCCTTCTGGATCTTTTCAATGTCGCCTGTGATTTCAGCTTTTACACCTAAACGTCTTAGGGCATAGTCGACAGAAAAAATGTTTCCAGCATTGTATTTAATAATGACAACGTTCATCTCAATTATTGTTTCAATAAGAATGATTTGAATGTTTCAAAGTCTTTTGGTAGTTCGATACTTTGTTTTTGCCCTTTCATGAACTCTTGGAGTTTTTGAGGGATAACTACGTTTTCTCCAATGATTCCTTCCACTGTGTCTTTGAATTTAGCAGGGTGGGCCGTCTCTAAGAAAACACCTGTCTCGTTAGGTTTCAACATCTCAGACAATGCACGATAACCAACAGCACCGTGAGGGTCGAGAAGATATTTATGTTCTTTGTAACACTTCTTAAGAGTTTCGCGGATTTGTTCATCAGTGTAAGTACATCCTGAGATGTCTTCGCAGATAGCTTTGTGAGAGCCATAAAGAGCAAGAACACGGGCAAAGTTGCTTGGATCTCCAACGTCCATTGCGTTTGCAATGGTTTGAACAGAAGCTTTTGGCTTGTATTCGCCTGTTTGAAGATATTGATAGAAGATGTCATTGCGATTGTTGGCAGCGATGAAACGACTCACTGGCATACCCATACGTTTGCCGAAGAGACCAGCTGTGATGTTTCCGAAGTTGCCCGAAGGAACGCAGATGACGATATCTTTTTTAATGCCTAATTTATGTAATTGAGCAACCGCATAGAAGTAGTAGAATGCTTGAGGAAGGAATCGAGCCACATTGATAGAATTGGCAGACGTCAACTTCATGTGAGCGTTCAGATCCTTGTCCATGAATGCAGATTTAACGAGAGCTTGGCAATCGTCGAATACACCGTCGATTTCTAAAGCAGTAATGTTTTTACCGAGTGTGGTGAATTGGCACTCTTGGATGGGACTCACTTTCCCTTTTGGATAAAGTACGTAAACGTGGATGCCGTTAACGCCTAAGAATCCGTTGGCTACAGCAGAACCCGTGTCACCGGAAGTGGCAACAAGGACGTTGACCTCTTTTTGACCCTCTTTTTTGATGAAATAACCAAGTAGACGAGACATGAATCGTGCACCAACATCTTTGAAGGCTAGGGTAGGTCCATGGAATAGTTCTAGACTATAGATGTTGTCATTGACATGGACGAGTGGCACATCGAAACTTAGTGTGTCGTATACAATTTCTTTTAAGGATTTAGCATCTACATCTTCACCGAAGAATGCATCTGCGATGGTATAGGCGATTTCTTGAAAAGAGAAATCTTTCATCTTGTCGAAGAAAGAGTCTGGTAATTGTTTGATGACTTCAGGCATGAACAAGCCTCTGTCGGAAGCTAAACCTTTTACCACAGCCTCTTGAAGAGAGGCTTTTTCAGCTTTTAGGTTTGTACTGTAGTACTTCATATTGTTTAAATAATTATTTTGCAAAATAGTTCTGCAAAGATAGGAATCTTAATTGACAATTAAGAATCCCATGGGAGCGAATTGTGATTGCTTGCATACATAAAAAAGCAGAGACAATCAAAATGATTGTCTCCGCCCGATAGATTAAAAATTATATATAGTGATTTTCTGGACTAATTATTTCACTTGTAATTTTTGAATTGAAGTCTTACCATCAGCTGTTTGGATCTTAACCAAGTAGATGCCTGCTGGTAATGAGAATTGGATTAAGTCATTTCCGTCAGCTTGAGAATAAATTGTTTGACCAAGGAAGTTGACTAATTCAACCTTTTCAACAACTTGAGAACTCTTGATGACGAAGTAATTCTCTGCAGGATTTGGCATTAAGACGATTGCAGCACTTTCAGATTCGTTAAGCTCAACGTCAGTACCATTATTAGCTTTGATAGTAACTTTATACAATTGACAATCTTCGAAAGAATCGATAGTAGTGTCTTCTGTGTATTTAACGCCAAGATATTCACCACCTTCAACAGTCTTCTCCTTTATGTTTTTTGGAGTTTCTTTCCAGATCTTGAAGCTACCACACAAGTGAAGCATTGACAAGTAGTGAACCAATCCATCATAGTAACGATATTGACCCGTCATCAAGTTTGCATCCCAAGCCTTCTTTAAGTTCTTCTTAACGATGTCATTGTATTTGCTGTTGTTCATCAAACAGTAGCAAGCCACAGCGTTGGCACCGGTTTCGCCTAAGGTATAGCTTTCTGATGCTCCAGAACCGTCCCAGTTGAAACGTGCGTGTTGGTAGTTGTCTTTCTCGAAGAAATCAATGATTCTTCTAGCCATTTCCTCTTGGCGTGTAGCATCCTTACCGAACAAGTAGTAGTCCATACCGAAGTTCATTGCACAACGCATT
>JAZUIF010000071.1:0-13765 GCA_045642085.1 Paludibacteraceae bacterium | reverse complement strand
TCCAGCGATCGACATACCATACTGGTTCTCACCAAACGGAGACGGAGAGTCAGACCGTTGGACAGTTCCAGGAATCCAGGACACTTATCCAGAGGCAGAGTTCACAATCTTCGACCGCTGGGGTAAGAAGTTGGTGGAGTTCAAGGGAGCAGATGAAGGCTGGGACGGAACATACAACGGAGCCGACATGCCATCAACAGACTACTGGTATGAGTTGATCGTCCGAGAGATCGATAAGATCTACACAGGACACTTTACGTTGATACGACGTTGATGTTGACGATAACGAAAAACGATAACAAAAAAGGTTGCGAGCAATCGCAACCTTTTTTGTATCTTTGCACTCGAATAATACATAGAAATGAAAACTGATACTAAGAGTGCGGGCATTGACATGCTGAATGGTAGTTTGCTCGACAAAATTATAATGTTCGCTTTGCCATTAGCGGCGAGCAGTGTGTTGCAACAACTGTTCAACTCTATCGATATGGCAGTGGTCGGACGTTTTGCAGGCAAGGAGGCTTTGGCAGCGGTTGGCAGTAATAGTTCTGTAATCAGTTTAGTGGTCACTTTGTTCGTAGGTATTTCGGTTGGAGCAAATTACGTTATCGCAAACTATATCGGTTGTAAAGATTGGCAGGGCATTAAGAATGCTGTTTCCACCACAGCTGGAGTCTCGTTGGTTAGTGGCATTTTGTTGTTGTTTCTGGGTATTGGTTTAGCTCGACCTATTCTTGAAACTATTGATACTCCCTCAGATGTCATCGATCTCTCGACTTTATATCTGCAACTTTATTTTGCAGGAATCCCGTTCATCATGATTTTCAATTTTGGCTCTGCTATTCTTCGTGGAATGGGAGATACCAAACGACCATTGTATTGCCTCTTGGTTTCTGGAGCTATCAACGCAATCCTTAATCTTATATTGGTTGTTGGGTTCGACATGGGAGTTGCTGGTGTTGGTATTGCGACTTTGGTGGCAAATGCCATTAATGCTATTTTTGTCATTCATATTTTGTTGCATGAACATAATCCATACCGTTTGGAGGTGGCAAGTATTGCCTTTCATAACAAAGAGTTGGTGACGATGCTGAAGATAGGAATTCCGGCAGGTGTCCAAGGTATGGTGTTTGCCATAGCTAATGTTACTATCCAATCGTCTATCAACAGCTTTGGATCTGCAGCAATGTCAGGATCTGCAGCCGCACTTAATTATGAACATTTCTGCTATTTTATTATCGCTGCTTTTTCTAGTGCTGCTGTTACCTTTATGGGGCAAAATATGGCGGCAGGAAAGAAAGACAGATGCCGACGTGTCTTTTTTCATACTATGTGGCTTTGCCTGGTGAGCTGTGGACTATTCAACGCTCTCTTCACTTGGCAGGAATCATTTTTTATAGGAGTTTTCAATTCCGAAGCTGAAGTCCACAAATTTGCATTCATCCGTATGGAGTTGGTGCTGCTGCCTCAGTTTATCGCAAGTAGTTACGAGGTGGCTAGTGGAGCTTTACGTGGACTAGGATACTCGTCATTACCAGCCGCTTTGACTGTGGTGGGAACATGCGTGCTACGACTATGCTGGGTACATTTCGTTATTCCGTCTCACCATACTTTCCAATGTCTTATGTCGGTTTATCCAATCTCATGGGTGGTGACTGGTATTATGGTGTTAGTCGCATATTATGTTGTGTGCAGACGAAAGGGTGTTTATTGATCTGCAACAATTTTAGTTTATTGTCTACATGTATAATAATGGAATGCTAATTGTACTTTATGATTAGAATTCTTATTTTTGTGCTAAAATGACCTTATGATTAAATATTTTTATTTTATATTATTTCTTTTCTTTCTGTCATGTGCTGATAAAGAAAAGGCAAAACTGGATGAAATCGTAGATTATTCTTCAATGGATCTCTCTAATCCACCAGATACTCTTTGGGGCGTGGATGTAAGCCATTACCAGGGAAAGATTGACTTTGATAAATTGGAGGAAGGTGCTCATTTTGTGATTCTCCGAGCCTCAATAGGTGAGACTGGAAAATGTGATCAACGTTTTTATGGCAATTATGCTAAAGCTGCAAAATCACATCTTTTAGTCGGCTTTTATCATTTTTTCTATTTCCATTGTGATGGGGAACTGCAAGCAAAAATCTTTTTAGATGCAACCAACGGTAAACGTAATAATTTTCCTTTGATTATTGATTTTGAAGAATCGACAGTGGTGAATAAGCGCAAGGAGAGTAATATCGACACGTCCACCTATCATCTTCGTCAGATGGTCAACTATTTAAGATGCGAGGGTAAGGATGTTATGATCTATTCTAATCGCCATTGTTATAAAAGATATGGACTGGAAGAGAAGTTCTCCGATGTCAAATTATGGGTGGCTGATTATAATGCCATGTTTGTTACTGAAGATTTTCCTAACTGCTATATCCAGCAATATGCTTGCGATGGAAAAGTTTATGGTATCAATGCCGACGTAGACTTAAACGTTATTGTCGACAGTAAAATGATAATCACTCCTGAAGATGATTAGAATTATTAGGCATTACTACTTACGCAATACGAATTCATTTTGTATCTTTGCATAAATTTTGTATAAGATTGAAAAATTACAGATATGACAAGAGAAGAATTATTTGAGAATATCAAGAAGAAGCAGTCGTTTCTTTGTGTAGGTCTTGACACAGACGTGAACAAGATCCCTGAGTTTATGTTCGACAAGTACGAGGGCGACTACATCTTCGAGTTCAACAAGCAGATTATTGACGCTACTGCAAAGTATTGTGTTGCTTATAAGCCAAACTTGGCATTCTATGAGAGCCTTGGCCTACAAGGTTGGGATGTGCTAGAGCGTACAGTCGACTATATCCGTAAGAATTATCCTGATATGTTCTTGATCGCCGACGCTAAACGTGGTGACATCGGTAACACATCTGCTATGTATGCTCGTACATTCTTTGGTGCTATGGATTTCGATTCAGTTACAGTTGCTCCTTACATGGGTGAGGATTCTGTATCTCCATTCTTGACTTACGAAGGCAAGTGGGTTACTCTTCTAGCTTTGACTTCAAACAAGGGTGCTTTCGATTTTCAGTTTATGAAGGATGCTGAGACTGGCGACACTTTGTATCAGAAGGTTTTGAAGACATCAAAGAACTGGGGTAACGCAGATAATATGATGTATGTTGTCGGTGCTACTAAAGCTGACATGTTAAGCGATATCCGTGAGATTATTCCTGACAGCTTCTTGCTAGTTCCTGGTATCGGAGCTCAGGGTGGTAGCCTTGAAGAGGTAGTAAAGCATGGAATGAATAAGCAGTGTGGACTATTGGTCAACTCTTCTCGCGCAATTATCTACGCTGCCAACGACGAGACATTCGCAGAGGCTGCAGAGCGTGAGGCAAAGAAAGTACAGGAGCAGATGGCTGGCTTCTTGAAAGCTGCTGGTATGATTTAATTGTTGGGTAGAGGGGAATGCAGGCGAAAATCATCAACGACCCAGTACACGGATTCATTAATATTCCGGAGTCTCTTTACGATATTATTGAACATCGTTTTTTTCAGCGTCTGTCTCGAATCAGACAGCTAGGATTGACGTATATGGTGTATCCTGGAGCTCAGCATACCCGATTCCTTCACTCTTTAGGTGCGATGCACTTGATGGATGAAGCGTTGACTACTCTTCAAAATAAAGGTGTAGCTATTTCACAAGAAGAGAAAGATGCTGCTATGGCGGCAATCCTTCTTCATGACGTCGGACATGCACCATTCTCTCATGTGTTGGAGAGTACGTTTGTGTCTGGCATATCGCATGAGGAGATTTCTCTTCTGATGATGAAACAGATAAATAAAGATTTCGGTGGCAAACTTGATATGGCCATCGAAATCTTTCAAGACAAATATTCACGACATTTCTTCCACCAGTTGATCTCAGGTCAGTTGGATGTCGACAGACTTGATTATCTTAGTCGTGACTGCTATTTCACTGGAGTCGTGGAGGGTGTTATCGGAGCGGAGAGAATCATTAAAATGATGAATGTCGCCGACGATAAACTTTGTGTGGAGATCAAAGGAATATACTCAATTGAAAAATTCTTGATGGCCAGACGAATGATGTATTGGCAAGTTTACCTTCATAAGACATCAATAGCGGCTGAACAAGTGCTTATTTCGTTGCTTCGACGTGCAATCTATCTTGCTAAACAGGGAGAAGGATTATTTGCGTCGCCATCATTGAGATATTTCCTATACAATAGCGTGGAAGCTGACTCTTTTGACATTTATAGCTCATCCCTAGAAAACTATGCGCGATTTGATGATTCCGACATTTATTCTGCATTGAAAGTATGGCAATGTCATAAAGATAATGTTTTGTCGCTATTAAGTGAGTCGTTGACTGACAGACGTCTTTTTAAGGTCAAAATCTTTGATTATGAGCCAAGTCAGTCTGAGGTCGATGAAATCAAAAAACAAATTCAGACAGTTACAAATTTCACGGATGAGGAAGTTGACTATTTGTGTACTGTCGTGCCTGTGACAAGCAAGGCATATTCATTGAAAAATGGAGGTCTTCATATTTTACGTTCAGATGGCGAGTTGTGTGACGTAAGTGAAGTTTCTGACATTTTAGACTTCTCATTGTTGTCGAAACAAGAGAAGAAATACTATCTTTGCTACTATGATTCGCGTCAGTATTTTAAGACGCAATTGTAAAAATAGTTGAAAATAATATCCTAAATGTCCGCTTATGTTGCATATTCGGATGCGAATTTGCAGATTATGGTGATATTTTACTATTTTTGTTCGAATTTTAACTTTTTAGAATATGGAATTTACGGCAGGTCAATTAGCAGCAATGCTTAAAGGACGAGTAGAAGGAGATGAAAATGTAAAGGTTAGTACTTTTGCAAAAATAGAGGAAGGTAGAAGCGGAGCGATTTCGTTTTTGGCAAATCCCAAGTATACAGAGTATCTCTATACTACGCAGTCGTCTGTCGTGTTAGTGTCTAACGACCTAGTTCCGACTAAAGAGTATTCTTGCAGCCTATTGAGAGTTGCAGATCCGTATGCTGCTATTGCATCACTGCTACGTCTAGCAGACCAGTATTTGTCTCCAAAAAGAAACGGTATCGATCCATCAGCCTCGATTTCAAGCAAAGCTAAGATTGGGGAAAATGTTTATATCGGACAGAATGTCGTGATTGAAGATGGTGCTGTAATTGGCAATGGTTGCCAGATTTATGCGAATAGTTTCATCGGACAAGGAGTTACAGTAGAAGAAGATTCATTGGTTTACGCTAATGTGACTATATATAAAGGTTGTAAGATCGGTAAACGATGTGTTTTGCAGGCTGGCTGTGTGATTGGAGGAGACGGATTCGGTTTTGCTCCAAATCCAGACGGCTCATATAGCAAAATTCCTCAGCTTGGTATCGTACATTTGGAAGACGATGTTGAGATCGGAGCAAATTCTACGATTGACCGTGCTACAATGGGAGAAACATTAATCCATAAGGGAGTTAAGATAGACAACCTAGTTCATATTGCACACAATGTAGTTGTTGGTGATAACACAGTGATGGCCGCGTTGACTGGTATCGCTGGTTCCACTAAGATTGGTAAACATTGTATGTTTGGTGGACAGAGTGGAGTTGTTGGTCATGTCGAAGTGGCAGACAATTCGAATTTCGCTGCTAAGTGTGGTGTGTCGTCGACAATTAAGACACCAGGTCAGCAGTGGCATTTTTACCCACATATCGAGGGTTCAAAATTCCGTCGCAGCTTTGTTTGTTTCAAGCAGTTGCCTGATACAGTGAAAGTTGTTTCGGAGACAGAAAAGCAATTACGTGCCGCTAACGAAAGAATCGAAATGTTGGAAAAACAGATTCAGGAGTTGGCGAACAAAATAAAGTAATAACTGAAAAAAAAATAAAATGGATAATCAGAAGACATTAAAGGGAGAATTCTCTATTTCTGGTGTAGGTTTGCATACAGGTTTGGCTATTAATGCCACATTTAAGCCAGCACTTGCAGGCACTGGTATCAAGTTCAGACGTATAGATATCGAAGATGACAATGAGATTGATGCTTTGGCTGAAAATGTAGTTGAGACAAGCCGTGGCACAGTTATTGCTAAAGGGGAGGTTAAGGTAAGTACAATCGAGCATGCGATGTCAGCTCTTTATGCAATGGGCGTTGACAACTGTATGATTGAGGTGTCAGGTGCAGAAATGCCAATCCTTGATGGTAGCGCAGCTCCATATGTAAAAGAGATTCAGGCAGTTGGTCTTGAGGATCTTGATGCGGAGCGTGAGTACTACGTTGTTAGAAAGAAGACAGAGTACGTTAATGAAGCTACAGGATCAAAGTATACATTCATGCCAGACGATGATTTCTCAATGACAGTGATGGTAAGCTATCCATCAGTAGTTTTGAGCAATCAGTTCGCCAATTTGGATTCAATCTCAGATTATCAGAATGAGGTTGCATCATGCCGTACTTTCGTTTTTGTAAAGGAGATTGAGGCTCTTGTTAAGAATAATCTTATCAAGGGAGGAGATTTGGATAATGCGATCGTAGTTTACGATGAGAAGATTTCGCAGGATGAGGTAAATCACCTATGTGATATCTTAGGTAAGTCTCATGTTAAGGCTGAGAATATCGGTTATTTGAATAATGAGCCATTGCGTTTTGAGAATGAGCCTGCTCGTCACAAGATGCTAGATTTGATTGGAGACTTGGCATTGATCGGTCGTCCAATCAAGGGTAAGGTTATCGCTGTTTGCCCAGGTCACACTGCAAATGCAGATTTGACTAAGAAACTACGTAAGGAGATCAAACGTCAGGAGGTAGCAATCCCTTCTTATGATCCTAATGTTGAGCCAATTATGGATGTCAACAAAATTAGAGAGATCCTTCCTCATCGTTGGCCAATGCAGTTGGTAGATAAGGTTGTTGAGATTTCTGATAATTATGTAGTTGCTGTAAAGAACGTCACTTCAAACGAGACATTCTTTATGGGACACTTCCCTCAGGAACCAGTAATGCCAGGTGTATTGATCGTAGAGGCAATGGCACAGTCGGGAGGTTTGTTCGTATTGAATTCATTGGATGATCCTCACGGATATTCAACATATTTTATGAAGATCGACAATGTGAAGTTCCGTCGTAAAGTAGTACCAGGCGACACATTGATCTTCAGAGTATCTTATGTCACACCATTGAGAAGAGGTTGTGCAGTGATGAAAGCTTATGCTTTTGTCGGCGATCAGATCGTTGCAGAGGCTGAGTTTATGGCGCAGATTATTAAGAACAAATAATAGATTGAATAAATATTTGTTGGATGGAACAACCATTTGTAAGCATACATCCCGAGGCTAAGATCGGAAAAAATGTTGAAATTGGACCGTTTACTTTCATTGACAAAGATGTTGAGATTGGCGACGGTACTAAGATTATGGCAAATGTCACAATCTTAGAGGGAGCACGAATCGGTAAGAATTGTGTTATCTTCCCTAATGCCGTAATTTCAGCAATTCCTCAGGATCTAAAGTTTAAGGGAGAAAAGACTACAGCTGTTATTGGCGACAACACTACAATCCGTGAGTGTGTTACTATCAACAGAGGTACTGCATCTAAAGGCACTACAATTGTAGGTAGCAACAACTTGATTATGGCTTATGTCCATGTTGCTCACGACTGTGTCGTAGGTAACAATATCATCCTAGGAAATACTACTCAGCTAGCTGGAGAGGTGAAAGTTGATGATTGGGCTATCATTTCAGGTGGTACTTTGGTACATCAGTTCACACGAATCGGTTCACATGTGATGATTCAGGGAGGTTCGAGAATCGGTAAGGATGTTCCTCCGTATGCAATGGCAGGACGTGATCCACTAGCTTATTGTGGATTGAATCTTGTAGGATTGCGTAGGCGTGGTTTCTCAAACGAAAAAATTGAAGAGATTCAGAATATTTACCGTATCCTGTATATGTCTGGATTAAATGTCACTCAGGCAATTGCAAAGATCAAGGAGTCGACACCAGACACAGAGGAACGCAAGGTAGTGCTTGATTTCTTGGAAAGCAGTGATAGAGGTATTATTCCAAGTATTGTTAAATAATAAGTATTTGGCGTATGATAAGTAAAAGTATTGTTACTAGAGTACTAGCACTTGGTGTTGCTGCCTTTACATTCACTTCATGTGATGAGGATTCTCTAGGTGCATTGAGCGACACATTGGGTAATTTGTCTCAAGGTGATACTGCTAATGCTTTGAAGGAAGCATTAGGTTTGGGAGTTCAAACAGCAGTGAATAAGTTGTCTGAAAAAGATGGATATTTTTCAGATGCTGCAGCAAAAATAGGTCTTCCACCTGCAGCTATTACTGCGTTTGAAGCTTATAATGCAATTGCAAGTACTGAAGCTGGTAAAACAATAGTTTCTGCTGTAGGTTTAGGAGATAATCTTGAACAAAATTTAGTACGAGCTTTTAATGATGCTGCTACAGATGCAGCTCCGAAATCAGCAAAAATTTTGGCTGATGAGGTTACAGGCCTTACAATTCAAGATGCACAGAGTATTTTGTTCGGAGCTGAAAATGCTGCTACAGTGAAATTGGAAACTGATACAAAAGAAGACCTTCAGGCTGCATTTCATCCTACAATCACAAATAGTATGAATAATGTAAAGGTAGCAAATTTAACTGCAACTGAGTTGTGGAAAAAGTTTGCGGATGGCAACAATGCATTAGCTAAAACTATCAATAAATACAAAAATAGTAATAATGTAATTGAGTCTATTGCATTCCAAACTGCATATTCTGCACTTCCTGATCAAGGTAAGAATGCTGTTGACAATTTAGAAGAAGTTAATAATGATATTTCAGACTATGTTACAGGTAGAGCATTGGATGGTTTGTTCGTTAAGATTGCGGAGAAGGAAAAAGGTATCCGTACTAATGCCGCAGAGCGTACATCAGACTTGCTAAAACGAGTTTTCGGTCAGTTGGATAAGTAATCAGACTGATTTTCAAAATACAAAAAAGGATTTGGCAGAAATGTCAAATCCTTTTTTGTTTTGTGAATTATACCTACTATTTTTGATCTGATATTAAGATTGATAACTATGAAATGTTTTAATATAATATTTGCTCTACTTACTTGCTCTACTCTAATTTGCAGTGGACAAGAGTCTATTGTCGAAACTGATTCAATCCAAATTTCTCAAGATACATCGTCTCTTTCTCAACATGATATAGATAATGCAATGTTGAAGAATGTATATTCCGAGCTACTTGATATTGATAAACAGATCAGACTCACGCATAATATGTTAGTCGACTTGAATTATATGAGTCCAGGAGTGGAACGAAAGATTCAGGTGAATTTAGATGAGTTGAATTGTCGTCTGGATAAGGCATCTGCTCAACTTGATTCCATCACGGATAAAAATGTTAAGGCTGAGTCTAAACCATATAAAGTGACGGTAAAGGATTGCAGACAGAAGATTTCCAAATGTTCTGGAATGCTGAAGAAGAAAGCTAAAAAATAGGTGTTGTTGACTATTGATAAAAAAACTGGAGAACGAAATCAATCGGTCTCCAGTTTTTTATTTCTTATCTCTAATTCTAAATCACTCTTCCTCTCCGAATTTCAAGATCATACTTGTGGCTCCAAGTGTGATGATGTCGCCCGACTCAATGATACGAGCTTCTTTCTTGGCAAGGATGTCATTTGATACGAATGTGCCTACAAGGCTGTCGTTATCTTTGACATAGTGTGTGATTCTACCGTTCTTCTCCTTCACAATAACTGTGCAGTGGATACGGTCCATACTCATATCTGATGTCTGGATAGGACAGTTGATGTCGGTGCCTGGACAACGTCTTCCAAACACATTCTCGCCCTCCTGTAGTGGAATCTCCTGGCGATGGCAGAACACATTCTCTATCACAACAATTGTGCCGTACTTGTCGGCATCGGCCTCTTCATTTTTCTTTTCAAGAGCGTCGGCTGCGATAGTTGATGGCTTCACACGAAATCTAACCTTGAATTTCTTTCCGCAGTCTTCGCAAGTCAATCCGATGATTGAGCCTGCCTCTATATTTTTTTCTTCAAATGAGACGAAGTTGTCACATTTAGGGCAACGTATCTTTTTCATGCTTCTTATTTATTCTTCAAAATCTCATCCCACAATGCAGATATCTTCTCTAATTCTCCGCTAAATTGCGGAGTGAAGATTCCAGAATTTATTTTTGATTTAATCTCTTCTCTTGTCCAAAAACGACCTTCATCTATCTCTACTGGATCAACTTTGAAATCTCCGTCGTAGATGCAGTAATAATCATTCACCATCTCACGCTCACGTGCACTTTGCCAGATATAGCGAAGGAAACAAGTAGGAGTATACTCTGTAATGCCAAGTTCTTCGCGTGCCTCTCTTCGTAAAGCAGTCTCAATCTCCTCTCCATAGTCGACATGACCACCTACAGCAGTGTCCCATTTGCCGGGTTGTATATCCTTCGACATTGAGCGCTTCTGCAAATAAAGCTCACCTTTGCTGTTGAACACATGAAGATGTACGACAGGGTGGAGCAGCATAGTGCCGGAATGACATTCACGTCGTGTGGCTTTTCCTACCACATTGCCGTTTTCGTCTATGATTGGGAACAATTCGTCTTGTGCCATTTTGTTTTACTTTTTATTTTGTTGCAAAAGTAACATTTAAAATCTAACTTTGCTTGAAAATACTCAATATGATTCTTTTAAACACAACTTATGTTGTAAATACAGGCAGTGAAAACCAGTTTTTGGATTTCCTTCGTAAAGAAATCGTTTCTGATTTTCGTCGCGACGGTATGTTCGCGGATATCAAGCTTCGACTTGTCTACACAGATGATGAGGCGACAATGAACTATTGTTTGCAGGCTGAGTGTGATGATATGGACAAGTTGGAAAACTGGATGATGATGAACTCTAAGACTATGGCTTTGAAGCTTCGTCAGCAATTCGGCACCTCGGTATTGTCGTTTGCAACAGTGTTAGAAGATGTAGAGATTTAAAAGATGGTTCAACCGCAGAATAAGGTAGAGAAAATCATACTTGGCATCGACCCTGGAACCATGTATATGGGCTATGGTGTGATAAGCGTTGTCGGTACAAAAATGAAGTTCATCGATATGGGTATCCTTGATTTGAAGAAAGAGGGCGACACCTATATGAAACTTAAGAAGGTATACGACTTCACTACAGCATTGATTGATAAGTTTCTGCCTGATGAATTTGCCATCGAAGCTCAGTTCTTTGGTAAGAA
Organism: Paludibacteraceae bacterium; assembly: GCA_045642085.1. Taxonomy (GTDB): domain Bacteria; phylum Bacteroidota; class Bacteroidia; order Bacteroidales; family Paludibacteraceae; genus UBA1723. The sequence goes on along the minus strand of JAZUIF010000071.1, from coordinate 2,446 downwards.
CGTACAAAGTATGCTCAAGCTCGGACGAGCTCAAGGTGTGGCGATAGTTGCTGCTATGGAACGTGATATTCCGATTGCCGAGTACGCACCTCTTAAGGTGAAACAAGCAATCACAGGAAATGGAGCAGCTTCCAAAGAGCAGGTGTGCGGAATGCTTCAAGTACAATTAGGTTTGACTAAAGATCAGCTGCCAGATCATCTGGATGCTACTGATGCTCTTGGTGTGGCAGTTTGTCATCATTGGCAGTCAAGATCTGTGACCGGAGAAAAAAAGTTTAAGAGTTGGGACGATGTTGTGGCTCAACGAACAAAAAAGAAGTAGTATGAAACTCGAATCTGACAACACATTAGAATTAAAGAGCAAGGTGATTTTGCAAGTCTGCTTTTGGACATTTGTAGCATTGTTGTTGCCTTTGAATTCAATAGAGGGATTTTTGACTATTCTCTCCATGATGTTTATATATTACACTAACTTTTATTGTGCACGTAGATTTCTAAATGAGTCTATGAAGGTGAGAGTGGTGTATACTGTAGCAAACTTTGTGTTGTCTTTGCTTTTTGGACTCTTGTTGAACATTCTTTTTTTGGATAGCTCGTTAATAAGACTGACTCTAGAACTTTTCTTTGTCGGTAGTTTTGCTGTCGCTGTATCGAGAAGCCGTCTTCTTTTGGAGAAGAATGTGGAGCACAATGAGAATGAACAGTATCAGACAGAAATAGAATTGAAGCATCTTCGCTCGCAGCTTCATCCGCATTTCTTGTTTAATACGCTGAATAATATCTATGCTCTTTGTGAGATAGATTCCAAACGAGCACAACAGTCTGTTCACTATTTGTCTCAGCTTCTTAGATATATTCTAAGTGGAGAGCGTTCTGCCGAGGGTGGACGAATGGTGGCTGTGCAAAAAGAGCATGATTTCATCAAGACATATTTGGCACTCATCTATTTACGTATGCGTCCGAATGTCCATGTAATTTATAATGCCGACATTACAGAGTTTTCCGATGCTCCGGTATTGACTTTGATTTTCACTTCGCTGATTGAAAACGCTTTCAAGCATGGAGTGGCATCTGGAAAAGAGTGCGTGATTGAATTCGGTTTGACTGCCAAGAGTCAGAATGAAATCCATTTCTTTACATCTAATCCGTATTTCAAGAATCATGAGAGTAATAATCCTGAGAGTGGAATCGGATTGGAGAATCTTCGACGTAGACTGGAAATCGTCTACAAGGAAGATTATAAACTTGATATCACTAACGATGGTCAGACTTTCCGCGTCGACTTGACACTAAAGTATACTGACAACAATTACTATTATAAAGTATGACACAGAAATTTAACTGCATAGCTATTGATGATGAGCCTTTGGCTCTACAACTTGTGGAGAGCTATATCAAACGTACGCCATTTTTGAATCTGATTGGCACTTATGGAAGTGCAGAAGAGGCAATGTCTACGATTCAGAATGAGAAAATCGACGTCGCGTTTCTTGATATACAGATGCCAGATTTCTCTGGTTTGCAGGTATCGAAGATGCTTTCTCCGGATACTAAAGTTGTCTTTGTCACTGCTCATGATAGATTTGCTATTGAAGGTTATAAAGTGAATGCGGTAGGTTATCTTTTGAAACCGATCTCCTACGATGAGTTCCTTGATGTAGCCATGAAAGTTCAGGGAATGTTGCAGAAAGATGTAGCAGCCTCAGTAGCACAAGTCGCATCACAGCCTGAACAGAAAACTATTCTTGTGAAGAGTGATTACAAGATGCTTCAGATTGCAATCAAGGATATCCTTTATATTGAAGGATTGAAGGATTACGTGAAGATCTATCTTGAGGGCGAAAAAGATCCGATTGTGTCGCTGCTTTGCATGAAGAGCTTGGAGACAAAATTGCCAGAGAGCAAGTTCTGCCGAGTACACCGTTCGTTTATCGTACAGACATCTAAATGTAAGATTATAGAAAAGGGTAGAATTGTGATTGAGAATAATTCAATTCCTATTTCCGACAGCTATCGTGCGGCATTCTTTGAAAAATTGCAGAATGTTGCGATTGAGGTTTAATTATATTTAGAGACGCCACATTGTGACGTCTCTAATTTATTAAATCCCAGCATTTGGAAATTAAGATACCTAATTGTAATTTTGCAGACGTTAAATGATAAAATTTGTAATTATGAAAAAGAAGAAGCGTCACGATGGAGTGACAGATGCGGTAAAAGCCATGAGAAAAGGCAACCGAGAAGCGGAGATGGAGTTGCTTGGACCAGGATTCCATAGTAAACATTCGATTCATAAGTCGGCAAACATCTACACAAGAAAAGAGAAGCACAAGTCTAAAATCAGTAATGATTCAACTTGTGCTTCTCTTTTTGTATTAAGGAGCAAGAGACTTAAATAGGAAATCTTAAAGGACGATAAGACTGGTTGAAGTCGGCATGATTTCTA
>JAZUIF010000070.1:0-9066 GCA_045642085.1 Paludibacteraceae bacterium | reverse complement strand
CAAACGAGTCTATTTATCATTGTGGAGCTTCGTCAAAAGATGGAGGAAATAGAGTGATGTCTATTGAGAAAGTTAATGATGTAGAAATATATCGATCTTTAATTCGAAAATTATCTACTAATCCTGAATTACAATTGCCTTAATGTAATAACATGTTGAAGCAAACTGCCATCGTCGTCTTATACCGACAATTATGAATTCTGCATTGTGAATTATGAATTTATTTGTAATTTTGTAATTTGTATATTATAATTTGTACTGAAATGAGTGAACGTATCGTAAAATTGAAATCTGCAGGTGTTGAGGCTTGGATAAATCTCAACGTCGGAGGACGTCTTGTGTTTTTTGGACGTGAAGGTGGAGAAAATATGATCAAATCCGACAAACATCTTCTTGAGGATGCTGTTGATTCGGAGATCATTCCTGATGCGTTCACTGATTTCGTCCAATACTATGGTCAGGAGGTGTGGATCGGTCCGCAGACTCAATGGTGGAGACACCAGACTCTTAATATGGAGCGACGTAACTCGCCAATCAACTGGCCACCAGATCCTTACGTTTCATTCGGCAAATTTGAGATAGTTGAGAAATCTGATACTCGTCTTGTTATTGAAGGTTGTGTGAGCGAGGTGAGCAAACTAAGTTTGAAGAAGGAGTATGAGATGAACGAGAATGGTTTGATCTATTGCTCTGTTGAGGCGACTTACCACGGAGAGGGTGAGACTACAATCGATTTGTGGAATATCGTCAGAGTGGCTGGAGAGAATGAAATCCGAATCTACGGTAATCTGAAAGAGATCGACGGCCCAACTCATCCGTTTGAGAAAAAGGCTATCGGTAGAGATGTGACTGCCAAATTCCCATATTACACATTCTGTCCGGATGAAATGGCTGAGGATTCAGTCGCACCGGAGATAGGATGGGGTGGTGATGGTCAGGTCCATTCCGGAAAATTCCATATGAATATGTATCTTGGTATGATCGAGAGTATCAACAGAAGACGTGGGGATTCGTTGATCATGGGATTCCCAATCTGTCACAGTGATGCCAATGGTGATCCTGAACCATTTTCTCCTTCCGAATACCATTCAGTAGGGGAGGTCTATTGCTACCATACTTTGGATAAATCGACATCGATGTATGAGTTGGAGTGCCACGATGGTGAGGTTACACTCAAGAAGGGCGAGTCGACTTCTACAACAATAACATTATTCATCGCTGGTGCGAATGGATTTGTTAATAAGAATGATTGATTATGAGTTTGATAAAGGATAAAATAGAAGGGCTTACAAGAAACCAACGTTTCACTGTAGGTGTTTTATTTCTCATTGTCGGAGTGATAATCATTTCGATATTCCCGACTTCTGCAAAGTTTGAACATGAAAAGTTCAACAAAGAGGAGATCTGGCATAAGGAGTCGCTAACTGCGCCATTCCAGTTTACTATCTATAAACTAGACAATGAGATCAAGCGAGAGAGTGATAGTTTGGTGAAGATCCTATTCCATCCGTATTTCACTAGCTCGGATAGCGAAAAAGAGAAGGCGATATCCAAACTTAATAAAAAGACTAAGTCTGGAGATTTGTCGGATGCATACACTAAATATATAAGGAGTCAGCTGTTCAATATCTATCAGAACGGAATCATGGATGCTGACGACTATGATCGATTCAAAGACAGTTTCAAGACAATCCGAATCAAGGGTGATGATGCGAATGCTTTCGTGGAGACACCGTTGAAATCTGTATACACTCCAAAATCGGCTTACGACCATATTTTGGAAAAGGCACCTGCCTCATTAGAGAAGGAGGTGTTGAGAGGTTACGACATTGATCGAATGTTGTTTGTGAATCTTATTTACGATGCGAAAATCAGTGAATTAGCACGTCAGGATATCGAGAAGAAGGTGATGCCGACTATCGGTATTGTTAAAGAAGGTGAGAAGATCATCGGAAATGGAGAGATGATCACAGATGATGTCTTCCGTAAACTGACTAGTCTTGAGCGAGCAATTGAAAATGGCGACGGTAATTCGTCGGACCGCTATTTGGTCAAGATCGGACAGATTATCATCGTGTCGATTTGTCTACTGACATTCTACTTCTATTTGACATTGTTCCGTACACGTTTCATTCAGGAGCGTCGTAACGTAGTGTTTATGCTGCTGATGATTCTTTCACTATGTGGTTTGACATCCTTTGTTGTGCGATTGTCGCCAAACTGGGTGCATATCATTCCATATGCGATTCTTCCTATTGTGATAGCGACATTCTTCGACACGCGTACGGCATTGTTCATGCATAACACTACGGTGTTGATCTGCTCGTTTATCGTGCATGAAGGAGTGGAGTTTTTGTTGATGCAAGTGGTGATAGGAATGCTTACTATCTGTATACAGAAGCAGATGTATGAGCGATCGCAGCTGTTGAGAACTGCAGTTATAATATGTGCGGCTTATATCTTCCTTTATGTGGGATCCACTTTGATTTACACATCAAAATGGGAAAGATTGGAAGCCCATGAGTTTTTTGGTGAATTATTGCCATTTGTTTTGAATGCTTTGTTGTTGCTGTTTGCATATCCACTTATATATGTGATTGAAAAGATTTTCAATTATGTGTCAGATGTGACATTGGTGGAGCTAGCCAACACCAATAATCCGTTGCTATTACAGTTTTCTGAGGTGGCTCCGGGAAGTTTCCAGCATTCGATGCAGGTGGCTAATCTAGCCGACGCAGCTGCTAGAGAGATCGGAGCCAATCCGATGTTGGCAAGAACTGGAGCGTTGTATCATGATATCGGCAAGATGGATAATCCTGTATTCTTCACTGAGAATCAGAGTGGAGTGAATCCTCATGATTCATTGAATGATGAAGAGAGCAGCGCAAAGATTATTATCGACCATGTTGCCAATGGATTACGTTTGGCAAAAAGAAATGGATTGCCTGAAAAAATACAGGATTTCATCCGTACTCATCATGGATGTAGTCAGGCAAAATATTTCTACATCAAAGCTTGCAATAAAAATCCTGAGACTCCTGTCGACATTAATAAGTTCACATATCCAGGTCCACGACCATTCTCTGCTGAGATGGCAATACTTATGATGTGCGACTCTGTTGAAGCGGCGTCAAGAAGTCTTAAGGAGTATACAGATGAAAGCATCACTAATCTTGTTACAAAGATAATTGATTCCCAGATTGCCGACGGCGCATTCAAGGATGCTCCGCTCACGTTTAGAAATATTGAGCAGATCAAATCTAAGCTGATCGAGAAACTAAAGACAATCTATCATACAAGAATCAGTTATCCTGAAATGAAAAAATAGGTATATTATATATGTGTCGTCCAAACATACTGAATTTTGGACAACAACTATATAATCTCCATAATAGGAGAACCCAGTGTGATAATAACTACGTAGAGACGTGGCGTGCCGTGTCTCCGATGGTTGTAACAAAATACAATTTTGAAAAATGAAGGCAGAATTTGAATATACATTAGATGAGATAGAATCAGCAGCGTCTGAGATTATCAAGGCTTTCGGAGGAAGAAAGATCATCCGTTTCATTGGTGAGATGGGTGCAGGAAAGACGACTATGATCAAATCGTTGTGCAAATCTCTTGGTGTGGACGAAGAGGTCACAAGTCCCACTTTCGCCATCGTCAACGAGTACGAAGGAGCAGGATGCAGAGTTTTTCACTTTGATTTCTACCGTGTTAAGAATCAGCAGGAGGCAATCGATCTTGGTTTGGCTGACTATTTCTACTCTGGAGAATATGTATTCATGGAGTGGCCGCAGCTTGTGGACGACTTTATGCCAGATGATGTCGTTACGTTGACTATCAAGGAGATTGAGCCTACTAAGCGACATGCAACTGTTGAATTTGCCTAAAGAGAGATTGTATACACTATGGGAAGAAGAAGGAGAAACCAAGATACTACACAGGTTGGTGATATCGACCAGGCATTTGATTCGCAAGACAATCAGTTGCAGTCGGTGCCAGTATCACAGGAAACACTGAATGATCCATCTGAAATAAAAAGCTCTTCAGTAAAACAAAATGAAGAGACTCCATACGATGAGCGTCCGATACCAGAAGCTTATTTTCCACCTGAGGAGGAAGCTTCTCAAGAGTTTATGCCTGTGCCTAACATCCAGAAGACTCCTATCCCATCTTATAAAGAGATTCTGAAGAGAGAACTTGACGCTTTGAAATTCGATGTCAAGAAAGTCGAGCCAGCTAAAGCCGAGACAAAAGCAGAAGTGAAAGCAACTCCTGTCGAGACAAAGAATATTGATTTCTCATCATTTAAGTTTGGTGTTAAACCGGCTCAGAATACTGTAGCTGATTCTACAAAGAGTACTAATAATGTAGTAGCTACGAAAAGTGTCGACATTCCGAATATAAAGATCGACGTCGACAAATTTATATCTAATTCAGAGGCTTCAAAAGCCAACCGAGATTCCTTTTGGACAAATAATCCTCTTTCGAGAGTCGACAGCTTGACAGCCAGCAATGATTCGTTGGCTAAAGACAGTCTTGCTTTTATACCTGTTGAACAACCGGTTCAGAAGAGAGAAATAATTAAAGTCGACGGAAAAGAGTTGCCGGAAACAATCAACAACACATGGTGGTTTACTCCGGTTCTTATTTTGCTTTTTATTGCCTATTCAGTGATCATACGTGATAGAAAGAAGGCAATCTTTTCTGAGATGCAATCATTCATCAAGCCGACAACAGACGGAAGTATATTCGGATTCCAGTGGTTGCAGAATTCCAAATACAAATTCTTTTTGTCAGCACTTGGTATCATATCAGTCTCATTGTATTTGTTCTTAGCCAATACAATGTCCATAGCATCCATATGGATGTTCATCCTGGCAGTCATGATATTTGTGGTCGGCAAAAATACGATGCTATCATTATTGGAGTATATTTATTTCCAAGGAGCTGATGTTCCAAGAATGTCAGAAGCCTTCATGGTGATGGTAAGACAAGCAGGATTGATGATTACACCAGCAGTTTTGGGTCTTTGTTTTGCGCCTGAAACATATCGGACATTTTTCATCTATTTTGGTGTAATTGTTATCGGAATTGCAATTTTAGCTTTCAATATCAAACTAATTTTAAACTTTTTGAGGGGAATTACGTCAATTTTCTATTTGATTTTGTACCTTTGCACCCTCGAAGTGATACCCGTGGCGATTTTTTTCGTTTTAGGGCTATTGCCTAGATTGTAAAACGAGTTGTAATTAATAGTTGCACGTATAGAATAATTTATATTTGACATGAAGGTGAAGAAGATTTTGGTATCTCAACCAAAACCAGCAACTGAGAAGTCACCATATTTTGATCTAGAGGCAAAATATGGAGTTAAGATTGACTTTAGACCTTTTATTAGGGTCGAGGGATACACGGCAAAAGAGTTCCGTGCGCAAAAGGTAGATATCCTTGACCACACTGCTATTGTTTTCACTGCTCGCACTGCAGTAGATAATTTCTTCAGATTGTGTGGAGAGATGAAGATCAACATTCCTGAGACAATGAAGTATTTCTTCACATCAGAGAATCTCTCACAGTACATCCAGAAGTATGTAGCTTATAGAAAACGTAAGATTTTCTTCTCAGAAGATGGTTCTGTTCAGGGACTTGTAGATGTAATCAAAAAGCATTCAGCAGAGAAATATTTGGTAGTTGTCTCTGATGTGTACGATGAGAACAAGTCAATCCAGGATGATCACAAGGGAGATATCGTTTCTGTGATGGACGAAAATAACATTCCTCACACAAAGGCAATCATGTACCGTACAGTAAGTACAGACTTCACTCAGGATCCCGACTTCAAGTATGACATGTTTGTATTCTTCAGCCCATCAGGAATCACATCATTGTATAGAAACTTCCCTAACTTTGTACAGGGAGACATCAAAATCGGATGTTTTGGACCTACAGCTGTTAAAGCAGCAGAGGAGGCTGGACTAACAGTGAATATTGCTGCACCAAACGACAAAGCAAAGTCGATGGCAGAGGCAATGGACTTGTACTTCAAGGAAAACGCAGACAAGTAATTGAAACCGTTACGAATAATCAAAAGCCATACTTCCGTTTTGTAAGTATGGCTTTTTTGGTTCAGTTGGCTTTCATAATGAGGATTCCAAAGGGCGGAACGCCCTTTCCCTCCCATCTCTGTGCGAGCCGTAGGCGAGCACAATAATAAATAGAGTGAAAAAGACAGGATATGTCTTGTCTCTACGAAACTGATTAATCTGTAGTAAAAAATGGAAAACGATATTAACATATTTGCTGATCGCAACACATTCCGCAAGGCAGAACACTTATGCCTGAAAAATGATCTGGATGCACTATTTGCAGACGGCAAGTCGTTCGTGTGTTTTCCATTCAGAATCACATACAGATTCGTCGAGAAAGACGGTGCTCCTGCGAAAATCGTCGTCATCGCACAGAAAAAACGATTCAAAAGAGCGTACCAAAGAGTTGAGTTGCGCAGATTGATGCGAGAATCGTACAGAGTCAACAAACATCCGTTGACGCATACATTGATGGATAAGAATGTCGGCATGCATATCGCATTCGTGTATATCGACCAGAAGATAGAACCGTATGCTTTTTTCGACAAGAAGATGAGACTTGCGATTACGAAGTTGAATGCTATTGTGGCAGAAAAATGACGTTATGATCTGGCTAAGACGAATATTCCTTATACCTGTTTTTTTCTACAAGCGTTGCATATCACCGCTTTTCCCACCTGTTTGCCGATTCACTCCGACATGCTCCCAGTATGCCGTCGACGCAGTAATGAAATACGGAATTCTTAAAGGCAGTTGGCTTGCCATCAAACGAATATGCAGATGCCGTCCGGGCGGAGGCAGCGGCTATGATCCTGTGCCGTGAAGAAGAATATGTGATGCAAAATTATTGATTTTGTATTGTTCTGCTCACTTTTGACGCACTTTTGCTCTTTTCTACAGTTTAGTTATCATATACTTTTGTCTCAGATAAAAATATCTGAGAGTATTAACTAAATTTGAAAAGAGATGTATAACGAAATAGCACAAAGTTTGGTACAGGTACTTCCTGAGAATTGGGAAGATGTGATGCTGTACACCCACGTCAGAGAATATGGGTATGAGATTTTCTTCTATGTGAAAGTCGACGACAAGTACATAGGATGTTTCAATATGGAAAAGAGATATGGAATTTCTATGGATGAGATCATGGACTGTTTTGATGAAATCTACGATATTCTCTATCCTGACTATCAGAAGAAAGGATGGTTTTCCGCCTCTGTAAGGCTATCTAACGATGGCAAGATGCTCATGTATTACGACTATGATGACCATACAGAAGATGAGGAGGAGTATCACGTTGAATGGAAAAAGAAGTATCTTTCTGCATAAATTCTTCTGCGACGACGGTAGTCGACGGTGCGGTTGGGAGAATTGCTATAGTAAAATTGTGTCTAGATAATTTTTTTGAATTATAAAACATTATGAATTTTCAAACATATCTATTAATAGCATTTATTTTTATTGTAATTGGTGCTGGTCTCTTCTTTTTATTTCAAGAAGAAAATTCAGAGGTAGAGGTGTATAGTAGTGAGAAGACTGACACTAAAGAACAATATTACTGGGAACCGACAGCATGTACGCCAGTAAGGAATCCTGTTGAGATTGCAGATGTGTCATATATTTTTAAGAATGGAGCATCGATTAAAGTTTTTGATATTTTTTTAGATTTTGGTATGGGAAAGGCCTTTTGTGGTGTTGATTATGGGAAAGATTGGAAGAATTCTTTACCTTCTGCTTTTGGTGCAAAATGGATAAGTTATGCGGAAAAAAAGGCATATGTTGCATACGACGAATTGCCTTTTGAACAGTTAACAAAGGCTTTTAACGATGGATATGATTCTTTTGACAGACAAGGTAATTACAAAAAGGAAAAATATGAAACATTAAGCCTATGTCTGTTGCCTGATGGAGAGGTCGTTTTATACTTGATAGGTAGTAAGCGTACTATATTATTGGATTGGGTTGCGAAAGGAGAACCATCTATAGATTATGAAATATTCCGTCAAGAGGGAGATTGTTCAACATCGTTAAACGACCATATAAAAAGTACAATAAAACTTAATCCAGAGTTGAGAGTCTCTCAAACCGTAACGTTAGATAGGATTCATAAGTATTTTGAACGATTTAATTATTCGATCAAGATCGAATTTGAGGATATGAATAGTTCAATAATGAAAACTTCTTATGAATTTGCTAATTCGGAACGTTCTATTTCATTAAAAAGTGATGTTGATAATTCCATAAAGAATCCTTCAAGAATCAAATATTTCAAGATATATTGGAAAGATGAAAGCAACACATATGAAGCACATTTTTATTTTAATGAAGATGAGGTGTTGCAAATGTTTGACGACGCATTTGGTGAAAATCGCGAATCCACAGGTGTTTTTAATATTTGGGTGAGCAAACACAATAATCTTTTTGATATTTCATTAACAGTTAATGAAAAGAAATATAGTTTTAAGAAAACTGAAATACATGTGTTTAGGGAGAATGAATTAATTTATATGAATTATAAAGGAAAGCATAAGAATGTCTTTAAATGTGAATGATTTTAGTTTCTAATGATTGATAAATAACGGATTAAAATAAAGGTTATGGATGATATTATAAATGATGAGGTTTTTGGAGAATTAGAATACCAAGATGTTGCATGGGTAGGGGAATTAGAAACTCCAGTTCTTAATTCAGAAGGAAACTTGACACTTGTGTTTCATGATGAAAACAAAGAAGGTATTCTTGACGTTCAAAGAGATGCATATAAGACTTATCTTCAGAATCAAGACAAGTATATAAAGTCTGTGGCAAATTTGCTGGTGGATTACTATAAATGGAATTACGAACATATTGCTCGTATTATATCTGATTTAGACGAGAATGACCATAAGGATGTTGTGACTGAGAAAGAGGTTCTATATATGGTTCCTTTATGGTACCTCTTTATCTGTAGAGACGGAAGTTTCGGATATGC
>JAZUIF010000069.1:0-15542 GCA_045642085.1 Paludibacteraceae bacterium | reverse complement strand
AAAAAAATGTTTAATTTGACAAAAAAATAAAGAACCTAAGATTAAGTTTTCACCGTTTTTACTGAAACGTATGTGTTTTCAAATAATGTCGCCACTAAATGATTTCCATTTAGATAATTTTAGCGATCCAAATGAATATATAATCGGTAAGAATAATTGACAAAAAAGAAAACATACAAAATATAATTAAAAAAACACCTCTTAATCGTCTTTGAGACTTAGATTCTTTTTTTCTCCAAAGCACAAACATCTCTTTGTACTTTTGGTGTTTTTTCTTATCTATAATAAATAGTGCAGTTGCAGTTAGAACACATAAAAGGATAAAGAAAGGATTTTCCACAATGCCAAACTGCAGTAACGGAACACTTACAAATGAAATAAAATACAACGTTTTTATAAAGCCAACAAAAAACCATGCCCTCAAATCAGCTCCACATAGAGGGTCTAAACTTACAAAATAATTATAAGCACGATAATACAAATATGGAAAGACGTGTCTTACTTTATTTATAATATTCATAACAATTTCAAAGTTTTATTTCTATCATATCAATGCATATTTCGACATGATTATTGGAAAAAAAGAATAAATTACTATAAGAATCAATATAAAAACTGTATGATATGCAGCTTTGATTTTACGAGAGCCATAACACGCTAAAGTGGGATTCTCCGTAAAACAATTACACAAAAGTAATGTCAATCAGTGTTTTGTCAAAAAAAATCCACGTCGAAAAGACGCGGATTTATTATTTATTAAGAATTCTATTTTACCTTCCACTTCAAATTCTTTTCTTCATCAAGATCTCCACATAGTATATCTCCACTCTTAAGTTTCCCAGATATAATCATTTTGGAGATTGGTCGGCGTAGGTAATTTCTTACGACTCCCGACACCTGTCTTGCTCCATACTTCGGTGTGAATCCCTTGAATGCCAACTCTTTCTTCGCTGCTTCTGTCATCTCGATGTCCATATTCTGGGCTGTCAACAACTTGCGGAATCCCTGGAACTGGATTTCGAAAATCTGCATCAAGATCGACTCTCCAATTGGTGAGAATGGAACAATCTCTGACAGACGAGCAAGGAACTCAGGACGAAAATGTTTGCCCATGACCTCCATCATCTGCAACGTCGTCGGCACACGTCCTTCACTCAACTCATTTGAAATCCACTCACTTCCGACATTTGATGTGAAGATGATGATGGCATTTGAGAAGTCGCCCTCTTTTCCAAGTCGATCGTGCAACTTTCCTTCATCCAAAATCTGCAAGAACAGGTCGAACACAGACGGATGGGCTTTCTCAATCTCATCGAACAATACTACTGAATATGGCTGCTGACGAATCTTATTAACCAACATACCACCCTCTTCATATCCTACATATCCCGGAGGTGCTCCATAAAGCAAGGCGACGGAATGCTCTTCCTTAAACTCCGACATATCAAATCTAATCATGGCTTTCTCATCGTTGAACAATGCCTCTGCCAACGCCTTCGTCAACTCCGTCTTACCTGTACCTGTCGGTCCAAGGAAGAAGAATGATCCTATTGGCTGCCCGACTTTGTTCATTCCGCTTCGTGACTCTAAAATGGCGTCAGTCAACAACTTCAATGCCTTATCCTGGCCAACGACGCGTTGACGCAGAATTGTCTCCATATTAAGCAGTCGTTCTTTCTCTCCTTCTTGAATCTTTCCAATCGGAATTCCTGTCTTTGAGGCGACGACGGAAGCGATATCCTCCGTTGTTATCATCTCTACCTTTTCCTCCAACGTCTCATTCTTCATCTTCACCACTGCCATGGTACGGTCGAGCAAATCAATAGCGGAGTCAGGCAAACGTCGATCCTTGACATAACGTTTTGCCAATCGCACACAATCAGCAAGAGCCTCATCGCATACCGTCAACTTATGGTATTCTTCGTAATGTTCTTTTACAAAACGTAACATCGCTACAGCGTCATCTTCAGATGGTTCAGAAAGGTTTAGCACCTCAAAACAACGATTAAAAGCATGGTCTGGCTCCACCGTCTTTCTAAATTCATCCACCGTCGTCGCTCCGATCACAGTAAGACCTCCTTTTGACAATTCTGGTTTGAGGATATTCACGGCACCACTATTTCCTTGCTTAGAGTCGAACAAGACATGTATATCATCAATGAAAAGAATCACTCTGTCTTTCTTACGAAGATCATTGATAAGTCTCTTCAATCGTTCTTCAATCTCGCCCTTGTACGTTGCTCCGGCAATCAAAGAGCCACAATCCAACTCCCAAATCTCCATATTCTCCAGGAACGACGGTACTTTGCCATTCACTATATTGAACGCCAAACCTTCCACCAGTGCTGTCTTACCTACTCCTGAATCTCCTGTCACCATCACATTCGGTTTGCTGCGTCGACCAAGAATCTCCATCATCTGACGAATCTCCTCGTCTCTGCAAACAACCGAATGTAATTTGCCATCTTTCGCCTCTTGCGTTTTGCAGACGCAATACTTTTCCAAATTAGATTTTTGACAAAACAGGTCATCATCACTACCATAGAATGGAGAATCAAAATCATCCATATCATCATCTTCTTCAAACCCAAACGGAACATAACTCTCCAAGATATCCTTCTCTTTTATGGGAAATGACTTCAACTGATCCACAGTAAATCCGACCTCTGGACATGCCAACGCACACAATGTGCAAATAGGATTAATCTCTAACAAACCAATTTTCAAGCGAATGTCATCAGCCTTTTCAAACACTGCATTGATTTTAGTATCTGGCTCAATATCAGTTATCACAGCGGACTTTTCACACTCCTCCATTCTGATTTCAGCCCACTCTTCAAGATAGTCCAAATCTTTACAAATCCCTGAAACAAAATTAGTCAATCCTACCTCTTTTTGCAGCATTGCCTTAAGCAAATGAGCCGGTGAATATTTGGCATTACCATACTCCTGTGCTAAAGATTTAGCAATTCGTACTGCAGAATGCATGTCTCTGTCTAAATTTAAAAACTCCATATTTTAATTTTTTTGTAATACATAATCCATTTGTAGAGACGGGGTATGCCCCGTCTTTACCATATAATCAAAATTTACGGCAACAAGTCCGCATCTATGGCATAATATGTCTGCCCATTAAACTCATACTTATTCTCGTTGCTAATCGCATCTTCCAACGCTCTCTGCTTTTTCAGCAAATACTCCTGGAATTTATCTAATTGAGCATCGTCAACTGCTCGTCGACGTTTCAAATCAGAAAGTTTGGTAGTGGACATGAATGAGTTGAACGACACAACCGTAAATGCTTCCTGCTGATTCTTTGAAAGAGTCAACTTCTTCATCTCCTTCTCTTTTCTTGGATAAACTTTCTCATCTTTTGCCCATCTCAAATATGTCTTATACATTGATTTTCTTGCTTTTGACGTATTCTGATATTCACGTTGCTCTTTAGCGACAACGATACTGCTCTCATTCATCATGTCCGGACACGATCGCATTCTCTGCTTTTTCTGCGACGACGCGATATTTCGTGAATCAACTCTGACCTTCAACAATTCATTCAAATACTGACGGATTCTATTCAACTCCGAATCTGTCACAAATAGCATGTATTTTCCTTTCTTTAGATCCTTTGCCTCCACTCTTAGATTTGCTGGATAGTTGGAGACGGGAGTCTTCGATGCCAACGTTTGAAACTCATTGGAGATGCCATTGTAAGCAGTTAGGATTCCATTTAATCTCAACCAATTTTGATTAATCAACGTACGTCCGACTCCTGAATTCTTGAATGTCTCACTGATATGGTCGAGGATATCTTTCGTTTCATATTCAATCATACTGATTGTGGAATCAGCGACCGACAACAACAAATCCGGAGAAAGAGCCTCTTTCTTTCGTGGGAAAATCACCCACCCTTGATGCATACTATTTTTCGGATAATCAAGTCCGTAGACATTCTCCGAAAATTCTTTATAGTGATTGTTGGAACATATCTGTTCGGAATGGACCAACTGTTTTTTCTTTATTTTGGCCAATCTATCGGCAGAACGAGTGATCATATCCTCCACCTGCAACACAAAATTGTTGAATGAATTGCCACTGTTGGAAAATAGTTGACAACCGATAATTCTGCAGTTTGCATTCACAAGACTATTCACCAACGCGTCGTCGATCATCTCCTTCTGACTTCCATTCTCTCCAATCACAATGATGACATTCTGCTCATCCTTATATTGAGACAGCAGTGAGATGGATTCACGCAATGCAAACCAAGCATCGTTTGTAAATCTTACTTTTCGTGTAGTGTCGTCGGCATATTTCTGCAAATCCGATAATACTTTGGAAATATTTCCACTTGGTTGACATTTCGACAAACCGGAGTTATCTGCATCAAAACCAACACAATATCCCAATCTGAATTGGAAATCCTGACTATGTTTCTTAATCATTCCGTCAAGCTGCTGAAGATAACCTGCGTATTGCTTGAATTTCGCGTCGACTTCCCTTTGCCCCGAAAAAGCCACAATAATATTGATATGCTTCAAACTTCCAGTCAAACCATCATACATTGATTTCGAGATCGGTGTGCCGGCAAGGCTATAAACCAAATTATTCTCATCATTGATAATTGACACTGGAGCCGCACTTCTTACGATGGCTGTATTATCATCAAATTCCTCCAATCTATAAATAGGATTAACGCCCACAAAATCAGGGAGTTTATATGAATAAAGATATCGTCTTGTGGAAGACGTGGAAATAGAATACGACACACCAGATTTGGGATTCGACAGAGTGAAACGTTTGATTGGCATCTCCGAGAAATCGCAATAAAGCATCTCTCCCAAAGGTCGGAGCATCGACGACGATATCCATCCCGACTTAACGCTTGATGCCTTCTCCGGAGTGAAATCCTCCACACCTATCACCAAACATTTGTCTCTATCAGCACTACGTTTTGAAAGAAATATCGGTTTTTGAAACGGAATCGTGCCAATCGGAGTCAATAATTCAGGTTCACCATACAGAGTCACCTCGCCATCAGTGAAGAATTTATCAGTGTGAGACAACGGCAATGTATCATTGATAGTGGTTATCATCTTCATTACCAATCCAGTAGCGACATCTGTCATTGCTTTGGATGATAGAATCAAATTAGATTTTGGCATCCAACCAAGATACTCTGCTTTTGCAGGATCCTTGACACGTCGACCTTCAAACACACCCTTTTCGTATTTCGCCACCTCAACATAATCACCATCCTCACCAATCACAGCTAAAGCATCAAAATACCCGACTTCCTTCTGCTTCACCTTTCCACCAGGAATAAAATACGTGGGATTCTGATCTCTGTCGGAATAGACAATCCACGGAATTCCCCTCTCTGCCGACTTCGGTACAGCCACCTCACCACAACAATAATTACGGGTAAACTCATCCGGCGTCTTCATTATCTTCGTCGACGAATTGATTGGTTTACAACCGGTAAGAAGCGACATAGTACAGCATGTCACAATAAAGAAACGATTAAACAATATCATTATTTATATTAATTTGTTACTAATTTCTAAATAATCAATAAAGAAACACAAATGCATCCCCTGCTTATATACTTGCGAAAGTTATATGTTTGAGATTTACCGTTACATTACTCTGAAGAATTTCAGAAATCCATTTTCCTAATTCAATACAGTACTTATCCCTTCTTTTGACTAACAACAAATACGTCTGCAAAAGTAAACAATTCAAATGAAATCGCAATACTTTTGAGTGAAAATATTTTGATTAATATTTCAAATCACGACAATCCAGCGTCCTCCTTTGTCTGGCCCTTCTCTACGTATAACCCCCATTTTTTGCAATTTTTGTAGATGATATTTTATTCCATCTTCTGTTATATTGCCAATTCTATTTGCTAATTCACTCCTACTCATAGTGCTTTCAGACTTTAGCAACGCTACAATGGAAGTCTGAAGTTCAGACATTTTCTGGGTAGTTTTCTGGGTAGTTTTCTGGGTAGTTTTCTGGGTAGTTTTCTGGGTAGTGATAAGACATCTATTTATCACAACCTTGAACTCTTTTCCATCGTCATCATTAGAAATAATAATAGAAGGATCCTTTGACAAAACACGAACAATTCCAGATCCTATACCTCTATATCGTAGAGCATTGGTTGCAAAACGAGCCATGAAAGGATTTCGCTGGAAGGTCTTTCCATTTCGTATATCAAACTCAGTCAATCCTCCTGCAAGAGCTCCCGGACTAATAACCTCCACCCTATTGTCGAAAATGAAAATTCGAATTGGAGCAGAACGAAGCAAATCTCTATGCACAAGTGCATTCTGAAGAATCTCTTCTAATACTTCATCTGCAATTTCTAATTTACCAAGAGTATTAAAAGAAGAGCCTTTCTCTTGTATATTGTGTAAATTTATCTTTAAAAATGCCATACTTTTTTCATACACTTGCGGCATATTCCCTACAATCTCCTTGGTATCTCTATATTGTGAACCTCCAAGATCGTTACCAAAAAAAGAAACCGCTTTCACCATACATGTAGGACAATTAAATTCAGGATGTACCCCGAAAAACAAATAACCAGCAAGAGTAGGTGTTCCACTAATGGTTAACACATGAATATTTTTTAGCATCTGTTCCGCACTATCTCCAAGAACATTTATATCGGTAGTGTAAACCTTTTGTAGATAATCGTTTAAAGCGTTTGAATCTATATCTTCCAATGTGGCTCCTGCAACTCCAGATGCATCAACTTGATAAGTTCCTGAATCTTGAAATAATGCAAGGATTTCAGCATTTTCCATAATTCGACGTTTATCTGCTCCTTGTTTTACCCATATTTCTCCATTTATATTTTTGTATGGTTTGTTTTTACCTTGAGCAACTGAGCAAACTAAAAAATGCAAACTATCAGCAAGAACCACTTCTGTTTCTATGAAAATTGTCGGACGAACTTGTTCATTAGCTGCATTTCCAAGTTCACGACTAACAACTTGTATTTCATCATACGACAATCCTACCAATTCACCGGTTTTATCCTTAATACCAAAGAAAATCTGTCCTCCACGTGTATTAGCAAATGCTATCATTTCTTTAGCGATCTCCTTCTGTCCGGTGAAAGTCTGCTTAAATTGCACTGTAGTTGTTTCTCCACACCTAACAATGTCTTTTAGTTCTTCTGCATTCATATAGAATCATTTTCAATTCTTCGCCACCTGATTCACCAACAATCTTTTGATTCTGCCATTCACATCTCGTTCTGGATTAACATCTAAAATGACTGTCGACTGTTGTTTTCCCATGATTCTCAAACCGTTGCAATATGAATAGAAATCATTCTCGTTTGTGCCATTGATCAACACCAACACATCAGCATTTCCACATAAATAATTCCTTAACAGATAATTATAATTTGTATTGAACACGTTCTTCTCATCTATAATCTGCTGCAATCTATCTTTGAATTCATCTGACGCTTGTGAATCAATATCTGTACTTTCGTCTATAGCAAACTCGGGCATCACCTCTATAGTATGAACTATAGGATACATCATATTCCCTGCCATAAGCTTCACTTCATACACTCCTACTTTTGAATAGACATGTATTGGATTCTGGTCCTGCGAATCTACTTGTCCCGTTTCCCCAAACTCCCATCGCCAATTGTCTGAATCTCCAACAGCCATGAATACAACTTGCTCATTCTGCACCACAGTCGACGGTGCCTTGATTCGTATCATTCTATTATCCTTGACTGACTTCTTCTCTTTGACATTCACCATAAAACATTGGCTTTTATCTTTATCGACTGTCAATCTTATCTGATAATGACCAACTTGTCTGAATGTATAAAGACCTGATTTATCACGTGAGATGTCTCCGTTGCCAAACTCCCATATCACATTTTGAGCATTCAGCGTACTGTCAGAGAATCGTACAGGGGAACCGATCTCCACATCCAAAGGCGATACTGCAGCACGGATAGTCGTCTCCCTACTACATGATTTTATAATCATCGATGCTACTATCATATACAGCATCATTCCAAACACTATCAACTGTCCTTTTGAAAACACTTTTCCCATTTCAATTATTTTTTAATGTTTCAACTCCACTTCGGCAATTATCCAACTCCATCTTAAACTTCTCAATATTTCTCTTAGATGCTGAAAGTCGCTCTCTATCAAACAACTTCATCTCATAGAATGTGGCAATCTGCTCAAAGATTCGGAATCGCGAATCATATTTATTATCACTACTGATCTTCTTGACTTCTCCGATAACATAGTTGAGTTCTCTTTTCTCATATGACGCATTAACTTCCGGATTTATTCTGTTCACTCCATTGTCGATAGCAGTGATTTTGTCGAAATAGTCGGATTGAGCCGACTGAAACACACTCACTCTCTCCAACTTTGCCAACGCTTCTTTCTTTCCGTTTGCAAACTGATAATCAGAATCATATACAAATAGAATGTATGTGCATATTCCTGTTGTCAGCAAGAATAAAGACACAACATACAACAACCCTACCACTTTCTCCTTTGAAGTCAATGATAAATTTTTATTTTTCATAAGTTTTAATTTTTGAAATCATAAAATCAAACAGAAAACAAGAGAAAAACATGTCATCTGCAATGACATTTGAAAACCTCAAACGAGGAAAACAACAACATAAGAAAACAGTGTTAAAGAATCTCATTGGTCAAAAGTTTTTCCTTTTTTTCGTTTTCTCCGTTTGGAGTTTTCATAACACAATCTATTGTGTTGTTTTACAAGTGCTTTACTTAAGCACTGTTTTCTGTTTCTTTTTAAAATGCCTTAATCATATTAGTCTTACAATCATAATAATAACGTTCAATCTCAGCTCTGGGAAAAGTTCCAAAATTAACAAGTATGCCTATTGGAAATTCAGTAGCACGAAGATATCCATATAGTTGCAATCTTTCCTTATCTCCAATCTTCATTATAGACTTACATTCTATAACTAAATTTCGGCCTTGTTTGGGAACCATAATATCAAGCTGAATATGGCTATTTAGTTGTTTGCCACGAAAACAAGGATTATGATGATATTCACGCACAGCATCAGTATATCCTTTTTCACGAAGAGCGATAAGTAATGATTCTTGATATACAGGCTCGGGCATTCCTGGAGATAACTCTTTATAAGTATCATGAATGCAACCAATAATGTCATAACAAAAATCCACAAGACTATTTCTTAAAGTCGAACTTAACTGTTCCTTAGATATATACATAAGAATATTCGAAATCAATAATTTAGCAATTTGAATCAAACAGAAAACAAGAGAAAAACATGTCATTGCAATGACATTTGAAAACCTCAAACGAGGAAAACAACAACATAAGAAAACGCTGTTAAAGAATCTCATTGGTCAAAAGTTTTTCCTTTTTTTCGTTTTCTCCGTTTGGAGTTTTCATAACACAATCTATTGTGTTGTTTTACAAGTGCTTTATTCTAAAGCACTGTTTTCTGTTTCTTATCATTTATTGTTTAAATCTCTCATTTAAGAAACAGACTGTTTCTCTTTTGTTTATTCAATTTTCTGTAATCTCCATTACACATGAATAAATCTTCTTTCACTCGAGTCTCCACTTTCTTCATAGCCGAAATCGAATCTCTGACTCGTAGAAACTCATCCATCTTCGACATCATGAACGAATGAATCTTAACGTCGTGGGATGGAAGCTGAGATATCTTCTTGCATATCTCCATCTTTCTGTCGACAATGGAACGCATCAAAAACTCAGAATTGACTCCGTCTGCCACGTCAAATGTCCTATATCGTACAAAGAAATCATCGATATCATCACTCAACTCCATCTGCACTCTGTATATCTTCTCACTGTCGGCTGTCTTACTGTTGATTTCCACAATTTCCGCTTCAGATGTCTTCAAAAATGAAAAGATGAAAAATAATGTCATGATTATCAAAATCATAGTATGTACAGCAAACTTCAATTGAGAAACCAATGTCTCTTTCTCATTCAATGCTTTCATGATAATATTGTTGAATAGCCAAGAAGTGGAGCTGCGCTGTCGTCAGTCAACATAAACTCAATTCCTTCTTTAGCAACGTTAATACTAATTTTTAATTCGGTATCAGCAGGCACAAACAAATCCATGATTTCCATCAATTTACCATATGCCTCACTATCTTCAAATAGCAATTCTTTATACTTCGCAGGCAACATGTCAATCATGACATTCATCACCGGATAACAATCTGTCACTTCTCCTCCTAACACTGTCGCTACTCCCAACCTGTTCTCTCCCAACATCCAACCACACTGGTCGGCTCTCAATGTCAACTCTTTATACGACAATGTTATGTCCACGTCGCAATCCAATAATTCAGAAAGGATTTCAGCTATCTCCTCTGGCTTGGTCAGGCGATAGGCTTGGGACAAACATGAAACCGTGAAAAGTGCTTTATCCAATGGCAGGTTCTGCAACTCTCTCCAGACGGAGCCAAACAGACGAATGAAATCGTCATGCTTGTCTCGCTTCTCCAGCCTCATCTCATACAGATTAGCCTCAACCAACATTCGATCTAGTGAGATCTCAAAGGGTTTGAAGAACATAGATGCACTCAAAGCCGCTTGTCGCTCTTGTCTGATATAGTCGATGACTGTCTGCTTGTTCTTTTTCTCACTGATATCCATCCGTTTATGGAAGAGTCCTTCGGGCAAAGATTCATACAAATCTCTTTTACGGGAATAGATGTTGAGATACTTTGAAAATTTATCCAATGATTTTTCCCATGCTATCTTGTCGATATTCTTTCCTCCTTTTGACAATCCTTTACGAATGACTCTTACCTCATTCGGATCAAATCCGTTTTCAATAAGACATGCGGCGACAAACTCGGCTCTATAATCTGTGTATAAGGTATTCTTGTCTGCTACTATTTCGTTAATCGAATCCATACAATTACAATAGCCAACTTAATTTCTTACTCTGCTCCGTACTTTCATTTGCTGAAGTGACGGAAATGACCATACTTTCCTTACGCTGACCAACATAGTCAAGTTTGCTTAGTCCGACCATCAACTCCTCCAGCATTTTCATCATCTTACGTATGGACTTCATCGTCGTGTCTATTCTATTCTGATGATATGCCTTCGTTGCGACATCACTCAACACCTCTTCAAAAGCAGATGGAGCAATGCCATTCCACTCATAGAAATACTTTAGCATCTCATCCTTGTTTGTCTTCGACATAAATGAAAAACTAAGCAATGCTGAATTTGCAATTCCACCAAACATCTCAGCTACCTGATATGGGGATAATTCCAAACCAAAACTTCTCCATCCAAACTCCATGTTTGCCATCGACCGCTGGATTTCCTTACAAAATGTCAACGTATCCTCCAACACCACTGTCTTATTGGCATTTGATGAATATGCTTTGCTGAAAATGACAGAAAATGCATTCTTCATTATCTGAATCGACTGAGCGAACATCTCAAAATATCGTCTCAATTGAGAACAAGAAGTGATTGATAATGCTGGTGCTATATATTCAGAATCTAGTTTTAATTCCCCATCTTTCTTCCATAGCAAACCGACCACAACATCATACGGGCCATACTCATTGACTCGTTCCTTATCCCTTTCGATAATCGACAACTTATATTCTGGTTCGACAAACGGATAACGTGGTGGATTCTCCATCATATCTGGTTCCCCACACTGATGTCTTTCAAACGGTGCCACCGACAAAACAACATCCCATCCATACTCAGCAAGATCAATATCAGAGCCACATTCACAAACAACTGGAGCCGACGGTGTGATATAGACCAAACAACCTCCTTTTGTAATTCCACTATAGTTACTTAAAACTATACGTGTACCGTCGCCCTTTCCTTCTACACTCAACTGCAACTGAGTATCTTTATTTTCTGTATCTCCAATAGGAAGAAGTCCAAACGTAAACTTGTTCTGGAGTGCTGCTGTGTTTAGCATCAAACGCTCCATCAAATAATTCTCTGTGGCAATAAAATGAGTCGACGACACGCTCATTCCCTGCATCCAATTGACTGACTTAAACATTGTATTCATAATTTTTAAATTTATTGATTAGACGCACTTCCGTGCTCCTCTACACATTTTTTACTCTTCTTGCAATAACCATACAACCACTGGCCAATCCGTTATCCTCAAACGTCATATCAGCATCCAAATATTGTCTTGTTTTAAGCATCGTTCTCTCAGTGTAGAAAATCCATCCATACGAGCCATCTCGACTGAACAACTCCACCTGTTTATCCAAATGATTCTTATTGTAATCTGATATAATCATTCCAAACCACTCTCCTAACACAAACGTTTTTAACGCTTTACTGTTCACAATCGCTTCGTTAACATCACCAACGAACTTTGGAACATTAATCAAAACTGTCATCACCTGAGTTTGATCAAGCTCCGCATAAGGAGATTCAAATCTCTCATTTTCACTATAGACTTTAATCTTATAAATCTCCACCGGAATATTGAGATACGACTGATAAGCTAGTTCAAAAACTGGATAAAAAAGAAGCGGCATCAGACAAGTTCCTGCCCAAAATCCGTATTGCAAATCATTCGCAAAATTGAATATGATAGCAAAGACAGCCCACGACATAACAAATTGCAACAAAACTACTCCAATCTGTGGCCACGATTTCAACTGCGGAATGAAATGCGTCAGGATTCTCTGATTGGCAAATCCCAACAGAAGGAATATGAACTGTATAAATAAGTAGACATACGGCATAAATGACATACCGAAAAATCCACATAATCCAAACGTAGAATAAAACAGACTTGTCGCCAATACTGTGATAACAGCTTTCTTATCCGACAATAATTTATTCTTCTTTGCTATCACCACAGACAATAGTCCCAATATCAAGACTATCACAGGAAACAGCAAATAACTAACAATAAAATTTCCTACTTCTATACTCATATTCTATCTACAAAACACTCTATAATTAAACGTCATCGGAGATTGCCCTACTAACTTCTCTCGCATATCATCCGACAATTTTCTCTTCTGAGCTTCACTCATCTCTTTATTTTTCAGAATCAAAAAAACATCAATAGTTCTCTGCAAACCACTATCCGAGCCTACTCCTCTACTGATACCTTTCCTGATTTCCACATCGGATATATCTTCACAACACTCTGAAAAACAGAAGTTTTTTATATCATTATTCGTCACTATCCTATTCCTACTGCTAAGAATATACTTGAATTTTGCGATTCTCATTCTCTCCGACGGAGGAGCCATACCGTTGACTGTAGTCGTTAGGAAAACAGGGCGAGAATACTCCCCATAAGAATCTCCCATCGGGTTGAGAGTCTGTCCTATCCTCATTCCGTTTGCTAGCGAACCATAGGAGGTCCAATACTTCAAATAAAAAAATGACGACGGTTTCTGCGGTTCCACAAAAAGATAGTATGGCAACTCATTTTTCTCTGCCGCATTCTGTGTTCTTCTCTCAATTTTCCGAAGCAATTGCTCAATCAGATTATCACCTTCCACATCGTTTCCATTCTTTGAAATCGCAAACCGGCTCCATTCCTCTTCCATTGCCCCTTGCAGACGAATAAGGAAATCTCGAGCATCCCTTTTATCAAACGACTCACAACCTCCCTGACGCAGTGTGTAACTCATATCTGATCGACCATTCTTATAACCATTCTCCTTATTGTAAATGGTGCCATATTCATCCGTCACCTCAACAACATCAAAAAATGATTCCGAATCTCCGACTGGAAGAGGAATGACTCCAAAGTCTTTTTTCACCAAGCTGTTCAATTTCCGTAACTCTTTGTTCGACACCGGAAACGTATTGATTGACACCTGCATATCTGCAATTACCGACGATGAAAACTGTGGAGGAAAGTCGATTTCCAACCAAATCAAATCTTTTTTGAAGACATTGAAATACTCATCATCTCCTTGAATCTTAAATCCAGTTGGAACATTTGCAAAATCTTGTACCGTTGCCAACAATTGACTATCTATTGTGACGTAACTCATCTTATAGTAGTCGACAATACTAGCATTCACACTCTGGTCGTTTCCTAATCCATCTAAGATACCCTGAATATGCTTCTGTTGCCTGATGCCATCAGTATGCAATCCTCGACTGACTTGCAACGGTTCTCCATTAAAACGGAAAGTTGCAGACGACAGATAATGAAGGTAGTCATTGCGTCGATCCGTATTAGGGAAATCAAAATAGAGAGAAAGATTTGTCAGATCAATATCCTTCTTTTCAAACTCAAGCCCGACATACACCTTGTTGACATTCTCCGGAACTACCTGTTTCTTAAGGAGCAGCCTCTTATTCTGATCTGACAAAACCTCATAGACACTGTTCTCTGCCACAATCATACGGACATCTCCACGTCTGAGCTTTGTCTCACAAACTGGATAGAATGAAAGACTCTTGCCATCTCGTCGCCCCATTATAAGAGCAACAGTGGAGAAGCCATCATACAATCCTGTTTTCAACTCATCCCCGACCGTCTCCACATGGACAACCGCGTGGGCTGGATGCACCACCGTCACCACTTCCGGAAGCAGGACCTCACTCATACGCCTCATAACACGAGCCTCAATATCTGCTATATCATCAGAAACATTATGAAGCTGCATCGCCAAAGACTCAATCAACAGCCTAACTAGAGGATCCAAATTCTCGACCTTTCGGATATTCCAATAATCCAAAGCCGTACGAATCATACGGTCTTTTATCTCTTCCTTACTTTCACTGTTATAACCCATAAATTTATAAATCTGTTTGCGGGAGGGTTTGACTCCTACCCGATAATTATCTAATCCTTCGACAATGGCCCCAAAAACAAAGTATAGTATAGTCGACATCGTTCGCCTGTGGAATTAAGTGTGGCATCTATAAAAATCTCCACCTTTTTTCTCACGCTTACGTTACCTGATACTGCACTTTCCTTGAGAACATCATTCACTTCGAGATGATATTCACAATTGCTTATTCGTTTTTCAAATTTTGAGATTGACTGTGACAAACATTCAGTAAAACGATTTTTCCAAGTATCGAGCGATACTATACGTTCGAAATC
Source organism: Paludibacteraceae bacterium (assembly GCA_045642085.1). Classification (GTDB taxonomy): domain Bacteria; phylum Bacteroidota; class Bacteroidia; order Bacteroidales; family Paludibacteraceae; genus UBA1723. The sequence continues at coordinate 403 of JAZUIF010000069.1, read as the reverse complement.
CATTTCCCAAATTTCTGTACCGTACTTCCCATCATAACTATGTTCCCCCGGATACGTTCCAATCAGCATCTCTAAATGCTGATCTATTGAATCCAACTCCGTGCATAAGCTTGCATATCCACGTTTCTCATCCAATATAGAAGCGAAATCGAAGGGAATCCTGTAGAAACATTCTTCCATTACTTCGAATTTTGACTAACAATTTCGTTTGCAAAAGTAAACAAATTAGCAAAACCAGCAATACTATTTGAAACAAATATTCCAAAACAATCAAAAAAAATCATCTTATATACAGACTATCAGCACTATAGCAACTACGTTATAAATAAAGCCATTTATATGGAGATTATATAGCAGTTGTCCAAAATGAGGATTGTTAAGGGCCCATGTTTAATTATTTGGG
>JAZUIF010000068.1:0-27811 GCA_045642085.1 Paludibacteraceae bacterium | reverse complement strand
GATCGTAGCCATGTCGTTCTGTGAGCCAAGGAGTTGCAAAGCTGTATTGTCTTCCTAAGACCGCTTGGCCTCCGACTTGCCACTTTCCCCTTACACCATAAGGGATTTGAACATGTCGCACCACGCAATTTGACCTATAAGTCAATAAAGAGATATGAGCACTGATGTAACATAGATGATGGACAAATGTCAAATCTCGATAATAATCAAAAAAAAGCCGACACAAACCACTGTGTCGGCTTCTCAATTAAAACCAAATAATTTGATAGGATTTTATTATTTACTTCTTAACCACAAGTTTCTTTACCAATGTCTCATTAGGAGTAGTGATACGAAGCATGTAAACACCATTTGCAACATCAGCAAGAGAAATCTCTGCCTTGTTAGCGACCTTAATCACTGAACCTGCAAGAGAAACAAACTCAACCTTAACCTCATCTCCTGCACCTACGATCTCTACTACCGAAGACGCTGGGTTAGGAACGACTGAGATAACATTATTGCTAGCATATTCAGCGACATTTGTCTTTTCTGACAACGAGATCCAGTCGACATCGATCCAATCCTGGTCGATAGAAAGCTTCAATACATTAATACCTTTAGTTAGGTGGATAGTTCCTGCTGTCACTTCAGCAAATGTACCCCAAGCACCTGTCTTCTCAATTGAAACCTCCTGAACTTCGTTAGCTACAGAAAGCGACAACTTACCACCTTCATCATTTCCTGCACCAACTCTCAATGTGATCTGGTAGTCTCCTTCTCGAGCAACATCAATAGTGTAGTTCAACCACTCACCCTTCTGGCAGTGTCCTAGAGCTATACCATCCGAAATCTTCTTGATATCAACATTATCCTTACGATAGAAATCTGTGTAATCATCACAAACATTACCATCACTCAAATCGTTGTATGCCTTTCCTGCAAAACCATTATCATAGTTTTCTGCCTCAATCTTACCTGGGATAGAAGCAGCCTTTCCTCCGTAAGGGCCAACCTCTACAACCTTGATTGTCATCTTAGCTGTCGACTTCTCTTCGTTCTTTGTGACTCCGTTAGCCACAATCTCATACACACCAGCCTCCTTTGGAGTCCAGTAAAACTCACATGGGAATACCCACTTGTCTTTGATCTCAACTCCATTAGCATTGAATTTGATATTCAAAGCGTTTTCAAGTTCAGCTGTAATCTTAACAGAATCACCAAGAGCGACCTCCTTAGTTGCAGCATCGATAGTCAAACGAGAAACAGCCTTTCCTGCATCCTTACCACAAACTGATGCTGTAGCATTCTTAGCAGCTGTCGACTTCATATAATTCTCAAGCCATGTGAAAGCCGAACGTTTCTGACAGTTTCTTACAAGACCAGAAGCTCCCTTGTCGCCACCATCGTCAACCCATGTCTTTCCATAGATCCAACCCCAAAGAGTTACGCCTGGTACGAAGTCTGCCTCCCACATGATTGGGAACTGCTCCTTGTAACGAGTCTCAAATGTTGTATCATCCTTCTTATTGATATCATACTCTGTGATATACTGTGGCAACTTTGTCTTATTGTAAATATCATACAAAGCAGCCCTGAAATCGTTGCCACTCATATCATTCAAATCATGTGCCTGATTACCAGCAGCATCGATCGGACCACCACAAGCCTTGATTCCGTTGACTAGAGCGATAAACTCATTCTTCTGCCACTGGAATGTGTTATAGTCGTTGTAGATCAATGTAGCCTCTGGCCAACGCTCACGAGCCAAACGGAAGGCCTCAGCCAACCACTGGTATGATTTCTGGTTTGGATAACCGTTGGTATTACAATTGTAGCTTGGACGAGTACCTGTCTCTTTCTGTGCACGATCCTCTGCCAATGAGCCCAAAGCCTCGATGATTTTTGTCTCCTTGTATGGAGAGTGATAGTTTCCTCCTGAGTAGATGGCCTCATTAACCACATCAATGATCTTCAAATCAGGATAGTGTTTCTTCACCTCATCGTACCACTCGATGATAGCCTTCTTTGTGTCGGCCACACTCAAGCTCTCAATCCAACCAGGATGCTGAGATCCCCAAATCAATGCGTGATACTTGAAGATGATACCCTTCTGCTTGCAATAGTTGTATGTTCTGTCGGCATTTTCCCAGTTGAACTGTCCCCAACCACTGTGTACAGATCCCCATTTAGTAGCATTCTCACATGTTACCTGGTCCCAATAGTCGGAATAGACATAACCATTGCTACACTCCTGTGGATCACAATACTCCTGCCAATTATAAGATGTTGTGATGTTTCCTAAAAACTTGCACTTGTTGTCCTTTGCCAACTGTGCCTGCGCCTGTCCTAAAAATAGAAGGGCAAAAGCTGAAGTAGTTAAAATTCTTTTCATATGCATTTCCTCCCATTATAAATGATAAACCCTTTTGTCAAAAAATCAAATGCGTTTTTGTTATCCTTTTGTACTGGCAAACATATTGGATTTTTTCATATTTTCAAATTCATTTATCGTTTTTTTTCTTCACATTTTCCCGTTTTTGGGCTTTTCTGGTTGTAAAACATAAAAAGTGCCACATTTGCTCAATTTGACTAAATTTTAACATTCATTAACATATTTAACTAAATTTATGTTAAATTCTCTTATTTAATATGTTAAAATATGTAAAATTCTCAAGATTTGATGTTGCAGAGAAGTAAATTTGTAAAATCAAACGTGGAAGAACGTATATGGCACCGTTCAGCTTCGTTAGGTAAAAATTATCATAAACAAAACAGAAAAAAAATGGTAAAAAAAGAAAATCACTTCTTTGGAAAATCAGAAGCAAGATGGAAAAGATTCTCAAATGAGAAATTTTCTGCATTTAAAAGTATGCACAAATCGATTTCTATCGGAGTTTTAAGTGTTGCGACTCTAACATCAGCCGACTTAAAAGCGCAGTCATTACCCGATACAACATCTGCAGAATTAAACTATCAGCTTCAAGACATCGAAGTCACTAGCGAACGTGTGCCACTGACATTGGCTGTAGCTCCACGTATGGTGACTGTGATGACAAAAGAAGATGTAAGTGCAGCATCTGTGCAGAGCATCAACGACTTGCTAGAATACGCAGTTGGTGTTGATGTTCGTCAACGTGGAGAGATGGGAGTACAGTCGGATATCTCAGTCAGAGGTGGAACATTCGACCAAATCACAATCCTTCTTAATGGAATCAACATCTCTTCTCCTCATTCAGGACACTTGACTGCCGACTTTCCAGTAAGCATGGATGAGATTGAGCGTGTGGAAGTACTTGAAGGTCCTGCAGCACGTGTATTTGGCACATCCGCTTTCAACGGAGCTGTCAATATCGTCACTAAATGCGATACTGCCAGCCACATCGCAGGCCATGTGTTTGGAGGAAGCTACGGTTATGGAGGAGGTGAGATGTCGGCCAACCTTTCAACCAAGAATGTTCATCAGCAGATTTCAGGCGGATTCCGTCGTGCTGATGGAGATCAGGAAAATAGTGATTTCAAACAGACAAAGTTTTTTTATCAGGGAAATATTGAGAATTCTTCAATTAAAGTTGACTGGCAGACTGGTGTGAGTGTCCAGGACTTCGGAGCAAATACATTCTACTCTGCAGCCTATCCTAATCAGTGGGAGTCGACAACAAAATGGATTACTTCAGTAAAGGCAGAAACAAACAGTCGCGTTCATTTTGTACCGTCAATCTACTGGAACAGATCAAAAGATCATTACCAGCTTGTACGCGACACACATAAAGGCGAGAATTTCCATTTGTGCGATGTATATGGTGTCAATCTTGGAGCTTGGATTGAGACAAAGCTCGGTAAGACTGCTTTCGGTGCAGAGATGCGCAGTGAGAATATAATCTCTTCTAATCTTGGGAAAAGCACTACTGATTCAATTGCAGTCCGTGGAGAAGATAACATATATTATAACAAGAAAGACGGCAGAGATAACATCTCTTACTATGCTGAACATACGTTCCTACTAAATAAATGGACGCTTTCTCTTGGTGCTATGGCACATAAAGTGACAAATCTTAACACAAAGATGAAGGTTTATCCTGGTGTAGACATTGCTTTCCGTCCAAACGATTATTGGAAAATCTCTACTTCGTGGAATATGGCAATGCGTCTTCCTACATTCACAAACTTATATTATAAGAGTCCAACAAATGAAGGAAATGTCGGACTTAAGCCGGAAGAGACATCAGCTGTTGATCTTGGAGCAAGATATCGCAACCGTGGAATCGAGACCAATGTCTCTCTATTCTACCACCACTGCAAGAACATGATCGACTGGGTGATGTATTCAGCCGACGACATTTTCCACTCAGCCGCATTTGAGTTGGATAACAAGGGAGTTGAATTCAACGCTGCATTCCTAGGAAGAGAAGTGTTCGGAGACAAATGTCCAGTGAGAAAGGTATCTTTCGGATATGCTTACATTCATCAGGAAAGAGAGGATGACGTGGAGATCTACAAATCAAACTATGCACTTGAGTATCTACGCCACAAGCTATCAGCAAGCGTAGAGACAAGAGTTGTCAAAAATCTTAACGCTACCCTATCACTACGCTACCAGGATAGAAATGGAAACTATATCAAATATGATGAGGATCATAAGTCGACAGGAGAACTTGTGGATTACGATCCATACACATTGGTCGACTTGAAACTATCGTGGGATGCTGAGAAATGGAGCATCTACGCTATGGCCAACAACCTATTCAACGTAAGCTACTATGACCTTGGCAACATTCCACAGCCAGGCATTTGGCTAAAGGCAGGAGCAAAGTTTAAGATAAGCAAAAAATAAAAGATAGTTAAGTTAGATTTGTAGGGGCAATCCCTTGTGGTTGCCCTTACATGGAGTAACCCTTGTGGTTGCCCTTACAAAAAAAGCAGGAGAACCGCGAGATTCTCCTGCTTTGGTATTTTGACGTCATGCGTTTCGCACTCAGTACTATGAATTTAGAATTTTAGCAAGAATGCAAGACCATTCTCTCTACCCTCCATGTCAAACTCAGGTTTTCTTCTAGACTCCTCCTGCATTTCACCAGGATAAGCATCTTCAGCATTTAGACGATTAACAATACTATTAATCTTCTTTTTAGCTCTCTGCTCCTTAACGATACCCCAAACAAGTAATGCAGCGCCTGAAGCATAGCAGCCTACCATTGGTGCGATAGAAGCCTTTCTGTAACTATCTGCATCCTCCATCTTCTTCTTGTATGAAGCATTATAGAAGTCACTATTGTAATTTTCAGTGCCATTAGCTATAAACGACTGATATTCTTCAGATGCAGAAGTCACATCAGCAGCAGCATGATTATAACTTGTCTTTGCATCATTAAAAGCGTTTTCAGCGTCGTTCATAGACTTAGCAGCTTCTTCCATATTCTTATATGCTTCTGCTAACTGCTTATCAGTAACATCCATATACACTTCTTTGCGTTTTTTCAATAGAGTGTAATAGTCGTTTTTCTCCTGATAATTACTTTGAGAATTAGCAAAAACATACTGAGCTCCATCCATTACACTTTTTGCATTAACTAATTTTGTATTTGCCACGGAAACAGCGTTATTCAAATCACTTATCTTAGCAGTATACTTGTTGTTAGCCTCTGCAACATGCTTATTATAAGCACTTTTCTTAGAAGCGTAATCGTTAGATGCCCAAATGTAATTAGCAGTAAACAATCCTCCGCCAACGATCAAAGCTCCACCAGCAAAAATCAAACCTCTACCAACACGCTCACTCTTGTGTGCACGTGAGAAATCTGTCCAATCCTTACCCAAAATAGTATGAGCCTGTCTCTCAGAAAGAGGACGTCCCCACATCAAAATACCTGACTTCTCCTTTCTTGCATACTCCAAGAAATCATTAGATATTGGCATTGTATCAGCTAGTGCTGCTGAGTCGACTGGAGTCTCAGCCAATTCTGGCTCTTCTATTTGAGATGCTCCGACAGGGGCTGTGAAAGTCATAACCTCCTTCTGACCATTCTCATACTTAAGCATAAGGATATCTGTCTTCTTCTCCACGAATGTAGGACCATCCTGGTTCTTCCACTGCTTGTACTTAACTTTGTTAGTGCTTACTTCCATTATTCGGCACTGGATTTCTTCACCATCGCGCTTCACTATAACATCTTGCGCGAAAGTCGATGCAATAGATGCCATCGACGCTAGGACTAAAATTAGTCGTTTCATTGTTGTTTTAACATTCCCTGACTCCGTAAGGATACACAAATAATAATATACAAACGTCGGAATCTTACTCATTTATAGTGATTTACTATTTATTATAATTGACTAAACGAGTAAACGTTCGTAGGATTTAAATATCGTCTGCAAAAGTAATTATTTTTTGCAAATAATTAAATTGTAAGAACAAAAAAGCGAGAGAACTTTCATTCTCTCGCCTATTCTCTAAGCTTATATACTCTAAGCTAAATTATTTGCAACCAGGGCACCAAGGCTTAAGCTGCTTGAAGAAATCGTTGCCCTTGTCGTCGACTAGGATGAATGCAGGGAAGTTCTCAACTGTGATCTTCCATACTGCCTCCATTCCGATCTCTGGGAACTCAACACACTCGATTGACTTGATTGAGCTCTGAGAAAGAACTGCAGCAACACCTCCGATTGTACCTAGGTAGAAACCACCATGCTTCTTACATGCATCAGTAACAACCTGTGAACGGTTACCCTTTGCAATCATAACCAATGAACCACCATTAGCCTGGAACTCATCTACGTATGGATCCATACGGTTTGCTGTAGTTGGACCCATTGAACCACATGGGTATCCTTCTGGAGTCTTAGCAGGACCAGCGTATAGCACTGGATAATCCTTTAGATACTGAGGAAGACCCTCACCAGCGTCAAGACGAGCCTTGATCTTAGCGTGCGCGATATCACGAGCCACGATGATTGTACCCTTTAGGTTGACACGAGTCGAAACAGGATATTTAGTCAACTCTGCACGTACAGCATCCATACCCTTGTCAAGGTCGATCTCGATAGTGTTAGCTCCCTCACCTGCCTTTGCATACTCTGCTGGGATTAGCTCTGCAGGATTTGTATCCATCTTCTCTAGCCAGATACCATCCTTGTTGATCTTACCCTTGATGTTACGGTCTGCCGAACAGCTTACACCCATACCGATAGGACAAGAAGCACCGTGACGTGGAAGACGGATAACACGAATATCGTGAGCAAGATACTTACCACCGAACTGTGCTCCTAGACCAATCTTCTGAGCCTCCTTCAAAAGTTTCTCCTCTAGATCAATATCACGGAATGCACGACCTGTCTCATCTCCTGTAGTAGGAAGATTGTCGTAATACTTGATAGAAGCAAGCTTAACTGTCAAAAGATTCTTCTCTGCTGAAGTACCACCGATAACGAATGCGATATGGTAAGGAGGACAAGCTGCAGTACCAAGGTGCTTCATCTCCTCAACAAGGAATGGAAGAAGTGTACCCTCGTTCTGGATTGTAGCCTTAGTCATTGGGTAGAAGTAAGTCTTGTTGGCAGAACCACCACCCTTAGCAACCATTACAAACTTATACTCAGCACCCTCTACAGCCTCAATGTCAATCTGTGCAGGAAGATTACACTTAGTGTTAACCTCGTCGTACATATTTAGAGGTGCGTTCTGAGAATAACGAAGGTTGTCCTGAGTAAATGTGTTATACACACCTAGAGAAAGAGCCTCTTCATCCTCAAAACCTGTCCATATCTGCTGACCCTTCTCTCCGTGGATAATTGCAGTACCTGTATCCTGGCAGAAAGGTAGGATTCCCTTAACTGCAGTGTCTGCATTGCGAAGGAACTGAAGAGCTACATACTTATCGTTTTCTGATGCTTCAGGATCTTTCAAAATCTTAGCTACCTGTAGGTTGTGCTCACGACGAAGCATAAACTCTACATCGTGGAATGCCTGCTGAGCAAGCAATGTAAGTGCCTCTTTTGAAACCTTTACGATTTCGTGGCCCTCAAATTCAGTCACACTGACACCTTCTTTTGAAAGTAGGCGATATTCTGTATTGTCCTTGCCCAACTGGAACATAGGAGCATACTTAAATTCTGGTGCTTTAGCCATATTAGATTATTTTTATGAATAAACGTGGAGACGCGAAAAATCACGTCTCCACTAAATTAATTACCATGCAAGTGCTGATGCTCCAAGAATAGCTGCATCACCATCCTTAAGCTGAGATGTCAACACCTTAACCTTGCCACGGAATGTCAATGGTAGGTTGGCATCCATTGTTGCCTTTAGATTGTCGATAAATAGGTCTGCACTCTTAACAGGACCACCGAACATTACGATTGCCTCTGGTGAAGAGAACTTAACGAAATCAGCGAATGCCTCTCCAAGAATAGTTCCGACGCTATTCATAACCTCCTTACCGATTCTGTCGCCCTGACGAGCTGCCTGAGCTACATCAAAACCAGTGATCTTGTCAAGAGGAATATTACGAAGTGGAGAAGGATCATTTGAAGCCTGAAGAAGCTCCTGTGCCGAGCGGATGATACCAGTCGCAGAAGTGTAAGTCTCAAGACATCCCTTCTGTCCACATCCACACTGACGACCACCACGGCGAACGATCACGTGACCTAGCTCACCTGCATTTCCATCGTGTCCGTACACAAGCTTACCGTTGCAAACGATACCTGATCCAACACCTGTTCCAAGTGTGATCATGATGAAATCCTTCATTCCCTTTGCTGCACCGTACATCATCTCACCGATTGTTGCTGCATTAGCATCGTTAGTAAGAGTACAAGGTACACCAAACTTGTTAGTAAGAAGTTTTGCGAACTCTACAGTACCCTTCCAAGGAAGGTTTGCAGCGTTCTCGATATTACCAGTGTAGTAGTTTGCGTTAGGAGCACCTACACCGATACCTTTAATCTTCTCGATTCCTCCGTTCTCAGCGATTAGCTTTGAAAGAGCTGAGTGAAGCTCGTTGATATAAGCGTCAAGGTCAGCACCAAACTGCTGAGTCTTGATTGAACTATTGGCAAGAACTTTACCGTTAGCGTCTACAATTCCGAACGCTGTGTTTGTACCACCTACGTCAATACCTACAACGTAAGGCTTTACCATATCTGTCATAATATATAATGTTTTATTTTTATTTCAATTTTGTAGCAAAGTTAGCACTATTTACGAATTCTACAACCATTAAATCCATACCACATCAAATAAACGTAGCATACAATAGGTAATGCAAATGCAAGGTGTACGCCAATATTGTCTGCCAATAGTCCTTGCAATGGAGGAACTACAGCTCCTCCTAAAATCATCATCACCAATAGAGACGATCCCTGTGCTGTGTGAGCACCCAACTCTCTGATGGCCAAAGTGAAGACATTCGAGAACATGATGGAATTAAACAATCCAACTGCCAAGATGCACCACAACGACACAAAACCATCAAATGTCAACATGACTACCAAAAGCACTATATTGATGAAGGCGAACAATCCTAATGTGCGTGATGGAATACTCTTAGCTGAGATGAATGCTAAATAGTTAACAATCAAATAGCCGACAAAAGGAAGAACCTCTATGATATTAAAGCCTGTGATTGTGAAGATCAAACCAAATCCTAAAATCGCAACTAAGGCCATAAAACCATATTTCTTTATTGGCACTATGTCACTCATTGATAATGAGCCTACAAATCTTCCAATCATCGCACCTCCCCAGTAAAATGCCAAAAATTTACCAGCAGTAAACTCTTCTGTGATTCCGACACACTCTTTCATATATGTGACTAGGTTACTACCAATTGTCACCTCTCCACCCACATAAAAGAAGATGGCAAACATTCCGAATAACAAATGCGGATATTCCAGAGCACTCTTCTTATCTAAAACGACCTCCTCAGAAATCACATTGACAATAGCTTCTTCCTTCTTCATCTTTCTGACATCAGGAATATCCGATAGGAAGATTGTCACAGCCAAAAACAAAAGTATACAAGCAAGTGCCAAATATGGAATCTGCACAGCCTGAGCTCCTCCTCTATATGGGTCTTCATCATTGAAGAAATTAAAGATTACATACGAACCTACAATCGGAGCAATTGTCGTACCGAGAGAATTGAATCCCTGAGAAAGATTCAAACGGCTCGACGATGTCGCAGGTGTTCCGAGCATCGACACTAATGGATTAGCTGAAATCTGCAAAAAAGTAAATCCTGTTCCAAGAAGGAACAATGCCGACAAGAAAACAGGGAAACTTGGAGTCATTGAACCCGCCTCCTCAAAGAAAATCAAACAGGCTACAGTCGACGTCAATAGTCCGGCAATAATCGCATTCTTATATCCTACCCTGTCAATCGGATCTCCTAAGTGTCTACTAACCAAGAAATAAATCAAAGAGATAACGAAATACGCTGTAAAAAAAGCGAATTGTACCAAATTGGCCTGGAAATTAGACAAATCAAAAACAGATTTGAAATAAGGAATCAACATATCGTTCAGACATGTGATGAATCCCCAAATAAAAAACAATCCTGTAAGAATCGTCAACGGATATTTATATGACTTCTCTTCCATATTATATGTATTAAAAATCTACTCTAAGTTTCAAATTCACCTGTCTTCCAGTCAAATAATTTGGAACCGGACATTTTCCTCCATCTGCAGTAGTAACCCAGCTATAACTGCTGACATTATTTATAGCAAACAAATTCAAGCAATCCAACGACAAGCTTATACCTCGTAGTTTGCGCAATACTGGTTTTGCCATAACCTTGTCTCTACCCTGCAACAAACTGAATGTGGCTCCTATATCAGCACGTTTGTATGACACTGATGTTCGTTTGTCTCTCTCCATACTTCCTGGAGCACCATAACTGAATCCTCCCGCCATATTCAAGGTCAAGTTGACTTCCAACTGATCTATATTAGGGAATTTGTCCTGAAAGAACAATGAGACATTCCACACTCGACTGTTAGGTGAATTCATATATCCAAGTGTGTCGCCATAGATATCCTCTCTAGCACGAAGCCATCCAGCACTGATCCATGAGTCGGAACCTGGCACAAACTCACCAAATAGCTTAACATCTGCACCTACCACATAGCCAATGCCTTTATTCTCTCCTTCATATATGAGTTCTACATTGTCGACAGTGTACGGAATCAATCTATCTATGTATTTGCCATAGATTTCATACGTAAACTTAAATGGTCGCTTCCACATTGAGAAATACTTGTCCGCTCCGACCACTAGCTGCCACGAACGAGGCGACTTTATCGTATCATTGAGTTTTACCTCCACGTCGCCATTAGCATTTCTGAATGTATCTCTCAACTCCTTATAGAATGGCGACTGGAAATATCTTCCAAAAGCCCAACGGAATCCCCAATTCGAACATTTTTCAGGGAAATATGCAACTGAGAAACGTGGGCTAAACAACAATTCGTCGTTGAATGACCAATAGTTGAATCTCACTCCAGATGTGAAAATTACACGACCATTATCAGTCTCTCCCTGCAAAGTGTTCTGCAAAAAAGAGATGAATCGAGTCGACGTGATATCTATATCCGAATATTGGTTTGAGAATATAGGGAAACAATCATTTCGCAACGGTTGAGAGTAACCAGACGAGTCGCGCATCTCCCACTCTTCCTTTTTATCCTTCACATTCTCGTTCTGCAAAGTCAAGCCCCATTTGATTTTATTCTTATGAAGGTTGATCTCTCCCAAATGAGTTAGACTTACAATATTTGTATTCAAAGAATTACGTGCATGGTCAATATTCGATGCCGTACCCTGAGAATAATCAATGTTCTTTATTTCGTTAGGAACGATATCGCTCAAGAAGTAATCACCTCTGATATCATATGTCACATTCTCATCAGAACTGTATCCATTTCCGAGCAATGAAAGAGTGATATTCTTACGTGGCTTAAAATTAAGAGACAGATTACCAAAATAGTTACGGTAGTCGTCCACCTCTTTTCCTTCGTAAAAGACCTTGAATGTTTTTGTGTCTGATACTGAGCCAAACGCAGTTTCTCTCGTTTTAGGAATATAATTGTATTTATTTCTTGCGATATTTCCTAGAAACGATATTTCCCATTTAGGAGAAATATCCCAAGTCAAATATGTCTGGTAGTCAATAAAATCTGTATCGTAATCAGCGTCGTCATTACCCATATTATTTAGTAGATATGCCGACGACTTATAACGGAATCCATGCAATTGCGAGAATTTACCTGTTTTACTTCCAAGTGATGCGGATGCTCCCAAAAAGCTTCCCGACACACTTCCTTCAAACTTACGTTCTGGTTTACGGTAGCGGATATCCAACACTGAGCTCATCTTATCTCCAACCTCAGCAGCAAAACCACCAGAAGAGAACTCCACATTCTCCACCATGTCAAGGTTGACGAAGGACAATCCCTCCTGCTGAGCGCTACGCACCAACTGTGGACGGAAGATCTCGATTCCGTTAACGTAGACACTATTCTCATCATAACTTCCTCCACGTACGGAATACTGCTGCGACAACTCATTGGTTGAGACTACTCCAGCCTGGCTCTTAACCAAACCTTCCACTCCACCAGTGACAGTCGGCACATTACGCATGTTGCTGACATCGATAAGCACAACAGAGTTTGATTGTTTGCGTTGACCTTCAATCTGGAATTCATCAAGCACGATATCATCCTCCTTCAAACGGATTCGCAAATATCCCGATTTGTTTGTGATTTTGAATCTCTCTTCAGTATAACCGAGCATCGACACCGACAGAATCGCGGTATCACTCTTGACATCCAATGTGAAACGGCCATCTTCATCTGTAAGTGTGCCGACATTTGTGCCAAGCAAAGCAGCAGAGGCATCACTGATAGGATAATTATCTTTGTCAGTGACACGTCCTCCAATAGTCCACGCCATCGCCATCTGCGATATCAACGTCACTATAGTCGCTATGTAATATTTTAGTCTAAGCATTTGTTGCAAATGTAGTAATTATTTTCTTGCGAATGCACATCCGCAATAATTTTGGCGATAAAGTCCAAGCTCACTACTGAGTTCCAAACTGCGTTCGTATCCTTTCTTTCTCTTGAAATCGGTAGGCAGATATTCAATTCCCTCCTCTTTCGCAATTCCACGCCCCACAGCACTTATCACATCGGTATTCTTCTTAGGACCTATCGTCAGCGTCGTCGCAAAAAAATCACAACCGTGCTGTTTTGCCATTTGAGCAGCTCTTCTCAATCTGAGTGTGAAACAAAGAGTACACCTCTCACCCTGTTCCTCATCTTTCTCATGCCCGTGCACAAACTGCAGATATTCAGAATTATCATAGTCGACATCCACAAATTCCACGTCGGCATAATTCGGATTTTCGCCCACCATTCGTTTCAGTTCTGCCTTTCGCTTCTCATACTCAGCAAGCGGCATGATATTTGGATTATAGAACAAAAGTGTCAGACGAGTGAGCGGATGGATTCTCTCAATACTTGCGGAAGCACATGGTGCGCAACAGACATGAAGCATCACCCTCGGTTTTTTGCCGTCGGCTGAAAATTTCGATAAGATCTTCATCATCGTATTGTCCGCGTTCTCTCGATTCATATTGCAAAAATAGCAATAATAGATGTATGTATATAATTTTTCTTATCTTTGTTGTCAACATAAATGCAATACTTTTTACAATATCAATATGAGAAAAACACTACTATTCCTTTTGTCGCTAATGTCGACATCTCTATTTTCCCAAACTGCATGCGACACGACTTGGTTCACGGGCGAAGGCACTCAATATGGAGGAATAGCCGGAACAAACGGAGGCAATTGCGGTATTTTTGTCGACGAGGGAGATTTCTACCACTGTGCCATGAACCATGAGCAATACGATGGCAGCATGACGTGTGGAGCATGTGTCCATGTGATTGGACCTATCGGTGAGATTGATTTGAAAATAGTAGACAGATGTCCGGAATGTAAACATGGCGACATTGATCTTAGCACAGATGCGTTTATCAGAATCGCAAAACTAGAAGACGGCAGAGTTCCAATCAAATGGTGCTACATTCCTTGCAGAGAAAGTGGGGGCATCAGAGTGAAGTACGAACCTGGAATGAGCCAGTTTTATTTCAAAATGGCAGTTTACGACCACTTATACGCTATAGACAAACTAGAATACCAGAAGAAAGATGGCAGTTGGGTAGAGATAGAGCGTAAAGACTATAATTATTTCGTAGAAAATGCCGGAATCGACGAGGACAAAAGCAAAATCGGACCATACACATTCCGCATCACTGCATCGACAGGAGAATCTCTAGTAGTAAAAGATATAGAATATAAAGAAGGTGGTGAGGTTGAGACTGGTTTACAATTCTCTCTTACAGACTGTGATGCCAACAATGCCGTCGCAGAAGATTTATTGTCTCAGAAAAATGAATTACTACCTCCATTCCAGGTATTTTACACTAATGGCAAATACATAGGAGAATATGATAGCATAGAAGAGATTCCATCTTTTAAGCAAGTGGTTATAATCAGGAGTAAAACCACAGGAATCAAACACTTACACAAATAGTAAAGAATTTTTGTTAAATGAATAATAAAAAAATGTGAATGGAATATCTCGTTACAGAGTAATAAAATCCCATCAAAACACCTACAAATAAGGCGTCATAATGTGGCGTCTTTTTTGACCTATAGGTCAAATTGCGTGGTGCGACATGTTCAAATCCCTTATGGTGTAAGGGGAAAGTGGCAATTCAAAAGTTTGAAACAACAAATTGACGAACAAAATCATTCAATAGGTCAAATTGCGTGGTGAAATAGTGTCAAATCCATAGTATAGACTAACTTGCTGAGAGTTTCAAAACTCAAAAAAAGTGTTATGAATAGAAGCAAGTGTCCAGTATGCGGATCAACAAGCACAATTAAATTCGGCAAGAGAAAAGGAATCCAAACATACAAATGCAATGATTGTGGATATCGATTTAGGAACAGCAAAGTCCCGGAGGAAAAGGAACTATGGCAACAGTACGTGTCGAACAAACAGACGGTGAGAGAAATGTCGGCAACCTATGGAATAAGCGAGTCTACAATCAAACGCAGTCTGAGAAACATATCAATCAGATGGGAACAGCCACAACTTAACGGAGGAGGGTACGTACATATAGATGCCACATATTGGGGACACAATTGGGGAGTGCTTCTGGCAATTGACGACGCATCAGGGAAAGTGTTGTATATGGAATTCATAAAAAACGAGACAAATGCCGACTATGAGGCTGCTGTAAACAGCATAAAATCCAGAGGATATGAAATAAAGGGTTTGATCATTGATGGCAGGCAGAGCCTTTTTAGCCTATTTTCCGCATACAAGATCCAAATGTGCCAGTTCCATATGAAAGAAATCATCAAACGCTATCTTACTAACAATCCAAAACTTAATGCAGCAAAAGAGTTAAAAAAACTTGTTGGATGTTTGACAACTTCTACCAGAAATGAGTTTGAAACGGCATATGAAAAATGGAAATCTGATTGGCATAAGACATTGCATCGTCGATCCAAATTGAAATCAGGCAAGACTCCATATACACACAAACGATTGCGTTCTACAATGCATAGTATTGATTTTTATTTGCCGTACCTGTTCACATTTCAGGATCCTGAATGCAAGGGGATGCCAAACACAAACAATAAAATCGAAGGCACATTCACAGATCTCAAAAAGAATCTCAACAATCACAGTGGAATGTCAGAAGAGAACCGCAAGCGGTTCATTTGTGGGTTTTTCTTGGCATAGGGAAGGCTGTTAGCAATTCACAAAAAAGGGATTGGTTTAACTCCAATCCCTCTTGTTTGCCATACAGCATCCACAGTTTTATTCCTCATGGAGTTGCTCCCCAGCAGAGCTCCACTATGCTTCAAACTGCAATGCAAATGTATTATTCTTCTGTCGATTTATGCAAATTCTATCCGACATTTTTACCACGCAATTTGACCTATAGAAGCATAGCTTATAAAAATACCACGCAATTTGACCTATACGCCCAAAAATATGTGCAGGTTAGATATTTTCCATTTATTAAAAATAAAATAGCATTGTAAACGTATTACAATGCTACTATAAGTTGTCTTTATTTTCTTATTCGTATTGGTCGAACAGTATATCTTATTTCTATAAGTGAAGTATCACATTTTGTAGATTCTGAATCGAATTGAAATACGACAGCGTGTGTATAAGGCATATGTGTAGGGGAGCAGGTCCAATATCCTCCTCTTTTTCCAACATTCAACAAATCCTTATAGCGATATTCTCCTGTTGCTGGAAGAAATATATAGTTGCCATTTGGTCCCGTTACCTTATATCCATATACTTCATCTTGCATAATCCATGTCCATTGACAACACTCTTCCAACTCAATAAAGTCGTCTGATGTTGGTGTGAACCAAGGTTCTCCCCAATTTGTTGTTGCTGCATCGTGTTCTGATTTAAATTTCAGAAAATCTTTATCTGGATACTCTTCTATAGGATTGGGAATTGATTTAAGTTTCGCGTTCGGATGTGGCTGCATCTTGGGCTCTGTTTCTCCCCACATAAAATAATCGCCAGATTCCTCCGGTTTTGTGGCTCCTACATTGCATGTTGCCCAAAGAGTGTGCGATGGCAGTCCAAGATCTACGTAATCATGGTTAGTAAACGGATTTCTTTCGTAAATAGCATGCACTTCTGTATTTGATGTGATATTATCCACAGGTTTATCCCATCCTACAAATGTATGCTCATATTTTTCAGGTACAACTATGTCATTTATATTAGCAGATTTTCCTTTCTCTACCTTTTGCGTTTCAAGAAACCTGGTGGATCCATTAATAAACCTGGATTCATATCCGTAGAAAGAAACTGTAAAGTATACTGGATGTTGATTCTGATTTCTAACTGGGCGGATTAATGCTTCTGCATGTCGTTTTATATTATGTAGGTATATGCTTTCATAACTGATCTCAAGTCCATAAGCATTACACGTGTCATAAATAGACGACGTCCAATATTTATTGAGCACCATGTCCTCATCACAGTTTGTTGAAACAGGTATAAATATCGAGTTCCCATTTGGTCCAATACCTTCGTATCCTGTTGTCCCGTTATGTTGTACCCATGCCCATTCACAATTATCTATTAGTTCCGACCATTCGTCTTCAGTAGGAATTTGCCAGTCGGCACCCCAGCACGTAGTCGCAGCATCGTCTTCAGGTTGGAGTATTGTCAGATTGTCAGTGTCATTATATTTTTCTATAAGCATATACTCTAAATCATCGTCGTCTTCTTCAACCAATTGAAGTAGATCATCTTCGAATGAATTGTTTTCGGACTTTTCAATCGGCTTTGTTGCTCCCCATGAAAAATACGATCCTAGTTCTTCCGGCTTCTTCGCTCCAAGATTGCATGTTGCCCAAAGAGTGTGCGATGGCAGTCCAAGATCAACATATGTATGTTCTGATTTTATCATAATCTAAGCTTTTGCTGAATACACAAAAGTATTCACATTTAGTATTTATGAATTATTTGGATGTCTGTTATAAATCTACTTTGTTAATGAGCACCGACTTTAAATCGGTATGTTCTTTTATTGAATTAAGAAGTTTCCTGCATATATAAAACTATTTGAATTTGAAATTCAATAATATTTCTGCATTGTTATCCGGATCATTTTGCTTTGTTATTTTAGTTACTCGGTGCCATCCAGAATCCTTAAAATAGTTCTTGAAATTTTTCTCAATCTTAAAAGGCCTCCATTCTACTTTTCTGCAATGCTTATATTTGGAACGAGTATCATCAAAAAAATAACCACTTTTAACAACGCCAACGGCAATAATAGAATCACAACCTTTTCTTGCAATTATATAATCCTCTGTTTTGACTTCGTTTAAGAATTCTTTCACTAATTTCTTTGCTTGTCCTATATCTCTTCCATCGTAGACGTTTTTCAGCGCTTCATCCAAACCGTTTCTTTTGCTGTATTCTGCCCAATCTCCAATTTCTCTAGCCTCATTGGTCTGGTCATCGTCAGGAAGACAACATGCCATAACTTCTTTAACAAGGTTTTCTGGAAATTCTTCTGCATAATCTCCTGGCCAATACATCCATACATTGTGTTTTTTCAAATCTACTGCCATAATCAAATTGTTTTATTAGTTAATACTTAAGTGATGTATTTGAGAACAACACATTTACTAAGTCTTGTTCATTGCGACTTATTTTTGAATTTCAATGCAAAGATAGTGTCATCGTGCGTCAAAAATATGTGCAGGA
Source organism: Paludibacteraceae bacterium (assembly GCA_045642085.1). Lineage (GTDB taxonomy): Bacteria > Bacteroidota > Bacteroidia > Bacteroidales > Paludibacteraceae > UBA1723. The sequence goes on along the minus strand of JAZUIF010000068.1, from coordinate 9,497 downwards.
TAAGATTTATATCGCCCTACAAAAATACTATAATTGACTAAACAAAAGATGTTTTGCTTATTAATTGTTCTAATCTATTTTTAAGAAATTCTAATGTTTCTATTCCAATCTTGCTTCCGCAGTGAGTCTCAGTGCTTTATCGTAAAGTATCCAATTCGCCTATTATCTATCAATTGTCGTTGCTCCTATTAACCATTCATACGCAGGAATACATTGTATCTTCACACCTTGACACTCAATGGCTTCACTATGGCTATTGGTGATCAACCATACATTGTCGCATTTAGTGGCCTTAGCAGCTGATACACATCCTGCAATTTCACGTTGACGAGTTTTATCTGAGGAGATGTCGTAACTCACTTGGTATACACCAGTTACCGTATTCCCGTCGACAGTCAAGAAATCACATTCGCTTTTCTGAACTGCATAATAATAAATGTCTTCGCTTGCATATTTCATGCGTCGACGCAATTCAAGATAAACTATTGTCTCCAGTCTCCATCCTAAATTACTTCCAACAAAAGCGTTTTGTCTTTTATTCATAAAAGATACATCTATTGCATAGATTTTTTCGCTTTGTGTTCTTATGCTACTCTTATTAGAATATTTCTTAATTGGCAAAATTAGGTACGCTTGCATCAAATATGAAAGATAATTATCCATTGTGATTGGAGACTTAACTTCCAATAATTCACACAAATTTGGCTTGTTTATTATAGCTGGAGAAATATTCAAAAGATGCTGAGACAATCTGCGGAGAATCTCGATATTTCTTACGTTAAATCTTCGTTTAATATCTTGTGTTAATATGCTTTCATATAGAGAATCAACATATCCTAAGACGTCTTTTTCATACATAAGTTCTGGTAATCCTCCTTGTGATATATATTGGTCGAATGCTCTTGCAATCAGCCCTCTGTTTTTTGTGGTCAATGGTGATAATGTGACCTTGTTATAGTCGCAGAATTCAGCGAAAGAGAATGGCAGTAACTCTATTTTAGAATGTCTTCCCGTTAGATGTGTGGCTAAGTCTTGAGACAGCAATTTTGAATTACTTCCTGTAATAAGCAAGTGTTTACCTTGACGTAACAAACGGTTTATGAAAAGTTCCCAATGTTCCACATTTTGGATTTCATCAAAAAAGAAATAATCCAAATCTCCGTTTATTTGGTATAGTGTTAGAAGTATGTCATCCAAATTCTCTGTCTTAATTCCAGCTAATCGTTCATCATCAAAATTAACATAGCCAAACTTCACTTCTGCTTTATTTAAAACATTTTTGCAAAGAGTTGATTTGCCACTTCTTCTGACTCCTATCACTACTTGGGCAAGACGACTATTTAGGTCAACCAAGTCTTCTTCCTTACGATGGCATAGATTCGGTATCGATTGAATATCCAATTCTTCTGCCTGATCTAGAAGTATTTGCTTTAATTTCTCTTTGTCCATGTTTACTGTATTTTTGTCGCAAATATACTCTTTTTTTACTCCTAATATATTATCTCGGTCCGTTTTTGCGATTTCTAATATATTATCTCGGTCCGTTTTTATTATTTCTAATATATTATCTCGGTCTGTTTTTGCGATTTCTAATATATTATCTCGGTCTGATTTTGCGATTTCTAATATATCATCTCAGTCCCTCACAATTATCCTTCCTCCATCCTCATCAATCTCCTCTCTATCTGTCTCGCAATAGAAACGTCTTAATATTTGGCCGTTGACGGAGTAGATAGTCACGGTTTTGCCTGATGCATTAGTGATTACCCATTTGCCATTTTCTCTGTGGCATTGGATGCTTTGTGTGGACGTGTTGTCGCAGATTCCTGTATCTGTGTCTTTGATGATCTCTGTGGCGTAGTAGGCTACGTATCCGTAATCGGTTGAGCCGATCTCAATAGGGAGTTTGCTGTCGTTCTTGATCACACTTAGATTTACACACTCTTTGAAGGCATTCTCTCCGATGGTGGTCAGTGTGCTTGGCAACTGGATTCCTGTGATGTTCGGACAGTTGTAGAATGCCATTTTGCCGATGCTCTGCAATCCTTCGTGGAGTAGAACATACATGAGGTTTGGACAGTCGGCAAATGCGGCTGCTTTGATGCTTTTCACACTTTCTGGAATCGTGATCATCGCAAGACTTGAACATTTGGAGAATGCATACTCTCCAATGGTTTCCAACTTCTCTCCCATGAAGATCTCCTGTAGACTTGTGCAACCGTTGAAGGCTCCGTCTGATATGGTTGTCACTTCTGATGGCAGTGAGATAGTGGTGATGTTCACACAATTCTGGAATGCACTGCTCGGAATCACAGTCAAGTCATCCAACAGTGATATGTCTCCACTGATATTTCTTGGTACGAAGAATATAGATAGGGGATTGCGGGAATATAGTATTCCGTCTTGGCTGACGAAGTTTGGATTCATATCGTCGACGCCGATCCACTCCAAACTGTTGCACAATGAGAATAATCCTGATCCCATTGATGATATTGTCGACGGTAGCATTAGCGAATACATGTATTTACTTCCTGCGAAGGCATCATTACCAATCTTCGTTACTTGGTATGTCGCACCAGAGTATTCAAACTCCGATGGAATGTCCACGTCTCCAAAATAAAGATCTTCGGCTGAATAGTACATCCATCCGTCTTCCTCATCTCCACGGTATGTCACTTCGGCAGTACCGTCGCCATTCAAATTATAATAGATTCCTCCCACTTCGATTTTCTCTGCGAAAAGAGAAAATGAAGATAATAGGGCAGTTGCAAATGCGATAGTAGTTTTCATAGGCTTTTCAATTTTGATTCATAATATTAAATCCTATGACTAAGTTACGGAATTGTTTTGAGAAATATTGGGCTTTAGTGTTTTTTTATTTGGCAATGTTGTAAATAATGATTGATTGTAAGAATCACTTACTTTTAGAACAGAAAACGTGCCAGAAAAATAACAACTTCGTTGTGGCACTGGAAAACAGACATCCCAATGTCTTGAAAACGCCTAACGCGGAAAAAGAAACACAAGAAAACTTAAGAACGGGTTTTCTATTGTTAATGTTTTCCCCGTTTGGGAGTTTTCCAGAACAAACGAGTTTGTGGGTTTTCCAAGCGTGAAATATTTTATATAAAACGCTGTTTTCTGTTCTAATTTTGGACAACTGCTATTTTAGTACGAGAATGTTTGTTTAAAATAGCAAAGACGGGGATGTGCCCCGTCTTTACGAAATCTATTTTATCTTTATTTATCTGCTTTGAAAATCCACTGGTTTTGATCCCTTTGATTCGTGTCTGAACTTGTTGATTGTCGTCACCACGAATTTATAATTTCCTGTTGGCAGACGGAATTCCTGCACGTCGACTTCTGTGCCTTGTGTGAAGGCGATGATCTTGTCGACTCTGTTGATATCAACCTCTTCGTTCGCTCTGAAACAGTAGATGGCGTAGTAGCGTGGATCGTATCCTCCTTTCTTTACTACTGGCTTCCAACGCATCATGTCGCCTTCGATCTTAACTCCCTTAGGAGCGGCTGATGGAGAACTTGCACTTGTTGGGTCGACAGGCACTAGTGCCGGATATCTGAATAGACCATTTCTTAATTCTGTGCTCAACCCTCGGTAATCTTCTTTTAGGTATTTGGCACTGTAGAAAATATAACCGTTGATTTTATTGTTGTTGTAGCTTGTGTTGAGCTGACGGATAACCTCATTGCCTTCTTTCCAAGGTTTATCTTTCTTGACGGCCAAACCACTTGCGTAAAGACCAGCAAACATGTTCTTGCCATACGACCAGTCGCTCCACCATTTGCTCAACTCTCCGTAGTCTAGACCTTTACGGCCAAGTTCCCAGTATAACTGTGGAGCTGCATAGTCGATCCAACCTTTTTCAAGCCATAGTAGGACGTCTGCACAAAGTTCATCATAATTGGTACAAGCGGCTCCTGCATCAGTCGCACGCCAGTCGTCTTTACCGTTTCTGTAAACTCCGAATGGGCTGACTCCAAACCATACCCATGGTTTTGCTCTCTGGATTGCGTCGTGAATCATCTTGACTACAAGGTTGACGTTATCGCGTCGCCAAGACTGACGGTCGTATTGATCACGATGATGCTTCTTGAAAGTTTCGAAGTCGGGAAACTCTTCTCCTGCCACTTTGTATGGATAGAAATAGTCGTCCATGTGGATTCCGTCGACATCATAACGTAGGACGATATCCATCACCACACTTGTAAGATAATCTCTTACCTCCTCCAAACCAGGATTGAAATAGACCTTGCCACCGTATGTCAAAAACATCTCAGGATGACGGAAATAAAGATGTCCCTTGGTTAGTTTGTCCACACCTTCTCCGTTTGTCACACGGTATGGGTTGATCCATGCGTGAACTTCCATACATCTTTTGTGACACTCTTCAACAGCGAATGCCAATGGATCATAGCTTACTGCAGTTCCTTGTTTTCCAGTAAGATAAGAGCTCCATGGCTCCAAATCCGACTTGTATAAAGCGTCGGCACAAGGGCGAACCTGTAGGAAAATGGAGTTGATGTTGCAGTCGTGAAGAGAGTCAAGCATAGCGATCATCTCGTCTTTTTGCTTTTCAAAATCACCTTTGGTAGAAGGCCAGTCGATATTGGCTACAGTTGCTATCCAAGCACCACGTAATTCATGTTTCTTTGCCGCGTTTGCAGGCATAAATAGGATAGAAAGGAGGAGCGCAACAACGCTCAAATAAGTTCTCATGTTTGTAAATCAATATAAGTTCTCTGCAAAAATACTAATAACTCATCAATAATTGGCAATATCCCAAAAAATAAGAGTAATTTTGCAACCGTTTTAAGATTATAGAATCATGAAGAGAATCTTGTTGCTTTGCATTTCTTTAGTTTCTGTCATTTGGTCGTTTGCCCAGGTGACGCTAGGTGTTGATGTGCTCAAACAACGTGATTTTGATATTTTGAAGGGGAAAAGGGTAGGCTTGCTTACCAATGCCACAGGTGTGAATGCTGATATGCAAAGCACTATTGATGTCCTTAATGCTGCAGCCGACGTGAAACTTGTTTGCCTTTTTGCTCCAGAACATGGTGTGAGAGGCAATGTCTATGCTGGTGGTACTGTCAATGGTTCTGTCGATGCAAAGACAGGTTTGAAGGTTCATAGCCTTTATGGCAAGACGAAGAAACCGACAGCTGAGATGTTGAAGGATGTTGATGTGATAGTCTATGATATTCAAGATGTTGGTTGTCGCTCATACACTTTTGTCAGCTCACTTGGTCTTGTGATGGAGGCAGCTGGTGAGAATGATAAAGAGGTTGTTGTGTTGGATCGTCCGAACCCTTTAGGAGGAAATAAGATTGAAGGTCCGCTTGTGTATGATGGCTATTTCAGTTTCATCAGTAAATATCCGATACCATATGTTTATGGTTTGACTGTAGGTGAACTTGCCTCTTTGCTTAACGAGGAGGGCATGACTAAGAAGAAGTGTAAGCTTACGGTTGTCCCTATGGATGGTTGGAAACGAGATATGGATTATTCTCAGACCGGACTACGTTGGGTGATGACCTCTCCACAGATTCCTTATTGGCAGTGTGCCGCTTATTATCCGATGAGTGGAATCGTAGGTGAACTTGGAGTGCTTAATATTGGTGTAGGCTATACTATTCCATTCGATGCATTTGCTGCAGACTGGGTAAATGCTGATTCGTTGGCTACTGAGTTGAATAATATGAAGTTGGAAGGCTTAACATTCCGCCCTATTGTATATAAACCACAGTTTTCTGCTCTTTCTGGCAAGATTGTGCAAGGAGTGCAGGTCTACATAGATGATTTGCAAAAAGCCAGACTGACAGAGGTTCAGTTTAAGGTTTTGGAGGCTTTGCACAATCTTTATCCTACCAAAGACATCTTTGCCATGTGTTCGGATAAGACTAAGAAGAGTTTCGACAACGTCTGTGGCTCGAATAAGATTCGTTTGAAGATGTCGGAGAGATACAAATTCGACGACGTGAAGGATATTTGGAGAGATTCAGAATCGTCGTGGAGACGAAAATCAAAAAAGTATCATCTCTACGACTGATGTTATTATGAATAATTTCATTAAGGCTTTCAAATTTGTTTTAACTACGCATCTCGCAGCACTCTTTATCTTATCTGTGTTGCGACTTGCGCAATATTTCTATCTTAATGATTTTGTAGACGCTACGGCATCCAATCCTGTGTGGCCAGCTTTCGTGCGTGGACTATGGTTAGATAATGTGGCTGTCTGCTACGTGATGATTCTGCCTTATGTGTTATTGTTGTTAATCAGTTGTATTTTCCTGTTTTTCAATAAGATATTATGGCGAACCGTAGTGACGATTGTTATTGCTGTGCTTTCTGTTGAAATTGCACTTCAAGCAGCTAATCTACAGTATTTCAAATATTTCTCCAATGTGATCAACTCATCTATCTTTGAATGGAAAGAGGAGGCAGGCACAGCGGTGAAGATGATTGTCGAGGAACCGTCGTACTGGGTGCTGATTATATGTGGATTGGCATTGATAGCTCTCTTTGCAATTTTCATTTGGCGACAGTCCGAAAAGACTCTTGAAGATATTTTGTCTGGAAAAAATAAGATTGTTTTTGTCGACAGGATCAAAATATTTCTTATTTCAGCCATTGCGATCGGATTGTGTGCATTTGGAATCCGTGGCAGGATGGGATATAATCCGATAAAAGTGTCTGCTGCATACTACTGTGACGACTATTTCTTGAATCGACTTGGAGTGAATGCAGCATTCAATCTGCTGAACACTTATATCGACGGTAATCGCAGTGAAAACAAAGGCTTGAATTTGATGGATGGACCGACTGCAGTGCGTGAGATCCGACGTGATATGCAACAATGTTCAGACGATGCGTTCGTTACAGATTCACTTTCTCTTCAACGTCATTGCAAACGAGATACATCAGCTGTATTTGGAGTGGATGAAAAACCAAATGTGGTGATTGTTTTGATGGAGAGTATGAGTGGGAAACTGATGCAGACGTTTGGATGCGAACAGAAGTTGACTCCATTCTTGGATAGTTTGTGGAATGAGAGTCTTTCGTTTGAGAATTTCTACAGCGTCGGCAATCATACGAACCAAGGCATCTACTCTACGCTTTATGGATTCCCAACTGTTCTTTCCAGAAATGCGATGAAAGGTACGGATATTCCGACATATTATGGAATGCCCAACGTCTTCTCAGAACAAGGATATCAAACTGCTTTCTACATGACGCATGAGAGCCAGTACGATAATATGAATGCGTTCTTGCGTACAAATGGATTCAAGCATATCCGTTCGCAGGAGGATTATCCGAGCGATTCTGTTGTCAACAGTTTTGGTGTAAGTGATGGGTTCCTTTTCAATTATGCCTTGAATGAGTTGCCGACTATGCAACAACCGTTCTTTAGCGTGTTACTTACAATTTCAAATCATCCGCCATACGTTATCCCAAATTGGTTTGATACTCATGGTTTGGATCCAGAATATGCGATTGTTTTGTATGCCGACTATTGTTTGAAGAAATTCTTTGAAGGTATGAAGCAATGTGGACTTTATGATAATACAGTTTTTGTCTTCCTTGCTGATCATGGAAAAATTGTCGGCAGACCAGAATGTGAGGTGGCGGAGAGCTTTAACCATATTCCGTTTATAATCCATTCTCCACGTCTTGGCAAGAAAGTAATCAATACACCGGCTTGCCAAACAGATATCGAGCCGATTCTTATGTCATTACTTGGCTTTGAATATGAAAATGTAGGCTTTGGACGAAATGTGTTGAATAAACCGACTTCATCAGTAGTATATTCAACAGATGGTCTGCTTTGTGCCAGAGATTCGTCGTATCTATACTTGGTTGATCCACGTTCTGATTTAATCAAGGCTTACGACACTCGTGAGAAATATAAAGAAGTGGCGAAAGATTCTTGCCAATATTTAGATAGTTTATTGCGTCGCCGTTTTGCTGCATACGAATATATAGTCTCGCAGAAGAAAACGACGAAACAATAATTAATTCCGACCCGTAGAGACGTGGCGTGCCGCGTCTCTAAATAGAATACGTGCTGTGTCGCTAAAGATAAAGAAAAATGAGAAAAGGAGTTTTAAAAATAGTCGTTCCATGCTACAACGAGGAGGAAGTGTTGCATGAGACAAACAAGCGATTACTAGAAGTCATCACCGCTATGGAGCAGTCGGGAAAGATTGTTTCTGGTGGAGTCGTGTATGTGGACGATGGAAGTCGAGATAAAACTTGGGAGATAATTGATGAGTTGTCTAAAGCCGACAGTCATGTTGCAGGAATTAAGTTGGCTCATAATGCAGGTCATCAAAATGCACTCTTTGCAGGATTAACTCTTGTGTCAGACTGTTGTGATATGGCTGTAAGTATCGATGCTGATCTTCAAGACGACACCAATGCTATTTTTGAGATGGTCGAAAAATACAACGAAGGAGCGGAGGTAGTCTATGGTGTACGACGTGAGCGTACTACAGATACATGGTTTAAGAGAAACACAGCGTTGGCATTCTATAAGTTGATGTCAGTGATGGGAACCGACGTCAAATACAACCATGCGGATTTTCGATTGATGGGTAGTGCCGCATTGAAAGTATTGGTAGCGATGCCAGAACGAAATCTTTTCCTACGTGGAATGGTTCGTACACTTGGTTTTAAGGAGGCAGATGTATTCTATGATAGAAGCGAGAGATTTGCAGGTGAGAGCAAATATCCGTTGACGAAGATGTTGAATTTTGCTGTCGATGGAATTACATCATTCAGTGTCAAACCGTTGCGTCTTATTTTTTCGTTTGGAATTTTCTTCATCTTCATGGCGATGATTGCTATCGGATATGGATTATATTCTTATTTCATCATTGGAGGAACAATCAGAGGATGGACTTCATTGTTAGTCAGCCTTTGGTTTATTGGAGGCTCTTTGATGATTGCAGTTGGAATCGTCGGCGAGTATATCGGCAAAATCTATAAAGAGGTTAAGAGACGACCACTTTATGTGATTGAGAAGACGGAGAATTTGGGATAAATTCGGAAATATAATAGTTGAGACGCGATTGATGAATTGCGTCTCTTTTTGTTTGTCCTCTATAGATTTTTGATTGCGTTGACACGATAAAGATTGATTTGTCATAAGTAAATTAGTACTCCTGTCACACTTTTTCTGCCGAATATTGCACGTGTAGTCACACTTTTTCCGCCGAATGACTATTGGAGAAATCTTAATAATCCTCATTTTGGACAACTGCTTATAATCTCCTAAATCGATTAGGGCAGATTTGACACTGATAGTTATCAGTTTTCAAATCTGCCCTAAATTTAGACTTATAGGTCAAATTGCGTGGTGCGACATGTTCAAATCCCTTATGGTGTAAGGGGAAAGTGGCAATTCAAAAGTTTGAAACAACAAATTGACGAACAAAATCATTCAATAGGTCAAATTGCGTGGTGAAATAGTGTC
>JAZUIF010000067.1:0-6118 GCA_045642085.1 Paludibacteraceae bacterium | reverse complement strand
ATGGAGAACTTCTTCGGTCTGATGAAAAATGAGCTTCTATATGTCAACGACTTCGATTCTATAGATGACTTTATCGCTCAGCTTAACGAGTATATCTGGTGGTACAATAACAAACGTATTAAACTTAGATTAAACGGCATGTGCCCGGTACAATACCGAGCTCATACATTATAAATTATTTTTTTTCTGTCCAACTTTAGGGGTGCACCTCACAAGCTACGTCTCTATATTATAAAATTTTTTAAGTTTACTGCTTGATAGCTCTGATCTTACCTACGATTCTAAGAGTTGGTTTAGCGTAAGTAGAATCATTCAGCATCTTTCTTCCATTGCAATCAACATCAAAAAGAACAGTTTTGTTATCTACATCCTCCCAGTTGATAACTGAAGAAGTGATAGCATATTTGTCAGTCTTGAAAGTGCTGTCAGATTGCATTGAACGATATTTTACATAACCGATATAACCCAATGGCTCACCTGCACCAAGTTTCTGCTCGTGTCTACCTGCATTAGCACCAAACATCATCAAATTTACATCAAATACATTGTTGCCAACAGTAACTTGTGAATTGATCTTTGAATATGTGCCAAATGAATCTGTCAATACAACATCTACAACAGAAGCCACCATCTGAAGACCATCACTTGAAATTACAGAATCACCTTTAATACTGATGAAGTCATAATTATCGTATAATACAGCCTCGTCGCTTTCACTACAAGAAAACATTACAAGACCAGCAAAAAAAGCCAATACTAGTTTTATCTTATTCATAGATTAATCCTTTTACAAATTTTAGCATATTTTCTACAAATATATATACTTTTTCTCTATTACGTTATAATAATTCAATTTTTTACAAACTATAAAAGATATTTTTTGGTAAAAATGTAATTAAAAGTGTGAATGGATTAAATAATTATCAGTTTTTTAGTACTAGTCACAAAAAATGACATATACTTTGCTATATGTCATTTTGTCATTAATCCTCTATAAATAAAAAGGACGGTGTTCGAAACACCGTCCATACATTAATTAATCTCTACTAGATAACCGTTTTCGTCTATCAAGTAACTCTTGAATTCTCCGTTAAACTTGAAGTCGGCTAATACCTTGCTGTTACGGTCTACTCTCAGACTGCTTTCAGCAACTTTGTTAGCATCAATTTTTGATACAGCATCTACATAGATGGACTGATAATCGTCAAGAGATACAAGGATTATATTGGCATCATCTTTCTCATTAATGATACGCTGACAATTCTTAACAGATTCAGCATCGTATGATGCCCAAAATGCTACGATTGTCTTGTGAAGATCATCCTTTTTCATAATCTCTGTCTCAATTTTCTGACCTAGCATAAGCTGATCTGATCCAGAAAAATCGACATTTGACAATGTTGTAAGTCCAATTAAACCAAAAAATGCAATAGCGTTAATGTTGTTTTTAAGTTCCATAACGTTCAGTTGTATTTATTAAATCCGGACGCAAATGTAACTCGATTTTTTTAGAATCCAACAAAAAATGCCGAAAAATTATGTTTTATAGATATGTTTTTAACATATTTTTGCTTAATTGGATGTGAAACTTAGGATTTATTCACATTTAATGAGCATTTATTTTTTAGCTCGAACAGGACGAATAAGAGTGCCAAAGCAACGTCCAGTTATACTTGTTTCAACATTGAATTCGGTGAAAACTAGAGTTTTAGCTAATGCTTCATCATCTTTGTTAAGTGTTGATGTCCAGTAGTTGCCCCAATAACCAGGATCATCTTCAATAGAATTTAAATGTATACCACCACCAGGAATATATATATGAGTGTCTTTAGCTACATTGTATTCATCTGATGGAGTCATTCTATATTCAATAATCTTACCTTTATCTTCAGCGTTCTTAGCTTTATATACTATGATTCCTAACTGATTATGATTATATCCATAATTAAATGTAATGACAATATAACACTCTCGTAGAAGCTCATTAAAATCCTCGTTTGTTGGCATCCTCCACTCTTCGCCCAAATTGACAGTTGCTGCGTCATCTTCTGGAACTAATGTAGAAAGAGTATCTATTTCACCTGCAAAATTTCCAAAATTATATTTAGTCAAAGATTCAACATCATAACCATCCTCTGTTCCTACTCCATATTTATATGTTTTCCAGTCGTACATATCTTTAGGTGCAGTTTCACCCCATGCGAAATAATCTCCGATTTCATTTGGTTGAGTCGCTCCGACGTTGCACTTAGCCCATAGTGTTCCACTAGGAAGTCCTAAGTCGACGTAAGGATAAACGGGAACGCGTAATGTGTCATCTACAAAATCAACTTCAATTACGTCTTCTACGTTATATAAAACAGTGTTGTCGTTTGCAGTTTTTACTCTCATAAATGTAGCTGCATACGATGCTATAACAATAGTGAAAACACCTAATGTTGTCAGTAGTTTTTTCATCTTATTTAAAATTAGTAATTTATTACAATTGGATACTTTAACTAAAAAGTAGACGATGCATTTCTGCACCGTCTACCATATTTTTCGTTTTTGTTAACGTCGTTATTATTTTGCGATATGAACATCCATCTGAGGGAATGGAATATTGATGCCCTTTGCAGTGAATGTCTTATAAACTGTCTCGTTCATTGCGAAGAAAACATCCCAGTAGTCAGCTGAATTACACCATACACGCACTGTCAAATCAACTGAGCTGTCACCAAGGTTAACCAATCCGATGAATGGAGCAGGATCCTTAAGAATCTTAGCATTTGCGTTGATGATATCCATGATTACTGACTTAGCATTGTCGTAGTTCTCTCCGTATGCGATACCGAATGTCAAATCGACACGACGCAATGGCTCTTTAGAGTAGTTGGTAGCGATACCAGTTGAAAGTCCACCGTTTGGAACGATGATGATCTTGTTGTCGACTGTAGTGATGATAGTGTTGAAGATCTGAATCTCCTTAACTACACCAACCTGTCCCTGTGCCTCGATGAAATCACCTACCTTGAATGGCTTGAATGCCAAAATCATCACACCACCAGCGAAATTCTGTAGTGTGCCGCTCAATGCCATACCGATTGCAACACCGGCAGAAGCAAACAATGCAACGAATGAAGATGTCTCAATTCCAAGAATGCCGATGATGACAATCACAAGGATGAACATCAAAACTACGTTAGTCAAACTCTTTATGAAAGAAGATAAAGATGGTTCAACCTCTTTCTTCTCCATAAGCTTTGCAACAGCCTTGTTAATCTTGCCTACAATCCACTTTCCAATAGTGAAAACCAAGATTGCGATAACAATCTTAACAGCAAAGTTGATGGCCATTTCAGTACCTTCCTTTACCAAAACCTGTAGAGCTTCATCATACTGAGATTTATCCAAACCTCCAGTTGTAAGCATTTCTGCAGCCTGAGCTGCCTTCGACACTGTGTCGGCAACAGTTGTTGCTAATGAATCATTCATGTTTTTACCCTTTTTTAATTTGTTAGTTTAGACCACAAAATTATTGAATTTTATGTTGAATAACAACTTTTGTTTCAAATTACTTTACCCAAACAACAAAATCTTCTTTTCTTGGTGACTGTGGCATCAATCCAGATGGATCTGTGTAGCCTAGAATACAGTTTCCGATTCCTTCGTATTCATCAGTGATACCAAGTTCTTTAAGAATCTGCTTGCCTTCCTCTGTTTCAAATGTCTCTTTTGCACGGTGAATCCAACATGAACCCAAACCAAGGGCATTAGCGGCAACCATTAAGTTCTCCATCACAAGTGAACCGTCGTAGATTCGTGTGCCAATCTCTTTCTTTGCCAAAACGACTAATACGACTGGAGCTCCGTAGAATGGATCTCCGTGTCCAGATGGAGTAGGGTAGAGTTTGTTGAGAATGTCTCCGTTGATACGACTTAGTCGATCTCTCATCTCTTTGTTTGTAACTGCGATAATCTTACCAGCCTGACAATTCATGCCCGACGGAGCATAAGTGCCAGCTTTTGCCACTTCCTCAACCAATTCCATTGGAACCTGCTTGTTAAGGTATTTCTTAACACTTCTTCGTGTAATGATGTCTTCAATTGTCTTATTCATATTATATTGATTTTAATTTTCTTAGTAATTATTGAAGAAATAGATCATCCATTGTTAGCATACTGTGGATGTTATGAATGTCAGATCCTGTAGATACTCCATTTGAAGTTATCAAAGTAAGGTTTATTGACTTGGTTGTTTCTGTCTCTTTTTGAAATATATCTACACGATTCTGCATTTTCTCTATTTCTTCAGAATCAAGAGTATATTTCCCTTTTGAATATTTCATTTCACATACATTGATGATATCATCATTTCTGTCTATGATAAGATCAATTTGAGCACCTTGACTTGTCCATGAATGTGCTGTGCTTATGACAGCACCAAATCCTAATCCTTTTTTTATTTGTTCAAGATGTTGTAGGCACACTCTTTCAAATGCTAATCCAGACCAATTGTTATGAAGTGGTGAATTATACATACTTGACCAGAATGTTTTGTCTCCATTTTCATTCTTGACAACAAACTGGAAATAGAAAAGAGTATAGTTGTCCATGAGTTGATACATTGCATCTTTTGTCTTCTTCCCAAAGCATGTGTACTTTCTGATAAACCCACATTGTTCAAGTTCCTTGAGTGCTTTAGCAAATTGTTCGTTGTCAGATTGTTTAGATTTGTCTAATAATTCACTTCTTGTCATACCAACCTTTTTTGTAGACAATGTGTTTATAATAGAAATATGAACGTTTGGATTTTTGAATAAAGATGCGTATAAAGCATCATACTCATGTGTTAATTCTCCGTCTTCACTGAAAAACATTCGGTCGAAATTCTGAGCTACACTTAATCCTTTTTGCATGAAACTCCAATAGTAGGGTATTCCACCCAGTGCCATATAAGTTTCAATTATCAAATTTCGTTTGTAACCTAGATTTTGATTTTTACAGTATAGTTCACACTCATGCAATGTAAATGGGTGAAGATGAATTTTTCTTGTCAATCTGTTGTGTAATCCACCATAGTTCATGACTATATTGTCTATAATCCATGATGTTGCACTTCCACATACAATAAGTACTATATCCTTGCGAGATGTAGCCCAATTATTCCAAAAATGGTCAAGAGCACGTATGAAATTAGAGCGAACTGTATCCATCCATGGAAGTTCGTCTATAAAAATCACCTTTTTTCCTTCAGGTAAACATGATAACCATTCTTCAAGAAGATGAAACGCATCGTTCCAAGTCTTGGGCATTGCTTTCCGTTTCATTCCATGCCTATATAGTGACTGTCTGAATTCAGAAAGTTGTTCATTCAAAGGTGCATCAAGTATGCCTGTATGTTGAAATGAAAAATCATAGTTGAAAACTTCTCGAATTAGAAATGTCTTCCCGACTCGACGTCTTCCATATACAGCAATGAATTCAGACTGATCTGATTCAAGTGCATTCAACAGTATTTCCTTTTCTTTTTCTCTACCAATAAGCATACAAGTAAATTCATTGATTTTCTTGACGTAAAGATAAAGAAATATTCGTTTGAATGGATATTAAAGTTGTAAAAAAGTGTCTGAACTCGGTGGAAATCGTGTTGTTTTTGATAGATTTCCACCGAGTTCAGCTATATTTTATTTCTCCCACGTCATTTTTATATGTCTAATTCAGTCGAGCATAAATATTCCTGACGACTGCTTGAACCCAACTTTTTCGTAAAACCCTTTGGCATATTCCTGTGCCTCAATCTCAATACGCGTCGCATTAAATTCTTTTACGGCTGTATCGATAGCAAACAACATAATCTGTTTGCCATAACCTTTTCCATGTTCAACAGTGACAACTCTGCCAATTGATGCTTCTTTCAAATGTATTCCAGCAGGAAACACTCTTGCTACAGCCATGACTTTACCATCCACTGTAAGCCAAACATGTATAGCTTTTTGATCGTCGTTGTCCATGTCCTGACAAACACAATTCTGCTCAACTACAAAGATTTCACTACGTACTTTGAGAAGTTCGTATAATTCATAGTTTGTTAGATCTTCAAATCTCTTCTTATGAAGCTGTACTTCCATTAATACAC
>JAZUIF010000066.1:0-28494 GCA_045642085.1 Paludibacteraceae bacterium | reverse complement strand
TTGACTATAATAAGTTTCTCAAATCCAACATAAGAAGTGAACATCAATCCCAAGACATCATCTTTCACCTTCTCCTTTTTGCTGTATTCTCGCAAGTCTTCCTCTCGCATTAAATAAGGTTTATCCTCTGAAAGAAGAACTCCGACATAGGAATCATCCCAATCTGTATAGCAAATCCAACCATAGTTACCATCTCTGTCAATAAACAAAGTTTTAGGTAATACAGACTTTATAAAAATCTTTTGTCCTGTCTGGAGCATTGCATCTGCCTTTTCGTCACTACCAACAAAGACACCCAACATCATTTTGGTTAGTTCGTCAAAATAGTTCTGCTTCTTCTCCAAATACTGTGAGTATGCTTTCTGCTGAGCAGGAGTTATACCCTCTTCTACACTACCCTCCAACTCAATCTCCAAATTTTCAGGCTTGCCAAAGAATGAATTAATCTCCAAACCTTTCCATGATTTTTTGCCGTCATGCACTAGAAGACCGACAGTCGGATCGTTTAGTTTGTGAAGATTTTTCAATTGAGTTCTTGAGATTACACGTGGTTCGTCTTCGGACAATAGGACAGCCAAACCATTATCTACATCCCAACAACAACCAAAGGCATATCCAAAACTTCCGTCTCTGCAAATGAAGAGATACCATAAAGTCATAAACTGATAAAGCTCTTTATCAGTAACAACATCCTTATGGTCGTTCTCATCTACACCAGACACGTTACTTTCAATGTACTCATAATTCCATTTGTAGTAATCCAAAAGCAGATTCGTCACACAGTTTTTATACTTATCCTCATTCTGAAGATATTTCTTATAAGCATCTCTTTGGATGTCAAGAATTCCTTCTTTGTTTGGATCATGAATTACCAATTTTAGATTCCCTTTAGAATTCAAAACAGGAAAATCCATACTTCTTACCCAAGCATCAACCTTAAATTCAAAAGTGCCTAAAACCTCATCATTTATAATATCTTCCATAATAAATTTGTATTTGTTTGTTTTTTAATAAAATAAATTTTGTTTTTTTCTCGTCCGCCAACATCCGCCAATGGTAGATTTCTCACTTCGTGAATAAATCAACCATTGGCTAATTAAAAATCAACCGTTGCCACGGTTGTGGAACACACGCTTAAATCCGAACCGTGGATACGGTTCACCTAATTAGGCCATGGTTGACACTAATGCCGTAAGGCATGTGGCTACCGTGGACGTGGGTGTTTTCGGTTTCAATGATATTCGTTTTCAATGCAAATATATCAATCATATTTGAGTTTACAAAATATTTTGTGTTATTTTTACATATTAATTTGATAAAATTTAAGACGGGACATGCCTCGTCTCTAAAAATAAAATCTCATCAAATCCATTCATCGTCTTCTAAAAGAGCTCCTAATTCATGATAAGGAAGCCATTTGCCATCTCTCTTGTGAAAAACAATTCTCGGAGATTCAAACACAAACTCCTTAAATGGGACTCTTATCTCATAGATCTCAAGCACCTCAGATTCCAATAATGTCGCCTCATAAACAGCATACGGTCTTTCAGACATATCCATTCTCGGTGTTATTCCAAGAGTCTTTCCATTAAAACTATTAAACACAACAAATAATTCACCAGACTCTTCATTATATTTAACAAGTCTTGCCTTATAGCCTTTATACACAACGATTGTTTCTTTTACCCTATATGCAGATTCTATCTCTTGCTTATCAACAGAGCGTTGAAAATACTTATCCACTTTCTCAAAACCAATCAATGATAAATCGGGAGTATACCCCAAAATTTTGTTGTTTTGAAATATATAATAAAACATTCGATTCTCTATTTTGATAATAGGGAATGCTATTGATTTAAATCGACCCATATTAAATTATTATCATTCCTTCACTTAAAATATCATTATTTAACACAAACAAAATGTAGTAGAGGATCTTCATTACTATTCGATCCTACAACTTTTGAATATCCAACAATGGTTTCTTTTCCATCACAATCTATACGTACTACGATAGCCTGGCTTACAGCCTGTGGAGGATCTGCAAATAATTCAGGCGTACCTAAACGTTTTGTATTTCCATTATCATCTTCTTCAGTGAGTGGAATAATCGTCGCCGATAAACGTTGTCGTTTTCAATGATATTCGTTTTCAATTGCAAATATATAAATCAAATTTGAATCCACAAATATTTTGCGTTTGTTTCACATATTGATTTAACAAAATTTAAGACGGGGATTTATACACGGGCGACCACAAGGGCCGCCCCTACGGATGCCTATATAAAAAAAGAGACGCTGCTAATGCAACGTCTCTCAATATATTCTTGTAGGGGCAGGTTTTATGCCTGTCCTAAACACGTTTATGCCTTCTTGATCCAATCAACCAACCAAGCACCAACTTCCTTAGTACCATACTTAGCACCGCCAGCAACCTGGATCTCTGGTGTACGTACGTTCTGATCCAAAGATGCGTCAACTGCCTTACGGATCAACTCACCTTCCTTCTTAAGGTCGAAGTACTCGAACAACATAGCTACCGAAAGCACCTGTGCAAGTGGGTTAGCGATGTTCAATCCCTTAGCCTGTGGCCATGATCCGTGGATTGGCTCGAATACTGGTGTGTGCTCACCTGTTGATGCAGATGGAAGTAGTCCCATTGAACCTGTGATACATGAACCCTCGTCTGTAAGGATATCACCGAATGTGTTCTCAGTTACCATTACGTCGAAGAACTTAGGCTCCTGGATCATACGCATTGCAGCGTTATCTACATACATAAAATCAGTTGTTACATCTGGATAGTTAGGAGCCATCTCCTGAGCTACCTTTCTCCATAGACGAGATGATGCAAGAACGTTTGCCTTATCAACAACTGTCAAGTGCTTGTTACGCTTGCGTGCGTAATCGTAAGCTACCTTCAAGATTCTCTCGATCTCTGGACGTGTATATGCGTTTGTATCGTAAGCCTTCTCGTCGTCCTGATACTTCTCTCCGAAGTACATACCACCTGTCAACTCACGAATACAGATGAAATCAGCTCCCTTAACAAGCTCATCCTTCAATGGTGACTTGTGTACTAGGCAGTCGAATGTCTGAACTGGACGGATGTTAGCGAACAATCCTAGCTTCTTTCTCATTGCAAGAAGTCCCTGCTCAGGACGTACCTTTGCTGATGGGTTATTGTCGAACTTAGGATCACCTACTGCAGAGAAAAGAACTGCGTCTGCAGCCATACACTTGTTGAAAGTATCCTCTGGGAATGGATCACCTACCTCGTCGATTGCGTGAGCACCACAAATTGCGTACTCGTAGCTAACCTTGTGTCCAAACTTCTCACATACAGCAGACATTACGTCAACACCTACTGCTGAAATCTCTGGTCCAATACCGTCACCAGCAAGAACTGCTATCTTTAATTCCATATTCTGTTTATATTATTTAATTCTTATATATTTGTCCCAATGCTTAATTTTGACGCTCGCCCTACGGGCTCGCGTTGGTATGGAGGTGAGGGCGTTCCGCCCTTAACAATCCTCACATTGGGCACCGCAATAATCATTAATCATTAACTATTAATTGCTCTTACATTGTTTCTATCAAGTTCAGCATCTTGACTGTTGCCTTGATTGCTGCCTCAGTCTGGTCAGCATCCAAACCATGTGTCTTAAATACCTTATTCTTGAACTTCCAAGTAATGGTGTTGTGAACCAACGCGTCTGTGTTTCCACCTGGTGGGATAACAACCGAATAATCAAGCAATTCCGGTATCTCCTTACCTAACTCTTTATAGACTTTCCAAAGTGCCTTTGAGAATGCGTCATACTGTCCGTCTCCGGCTTCAGTCTGCTGGTATCTCTTTCCGTCGATCTCAATCAAGATTGTGGCGACGGGACGAAGATTATGCGTCAAAGTCAATGCATAGTTGACAATCTTGATTGTCTGCTTAACCTCTCCGTGTCCAAGCACATCCTTGATGATAAAAGGAAGATCCTCTGGAGTCACAAGCTGTTTCTTGTCGCCAAGTTCGATGATTCTCTGTGTCACCTTCACCATCGACTTCTCATCCATCTCAATGCCTAACGCCTCAAGATTCTTACGGATGTTTGCCTTACCCGACGTCTTTCCAAGCGCATATTCACGCTTTCTTCCGAATCTCTCCGGACGCAACTCGTTGCAATACAGATTATTTTTAGAATCTCCGTCGGCATGAACACCTGCCACCTGAGTAAAGACATTATCACCAATGATCGGTTTATTGGCTGGAATACGCACTCCAGAATAAGTCTCAACAAGTTTGGAGACGTCGTACATCTTCTCCTCGTTGATCTTAGTCTTGATGCCAAGTTGGTCGTGAAGCACAGCTAACACACTTGTAAGTGGTGCATTACCAGCACGTTCACCAAGTCCATTAATAGTAGTGTGGATACCGCTGATTCCAGAATTGACCGCTGTAAACACATTGGAAACAGCAAGATCATAATCGTTGTGGGCATGGAAATCAAACTTCAAATCTGGATATCTCTTCACCATCTGGCTGCAAAAATCAGCAGTCTGAAGCGGATTAAGAATACCCAATGTATCTGGAAGCATGAATCTCAAAACTCCCTCGCCAGCCAAAGCGTCGACCATATCAAACACATAAGAAGGAGAATTCTTCATTCCGTTACTCCAGTCCTCCAAATAAAGATTCACGGAGATATTCTTCTTATGGGCCAACTCAATGGCACGTTTGATATCGTCAATATGAGCTTGTGGAGTCTTTCTCAACTGTTCAGTGACGTGGCGTAACGAACCTTTAGTCAACAGGTTAATCACCTTACCACCGACACTTTCAATCCAGTTAAGAGATGTCTCTCCGTCGACAAAGCCCAACACTTCGATTTTGTCAAGATAGCCGGCTTTGTCAGCCCACTCAGTGATCTTCTTCACTGTCTGGAGCTCACCTTCCGACACTCTTGCCGAAGCGATCTCAATTCTGTCAACACCTAATTCAGAGAGCAAGAACTTAGCGATGCCGAGTTTTTCCTGTTGAGAGAAAGAGACACCAGATGTCTGCTCTCCATCTCTCAATGTTGTATCCATTATTTCGATCATATCCTCACTCTCAAATTTAGATTATTATTTAGCCTCGTAACCCTCGATCTTATCCTTGTTTGACAACAAGTAGTCGATATCATCGAATCCGTTCAATAGACAGTGCTTCTTGTATCCGTTGATGTCAAACTTCTCAGAGTGTCCTGTAGCCTCATTAGTTACAGTCTGGTTAGGAACATCAACAGTTACGATTGTGTTAGCATCCTTCTCTACTGATGCAAGAAGTTCCTGACGGAATTCCTCGCTTACGATAACTGGCAATACGAAGCAGTTAAGCAAGTTATTTCTGTGGATATCAGCGAATGATGATGTGATGACGACGCGGATTCCATAACCTGCGATAGCCCAAGCAGCGTGCTCACGGGATGAACCAGAACCCCAGTTCTTACCACCGATGATGATCTCACGCTTACCCTCTGCAGGAGTCTCGTTGAATGGAGCGACGTTCATGATGAAATCAGCAACGGGCTTGTTGTTAGCGTCGAAACGGATATCGTGCATGAAAGCATCACCATAGAACTTAGGATCACGAGTTGTGAATGCCAAGTAACGTGCTGGGATGATATTATCTGTGTTATTGTTATCAATGTTGATTGGCAAACATGTAGACTTAACTACGTTGAATGCCTTGTGTACTGACTTAGCACCGTCGTCAGCCTTAGGAGCTGTAGTCGAACCGAATGCGCAGTTAGGACAATCCTGTGGCTGAGCGGCTACAACCTTAGTTACCTCTGCAGCCTTGATTGGAGAAATCTCCATTGTACGTGGATCTGTAACAACACCTGTGATTGCCGAAGCAGCAACTGTAAGTGGAGAAGCCAAGATTGTGCGAGCACCAGGACCCTGACGACCTACGAAGTTACGGTTAGATGTTGAGATTGAAAGCTTACCTGCAGGCACCTTGTCTGGATTCATTGCCAAACATGATGAGCAAGATGGCAAACGAAGCTCGAATCCAGCCTCCTCAAGGATCTTGTCGATACCCTCCTCAATGATCTGCTGGCGAACCAACCATGAACCTGGAACCAACCAAGCCACTACGTTTGCAGCCTTCTTCTTCCCCTTAACAACTGATGCGAATGCACGGAAGTCCTCAATACGGCCGTTAGTACAAGCACCTAGGAAACAGTAGTCAACTGGAGTACCCTCTAGTTTCTGTCCAGGCTGGAACTGCATATAGTCAAGCTGAGACTTCAACTGAGCTGCCTCTGCCTCGCTCATACCATCGTATGTTGGGATAGTACCGTCGATAGCGATACCAGCACCTGGGTTTGTACCGAATGTGATACGAGGCTTGATATCCTCAGCCTTGAATGTCAACTCCTTATCGAATACAGCGTTGTCGTCGCTCTTCAAAGTCTTCCACTTTGCTACAGCAGCATCCCACTCAGCACCCTTAGGAGCGTACTCACGATCCTTTAGATAAGCGAATGTGATCTCGTCTGGAGCGATAAGACCAGCACGTGAACCCATCTCGATAGAAAGGTTAGATAGAGTCAAACGACCCTCCATGCTCATGTTGCGGATAGCTGAACCAGCATACTCAACTGCATAACCAGTAGCACCTGAAGTTGTAACCTGAGCCATGATATATAGAGCAACGTCCTTTGCAGTAACACCTGGCTGAAGCTGTCCCTCGATGTTGATACGCATTGTCTTTGGCTTGCTCTGAAGGATACACTGTGAAGCAAGTACCTGTGCTACCTCTGATGTACCAATACCCATTGCGATTGCACCAACTGCACCGTGAGTAGAAGTATGAGAGTCACCACAAACGATTGTCATACCTGGCAATGATAGACCCTTCTCTGGACCAACTACGTGGATAATACCGTTATCCTTAGTACCCATAGCGAAATGCTTGATACCAAATGCAGCACAGTTAGATGAAAGTGTATCAACCTGCTTGCAACCGATTGGATCGCTGATCTCCTTCTGCTGGTCAGATGGAGTGTTGTGGTCTGGCATTGCTACTACATGGTCTGGACGGAATGCCTTAAGACCTTTGTCGCGCAATGTATCAAATGCCTGAGGAGAAGTTACCTCATGGCAGTATAGACGATCAATGTACAATTGAGTTGGGCCATCCTGTACGTTCTGCACAACATGTGAATCCCAAATCTTGTCAAATAGTGTATTCATATTTCGTTTTTCTTCTTTAATTTCTTAATTTTTGAATTTGTTGATTGCATCGATATATGCATCAATTGTTGCCGACACGATATCAGTGTTTGCTGCGAATCCGTAGTAGATTACGCCCTCTGTCTCAACCTGAACGTGTACCTTGCAAGCATCGTCTGAACCACGAGTGATAGCCTGGATCAAAAGTTCCTTAAGCTCCATCTTTCTGTCGATGATCTTCTTAAGAGCCTTGACTGCTGCGTCGACTGGACCGTTACCAGAGGCAGTTGCTTCAAACTTCTCTCCGGCGATGTTCAAACCGATGATAGCTACAGGAGTCACACCAACACCTGATGTAGTCTGTAAATACTCAAGTTTGATATGGTGAGTGCTTGTACGCTCCTGACCTGCAAGCATCAAGATATCATCGTCGCAGATCTCCTTCTTCTGGTCAGCCAAACGAAGGAATGCCTCGTAGATAGTGTTTAGCTTCTCGCCCTCTACCTCTACACCTAAAACAGCCAATCTGTGACGTACAGCAGCACGACCACTTCTTGCTGTCAATACGATTGCGTTATCGTCGATACCCACATCCTTAGGATTCATGATCTCGTAAGTCTGAAGATTCTTTAACACACCGTCCTGGTGGATACCAGATGAGTGAGCGAACGCGTTCTTACCAACGATTGCCTTGTTAGGCTGAACTGGCATGTTCATCAAGTTGGAAACCAATCTTGAAGTCGACGCGATCTTCTGAGTATTAATATTTGTATCGATATTTAGGTGCTTGTGGCACTTTAGAATCATTGCAACCTCCTCAAGAGAAGTGTTACCGGCACGCTCACCAATACCGTTGATTGTAACCTCAACCTGGCGGATACCGTTCATCACACCTGAGATAGTGTTGGCAGTAGCCATACCTAAGTCGTTGTGACAGTGGCTTGAGATGATTGCCTTGTCAATTCCGTCGACATGGTCGAATAGATACTTGATCTTCTCACCGTACTCTGAAGGCAAGCAATAACCAGTTGTATCAGGAATATTGACTACAGTAGCACCTGCCTTGATGACAGCCTCTACCACACGAGCTAAATACTCATTGTCTGTACGACCTGCATCCTCACAATAGAATTCCACATCGTCAACATATCTGCGGGCATACTTTACAGCTGCTACGGCACGCTCAAGAATCTCCTCAGGAGTAGAGTTGAACTTATATTTAATATGGCTTTCGCTTGTTCCGATACCAGTGTGGATACGCTTTCTCTTGGCATACTGGAGAGCTTCTGCAGCAACGTCAATATCCTTCTGAACACTACGAGTCAGTGCACAGATAGTTGGCCATGTAACAGCCTTAGATATCTCAACTACTGAATTAAAGTCACCAGGACTAGAGATTGGGAATCCAGCCTCAATCACATCCACGCCAAGCGTTTCAAGAGCCTTAGCAACCTGAATCTTCTCAATTGTATTTAATTGACATCCAGGCACTTGCTCACCATCGCGCAAAGTGGTATCAAAAACATATAATCTATCTGCCATAAAAATAAATTTTTTAGCGTTGTTTCTTAATAAAATAAAAAGAGCCTTTTCACATCGTTATTGAAGTGAGAAAGCTCAATCGTCGTTATTGTAAAATATCATTTCGACCACACACAATCTCACTGCTTACCCGATGAGCAGCAAACCAATGAGTTGAATGTATGTAGTTCTAATATTTTTCATCGTCTTTAGTCTCTTTGTTTATAACTTTACAACTTAAGATGTTGCAAAATTACAATTTTTTAAGACTATACAAAACAAAACCATAAGATTTTTTACATTGAAAACTATAATTTGTAACAAAAACATGAAAATCCAACATCACTCATATCCACAAAAATTTCCTCAGTACTATCATAAAACAATTTACATTTTATCTCTCCATGATTATCGTAAGAACAAACAAATACAATGGGTGGAATTATCCACCCATTTAATTACTAAAACTCAAATGAAAATCTAGTCACAAAATTGAACAAACGCTTTGATTCAACAACGAAACTTTGGGTATAAGAGATTTGTCCATCATTATAATATGGCTCTTTAATATAATCATAAAAATGTTCGTATTCCCCATTGAAAGTTTCTGCTCCAAACGACACTGACGATCTCTTAAATCTGCAACCGACCGACAGATCTCCATAAAAGCCACTTATCCCTTTTACTGCAAAATCAGATCCTGCTTTAATTTCAAGGAATGGAGAAATCTTCTTTTCCAAAAAATCAACTCGAAAATCAGCATAAATAGGAATAGAAAAATGATCATCATCCCAATCCTCAGCCATACACATTCCAATACCAGCACCTAAGAAGATCTTACTGTTAAGTTGTTCACCGTGTGTAGTCGACAATCTAACTCCTACCATATCACCCAACAAAAAACCTCCGGAAACAAAACCTCTGTAATGTCTATTTCGTCTGACTGCATTCTCAGCTGAGCTATTATTATCCGAAAAATTCGAATTACCCTTTTGATTATCAGCATCAAGTCGTCCAAGAATGATTTTATCGATATCATCATACTCAAATGTAAAGACACTGCCGTTTGAATCCTCCATTTTGACAGATTTATCAGGCTGGAACTCTACAATATTTCCTTTGACAACACTTCCGTTCTTTAGATAAACAGTCTCTTTAAATGACTGAGAAAATGATGAAAGTGATGAAATCAGCAAAGCTGCTAAAAGCAATAGTTTCTTCATAACAACTATTTTTTATTACATAAATTAACAATCGCAAAAACGACACAAAATTACAACTAAAACTTTAACCAACAAGGTTAATTCTTATGTTTATCAAATTCAAAAGCAAATCTAACGTTGACATTCCAAATTCTTGAAGGAGATTCTACTTTATTTGATTTATCTAAGCGATAATTTAGACTAGCTTCACTTGGATAACAATCAAATCCGGGCAAGGTTTCCACTCCCAATGAAAAAGAAGCTCTCCTCAATCGACATCCAAAAGAAACATCGGCATAAAAACCAGGTTCTTCATATGTTTCCAACGAATATCCACCTCTTACATCAAGAAATGGAGAAACACCATTCCCATTAAAATCAACACGGAAATCTGAATATATAGGAATATAATATTGCAAGTCAAAATCACTCTCAACCATATCAAATCCTATACCTGCACCTATAAAGTACCTCTCGTTCAACTGAAGTCCATGAGTCGTAGAATATCCATGACCTGAATTTTTCCCTATGAGAATTTCTGCAGAGACAAAGCCTCTATACCCACGATCAAGATAGAATTTCTTTCTGTCATGCCTAACGTCAAAGTGTAATTGAATACCATCTGAATTCCCCCACTCCGACTCTTCTTTCTCATCGACAAGACCACCAGAGTCATTTTCTTCCGCAAATACTGCCAACTGAGAAGTCAGCATCACACCACAAACAATCATTTGTTTCATAAAATCTTAGTTATACTTCAGTTAAGTAAATTTCGAACAAGCATTACTAAGAGATTATTATTCAAGAAATAGACTTAACTGAAAAATTAAACAAATAATGTAGAAATAACGCCATACGCTATAAATTTCATCAAATTTTATTAAATAATTTTATCAATGATTTATCAAATCCATTTACCTAAATAACGTCAAACAAAAATTATTATTGTTCAGTCAGATTAAATTTTTCTATATCCTATGATATTTATATTATCGGACATGTTTTCTGTTCTTAAAACAATTGAGAAAGTTGGGTAAATGATGCACTTATAATTAGTCTTCTTTTAGGACAGAGTCCAATTTTTTATTTCTTTTCAAAGAGAAATCCACAAAAAGTCATTTTTTTTTCGCAATTTTGCATTTAGACGCATAAATACGTCCAAACGATTAAAAATAAAAAGACGTCTAAAAGATTCATATATGTATACAATCAAAAAAAGAATTGAAATATCAGCTGCTCACAGTCTGAAAACAACATATGAAAGCCAGTGCAACAAGCTTCACGGCCACAACTGGATCATCACTATCTGCTGCAGAAGCAAGGAGCTTAACGAGAATGGTATGGTGGAGGATTTCACTGCTATCAAGAGCATGCTTCACCGCACTTTAGATCACACTTATCTAAATGATGTGCTTCCTTTCAACCCTACTGCAGAAAACATCGCAAAATGGATTTGCGACCAGATTCCTACTGCTTTCAGAGTAGAAGTCACTGAAAGTGAGAACAATACAGCAATCTATGAGGAAGATTAACGAAATCTTCTACTCTCTTCAAGGAGAGGGATTCCACACTGGCACTGCCGCAATATTCATTCGCTTTTCAGGATGCAATCTTAAATGCGACTTCTGTGACACTGTCCACGAATCTGGAGATTTCCTTTCTGATGAGGACATACTACAAAAAATCTCCGCTTATCAATCCAAGCATGTGGTATTGACAGGTGGAGAACCTTCGTTGTGGATTGACGAGTCGTTTGTCGCCAAACTTAAGTCTGCCGGTTATTTTGTGCAGATAGAAACTAACGGCACTCACTCAATCCCAGAAAATGTGGATTGGATCACTTGCAGTCCTAAAAATGCTCCATTGGCTATCACTAAAGCCAACGAGTTGAAAGTGGTGTTCACTAGTTCTGATTTCGTGGAGAAATTCAATGATTTCGACTGCAAACACCGTTTCCTACAGCCTCTTTCTTGTGGCAACACAGCTGAAGTAGTAGACTATATTCTTAAACACCCACAGTGGAGAATGAGTTTACAAACTCACAAACTGATTGATATCCAATAAGTAATCAACCTGTTGATGCGGCACATGACGTCGGCTTTAAATATAAGTCGTTGTCGAGTCGGCATCTGAAAAACTATTTCTTAATATCGTGCATATTATGAAGATACTACACAAATTTGCATATTCAGCATTGTTTTTTGCTTTTGCGTCGAACATAAATGCTAAGCCCAAAACGGATGATTTAGGAACTGCCGCCGCTGAAATTTCCAAGTCTAACTTTACTGCGGCTGTGAACTTGATGACATCGTATATCTCAAACAACGATTTTGATCCTCAGGCATACTACTACCGTTCTGCAGCTGAACTTGGACTCGGAGAAAATGATCTAGCTTTGAAAGATGCGGATCTAGCTATACAACTTATCAAGAAACTGCCTAAAAATAGCAGAGTCAAACAGGCTGATCTTTACCTTCAACGTGCTAAATGTAACCATGCTTTAGGAAACAAAGCAGAAGCAATGAAGGAACTAAACTATGCAGCAAGCATCGACAATACACTTGCTGACATATACGTCGAGATGGGTGAGATTTATGCATCAAACAACGACTTAAAGGGTTCGGATTCAACATTCAACAAAGCTCTTCTTTACGACAATAAAAATTACAACGCATTGATGGGCTTGGCCAAACTTTATATTGGCAACAATAAGGATAGAGAAGCTATTCAAAAACTTGACCAAGCGATTGCTGTCGACGGAGAGAAAACCGAACCTTATTTGCTTCGTTATAAGGCAAATCTAAACCTAAACAACTACGAGAGAGCTTTCGACGACATCTCATACGTTGCTACAAACAACGAAGACTACAATCCGTATCTTGCTGATTTAAGTAGTGCCGCATCGAAATGTAGAAATTATTCAATTCCTAAGATTGATCAAAAGATAAAAGCCGACGACAACACTGTGCTTTGGCTTCAGTGTCGTGCCGCTGTGGACAACAAGACTGGCAAATTCGAGTCGGCAATCGAAGATTATAATAAGCTAGAACAGATTCTTGGAGAGAAATACGCAATCACATCTGCAGGTAAAGGCGATTGCTATTTCCAGAAGGGAGACTACAACACTGCTCTAGCAATGTATAAAGAAGCAAACGAGCTAGAAGAGACAGCTATAGCAAATGCAGGAATCGCACGAATTCTTCTTTTACAAAACGAACCTGCAGAGGCTCTTGTTTATGCCAACAAGGCTGTTTCACTTGACCCTATGAACTATGAATACTACTATCTACGTGGTAGAATTCAGGAAAAAAGAAAATTGATAGGAGAAGCTGTTTCCGACTATGAAGTGGGAATGCAGATGAATGCCAATTATGCTCCACTCTACTACCATAGAGGTGTAATCAAAAAATCAAAATGGGATTTTGAAAGAGTAATCAAATTGGAGACAGAGCCTTCTGTTGCTGAGAATTACAAACCATTCGCTTATTTGCATTTAGGCAAAAAGAATGAAGGTCAAAAAGCAATAAATGTGATTCTTAACGCATATCCAAACGCAGAAAACCACTATACTGCAGCCTCATTCTACGCTGCTACCAACGACACAACTAATGCACTTAAGGCTCTAGAGAAGAGTTTTGAACTTGGTTATCGTAATTTCCCTCAGATTGATTCGGACAATAATCTTGATAATCTAAGAGACAAAGCGTCATTCATCAACTTGATAGAGAAGTGGAAAAAAACAAGTGGTGTGTCAGCAAACTTTGCAACTGCAGAAAAAACTGATGCACAAAAGACGATGACAACTACAGAGGTTAAGTTCAAACGTGAACAGCAGAAATTCTCTGTAGGTTGCAAGCTAAATGGTATTGAAATCTCTTGTCTGCTTGACACAGCCGCCACAACTGGCACTATCAGTGTAGCCGACGCAATGTTCATTACTAAATATGGATTCATCCAAAACCGAGAGTGGAGCCAGGATCCGTATAAAGATATCACGGAGTCGACTGTGGTAACAATCAGAGAGTTGGAAATCGAAGGCATTAAAGTCAAAGGTTTGATTATGAAAGTAGTCAACGACAAGAATGCCAAACTTCAACTTTCTAAAAATGACATTGCCAAATTCGGAAACATCTCTGTAAACAACCAGAGAAACGTGTTGTTGATTGAACATTATTGATGGTTGACGATTGATGATTGATGATTGATGATTGATGGTTTATGATTGATTAAAAATAAAGGAAATTATATAGCAGTTGTCCAAAATGAGGATTGCAAAGGGCCCATGTCTGATTTTTGGGCCCTTGCCCCTTTCCCAACGCGAGGCCGTAGGCCGAGCGTATAAAGAAAAAGCGTGTGTTGGACAACTCGTATATAATTGCCAAAATAAATTTATTCTTTTAGGGTTATATATCGGTAATGAAAAGCTTAAAAGTCATATTGGCATTTCTGAAGCAACATCTGTCGCTTACCCTCATGGCTCCGTTGTGTGTCATCATTGAGGTAGCGGCCGAACTTGCACAACCAAAGATAATGTCGGAGATTGTCAACCGTGGAGTCATCGGTGGAGAGTCGGAAATCATCACATCTCTTGGAATCAAGATGGTGGTGCTTACACTGACAGGCCTTTGTGCAGGTATTTTCTCCATCTACGCAGCAGGAAAAGTGTCGTATGCATTTGGTGCTGATTTACGCACGAAGATGTTCTCACGCATTCAGAAATTCTCGTTCTCGAATATCGACCGTCTGCAGACAGGATCTCTAATCACTCGAATCACAAACGATGTCACTCAGGTGCAGAATGTCATTCAAGCATCAATGCGATTGTTGTTCCGTGCTCCGTTCATGTTCATCGGAGCCATTGTGATGGTGTTTATGCTTGACATGAAGATGGTTTATATCCTTATTGTCATTCTTCCTATCCTACTTTTCACAATCATCTACATTCTAAAGAAATCATTTCCTCTGTTCACAATCGTGCAACAGAAAATGGATAAATTCAACACTGTCGTTCAGGAGTTGCTTTCTGGAATACGAGTGGTGAAAGCCTACGTCAGAGAAGACGGAGAGAAAAAGAGATTTGAGGCATCTAACGAAGACTATATAGCTTCATCGTTGAAGGTCAGCAAACTGATTATCTTGATGATGCCAGCAATGTCATTCATCATGAATCTCGGAATTGTCGGAGTTATTTGGTTTGGAGAATATGAGGTTGGAGAAGGTCGACTTAACGTCGGCGACATCATGGCCTGCACCAACTATATGACTCAGATTCTGATGTCGTTGATGATGGCACAACGCGTTATCATGTCAATCACCCAGGCAGAGGCATCAATGGTGAGAATCAACGAGGTTTTGGATACAGAGTGTGAGCTTGACCTTCAGTCGACAGGCGTTGAAGTGCCAGAGGATGGCTATTTGGAATTTGACAATGTATCTTTCCAATATGAAGGTTCCAACAAGAACCAGCTATCTAACATCTCATTCAAAATCAACAAGGGAGAAACTCTTGCGATTCTTGGAAGCACAGGTTCTGGCAAGTCGACATTGGTCAACCTTATTCCTCGCTTCTACGATGTGACAGATGGAGCCATTAAAATCGGAGGCAAGGACATCCGTGATATTGATAGAAAAGCACTGCAGAACAGTGTCGGCATGGTAATGCAAAACACAGTGCTATTCTCAGGAACTATCGCCGACAATATGCGTATGGGAAAAGAGGACGCAACAGATGAAGAAATCATTGATGCTTTAAGAAAAGCCGACATTGCAGACTTCGTGTTGTCCCTACCCGATGGATTAAACCA
Source organism: Paludibacteraceae bacterium (assembly GCA_045642085.1). Classification (GTDB taxonomy): domain Bacteria; phylum Bacteroidota; class Bacteroidia; order Bacteroidales; family Paludibacteraceae; genus UBA1723. The sequence goes on along the minus strand of JAZUIF010000066.1, from coordinate 12,750 downwards.
TATTATCGAACAAGATGCGACAAACATCTCTGGAGGTCAGCGTCAACGAATAAGTATCGCTCGCACATTGATTTCGGAACCAGACATATTGATTCTCGACGACAGTCTAAGTGCGGTGGATTTGATTACAGAATCAAAAATCCGTAAGGCCTTAAACAAATTACAGATGACCAAAATCATCATAGCCCAAAGAATCAGTTCAATCAAGGATGCCAATAAAATCCTTATGATTGAGGATGGCAAGATGCTATGTTACGGCACTCACGATAAGCTCTACAACTCATCTGCGGAGTATAAAGAAGTGTATGACTCACAAGTTCAAAGTGCAGAGGAGGGCAAGCTATGAAAGGACCTATGATGGCAGACGGAAGAGGTGGACCAGGCAGCAGACTTCGCGATATGACTGCAAAACAAGAGCGTCCACAAGAGACAAGCAAAACGATTGCTCGAATCTTCTCCTATTGGAAAGAGCATTGGGTTTGGCTCATCACAATGCTTGGAGCCTCTCTATGTGAAGTGTTCTGTACACTTATGGCTCCGATACTGATCGGTAAAGCAATCGATAATTGTATTGATTTATCTACAATGACGGTGGATTTTCTCAAACTCAACGTCATCGTAATTATCCTTTTGACACTCTACATTTGCAACTCATGGTTTTCTTGGGTACAGCAAATTGGAATGACAAAAATCTCACTTAAGATCGCAAAGAAGCTCCGCACTGAGATGATGGAAAAGATGCTAGAGCAAGATATCCATTTCTACGATGTGCATAAGCGTGGTGATTTGATGAGCCGTTTCACTAATGATGTGGAGCTGATGAAATCTGGTTTGGGCGACTCATTCATCCAGTTGTTCAACACCATCTTCACACTTGCTGGAACAATCATTGCGATGATAACACTAAGTCCATCGTTGACAGTCATCTGTTGTTTGTCGATCCCTGTGGTGTTCATGATGACAAACATGATATCCAAGCAGACAAGAAAATACTTCTCTGCTCAACAGGTTTCGCTTGGCCAGTTGAATGGACTTGTAGAAGAAAGTGTGAGTGGAATTAAGATGGTCCGCAGTTTTGGCATTGAGCAACAGCAGATCGACAAATTCAATGCCATCAACGAAGAGCTACGAAAATCAGGAGTGAAAGCACAGATCTTTAGTGGATTGTTGATGCCGTTGATGCGAGTGCTTGAGAATATCATATACATATTGGTAGCTGTTATCGGTGGAATCATGGCGACGTCGACTGATTTGACTGTATTTGGATTTGCAGTCGCAGCCATTACCGTCGGAACAATCCAATCATTCTTGCTTTACACTAAGCAATTCCTACGACCAATCAACCAGATCGCATCACAGTTTAATGCAGTGCAGTCAGCAATCGCAGGTGCAGAGCGAATCTTCACAATCCTCGACACAAAGCCATCTGTCACAAACAAGCCAGATGCCATCACTTTGAAAGAGGAGAAATTGAAGGGAGAGATTGTCTTCGACCACGTATCATTCGGATATGAGCCAGGCAAACTAATTTTGAAAGACATCTCATTTACAGCAAAGCAGGACGAAGTGATCGCCATTGTCGGCACAACAGGAGCAGGAAAGACAACCATCATCAACCTATTGACTCGTTTCTACGACATCAATTCCGGTTCAATAACAATCGACGGCATCGACATTCGCGACATAACCAAAGAGAGTCTACGTGACCAAATGGGAATCGTATTGCAAGTGCCATTCCTATTCTCCGACACCGTCAACTACAACGTCTCATACGGTTGGCCTGTTGCCACACAGGAAGAGATTATCAACGCATCAAAAGCAGCCAACGCACATAATTTCATTGAGAGACTACCACAAGGTTATGACAGTGAGATATTGCGTGGAGGAGAGAATATCAGTAACGGCCAGAAGCAGTTGCTTACAATTGCTCGAGCAATCCTTGTTGAGACTCCTATTCTTGTGTTTGATGAAGCAACAAGCAATATCGACACCCGTACTGAGATTCTTATTCAGAATGCGATCAACAATCTTACAAAAGGCCGCACATCATTCGTGATAGCCCATAGACTGAGCACAATCAAAAATGCAGACAAGATACTTGTGATGCATGAAGGACGAATCGCAGAGCAAGGTAAACACGAAGAGTTGTTGGCGAAGAAAGGCAGATATTACGAAATCTACAACAGCCAATTTGTCGTGGATTGATTTATGCATACACATTGTAAAGACGAGGATTCTCCTCGTCTTGTGTATTATAATTCATAACTAATAAATAAATTAGTCTTACTTGCAAAAAAATCTATAATTCTTTGTCATATAAAAAACTATATATAATTTTACGGTAAAATTAAATGAATAAAAAACGGATTAGTATGGCAACATTAACAATCACAATCCCGGAAGTAAGTACATTAGACCTTGCTGAAATACAAAGCAAGTTATCTACTTATGCTGATTTCCTTACTCATTCGCTAAAACAAAAGAATGCAGTAAAGAAAAAATCAGCATCATTATCATCAATTTATGGAATAGCCCATATTGATGAAAACGAATCATTAGAGACTCTAAAAAAAGAGGCATTTACAGAAAAGTTTAATCTATGAATGTATATTTTGACACAAATATTCTCTTAGAAGTTTTACTTAAAAGAGAACGATTTGAAGAAGCTAAGAAAGTTACTGATTTAGTCGACAAAGGAAAAATCAAAGGATTTATTTCTGGAATATCATTTGATACGATCATATATATCCTTGATTTATGCTTTAAGAAGAAAGGAATGGAGAAAGAATTACGAATTGAAGCATTAAGGAATACATTAAATATAATTCTTGACAAATTCAATGTTGTGAATATCTCAAATGAAATCTTGAAGCAAGCAGTATCCGATAAAAATTTTAATGATTTAGAGGATAGTTGTCAATTTCATATTGCGTTAAGTGCAAATTGTGATTATCTTATTTCTTTTAATGATAAAGATTATAAGTTGTCGTCAAATATGAAAGTAATGACTCCAAGTAGCTTTTGTGATTTATAAATATGGCTCATTATAAAAACTATTCCGATTATATAAAAGAACACTTTGACTATAAAGTGCAGAAAATCTCCATCAACGCAGGATTTACCTGTCCCAACCGTGATGGAAGCATCGGTGTGGGCGGATGTACCTATTGCAACAACCGTTCTTTCAATCCTGATTATTGCGTCTCCACAACTTCTGTGACTAAGCAGATTGAGGAAGGAAAACTATTTTTCAAGCGTAAGGCTAAATACGCTGGTTTGAAATTCCTTGCCTACTTCCAGGCTTATACGAATACTTATGGTGAATTCTCACGTTTGAAAGCTCTGTACGAAGAGGCATTGGCTTGTGAAGATGTAGTGGGATTGGTTATCGGCACACGTCCGGATTGTGTCGACGATAAACTGCTGGATTACTTCCAAGAGTTATCGAAAGAGAAATATGTGATGATTGAATATGGTGTGGAGAGTACAGACGACTCTACACTGAAACGCATCAACCGTGGTCATGATTTCGAGTGTGCTTGCCACGCAATAAGAGAGACTGCAAGACGTGGCATCCAAACAGGTGCACACCTCATTTTAGGGTTGCCCGGCGAAACACCGGAAATGATTCTACGTGGTGCGGATAGAATGTCGGAACTGCCAATCAACATCATCAAACTGCATCAGCTTCAAATAGTCCGTGACACACCAATGGCTGAAGAATACACAAAGAATCCAGACGAATTCAAACTATTCTCCATCGAGGCTTACCAACAATTATTGGCAAAGTTTGTAGAGCATCTAAGAGCCGACATCTGCATCGAAAGGTTTGTGTCGCAGACTCCGAAAAGTATTCTTGTCGCTCCAGATTGGGGATTAAAAAACTATGAGTTCACAGATAGATTGAACAAGATTTTTGAAGCTAGAGGAACAGAACAAGGTAAAGCCCTCCTCCCCCTTTAGGGGGATTGAGGGGGCTATAAATCTTCATCATCACCACCGCTCTCCAACAAATGTGAAGAGAGCATATCAGCAGCATGGATGATAGGTACAAGCGGATTTAATTTGCAAGCAGTGTCATAATTACGTACCTCTTCATAATTAGACTTATCAATCGACCATGCTCCCATATGCCAACGAATAGCAAGCATCTCAGCATCAGTCAATTCCAAGAAAGGCAGAATCATAATTACAGATTTCTCACCATGTCCCATGGGAAAATTCTTATACGAAACCTTATAACCTTCAGAATCCTCCCAAGTACCAATAGCTGTCTTTTTCTTCTTAACAGTGCGGAAATAGACATCGCTCTTGCACACATCGTGAAGCAATGCAGCAATGATAACACTATCTTTAGGAGTAGATTTTTCCAAAGAAGGATTCAATGTCTTCATCCCTTCCCAGATAGCCAAAGCACTCTTGCAAGTATTCAAAGAGTGTTCCACTAATCCACCTGCCACATTAAGATGATGTCCGGCAGAGGCAGGTGCATCCATAAAACCATTGGATTGCAACTCTTCTATCATATCCTCAACACCGTCACGCTCTGTGCTGCGAAGAAGTGCTAAAAACTCTTCTTTAATCTTATCACTCATAAATTCAATTACTAGAGATTAAGAAATCATCTCAACATTACATGTTAAGCTTCTCGATCTTCATCTCACCATTCTGATTGATGATAGCGACACATTCAGCAAATTCAGGAGTCTGAGAGTGCTTTGTAAGAGAATCCTCATTCTCCCAAGTCTCACAAATCATAAACACATCTGAACGAGTCTCGCTACCGAACACATCGTAAGCCTTGCAACCTGCGTGCTTCTGAGATTTTTCTGTAAGTGTCTTAGCGGCAGCTAGTGCCTTGTTGTAACCTTCCTGGCTATTAGCCTTGAAGAAGCAATTCAATCTGATCATATTAATTTGATTAATAATTTTACTCAATCTGTTATTAGTGATAACTCTTACTAAATTTAGTCAACAACAAAATTGCATAAAAAAAGTTAGTTTACAAAGACATTAAAGAAAAATGGTTTAGAATTTAGTCTAATAAAAAAGGGATATAGCCTGAAGCTACATCCCAAATCAAAAATTTCAATAGAGTGTTCTTTACTTAACAATCATCATATTGAACCATTGCTATTAATCGTCTAATGTTTTCTCTCCTTTTAGAGTAAACTTAAATCCGTCTCCAGGCATTCCTTTTGGATGTATTTGGAAAATAAATTCGGAAATTGAATCTCCAACAGTACAATTTGCATCAAGAATTTCAAACTGAATGCTGTCTTTTTCTACAATATATTTTTTAGAAGAATCAAGAGTGATTGTTCCATGAACGTTATCTGTAGAATTAAACTTAAGATCTTTAATCTCGAAGTTTTTAATATTATACATACTCTTAAAAGAGATGGAATCAATACTTACCGTTGTTCCATGATTACTAAGATGAAGACCATTCTTGTAATCAACAGTCATACCCATCGCAGAAAGAGAACAATCACCTACATAATAATTGTCTGGTGTCTTAATGAAATTGTTCTCTGGTGTTTCATCGTAATTGTCATCATTCGAATCACAAGATGTAGCTAAAAAAGAGCAAAACATCATCAAACTTGCCGCAGCAAAATAGACTATTTTTTTCATCATTGATTATTTTTATTTCGATGCAAAATTAATTGCATCTATCAACAATAAGAACAATTACCTTGTAAAAAATCAAGAATGAATGACATTGTCGTAAAAAATCTGATTATTTTACGGATTTGTATCTGTCAAAATCCATTATTTTCGAATTTTCCTTCCAAAACATCGATGATATCCTCTTTGGTCATCAAAGAAGAGGTATCCGTTCCACTCAACAACACATCTGATACATTCTTTTTTCTATGTTGCAATTCCAACATTTTCTCCTCTATAGTGCCTTTGGCGATGAAGTGGAAAACTGTGACTTTCTGATCTTGACCAATTCTATATGCTCTGTCGGTAGCTTGCTGCTCTATCGCAGGATTCCACCACGGATCAAGATGCACAACATAATTCGCTGCCGTCAAATTTAATCCTACTCCACCCGCTTTCAAACTGATTAAAAACACGGGGGTTGATCCAGACTGGAAATTGTCTATCAACTTTGCTCGTTCCTTCATCGGTGTGGCTCCGTCGAGATAGAGATATTCAATTCCTTCTTCTTCCAAAATATTCTTGATTCGTCCCAAGAAACCTGTAAACTGGCTGAACACAAGCACTCTATTTTCTTCCAAGTCAATCTCCTGGAGCAAGTCGAGGAATGCTATCTCTTTGCTACTTCTCTCTTTCCAACCTTGCACAAGCAAAGAAGGTGAGCAAGTTAATTCACGTAATTTAGTAAGCATCGCAAAGACGGCTATCTTATGAGCTCCGACAGCACTCAAATCTCTTTCCAATGCAAATTTATCATCCTCCTGAAACTCTTTCTTGACTGCCTGACGTGTAGAGTCATAAATAGCATATTCCTCTTTGGTGAGCATCACATCAAGCACCACATCTTCAATTCCAGGCAACTCATCAAGCACATCTTTCTTTGTGCGTCGCAAAATAAATGGTCGCACAATCTCATTTATCTCTTTGGCAACGTCGTCTGCCCAATTCTCATCTCGCTCTCGATTGAATTTGACCTTCTCTGAAAATGATTTCTGACTGCCAAGCAAACCAGGATTAGAGAAATGGAAAAGACTCCAAATATCAGAAAAATGGTTTTGAATAGGTGTTCCTGTTAAGACGACACGATTCTTTCCATTTAGTTTAATCGCTGATTTGAAAGCTTTTGTATTATAATTCTTAATCGCATGAGCTTCGTCGAGAACAATCATTCCCCACTCTATTTTTTCAAGATTAGAAATCTGTGTGAGCATCATTCCATAACTTGCAATCATAACCATACCAGGCTTCATTTCCTCAATCGATTTCGCTTTTTGTACAATTTGATTAAGGACAATCGCCTGGAGCGACGGAGCAAACTTAGTCAATTCATGATACCAGTTGAGTACAACCGACGTTGGTGCCACCACTAAGATTGGTCCATCTTGGTATTTTTGAAGCATAACTGCAATAGTTTGGATGGTCTTACCAAGTCCCATGTCGTCGGCAAGACAAACACCTCCACTCCACGACAAAGTACGCATCATCCATCTGTAACCATCTATCTGATAACCCTTTAGTTCCCCATTTAAGGCAGATGGCACCGGATACCCCACTAATTGAGAGTTAATAATTCTTTCTCTTATATCAGAAATCTGACTATTCGACTGAGATAAAACAGCGTCAAACTCACTACCTAACGAAGCCAAAGCTAGTTCAGGAATGGTGATTTGCTTTTCTAAATTATCATTATAAAGACGAAGTCGACTGATCAGCTGACGTAGTGAATCACTCACTTCGACATAATTATCCCCGTCGACACGGATATACTTACCTATTCCGTTTCTAAACTTTCGCATCAAGTCGACAAGTTCAATCTTGGTGTCATGAGAAACCAAAGATCCGTTCATGTCGATCCAACCTCGTGCACTTTGCACCATATCTAATTGAAGATCAGCTGGAGTAAGTTTTTCTCGAACGTTGAATTTGCATCCCTCCATCAATTCCACCACAGCCATACCATCGTTCTCCTTTGCCCAACTGATGATTTCAAGGACATTCTCAAGACTGAGTAAAGCAGATGTAACATCGCTAACGTCCTCATCCTCATATATAATGGCAGAATCCTGGCAAAATCGTTCAAATGTGAAAAGATGCCTTTTCTCTAATTCAAAATTTCTCTTGATTAGACGAAGACGTTCTCCATCATTAAGTATACTGAGTGATTGACCTTCAGCCGGAGTGGCAACATAAGCTGATCCAGCAAACGGAATAATAACCATCTCCAATCGCCATGTTGCACCGACATTTGTATTAGGAAAGAGTCTGATTACTAAGCGAGAATCTGCAATTTCAAAAGCATCATCTTCATGAATAAGTTGGGAATATATCTTCGTCACACCATCAAGACGTAGCAGAGACTGACGCAGACGAGATTCGCCTTCAAGTGGAATAGAATCCATCTGAAGCATCACTTTATAAACCTCTCTTTCGTGGTCGCGTACTTTCACAACATTAAAATGAGTGGAATCGATTGCTCGAACAAAAGCATTAGTTGGTTCATTCAACTCCGACAACTTCAGATTGGAGTAGATATGGAAATGACCATCTTCTTCTTTGTCGACAATCAAATACGGATGTTCAATCTTAACTGTAACTTGACGCAGTTGCTTTCCCCATTTAGGCATCAAATAGATGTGATCACATCCGACAAATGGAAGCAATCCGTCACCATTTCTGAATGACACCTGACCTGCTGGGAGTGTCTTTAGAATTCTAAAGTCGTCATCAGTGGCACATTCTGGAATATCCCTACTCTTACCCTTCCAAATTCGTTTGATACTTGGATCCCATTCTCCTTTTTCATTCTTCTTTTGAAGGAACGGAGATACTCGCATCTCATTAGGTTCTAGCACATAGATAAGCCTCTCATCTTTCTCAACAGCCTTTGGGATCTTCACATTCTCAAGAGAATCAAGCATATACATCCATGGCTTGACATCGTTAAGTCGAGCCACAATGGATGTCTCTTGAATCATCTCATTCTCTACGAAAACCCAAATACTCTTCTCTGAATGGTTTGTAATATCCACATTAAATTGCAGACAAAGAGCAGAAGCCAAACGTACATCGATGGATTTATACATGTCAGGCACAAAACGTCGTGCATTAACAACGAAATCATCACCGTCGATTTTATTTTTAATCAACGGAATCAAACTCAATTGACATATTTCATCCGAGCTGATTGTTCGTTTATTTGAGAAAGCGCGTAGCTTGGATTCATTCCTTAATGGACTATCCAAGATCAACGCAATGACATAAAGATAGTTAAAGATATAATCGTCAAATACACCACGTTCTTTAAGAAAACCACCAAAGGATTCCAACGATTTTTGGAAAGCGGTGATAGATTCACCATAACACTCACGCTGAAGAAGTTTGACTGCGTCGTAAAGTCGGCCCCAGCCATTCACTCCATAGTATTTGAAATCGTCGTTTCCTGTCGCCAAATAACGATATAGGAAGAAGCGATCTCGCAAAGTCAATTCTATGGAATCTCCAACATCTTGAATATCAAAACGATATTCAACAATAGGTCTTATATTATCCCATTTAAGATTCGTATGTGAATAAGCATCATCAAGAGTCTTCTTAAAAATCTCTTCCCAATTTTTAGAAGGTAATGCTGTGAAAACAGGTCGCCATTCTGCATCATCAATCACAGATAGAAGCATCTCACGATGACGAATACCAAGAGAATAAAGCTCTACAGAATCGGTATCCACAAACTTCATTTTCTCCAGCCACCATGTGCGGAAAATTAGTGAAGTAAGTTTATCATTATCAGGCATTTCACACACCGACTCTATGATTGGAAGCCAATCCTCGCTATGATTTTTATAGATATCCGCAACAACAGGGAGTTCATATTCCTGAGCCACCTCATATCTTGTGACAAAAGATCCTCGACTATGAGCGACAAGTAGACGTTTGTCGTATAAAGATTTAGCTACACTCTGCACATCAACGTCAGCAGTCTCTTTACATAGATAACGCACAGCAAGACCAGTCATTGAGGAAGTACATTCGATAATGTTTCCACAATAAGCATAAACAGAAAGAACTACTCTTTCAGATAATTCGAGATTCATAATGCATAATTTGATAGTCGGGGGAATTGAATTTCTATCTATACTCGTTCTCGTAGATTCTCAGTTCATTCAAGTCCCTGACTCTAACATAGATTTTGTCGTCAGTCACAATTGGTTTCTCTATCTGGTTGCCTTGTGATTCCATAGGGAAATCCTCTATCAACTCTTTAGTGTCCAGATCCACCACTCCGAATGAACAGCCTTGTTCTGTGATCAAATTTCTTTTTTCTATTAGCTTCATATTATGCAATCATTTTAATCATCATACATAGAATTAGCGACCTATAAACTCATTCTTATGATCATATTCACAATTACTGAATACCTTGTCGTTTTTACCATAGTAACCTTCTGATCTGAACGAAACTATCTCTACCGATTCAAAAACATAAGCCTCTTTGTCTTTCTTCAAGACTATGTCGAATTTATTGTTGTATTTACCAATTTTAATCTCTAGAGTGACATTTCCACCGTCGTCTTCAGACAATAAATTTTCAAATTTGTTCAGCGTCTCCTCTTCATTAAAGAAAAATTTCGCGTCGTAATAATATTCTTTGGAAATCCATTGTATATATATCTGCCTGACTGGAGATGGATTTTCTATCACATTCGTGGGGTTTATCGAACTGTAGAAACGGTAATTCTCGCCATTCGTGAAATGACACTCTTCATGATATAATGTGCTCTCCTCATCCTCAAACATAATGTTTATCTTATAGTTGTAGCGACGGAAGTATCTATTCCAAAGTCCATACGGCACGCCCTTCTCTCTATGGTAGGCAATAGCCTCATACATGTCCTCATCGTCTGCCTCCAACTCTTCCAATGTCTTGTGATAGTTGCCTTCAAACAAAAAATCATCAAAATAATCATCGACGCTATCCAACAAAGTGATATCAGGATGTCTGTTGTCACGTGGTCCGTGGATGATAATGTCGTCCATATCATGAGTCTCCTCAGCATGATACAGGATATCAAGACAGATTGTTCGGCATCTGCCTATCAAATAGAATCGGACATCTCCTCCAGGAAGACAACATACCGACAGCATCTCATATGTCAGATTCTGAGGTTTGGTGTTGCTGATGAACTTATAATCATATCCGACAAATCCATTTCTGAACAAGGAATCAATCATTGCCTTCTCTCCTTGTGTGAAATTAAAATCTCCGACATACCATTTGCGTTCCATCAAAGAGGCCCAGACAATATCCACACCCGTTGGGCACGACTTTACCTCTCCCGAAATGGAGTGTTCATCATTACCTAAACCACAAGCACAAAAAGTGGTGCCGCTAGTGATCGCGTTATCTTTATCGTATTTCACATAAAACCAATCCGCACATACAGGAAACAACATCGGAGCGGATAAGCTTAATATCCATTCATAGCTCATAGAGACAGAGTTATCATTAATTCATGTCGCAAAGATAATACATCGCGACGTCGCAGAAAAGAGCAAAAGAGAGTCAAAAGTGAGCGAAAGCGTAGAAATCTTATCTATAAATTCAAAAAATTAAAAAATATCTGTTTGCAATTCCACTCTGACATGACCGTCAGAAAGCAAGATTGCAATTCCGTCGTCCTCTTCCCACGGACATTCGCAAAGCCATGCACACTGTCCATCTTCGTCGATGTACAGTTCTTTGAAATCTATAAGGTCCATTATATTGTCCTTATTGATATTATTCTTGTTGTATTGACGAGGTATTCGCCACATCTCTTTCACATTCACATAGTTAGCCAAATAATATGACAGAAGAGCGGATGGTATTTCATTGAAATATTCCCTCTCGTACATTTTGTAGTTTTCATACGAATTTCGTTCTATTTCAGATATTTTTCCATCGCAGTCATCGGTAGAAATCTCAACTGTCAGCTCCTTTCCACAAACGCATATCTGTTCATTTCTTTCCCACACATCTTCATTAAAGACCATTTCTCCAAACACAGGATCTTCTAACTTGCGGTAGTCTAAAAACTGATTTGTAGTAAGGATACGTGGAGTTTCTTCCGAAAGTAGAATCACAAGACCAACTTCTTCCCAACTAAATCTGCAAAACCAACCAAAGTTTCCCTTTCTGTCAAAAAGCAACGACATTATCTTAAACATTTGGAAAAGGCGTTCTGCTTTTATGGTACTTTTTTTCGCATCTTTTGGAAGGATGACGACCTTATTTATTTCTTCGAAATGGAATAGGAAATATTGCAATAACGTTAGAGGAACAGTTTCCTTGTAGATTGATAAGTTCTCATTATACAATACGAATGCATTTCTTTGAACATCTAAAATTCCTTCCTTATTATCATCTTCGACAATGATGTCCATTGTTTTTTCTCGTCCAAACAAGGATATATCGATAGTCTTAATCCATTCGTTATCTTTATATTCTATCTGTCCGAAAATACTATCATTAATTTTTGTCATACATCAAAAATATTAAATATCACAACATTAGAAAAGCACATGGAAATCATCGTAAGTCACATCTCATTTAGCTACTAGTTCCTTATTTTTCAAATATGCAAAACCATAATACCCCTCTACAATAGTAAGTTTAACAGAATCAGCATCAAAAGGTTCATTAAAATAAACGAACTCAAATATCTGATTGTTGGCTTCAGGCAATGTTAAAATATTGTCACCAGACAAATATGGCAAAATGTCTAAAACGAATTTATTAGGATATGGAACGTCGTTTTTTAATGTCTCAACCTTATTAGGAAGACAAATGGGATTAATAGGATCGAAAATTGCGTAATAAAAGTAATCTATTATTCCATGTTTACTCTTTGACTCTTCTACAGTTGTTGATGTTATTGGAACAGTAACAACACTAGTACTCTTTTCGATATAAGTGTTTACGACACCCAATAAAATATGAAACAAACCATAATGAATCAAAATAACGGATATAATAAAAGACGCACTATCCATCAATAGCCATCCCTTAGTTAAATATCTTATTTTATATCTTTTATAATCTCT
>JAZUIF010000065.1:0-53845 GCA_045642085.1 Paludibacteraceae bacterium | reverse complement strand
GGGATTGGTTTAACTCCAATCCCTCTTGTTTGCCATACAGCATCCACAGTTTTATTCCTCATGGAGTTGCTCCCCAGCAGAGCTCCACTATGCTTCAAACTGCAATGCAAATGTATTGTTATTCTGTCGATTTATGCAAATCCTATCCGACATTTTTACCACGCAATTTGACCTATAGAAGCATAGCTTATAAAAATACCACGCAATTTGACCTATACGCCTCTTTTTTTTGTTCAATTCGAAAATCCGACTAAAAAACTCATGCCATGAGTAAAACAAAATAAATGACAAAACTAAAAATGCAAATCATTAATTGATTTTTATCAAATAAAGGATATGCTATCACACTATATTTGCAGTATAATAAAAACTCTTAAGAACCCAGAACTCTAATAACATGAACACAGCTTTTTTGCAGTTTGCAACAAAAGCACAAATGAAAAACCGAAGAAAACTATTTATGCTTCAGTATCGAAGTAAGTCCTAATTTCCTTTTATGAATCTTCAATTATTTGCTTAATGATCATTTGAGATAAATTGTCAGGCAAATTGGAGATTTGACTATTCTAAATCAAATCCAACAATACAAGAGACTAAACTAAAATTGTTAAAAGGGGACAAACAGGTGGGAAAATCATAAAAAAAATTCGCAAAACAGATGACACTCAAATCTTCGTGGAAACGAAGCGAGTATCATTGTTTGCAAAATATATAAACATAAGGTAGGTTTACTTTTGAGTTCCTAGCATAGCTACACTCTCAGCATTTGAATTCTGTGCATCAGCATTAGCGGCTACGATAGCCTCATCACTCTGTACATCTTCAACATTCTCAGAATACTTAGTGCAGACTAACAATGCAATAAGAGCGACCAAGCAAAAAAGTAATTCTAAAATCTTCTTCATATTCCTAGTTATTAGTTAAAATAAATTATGTGTTTCATTTTCACATTGCAAAGATACCAATCACATCAATCACATTCATTTATATTGTGTTAAATAACCTTAACAGGTTTGTTAAATAAAATTAAAGAATTGTTAACAAAAAAAAGAGACGCCGCAATTGCGACGTCTCTTGTTATTATACTCTTTATATAAGAGGATTACTGCTTAGTGAATGTAGTCTCGCCAGCCTTAGAGTTGATATCAGCAGAAGCTGCCAAAGTACCACTAGCCAAAACTCCACCATCCTTACAAATGAACAATACGTTTGCAGCATCTTTCTTTGCCTCGTCCATAGAAGCAGCCTTAACGCTACCATCTGCAGAAACATAAATAGCATAAGAAGGAAGTTTGCCACTACCGATTGTAATAGTAGAACCAGAAACCTTAACAGTAACAGCTTCTCCATCTACCTTTTCGATAGACATAGACGCACCTGAAATACCAAGCTTTGTATTTGAGATAGAATAAGAATCTCCTGCTTTTGCTGTAATAGAAGTCTCAGCCTTAGCAGTTGGCTTGTTCTCGTTCTGGTTGTTGTTCTGATCGTTGTTTGTGTTGTTGTTTGTGTTCTGCTCCTGCTTTGGAGTTTCATCGTCATCCTCGTCATCACCACAAGATGAGAATACTAGAGAAGAAGCGATCACTGACATGGCTACAGCCAAATTAAAAATTTTCTTCATTTTTGTAGTTTTTATTAGATTTAACATTGCAAACATACAATTAAAAAAATCTATTCCAATACAAAAAGGCTTAAAATTTCTTAACAACACGATCTTTATTACATTTAGAATAGAAATTTAATCATATTAGTAATGATAGTTCACATTATTTATAGCTTCTTTAGCAACCTAAACACATTAATATATGACAAAATTCTGATTTTAATTGTCATATTAAGTATTCCAATTCGACTTATCGGAAATGACATTTCATGAATTTGCCACAAATTGTATAGATTTTTATAAAAAATTGAATGTGATGCAAAATTCATCAAAAAAACACGGTCAAATGGGCATTTTTGACATTTTTTGATTGGATTTTACCTCATATTTAATCGATTTTTCCTACCTAAAATGTCACATATTTAGCTTTTCTAAAAATCAATCATTCTTTTGCTCATTTTTTATCCGATCACTTTTTTCAGGTTGCCGTATATTTGCAGTGTAAACAAAAAACAAGAAACTCTAATAACAAATAAAAAACTCTAATAACAAACTTGAAACTCTAATAACATAAACACATACTTTTTCAACTTTTTTATTTAGAACACATACAATAATTATATACTCTAATACTCTAATAACGTAGACTTGAAAAAATTCTATCTTTTCTATCAACGTTAGCTTCGAAAGAAGCAAGTCCTAATTTCCTTTTGCTTTCACATTGTCTGGATGGACAATGTGAAAGACAGGAAGGGGAAAGGGAAACTAAAAATGAAGTCTAGTTGTAAGGTAATATATGATAACTCAGGTTGGTATGGTCGTGATGACTATTACAACGTAAAAAAAAGACGCTAACGCGTCTTTTTTTATGCCTTATAGATTCCTGGTTATAATCTAATCTGTGAATATTCCATAAAATGTTTGGCAATCATATACGAGTTGTCCAAACACTCTTATTTTTGATACGCTCGTTCTACGGACTCGTATTGTTTTCGCTCTATCTAACATTAGGCTTTATCTGTGGCACTGCAGTATTTATTAGCACCTTTCAAAGAATACTATCAAAAGAAGGGGAAATGCCATAAAAAAAGTAGAGAGACGCTATTGCATCTCTCTACCTTTGCATTTTAGTCTAGTTAGTATAATTATCTTACAATTGCCTTGTAAGAAGCGTTTCCTACCTTTATAATATATGATCCACTCTGTAATTTAAGTGATGTCACATAATTCGTAGCGACTGTCTTTACTACTTTAGATCCAAGCACTGTATAGACTTCGATTGTCTCTCCTTCCGCACCAAGAACATCAATGCCTCCGTCGACAGAAACGATATTTGCAGCAACTGCGTCAATATATCTAGCACATGTCGGATCTTCAGATTCTAGTTTCAACATCAAAGAGATCACGTTTGGTGTGATTGAAAGAATCGCCTTTCCGTTGTCAGACACATACTCGCCATCGTTTCCACTCCAGATGTTAGGCAATGAGTTCTGATATAATGCAGCCTTCATTGTATTCTTCACAATCGGATTTGTAAACTCATAACCATTGATTGTAACCTTATTTACATCGAATGAATATAATGAATCTTTAGAATATACCAAGTAGCCTAAGTTTGTGAATCCTTCTTTCTTAGAGGCAGGAGACAAATCCAAGTCTAGATTCTTTGCTGTACCAGAAACCTCTTTTGATACCTCATCCCAACCAGCATACTGACATTTGAATACAGGATTCTCCTTTGCTCCATTTATAGATAAGTTGACAATATAGCTTGTAATCAATTCAAGCTTTGTCTTTGGAGCTGTTGTGTCGATCTCAATATCCTGATCGAATGCCTCGTTGATACCATTTACGATATATGCACGTCCAACTGAATTTTGAGCTCTGTTGATTGTTGCAAATCCCTTTGCTGTACTCAAATGTCCGTTATCCCAAAGCACTGGCACTGCACCTACTCTACGTGCATTCTCACAAAGTGTCTTAGTCCAATACTCAGTATATTTAGAGTTCTCTGCATCAAATGCTGTCTTGTCGACAGTACCATACTCGCCAACGATTACAGGATAACCTTGAGAAGTGAACCATGTCTTTAGTTTGTCAAACTGTCCAGACATTGTGCTTTCACTGTTAGCTCCCTGTCCGTATGTAGTACACTTGCTTGAGTTCTGTTTCCAAGCATCATCACCCCAACGAGTAACACCAGCGTCAGTATCGTCGCCACAAAGATCCCAAGGAGCATAGTAGTGAACAGAGATCATTAGTCGTTTACCGATAACAGATCTATCCAAATATTTATCTTCTGGAATCTTGAATCCTCTAGCCTCTGATGTAAGGTCGATATCAGTATTCCAACCAGGAATCAACAGCCAACGCTTGGCATTGTTAAGACTGATAGGACGAACTGTCTCAACGAAAATCTGGTTATAATCGTTGATGTTGTTGTAGTACGATGGATTAGGATAAGTACCTCCGTTCGACTGCCACTCATAAGTGCCATCGAACACCTCGTTCATAGACTCGAAAATCAAATGCTCATCATAGTCCTTAAACGCTGTAGCTATCTGTGTCCAGAATGCCTTATACTTTGCCTTAATCTCTGTCTGATTCTGAGCATCACAAAGAAGCCATCCTCCTGTCACTCCATGGTATCCATCGCCGTGGATATTTGTGATAACGTAAAGATCCTCAGCTAAAGCCATATCAATAACCTCCTTGACTCTAGCAAGCCAAGCCGCATCAATCTTGTATTCTGGAGCAGAACCAAGTTTACTCAAATATGACACGGGTATACGGATAGTGTTGAAGCCACTGTTCTTGATAAGCTTCATCAACGCTGGAGAAGCCTGAGGATTTCCCCAACATGTCTCATTTGGTGTTCCATTTGAATTAGCTTCCAACGTGTTACCTAAATTCCATCCAGCTCCCATAGCTTCTACTATTTCGTATTGGCTAAGATTGTCAAACTGGTCATCAGCAAACGCTGAAATTGAAGTAGAGAGCATAGTAGCTCCCAATCCTAATGTGATTAGATTGTGTAGTTGTTTACCCATAAGCGTATTCCTTTAAAATTCTATCGACACAAATATATGGAAAAATACAAACAATGCAAACCAGACTAAATTTTGTATTCCTCATTGTTACAAATCCCTACCATAAAAGATAAAAAAAAGACAGAAAAGTCACCCTTTCTGCCTTTCCTAAAAATGAAATGATATGAAAAATATGAGTTTACCTCTTTATTATCTTTATCAAATTATCGCCAACCTTAAGCAAGTAGATACCTGCTTTATAATCAGCTCCGAATGGCATTCCTTCATATGCCATACCCGATTCAACAACCTGACCTAGCATGTTTGTCACAACATACTCTCCATCCACATTGATTATCCACTCCGAGCTTGTAGGGTTTGGATAGATAATCTCATCAGCCACGATATCGTCTATATCTGCTAGTAGATCAGCCAAATCAGCAGTACAAGATAGTGAACCATTCTCTGCTCTTGGTGTCGCTATCTTCTTTCCGATATTTGAAGTCAGACAGTAATCAAAAACGGTCAATTCCGACGAACCATCGCTCTTTCTTCCGTATGAACCATTCTGAACATGAGTCTGATAAGTGATTTCATCAATCACTTCCTCTTTTCCTGCGTATGGCAATATCAACTGCAATTTCTGTGCGATTTCAGCATTAAGCTTAAAGTCGACATGCAACGGTCCACTTGCACTCTGCTTATCAGCCCACAAAATCACTCTGCCTCTAGCTGGGATAATTGTCGACGAATAATCGTAAGGGAATACAGTCGAAGCATTAGCTGTCACATTTCTGATCACCATACCTGCCAAATCAACATCACGATCCTCACTATTGTAAATCTCAATCCAATCTGGTTTAGCGCCATACTCATCCTCTGTCTTATTGTTGGATGCGCAAACCTCGTTGATATACAATTTAGGAGCTCTGAACTCATTGTCGGAAGCCAACATGATTTCGATATCCATTCCAGAAGCATCTACAACATCCAAGTATGATGTCGATGTTCCATTCTTTGTCTCTCCGTTGATTTTCCACGACTGGATCTTATATCCTGTAGGCACACGCAATTCAACCTTTAGTCTCTCTCCAACGAATAATTTTCTATTATAATTGGAAGTGCTTGCAATCTTGTTGACCAAGAATCTGTATTCCGGAACATTTCCATTGAAATTCACACGTACAGAGACATCAGCCTTTGTCGACTCTACACCGTAGTGAGCAACAAGTTGTCTTTCAATAATCGAAGGACGCTGCTTAGCAAAGTTAAGCATACTCTGGATAGAGCTGTCGTACTGTTGCTGCGTACCTCCACCAAGATCCTTACCCGCAATCATAGCGCAAGCCTCAGCTTTTACTAGCTCTGCCAATGAATCACATACGGTAGTCAAACGAGACTCTGTAAATCTTGTCTCAAGCATATAAGTGTATCTATCCAAGAAATGATACTTGAAATCCTCATTCTGCATACATCCTTTAAATAGAGTACAATATTTCGTATCAACAACAGATCCAAAACCAAAGCCTCCGAAGCCGCCAAAACCTCCGCCGAAATCACCGAAACCTCCGCCGAAATCACCGAATCCACCGCCGAAATCACCGAATCCGCCACCAAAGCCTCCTGCTCCCGGTCCGGCTGCACCTGGACCAGCAGCACCAGGGCCTGCTGGTGTGGTATTACCTCCTGTATTTGTATTAGTGTTGTCTGCAGAATTACCATTCATGCAGAAATTCAACATATTAGCGGATGAAGATGATGATGTCGACAAACCAAAATCTGTATCAAATAGAATCCAACGGAATTTTCCTCCGTCTTTCTTTCTCCAAACTTTAGTATTGTTGTTAACCCAATCCGTATTTGCCACAAACTGCTGGATAATCTGATAGTCGATATACTCGTCGATATCCATCATCTGCGACAATTTATCGTAAAAATCAGCGTCGCCATTATTATTGGCAGCATACTGCTCCATCTTATAGTATGCCTCATCCGTACCGATTTCTGCCACATACTTACCGACATCCTTCATCACACGAAGGCATTCGATTTCATCCTCATCGTAGCCGTAGTTAGAATAGATGTAATCCTCATCAGTACGCTCACGAAGACCCATCAATCCTTTGTACTCTCCATTCAAGAAGTAAGCCACTGGCTGATATGCCTGATAATCAAGATTCATACCCTTTGCAAGAGACTGCATATATCCTTCTCTCCATCGAGGATATAGATAATACCCGTTTCCTCCATTACGAAGAGCAAGAGCCTTATACTTTGTGTAACTTCTGTCTTTGAAGAACTTTGTGTATTTGAACTTATTGTTTCCTGTACGTTTGTTAGCCTTGATCTTGAAGCTCTTCACTCCATGCTGACGAGAACAAACTCCGAACACTCCAACCTCAACCTCCTGGCTATCCTCGACCTTTCCGTCGACAATATACTCAAAATTAGCAGGACGCAACCAATCATTATAATAGTTGGCTGAGTTCATATCAGTAGAACATTTAGACGGAGCTCCATTTGTGCCCTTCACACAGATACCCATTCTGTCACTATAAAAATGGTCGTCGTCGGAACAGATAGACACAATCGGCAATCTTGATGTTCCACATGATGAATAAATATCATCTGTGAAAAGATATGATCCAGTCACGACGTCGCTATAAATAGCGCCATCCTTATATGCCCTTGCACGAACGATTGTCGTCTTAGCTATCTGAATTGGAGACTCATAAGCCATTCCGTTCTCCTCTGTTGGAATACTTCCATCCAACGTATAATAAATCTTAGCTCCAGCAGTAGAACATTGAAGTTGAACTGTCGCATTTCCACCTGCATATACCACACCTGGATTTGTGCCAGAGAATGTAGGCGACGCTACCCTAGCCGATATGTCAGAAGCGGAACTATTCTCCGCACCTGGAGTCGGAATCATATAACCGCCATTTCCATAAGAGACATGTGGATATTGCTTTGGATACTCTATCGAAATAGTCTGAGATCCATTAGTAAGAATCAATTTTCCAGCATCCGATGTTAGCTTTTGAGAAACTGTTCCTGCAAACAAAGGATTCATGTTTGCCGCAGTGTTACTGCTTGTCTCTGCGACATCATCTTTAGCAAAGAAAAGCAAGTTGTAACCCTTCTTGATTACATGTGATTGAGAAAGTCGAATAGACCATTGTGTCTTGCCCTCCTTCTCATTCTTAACAGTCCAACCATTAAGGTCGATCTGGTCTCCGTCATTATAAATCTCCACATATCCATTGTAGTCATACTTGTCACTGACAATGGTAGAGATATTACTCGGCATAATCTCAGTAATTTTGAGAGCCGCAGACGAATTGAGTGCGTAAAGGCTTCCAGCAGAAATGGCCAGAGTCTTGATAAAACCAATTGTGTTGAAAGAGTTCATGTGTTTCATATCCACGAATTTTAAGTTTCCACTTGTAGTCCATCTTCGGACGACAATATAATCCCTATTAGAGTTGTAAAAAGTTTCAAGCAAATGTAGTCTTTTTTATATACTGACAAAATGAAATGTCATCTTTCTACAAAAAGGACAATTTTTTTCTAACAAAAGATGTTAGAAAACACGTATGTTTCCAATATCGGCTTTATCGTCGACATTAAAAGTCAACGATTACCAATACACCACCGGACACGGATATTTCTCCACTGTACGGATGATATAGATCAAAGCGATCTCATGCGACCATGATCCATTCTTTTTTTGCGACGTAAACAAATCATAAACGTAGTAAGCCTGCAAATTCTTTATCGATGTTCCCACCATAAATGAGACATATGATACTTCAGAAAGATCTGATTTCAAAGATATTCCAGCCATGAAAGGGGCGAAGAATCCACCAACACCGAAATCAAGCTGATGCCAAACATCCTGTGTCTGGTATGACGCATTGGCAAAAAGGTAAGTATCCGACAATTTGTTTCGTCCAAACAATCCATTGGAGATTTCAAGGTCCTTGATATAGTTTACGTGTGTTGCAAAACGACGGTGCAACACATTATTCTGAGTTCTTTGGAATCCGTTTTCTGGCTCAGACAAGTGATACATGGCAGCACCGATTGTTAAAAATCCCTGAATACTTACAGCCGCACCGATATTGAAATCTGCAAAACGGAATGTCTCATTCTCAAATTCTTCAGTAGTAGCTCCATACAAATTACCAGTACCAAGATCATACTGGTCGGCAAATGTGACTTTTGACACATCAAACTTATTGATGAAGTAAGTTCCCTGCAAACCAAGACGTAAGAACACTCCGTCGTTGGCCATAGTAGAGAATTTATTTGACTTTCCTGCCTTCAACTGAAATGTATGGGCATAAACCAATCCTATCTCATTTGTTCGATAGATGCCACCGGCATAACTATCCATAGCATAAGCCAAACCAGCCGAACACATTCGTTTGTAGAAATTCTGGTCGTATGATGCTCTGACAGTATTATATTTGTTACCCAACGTTGGCCACTGCTGACGATAGTTTAAGCCCAAACGAATAGCGTTTGCGTTGCCGGCCATTGCTGGATTCAGACTAAATGGCACAATATTATGGTTGGAGAACGTGTAGTCCTGAGCAAGGGCAGACACACTCACCATCCAAATTGCCGATATTATTAGTATTAGTCTTTTCATCATTCTCTTTATCTTACAAGAGTCACAAATCCACGATTTTCGCCATCTCTTTCAAGAGTTCCAAACTTACATTTGTATTTGTATACCCATCCATAGACGCCCCATGGACACTCTTTGCCGTTCCACTTACCATCCCAAGCGTCATCAAGACCTCGGCCTTCGTACATGATTTCTCCAAGACGGTTGTAGATAATATATGTGAACTCATCTATATAGCGACCTCCATAGAAACGGAAGCCATCGTTTTTCTCATCTCCATTAGGAGTGAATGCCTCTGGTGCCCAGATATCTTTCCATACATACAATGATGTGGCACCCTCATATACACAACCGTTCGCGTCGACAGCTCTAGCAATAACACTAACAGAATCACCGACCATATTAGTGTTGTAGCGATAGTTCATAGTACGTCCTTCAAGCTCCAAGGCTGTAGAGTATGGACGCCATGTCCATGTAGCCTCAACAGGTGAGATACCAGCAAACTGTACTGTCGGGTTGTTCTCATCAATCCAACCTGGAGTCACAAGAAAGTCGAATGCACGACGATGAGAGAACGCAATACTCTTAAATGTTGTAGTCTCACATTCATGCTCATCTCTACCCAACAAAGTAAATTTTGTATCTTCATTGATAGTTATCTCCATTGAAGACGAATTATAGTTTTCAGACAATCCTTCTGGTTCTGGTTCAGCACTCCATTCGTAGAATTCCGCACCAATTGCCGTAAGTTTAATTCTATCACCTTCTCCAGGACAACCTTCCGCAGCCGACAACTTGATTTCTACCTTTGGAGTTTTGTAGACATTCAACTCATATGGGACACGATTTTCACAACCAAATTCATCTTTACCGGTCACATATAATATTGTTTTCTCCATCGGATGATAGGTGATTTCAGCACCCTTTTCACTCGTCGACCACGTGTAAGAAACTCCACCAGCAGCTTTAATCGTAGCTTGAGATCCAGGGCATACAGTATCAGAACCTGTGACAAGAATGTTTGGCTTATTCAAAGGCTGGATAAATATGTGCTGATCAGAAGAACAATTCAATCTTGTACCGATAAGTTTGACAAACATCGCACTGTCCGGAATAAAATCAAGATTTGGAGTATATACGACATCATTTCCATAATGCCACTCAAATGTAGTAGCACCAATGGCTCTAAGATGCACCATCTCACCCTCACATTCACTTGTTTCTCCTAAGTAACTAAGAACAGGAGGACTAACTGGGAGAATCTCAAAACTTTTAGTGTTCTGACATCCATACTCATCCTCACCGACAACCACAAATGTAGTGTCTTTTGTTATCTTAGCCGTCAAAGTGTCGCCTTGTTTACCGCATGTCCATGAATAATTCTTAGCACCAGTTGCGACAATTGTCGCCATACTATCCTTACATACATTCACGTTACCATCAATCTCTAGATTTGGCAATTCACGCAATCTCACTGTTACAACGGAATCTTTAACACATCCGTTTCTGCCGACCCCTCGCAAGTTGAATCTTTCAATTGGACGCGTAGGAGTGACCTTCAATTGATCACCTTCCAATCCCAATCCCCAGGAATAGGATTCAGCACCATAAGCAGTCAACAGAGTCTCAGTACCAGGACAAATAAGACTATCTCCGGAAATCGACAAATCTGGACTCTGAAGTGCACGAAGTTCAACACTTTTCTTTGTCTCACAACCCATACGAGTACCAATAACAGTAACTATCTGACTTTCATCCGTCATTATGAATTCACGATGTGACAATTTTTTTCCATCATGCCACTCATAATATGTAGCTCCTGTAGCGTCAACCTTGGCAGCCTCTCCGACACATGCCTCCAACACACCCTCTATATTCACAATAGGATGAGATATAGTATCAATATATACAGAATCTACCGACGAACAATTGTTGACGTCTTTGCTTATAACCTTAGCCCATACCGGTTCTCTGACTATATAATCCGTTTCGCTTTTCGTGTCGAAATATTTATTGTCAAAATACCATTTATAGCTTACGACATTCCCCTGAGCAATCAAATGAGCTTTGTCTCCTCCACATACGCTATCAGGAGCATCAATTTCAACCTGAATAGGGTTGTTTATTTTGACTTTCCTTGTCACATTACCAACACAGTTGTCCTGACTGGTAACAGTAGCTACGTACTCTATCTCTCCTTCTCTTCCTTCTGGCACATCAATCGTCTCCCTTACCTTTCCAGAATTAGGATAAATCCATTCTACATTTTCACACAAAGTGACAATAGAAAGTTTCAACGTGTCATTTGCACAAATTTCGTCTTTACTCAAAATGGATGCCGCCGGCATTTGATGAACATATACAGGGATCGACATAGAGTCGACACATCCATTCAATGTCACCTTAACCTTCCATGTCTCATCCATTGATATCGTCTTCAACAAGCTAGACTTTTTGGATCCATCTTGCCATTCAAAAGTATGTGCAGGATAATGGTTCATATAAACACTTGCCATATCACCGGGACATACTTTATCCGTTTTATCTGCGATCTCCACGATTGGATTTTGTTTGATTTTCATCTGTTTGGTTGCATTTCCCATACAACCATATTTATCAATACCCAATACTTTGAAGATAGTGTCTCTATCCGGAGTCACAACCATCGAAGCTCCGTTAGAAAAAATAGGAGTTCCTGTAATAGGATTAACGCCTTCTTCCCAATCATAACTTGTAGCACCTGTTCCATAAATTGTAACCGATTCTCCCGAGCATAATGAATCTGGACCTAAAATGCTCACCGTTGGATTAGGATTTACATATATCCAAATTGAGTCCTCAGCAGAACATGTACCTTTTGTCACTTCACATCTATACAACGCACTGACTGTCGGTCTGACAACAATAGAATCTACATCAACTCCATTATACCATTTATACGAGCAGTCTGTCACGTTACTAGAAACCCTTATGATAACAGAATCCTTGGCACATACGGTGTCTCTAGATACAGTCAATGCTATACCTGGTTTATCATAACGGCGAATGAATATGGAATCATTATATTCACATCCATACTCATCTTTTGCATGTGCATAATAATAACAACCTTTATCATCATACACTGTTTTTTCTCTCTCTGTACTGATTACGGTCTTCGTCGAATCCAACCAAGACAGTTCTGTCCGGGATGTTAGATTCATCGCCTTCAATAAAGCAGGCTCATTCTGACATAAAATTCCTATCGGATTAATGATGAAATTCGGATATACCGGCACTTCTACAGGAATGATCGTATCATTACTACATTCATTCTTAGTTACGGCTGTCAGTTTTACATTATATGGTGCACCAACATCAAATTTATGTGTAATATTCTCTTCAACACCATAAAAGCCATCTCCAAAGTCCCAGCTATAGCTGAACAACTCATCATCTTCTTTATCAACATTAATTGTTGATTTATTCGTAAATTCTACATTACCAGAACACAAAATCTTTGCTTCAAAATTAGGTGTCACCTTTACTGGAAGCAATTTAGTCTCTAGCACTACCGGTGAACAGGTTTCCGCTCCTCCTCGCATCTCGACTATATATGTAGTGTTTGATCTCATCAAACTGCGGTCGACTTCAACATAGCTGCTATCTTCAGAATCCGGGAAAATGTATATCGGACTCTCCACAGCTTCCATATCATCACCAACTTTTACCATCCATTTATAATGAGCAAAACCCTTTGGAGCCCTAATTGTCGGATTTTCACTACTTCCGCTACAATTATGTATCTCCAACTTTTTATCAATCGACTCTACATAGAAATAGCCATACGATTCATGACCTCCAGGACCTTCATTGTTCCCGGAGCCTCGTAAACAGTCATGATTATAAAACATGATTGTAACATCATAACCTACCATTCCAGTCAAATCATAAACAGTGGATGTCCATGGCAAAAACGAATAATCTTTCAATCGTTTTTGGTTGCTGTTAAGATTTGCTTGCTCCGCATGTGATTTAGAACATGGAAGTGTTGGTCGTCTCAAATATGAAGCATTTTTATCCGCACCTGTCTCAAATGACGCACATGATTGTATTTGTGTTCCAGCCCCATTGGGATTCTTAAATGAGACATCCAATCCAAATTGAGGCATTTGATCTCCAACATGTGGAGTCTGTGCATTTTCTGGGTCATGAAGAATACATGCAAAATTCAAAATCAACACTGTTGAATCTTTCTCAACCTTGAATTTATACACTGCTCTCTCAGCCGCAGCTCCCAATTCCTTTTTTGTATCATTCTCTCCTCCATAATCTCTGCCATATCCATACCTTCCTAAACGCATCGGTTTAGCTCCACCTTTAAACGGATTCTGCAAAAATTCATCACAATAAATGATAGGATCATATGAGGATACCACATCATTGATAATCTTAAAACGAGGCCCTGTATCTCTCACCGCTTCATTCCACTCAAATGTAGCCCCGACACCTTGCTGTGGACGATAATAACGTCCCGTCTCCATAACCCATCCGTCAAAATTTCCTTTGGAAAAATCAATGTTTGGAGCTCCTACATCTCTCGCAGAAACTCTAAAAGGAATCATTAAAAATATTAGCAAGCTAGCTACACTTAAAATTTTCGCCAACGTTAGCTTTGCCGAATAAATATATCTGGTTTGAACCATAGTGTTTACTTTGGGTCCGAAAGGACTAAAAAAATACCCTATTAAAAAAAATCCCGCATCCTAACCCACTAGAATACTTTGCAATACTAATAAAAAAATGTTAAAAAAAGCAAAAAAAAGAGGAAAAACAGGTCAAAATGCATAATAATGTACAAAAACAAGAATTATTATTAAAAATCTATGTCTAGTCCAAACGAAAAAGCAGCACTTCTCGGATAAGCTGAATAATCAACCGATGGTGTAGCCGTTGTCGATCGTCTCACACTAACTTCTGGATCAAAACCACTGTACTTTGTCCAGCAGAACAAGTTGTTGGCTGACGCATATACTCTGACTTTAGACATATGTAGCTTCTCAACTGCCTTGTTTGGCAACGAATATCCTAAAGTCACTTGCTGTAGACGAAGGAAAGATCCATCTTCCACTGCCCAAGAATGGAACACATATCTCGTCATTATCGGCGACCACATTGTTGCATTCTCATTTATTTGTGCCATCTCTTCTGGCGACGCTAACTCTCCAGCCCCGTTTAAATATGTCCAATGGCCGTCTATGTCGGCTGACATATTTCTATATGAGTATTTATTTGTTGTCGTATTCTCTATCTTGTTGGCATTATACACGTCTCCACCATATTTCCAATAAAAATCAGCCGACAAATCAAAATTCCAAATCTTGAAATTCAATCCGAATCCACCAGTATGTTTAGGCAACGCATTTCCAATCACCACTTTATCTGCCTCATCAATTGTGCCATCTCCGTTCTGATCCTTCAAACGTAGTGATCCAGGACGAATGGTTCCAGCCAAAAGTGTGGCATCAGAAACAATTCCTTCTTTCAAAATGTATGTTCCTTTCTCTGTGTCGTAATCAAAATCTTCAACCGTATACCAGCCATCTGTCTCATAGCCATACATTCTGCCTATGCTCTCTCCTACCTCAAGAATATAATCGCCAGTGATTTCGGATCCTGCCCAACCAGACGACATCTCCATCTTGTCGACACCTCCTAAACTTTTGATTTTCGAGTCGGTGAAAGCTATATTGAAATCAACATCAAATTTGAAATTTTTCTTATTGACCACTCCGATATTCAAAGTCAATTCGACGCCTCTATTCTCTGTAGAGCCGACATTCTGCATCATATATTTATATCCAGACGCATAAGGAAGCTTAGTCTGCAAAAGCAAATCTTCTGTTGTATTTTTATAAACGTCTGCAGTCAACTGGAAACGATTCTGTAGGAAAGCCAAATCAAGTCCGATATTACGTGAGATTGTAGTCTCCCATGTCAAATCAGGATTAGGCTTGTATTCTCCTGTTTTTAAGTACGAAAGATATTCGCCATCGATCTCAAGTACACCATCTCCATCAGAAGGAGCTGCATAAATCTGCTGATAAAGATTGCTGCTAATACGATTGTTTCCTGTCGCTCCTATGCTATATCTTAGTTTTGCATTACTTAAGAAATCAGCATTTTGCAAAAATTTCTCTTCATTGATTCTCCATCCTATTGAAGCCGACGGGAACTGTCCCCACTGATGATCAGATGCAAATTTGCTTGACCTATCAGCTCTACACGTGGCTGAAAATAGATATTTATCTCTATATGAATAGTTTATACGGCCAAAGTACGACAAAAGGACATCGTTTGGCAAAATAGCAGAGTTAGAAGGTTGAGGTGTGCCAAGACTCATATTGGCTATGCACTGTTCTGCATTAAGATATTCAGGGAAATATCTGCTTTCACTCTGGATATAACGTTCCTTCTTTTTCAAATATTCTTCACCCACAAGCAAAGACAACGAGTGTTTTTTTCTTTTCTGTAAAAGTTTGAATGTGGCTGTATTAGAATTTCTTATGGTCGACTGTCGCAGATTAAGAATAGAGGCCATTGGAGCATTTCCATTCTTCAACGCCTGTGACGTACCGATGCCATAACAACGATCCGTCTCATCAAACACCCCATTCACTCCAATCTGTGAATTAAGGTCAAGGAAATAGACAGGAGAAATTCTAATTCCAAAATCACCTTTCACTCCATTCTGACTTTGTCTACGATAATCTGCACTATTCACTTGAAGCGGATTATAAGTGCTCGACACAGACTCAAAATCATCCACATCCTCAATATCCAACGGAGAATAGAGCAACGCATTTCTCAAACGAGCATCAGTATTGCTGCCTTCTGTCGACAACCCGGCTCCATTTCGCTCCTTATTAAAATATGAAGTCTTCAAATCAAACGAAAGATACTTCGACACCTCATGATTAATATTGATTCCTAAATTATGACGACGCGAGTCCTGCCCTATCACAATTCCATTATTGTCGTTGAAATCATAAGCTAATTTTAACGCTGTCTTATCCTTCTTGTAGGTAGTGATAATTGATTGGTTGATAAATAGTCCATTCTCTCCAAACAACTGCCCTACCCAATCATTTGCTGTAACGGACTGATATTTGGCAAGTTCATCCCAATTTCCATAAACAGAAGAGAATGATTCCAAAGCCTCCTCGCTTTTCATAGCCGCCGTCTCATAACAGAATTTAGCGTAATCGTAAGGCGACAATACCTTCAGTTTATTCTTAAATGTTCGGAATCCATACTGCGATCTGTACGATGTTTTCAGACCATCCTTAGTGGCTTTTTTTGTAGTAACAAGCACAACTCCCGAAGCTGCACGGGCACCATACACAGCGGCAGATGCTGCATCTTTCAAGACATCTATTCTTTCGATATCGGAAGGTGAGATATTTGAAATATTGTCGACAGGAAAACCGTCAACAATATATAGAGGTGCGTTATTTCCAGTGATAGATGTACCGCTACGCACAGTGATTTCAGCCTCTCCCATTCCGCCACCTTCACTCATAGACACATTGACACCAGCCATCTTACCCTGGATAGAACTCTCAACATTACCATTTTCACCTTGAATTGACAGAGAAGGAGAAAGTGTCGCATTTGCACCTGTCAAATCCTTTTTGCGGGCCACACCATAGCCCACCACCACGAACTCATCCATTTCATATTCAGGTTCAACATACAAAGAATCGACGTTCTCTTCCTTTAGACTCCCTGTATAAGCATTCAAGTCGACGCAAAAAAGCATTGCGACCGACAACGACGCAATCTTGAAACATAAATTATATAGTATCGAGTCCTTATTCATCCTTATATAATGTATGCAACAAAAATAAATAAAATTTGGGAAAAATGACGAAAACGAAAACGAAAACGTTGACATACATCGTCCCCACAACGCCAACGGCGTAACATTCTCCAGAGTAGGGTGCAAACCCTACGTAACAAACGCAACATAGACCCATCCCCACAACGCCTACGGCGTGACATTCTCCAGCGTAGGAGCAAACCCTACGTAACAAACGCAACATAGACCCATCCCCACAACGCCTACGGCGTGACATCCTCCAGCGTAGGGTGCAAACCCTACATAACTAACGCAACATAGACTCCTCCCCACAACGCCAACGGCGTGACATCCTCCAACGTAGGGTGCAAACCCTACGTAACAAACGCAACAAAAAATATTGTACATTGAAATAAAAAACATATTTTTGCAACCGTAAACATAGTACCAAGTACAAAAAACAAAAAAAACATGCCACAATCATTATCTCGAATTTACATTCACCTAGTATTCAGCACAAAAAACAGAGTACCATCAATCCAGAAAAAAGATTTCAACACAATCCACAGCTATCTTGGGGGCATACTGAACAACATAGATTGCCAAGTCATACGTGTCGGAGGAACACACGACCACATTCATCTACTCTTCCGTCTTAGCAGAACAAAAACGATATCTGAAGTGGTAAGAGTCGTAAAATCGAACTCTTCTCATTTCATAAAAACATTAGGAGACGATTACAAACAATTCTCATGGCAAGACGGTTATGGATCATTTTCAATCGGAAAATCAGCATTAAACACCGCCATTCGTTACATAGAAAATCAAGAAGAACACCATAGAATACGTAATTATCAGGAAGAACTGATTGAATTCTTAAAAATATACGACATCGATTATGATGAACGTTATTTGTGGGATTAAACACATTCATTTTCCATAGGGTTACACCCATTTTCCCTGATTCACACCCTACGCTGAGAGATGTCGTGCCGATGGCACTGATTACTTGTCAATTTCATGAATTTTCCGTAGGGTTTACACCCTACGCTGAAAGATAGAGTGCCGTTGGCACTTCTAATGTGTTTTTTTTCAAATAGTTTTTGCAAATAAGACAATCTTTCTCTATTTTTGCGTCAAATTTTGAAAATTAACAACAAAGATGACAAAGGCAGAATTAGTTAATGAGATATCTGTACGCACAGGCATTAGCCGTGAAGATACTCTTATTGTAGTTGAGGGATTTATGTCTGAGGTGAAGAGAGCAATGCGTAAGGGTGACAACATTTACCTACGTGGATTCGGCACTTTCCTAGTTAAGACAAGAAAAGAGAAGACTGGTAGAAACATCACTCAGAAGAGCACAATCATCATCCCTGAGCACAAGATTGCTGCATTCAAGGCTACAAAAGACTTCATCTATGAGAATGGAGACTATATGAGCGTAGAAGGCAAGAAATAAGCCGGAAGTGAACTTTAGTAAAAATTATTAATACATTAGATTATGCCAAGCGGTAAGAAGAGAAAAAGACATAAAATGTCTACTCACAAGCGCAAAAAGAGACTAAAGAAGGATCGTCATAAGAAGAAATAATCCTTCGCGGTATTTTGCAAAAAGAAAGCTAAGAACAAACGTTGATTGCCGTAAAAAGCTCAGTGTTTGTTCTTTCTTTTTATCTAAGACCATGAAGACGGTGTTTTCGTAGCGAAGCGTTTCGTTTTCGTCCACAACACCCGTCCTCAACAAAAACATTTTAAAGTGAATAACGAACTTATTATCGACGTTCAGGAAAGCGAAGTCAAGATTGCCCTCCTCGAGGACAAGAAACTTGCGTCCTACCACTCTGAAAACAGAGAGGCAGAGAACAAGTACGCTGTAGCCAATATCTATCTGGCTAAGGTGAAGAAGCTTATGCCTGGACTAAACGCGGCTTTCATCGACGTTGGCTACGATAAGGGTGCATTCCTTCACTATCAGGATTTAGGACGAGGCTATCGCTCCACACAGCGTTTCCTTCGCAATGTTCTGATGGAGGGTTCTCGTGCTCCTAAAGTGCAGGAGGTGGAGCTTGATCCGATTCTGGAGAAGGAAGGAGACATCAAGGATGTGCTTGCTCCAGGTCAGGAGATCTTGGTACAGATTGAGAAGGAACCTATATCTACAAAGGGTCCTCGCCTGACTGCAGAAATCACCATCGCCGGCAGATTCCTTGTGCTTGTACCTCTTTCTGACAAAGTTTTCGTGTCGCAGAAGATCAAATCTAATGCGGAAAGAAAACGTATCAAGGAGATCCTTTCCAAGTGTCTTCCTAAGAATTTCGGTTGCATCGCCCGCACTATGTCGGAAGGCAAAGAGGAAGCCGACTTTATGGATGAGATCAAAGACTTGATCGAGAAGTGGGAAGATATGGTAGCCAAACTCAACAAAGAGGAGCTGCCCAAACTAGTGCTAAAGGAAATGGACTCCGTGACTGGTCTGCTTCGCGACACCCTTTCTCCTGACTACGATAGCATCGTGGTCAACGACAAGGATGTCTATAAGGAAGTCTTGAGCTACGTTGAGCATATCGCTCCAGAGAAGAAGGAGATTGTCCAGTATTACAACGACGAGATTCCATTGTTTGATTTCTACAAGGTAACCAAACAAATCAAGAGTTCATTCGGCAGAACTGTGGTGTTCAAGAATAGCGCTTACTTGGTGATCGAGCAGACAGAAGCATTGATGGTGATCGACGTCAACAGTGGAAATCGTTCAAAGAGCAGCAACGATCAGGAGACAAATGCCCTTGAGGTCAACCTTGCGGCCGCCGACGAGATTGCGCGACAGTTGCGCTTACGTGATATCGGAGGAATCGTAGTGATTGACTTCATTGATATGGCAAAGGGAGAGAATCGTGTCGCTCTATACGACAGAATGCGTCAGAACATGGCTCGCGACAAAGCCCGCCACAATATCCTGCCATTGAGTAAATTCTGCCTGATGCAGATCACTCGCCACCGTGTGCGCCCAGTCACTAACATCAAGACAGAGGAGGTCTGCCCTACTTGCCACGGCACAGGCAAATGCCAGCCAACAATCCTGTTTGAGAACGAGATTGAGGAGAAGATACGTTATGTGAAGGAAGAGAAACAGATTGAAAACTTCACAATCTACGTGCATCCATACATCTACTCATATTTGAACGACGGATTCTTCTTCAACAGTTTGAAATGGAAATGGCGTCGCAAATATTGTAAATTTAACCTGCTCAAAAACGAAGACTTCGGTATGCTTCAATATAAGTTTATCGACAAAGACGGAGCAGAAATCAACCTGAACCCAGAAAAAGAGGAATTACCGATAGATGATTCTACCGACGACAGCAACAAAAAATAACTATGTAAGGGCAATCCAACGGGTTGCCCTTTTTTATTAGGGCAAATGAGGATTGAAACATCTTGTATATAATTGACGATAAAATTTGCAATTCTATACAAATTCAATTATTTTTGCGACAAATTCAAAAAACAGTTATTTTATGGGGTTAAAAACAGACAACATCAATTCACCGATGAATGAACCGACAATCAATTTAAATAATACGTTTGAGGTTTCCTCAAAAGGGATTGCAAATAAGCACCATTCAGGATATGTTCGTATTGTAAAGTATATGGACAAGAAAAAACACGAAAAACCTCAATTATATAATGCAGACATTCTAAATCTATTAAAATAAGAAAGATGACAGCTTATAAAAAAGAATGGGATTGTATAGTCGACGCAATAGAAACTCCTATTGCAGTATGCGAAGCCGTTGAGATAAAAAAAGGCATGAAGGTCCCTAAAGTTTATAAATCAGAGAATTGTTTGTGGGACACTGGCTCAACAGCAACTCTTATATCTGAAAACGTCGTCAATAATCTAGGATTAAAGCCATACGGAAAATGTTTGGTGTCGGACAATTCTACCATTGATGAACGAGAAACGTATTTGATTCATGTAGGTCTTCCCTCAGGAGATACCGCTATTAATGTAGAAGCAATGCTAACGTTAAGTAAAGATTATGATGTTGTAATCGGCATGGATATCATAACAAACGGAAATTTCTTACTAACAAACTCAAATGGGAAAAGTTCTTTTTCATTTCAAATGAATTAAAACTAAATACACAAAAAAAACTCTCCCCCATCACTGAGGAAGAGTTTAAGAAAATCATTCGTTTATATAAGGAATTACTATGTGACTAATTACCCAAGTCTTTTCATCGCTTCAATTGTAGCGTCTCTGTCGCCTAACGCAGAGAATCTGATGTATCCTTCTCCACTCACACCGAATCCTACTCCTGGTGTGGCTACAATATTCTTCTCTTTCAACAAGTAATCGAAAAATGCCCACGAATCCATTCCTGCTGGAGTCTTTGCCCATACGTATGGACTGTTTTTGCCTCCAAACACTGTATAACCAGCAGCCTCAAGTCCATTTCTGATTATCTGGGCATTGGTCATATAATAATCGATAGTATCTTTCACCTGTTTCTTTCCTTCCTCACTGTAAACAGCCTCAGCAGCACGCTGGATAACGTATGCTGTACCGTTGAACTTTGTACACTGGCGACGGTTCCATAGTCCGTTCAACGCCACCTTCTCACCCTTCTCATTTCTTGCCATAACTGTCTTTGGAATGACAGTCAAACCACATCTTGTTCCTGTGAATCCTGCAGTCTTAGAGAAGCTTCTGAACTCGATCGCACACTGCTTTGCCCCTTCAATCTCATAAATCGAGTGAGGCACGTCCGACTCACGAATGAAAGCCTCATAAGCGGCATCGAATAAAATCAAAGCGTCGTTTGCAAGTGCATATTTAACCCACTCAGTAAGCTGAGCCTTTGTCAATGTTGTTCCTGTCGGATTGTTAGGGAAACATAGATAAATAACGTCCACCTTCTCCTTTGGCAATGATGGCACAAAACCGTTCTCTGCTGTGCATGGAAGATAAACAATCTTGCTCCAGCGTCCGTCGGCAAGCAAATCCCCTGCTCTACCTGCCATCACGTTTGTGTCGATATATACAGGATAAACTGGGTCTGTAACCGCAACAACATTGCCTAAACCAAGTATATCACCAATGTTTCCAGTGTCGCTCTTTGCTCCGTCACTAATGAAAACTTCATCACTTTCAAGAGATACTCCACGTGGCTCAAAGTCGTTCTTGATAATAGTGTCAATCAAGAATTTATAACCCTGCTCCGGACCATATCCACGGAAAGTCGATGAATCTGCCATCTCATCCACAGCCTTGTGCATAGCTTTAATAACAGCGTCACACAATGGCAATGTCACATCGCCAATACCCATACGGATAATCTTTGCCGATGGATTGGCTTCTTTATAAGCAGCCACTCTCTTTGCTATCTCAGAAAACAGATAACTGCCTGGCAGTTTCTGGAAATTATCATTAATTGTAACCATATCCTAAATATATCTATTATTTTTTTGGGCAGGTTTGAAACCTGCCCCTACGTAGGGATGGGTTTCATGCCATTCCGTTATCATTATAAATTAAATTTCGACCTCGCCTTCAAATACTGTGGTTGCCGAACCTGTCATGTAAACGTGGTTGTCTGCCTCATTCCATTTAATATGTAGGTCACCTCCACGTAGTTTGACACAGACATCACGATCAGTCAAACCATTCAACACACATGACACTGCGACTCCGCAAGCTCCTGTACCACATGCCATTGTCTCGCCTGCTCCACGTTCCCAAACTCGCATTTTCACCTCACTACGGCTATGCACCTCAACAAACTCAGTGTTTGTCTTGCGAGGGAAAGCTGAATGACACTCGTAGGCTGGACCAATCTTTTCCAAATCCAAAGCATCCACATTATCCACATAGATGACTGAATGAGGATTTCCCATGCTGACACATGTTGTCAACTTTGTTTCTCCCAATACCTCAATCGGTTGGCTCACCACCTTTGGCATATCAAATGTGGTTGGGACATCCAGACCGTTCAAGATTGGTTCTCCCATATCCACAGTCACTGTCTCAACTTTACCGTCGACTACATGAAGATCAAGAATCTTCACTCCCGCAAGAGTCTCAAGCGACACCTTAGTCTTAGTAGTCAAGCCTTTGTCGTACACATATTTGCCGACACAGCGCGATGCATTTCCACACATCTCAGCTTCTGAACCATCGGAGTTGAACATACGCATTCTAAAATCACACGTCTCACTTGGCAGAATCATAACGATACCATCAGATCCGATTCCTGTGTGACGATCGCTCAACTTGATTGCAACCTCACTTGGGTTAGCTATTTTTTCTGTCGCTCCATTGATATAAATGTAATCGTTGGAGATTCCGTGCATTTTAGTAAACTTCATCGTTCAACACTTTTTTTAGTTCAACTTTCTTTCAGTTCGTTTTATGTGCTCAGTTCGTTTTACGACTGCAAAATTAAGTCTATTGGAGTTAGTAAAAGTTGGTTTCATTAGGCTTTATGGAACAAATGGAGTAAAATTTTTAATTTGCAAGTAAAATACAAATAATCATAACAATTTATAAGAAAATTTAGAATAAAACTTACAATTTACAATAAATTAAACATACAATAGCTACATATGAATTTTATGTTAAAAAATTTTAAATGACTTTTAGTAAACAAAATTTACACATTCCGTCATTTTTGACAACTAAAAATAATTGTATGATACAAATAATGCGATTCTGTTTAATTAAATTTGCAGAAAAATCAGAGAGTATATTAATTCGATATGAGAAAACTAATAATTTCAGTACTAACAGCATTGGCATGCGCTGCCCAAATCGCAAATGCGGAGACGCAGGTGTTGACTCTTGACAGCTGCCGTGCATTGGCTATTCGCAACAACAACGACCTGAAAATGTCGAGTGCCAAGAAACAGAAGGCTTACTACGACAGAAAGGCCGCATTCACAAAATTCTTGCCTCGAATCACAGCAACAGGAGCTTACATTCTTTCATCAAAAGATATCCAGTTGCTATCAGATGAGACACAGGACAAGCTGAACAATCTAGGCACAAACGCAGGAGCCGCAATGGGTCAGAGTTTACAGCAATCCACACAACAGATGACTCAGCAGATGACGCAAGAAGCCATGCAACAAATGATGCAGAATCCTGAGTTGATGAAGATGATGATGCAAAACCCAGAAATGATGCAGCAAATGATGCAGATGCCTCAAAAGATCCAGGGCATGACTGATAAAATGACAGAAAATGTCGGAAACCGTTTCAATCAGTCAGTCGCTCCAAAATTGAATGCCATCGGAGGAGAAATCGTTGATGAGTTTGATATCGACAATACCAACATCGGTGTCATCTCTGTAATGTTGACACAACCTATATATATGGGTGGTAAAATCGCAGCCTACCATAATATAATGAAGAAGGTGGAGCAGTTGACTAACGCTCAGGCTGTCGGCAAAGAGAACGATGTGATTGTGGAGACAGATGAGGCTTACTGGAGAATCGTTGGTCTTGAGTCGAAGAAAAGATTGGCACAAAGCTATCTTCGTACAATCGACACATTAAATAAGGATGTAGATAAACTTATCGAAGCTGGATTTGCTACTAAAGCCGACGGTTTGAAAGTCAGAGTGAAATTGAACGAGGCCAAGGTTTCTGTTATCCAGGTGGAGAACGGCATCACTCTATCCAAAATGTTGCTTTGCCAGATCTGTGGACTTGACATGAACTCCGACATCCAGCTTGCCGACGCAAATATCGACGCTGAAGGATTTGTCGTTCCAGAGACAACAGCTGCAGCCAACATCGACGAGGCTATCAAGTCAAGACATGAGATGCAGAGTCTTACCCTAGCCAAAGAGATAAGTGAAGAGAAGGTTAAGATTGCACGAAGCGAATACCTCCCTACCGTCGCCTTAATGGGAGGCTACACCACAACTAATCCTTCTGCATTCGACGGAATCAAGAATGAGTTTGGAGGCATGTGGAACGTAGGAGTCGTAGTGAAGGTGCCAGTTGTCACTTGTGGAGAGAGAATCTTCAAAGTAAAAGCCGCAAAGGAAGAGGCTAAGATAGCTGAATACCAGTACGACGAGGCAAAAGAGAAAATCACTTTGCAAGTCAACCAGAACACACAGAAAGTGGCAGAAGCAAGTGAACGACTACAAACAGCCAAAGAGAGCATGAAAGAGGCACAGGAAAATCTTCGCTACGCTGAAGTCGGCATGAAAGAGGGCATGATTCCTGTCTCTGACGTTCTTCAGGCTGAGACAGCATTGTTGAAGGCTCAGAGTACAGCCATAGAGGCTGAAATCGACCTTCTATTGGCAGATTTGTATTTGAAGAAATCATTAGGAAAGATTCAAAACGCTCATTAAATTCGGACACATCCAAGTTGGAAAAAAAAGAAGATTGTAAAGGGCGTTCCGCCCTTACCCTCTCCAAACGCGAGCCCGTAGGGCGAGCGAAATAAAAAACACAGAGGACAAGAGTTCTCTGAGAGAATATTGATAGAGCATTGTAAAAAGTAACAAAATAAAATCTAAATAAGATGAAAAATAACGCAGTGATAATTATCGCGATCTGTGTAATCGTTGTAATTCTTGGAATAATCCTATATGGTCTAACAGCCTCAACACCAGAACCTGTCATCCAGGGTGAGGTTGAGATTTCAGACTATCGTTTATCGTCGAAAGTACCTTCACGTGTGATGGAGATCAGAGTGCAAGAGGGTGATTTCGTTAAGAAGGGCGACACTGTAGCTATCATGGAGGCTCCAGAAGTTGCAGCTAAACTTTCTCAGGCTGAGGCTGCAAAACGTGCTGCTCAGGCTCTACAGAACAAGGCTCAGGCGGGTGTACGTAGCGAACAAATCGAAGCCGCTTACGAGATGTGGCAAAAGGCAAAGGCTGGTCTTGACGTTTACGAGAAGACTTACCAGAGAGTTGAAAAACTATTCAACGAGGGTGTGATCGCAGCCCAGAAGAAGGATGAGGCATTCGCTCAGCTTGAAGCTGCAAAAGCAACAGAAAAAGCCGCTAAATCACAGTATGACATGGCAGTTAACGGAGCGCAGAAAGAGGATAAGGACGCAGCTGCCGCACAGGTGGCAAGAGCAAGAGGTGCTGTGGCTGAGGTCAACTCATATATTAATGAGACTATCATCCGTGCATTGGCAGACGGAGTTGTTACAGAGATTTTCCCAGAGGAGGGAGAGTTAGTTGGTTCAGGTGCACCAATCATGAACGTAGCTAAAGCAAACGGAGCTTACTTGACTTTCAATATCCGTGAGGATTTACTTAAGGATTTTGAGGTTGGTAAGACAGTCAACGTATACATACCAGCTAAAGACACTACAATCAACGCTACTGTAAGCGGCATGAAAAACGTAGGTAGCTATGCAGTTTGGAAAGCAACTAAGGCTCTAGGTCAGTACGACCTTAAGACATTCGAGGTTAAGATGCGTCCAGAGTCACAGGATTTGAAGTTGGCAGCTGGCATGAGTGCCATTATTAAATAACGCTGACGAAAACGTTAACGAATACACCAATAATGTAGAGACGGGGCATGCCCCCGTCTTGATGTAATAAATAATTAAAAGAGTATGGATATAAAGTCAATTTTTAGCAGATATAAAAAGTTGGCTCTTAGAGAGGTCGAGATCTCACGACGTCGCCCGCTCTACCTATTCTGTATGCTTATCGCCCCCGTCTTCTTCAGCTTCATGTTTATCGACGTGATGAAAGAAGGAGCTCCACATGATGTCCCAGCTGCTGTTGTCGACGAAGATGACAGTCAGGTGTCGCGCACACTTCTACGCACTCTCGATGCCATGCAGGAGACAGATTTGACAGTGAAATACAAGGATTTTTCTGATGCGAAGGATGCCCTACGCAGAGGAGAGGTATTTGCAATAGTACATGTGCCAAAAGGTCTTTCTGAAAAAGCTTTGACCCAACGCACACCGACTATATATTTCTATACCAACGATGCCTACTTCTTGGCTGGAGCATTCCTATTCAAGAACATGAAGGTGCTTGGTGAGTTGTCGGGACTTGCGATCACCAAATCAACACTGTCAGCCAAGGGTGTGGATGAAGACAGGATAATGGGGTTGATCCAACCGATCACAGTGGAATCACATCCGTTGAACAACCCGTCACTCAACTACTCCATCTATTTGACTAACATATTTATTCCGGCAATCTTGCTTCTTATTGTCTTCATTGCCACATGTTACTCAATCGGATTGGAATGGAAGCGAGGCACACAGAAGAAATGGTATAAAGATTCAGGCGAAAATGTGATCATCGCGTTGACAGGAAAACTGTTGCCACAGACAGCCTTATATATGCTGATGTTCCTTTTCATGGATGTCTACCTTTATAAGATCAACGGATTCCCAATAGCTTGTTCGATGCTACGACTGCTTGGCATACAGCTTTTGGTGACACTTGCGTCACAAGCATTCTCAGCAGCCATCTTCGGAATATTAGCCGGACAGATGCGTATGGCAATGAGTGTAGCGTCGCTTCTTGGAGTGCTTTCCGTCTCACTTTGCGGATTCACATTCCCAATCATCGCGATGCCTAAGATAATGGAGGCCATATCATGGTTATTGCCATTGCGACACTACTATCTGATCTATGTCAACCAAGTGCTCGACGGTTATCCGATAATCAACGTTTGGAAATCATTCGCTATTCTAGTGGCAATTCTCGCACTTCCACTTTTGTTCGTCAAAGTGTACGAAAAAGCCTTTAACGAGGTGAATTACAAAGCATAAAACAGAGAAAGATGAAGATACTTCAAATATGCTATAATGAGTTTAAGGAGATTTTTGCGGATCTTGGCATCGTGATTTTCGTGATCATCCTGCCCCTTGCCTACCCTTTGCTCTACGCCTACATCTACGACAACGAGGTGGTGAGAGAGGTTCCGGTGGTGGTAGTCGACGATAGTCAATCCAACATCAGCCGCGAATTTTTACGCCGTTGTGACGCGTCGCCAGATATCAAAATCATCTCGCATGCTACCGGTATGGAGCACGCACGCACATATCTTGAAAGCATGGATGCGTATGGCATCATCCGTATTCCACGTGAATTCTCCGACGATCTTGCCGAAGGTCGACAGACAGCCGTGGGTATATACTGCGACATGGCAAGCATGATGTACTATAAGAACTTGATGATTACCGCCTCGTTGGTGGCTCAGGATATGAACAAAGAGATCAAGGTGGCCAAACTGGGAAGCTCCACAAACAGAGAGTCTGAAATCTCCGCATCACCTATCACCTACGAGACTGTGGCGATGTATAACCCACAGAGCGGATACTCATCGTTCTTGATTCCAGCCGTGTTGATGCTGATTATCCAGCAATCGCTAATGTTGGGAATTGGAATGCACATGGGAGGCACACGTGAGACTAATTTCGGATTTGCGATTCCTAAGGGCGACCTATATCACAATCCCGTCTACATCTATCTAGGAAAGATGCTCGCATATTTCGTGATTTATCTTGTCGACGCGATATATTTCTTCCTCGTTGTCAACAAGATCTTTGATCTTCCGCAAATGTCGGCTTTCGGCACATACCTAGCATGGATGGTGCCATACTTGATCGCTTGCATCTCGTATTCGATTCTATTCTCGGCATTGGTGTACCGACGTGAGGATTGTATCATGTTGTTCGTCTTCTTGAGTGTGCCATTGATTTTCATCTCAGGAATCAGTTGGCCAATCTCAGAGATTCCAGACAACTGGAGATATTTCTCATATCTATTCCCATCATCACTTGGTATCCACGCCTACGTACGCACCAACACAATGGGAGCATCTATCGACGACATCGCATTCTACCATTGGGGATTGATCATCCAGGCTGGTGTCTACACTATTCTATCGTTAGTGTTCTACTACTGGCAGTTGAAGAAGAGAAAGATAGAAGAATAATTCATAATGCCGAATGCATAACGCAGACACATTGTGATGGTTTCGAATTTGTAGAGACGGGGCATGTCCCCGTCTTTTCTGTTTTAAATAGATTGTTCGAACATGTCTAATATTCAATTTCTCATTTCACTGGGGTTCCATGCGAATTCTTAACCTCCTTCATCACAAAGATACTATGAAAGTAACCCACACTCTCTATATTACCTAATACAGTACGCATAAACTCTTGATATGACTCCATATCATGCGTCTGAATCTTGAGAATAAAGTCATACTCACCACTTGTATTATAACATTCGGTAATCTCCTCTATGTCTTGTATTGCCTCCATGAAGTCATCCATCAGCACCTGAGAATGCTGTTTTAGTCGCATATTACAGAGCACCGTTATGCCATTTCCCACTTTATTTGCATCCAGTATAGCATGATAACCCTGAATAAAGCCTTCTCTTTCGAGGCGTTTCTGGCGATCGAAAGTCGGAGAAGCAGAAAGGTTAATGCGCGAGGCAAGTTCCTTAACGGTCAAAGTCGAGTCCTTCTGTAGGATACGCAGGATCTGTCGATCCGTGTCGTCCAATTCTTCATATTTCATAATCTTACCGAATAATATACTGTAACACTATAGTTTTACGGAACAAACATAGCATATTTTACTGAATACACAAAATATCTTTCACGATTTTACACCAAACAGATACCTTTGCATCAGAATTTAATAAAACA
Organism: Paludibacteraceae bacterium; assembly: GCA_045642085.1. Classification (GTDB taxonomy): domain Bacteria; phylum Bacteroidota; class Bacteroidia; order Bacteroidales; family Paludibacteraceae; genus UBA1723. Next base: position 24,058 of record JAZUIF010000065.1, on the reverse strand, counting down.
AATAAAAAAACATCATGACAAAAGTAATCAAAGGTATCCAGGTTCCACAGCGAGCCGATTTCGTAGGCAGTTTTCTTCGTCCTTCCGACCTTTCTAACAGTAATGCCGAGCAATATATCAAACAAGTTGTAGATCAACAGAAAGAACTAGGCTTTAAGATATTTACAGATGGCGAATTCAACCGTACTTTCTGGCATCTGGATTTTTTCTGGGGCTTCGGAGGTGTGGCACATGAAAAGGGCGGCGATGTAAGTTTCAACGGAGAGACCGCACGTCTCGACAAGGTTTATCTAACTGGCAAACTATTTGCGAAACCACATCCTTTCATTGAAGCCTACCGTCGAGTCAAGCAGTACGAAGATGCAAACAGCTTTGCCAAACTGACCATTCCGTCTCCCGCACAATTCTTCCAGCAACTCACGATACCACAAAACTTCCTCAGCACCAGAGCTCTCTATTCCAGCCTCGATGACCTTATTGCCGATATTGCCAAAGTCTATCAAGACTTCATTCGACAGTTCTATGCGGCTGGCGGTAGATATCTCCAACTGGACGACTGTACTTGGGGAGCCATTGTGGGCGAAGCAGCAGCACAGCGTTACGAACGATTGAGCCCAAATTTGGATGATGTCAAGGAACAGTTACTCAAAGTCAACAACCTCGCACTCGAAGGACGTCCTGAGGATCTCGTGGTCGCATCTCACATCTGTAGAGGCAACTATCACAGCACATGGTTCAGCAGTGGTGCATACGATTCAGTAGCCGACTGGGTATTTACACGCGAGAATGTAGATGTGCTCTATCTGGAGTATGACGACGAACGATCTGGAGGATTCGAGCCATTAGCCAAAGTCAGTCCTGACAAGCACGTCGTCTTAGGGCTCATCACCACAAAACGTCCAGAATTAGAGGACAAGCAACAGATCATAGCCCGTATTCGCGAGGCAGCCAAGTACATTCCTCTTGAACGTCTGTCGCTCTCACCTCAGTGTGGTTTTGCCTCTTGTGCCATTGGCAACAAACTGACTCCCGAGGAGCAGTGGGCCAAACTACGTCTCGTACGAGAAATAGCAGAAGAAATTTGGTGACGTATTCTTTTGATGGACTCTCCAATAAGCTAGATTTTTTAATATAGGGATGTCTCTATAGACCAATTTTTTCTATCTTTGCATTCGAATCTGAGTTTAGTTAAAATTAGTTCAGTGCAAAATGGAAAACGAAAAAAAAGAAAACAAGACATCAGCTGCGGTAGTTCCTCAGCAGCAAATAGAAAATCTAATATTCACAATACGTGGAGTTCAAGTCATGCTGGATCTACACCTTGCACAACTTTATCAAGTAGAAAACCGTCAATTAAAGCAAAGTGTTCGCAGAAATATAGATAGATTTCCTGAGGATTTTATGTTTCATCTCACCAAAGAAGAAGCTAACAAATTGATTTCCATAGGGGTATCACAATTTGTGATACCCCCAGGATATAATCTAGGATCAAGCGAAATGTTTGCCTTCACGGAGCAAGGAGTTGCAATGTTGGCAAGCGTGCTTCGCTCCCCAATGGCTCTTCAGATATCATTGCGTATTATCAGAACTTTTGTAGAGACAAGAAAGTTCATCTCCGCCAATGCTGGAGTATTCCAACGACTAGATCATATGGAACGGAATCAAATTCTTTCAGAGCAACGAATAGAAGAGACTAATAATAGAATCGATCAGATTCTTGACCGTCTCGACGACGGATCTCTCAAGCAAAAACTTGGTATTTTCTTCGATGGTCAGATGTTTGATGCTTACGTTTTGGTAGAAACACTCTTTAAAAGAGCCTCTCATCGCATTGTCCTTATCGATGATTATATAAATGCCGACATTCTTCAACGTATGCGTGTCCGATCTCCATTGTCTGTCTCCATCGACTGTTATGTCCGTACTCGCAGCCAAACTCATGATATGCAGTTGGCTTTTAGCAACTATAACAAGCAATATCCAGAAGAACATTGCCGACTGCACTCATTCGAAAAATCACATGACAGATTCCTAATTATCGACGACGAAGTCTATCATTTTGGTGCGTCTCTCAAAGATCTCGGCAAACGATGGTTTGGAGTCAACCTAATCACAGAATTGTCTGCAGATGAGTTGATCACAAAAATTCAGGACGCATGAGTCAACGTTAACGTCAGCGTCAACGTTAAGCTTAAGGTTAAGGTTAAGGTCAACGTTAACGTCAGCGTAAACGTTAAATTTTCATACCCATTTAATGGTAAATTGTGTTAAAAAGTGTAATTTTGTAGAAATTCACATAATTAAAGCATTTTCTTACCAATGAGTAAAATAGTAAGTAAGGAGTTCTTTTCAGAGAACGTCGTGAAATTGGAGGTAGAAGCCCCATTGATCGCCCGTTCACGAAAAGCAGGACACTTCGTTATCGTTCGTGTAGACGCTAACGGAGAGCGTATTCCGTTGACTATTGCGGATTCGAACGTAGAAAAAGGTACAATCACACTTGTGATTCAGAAAATTGGTGCGTCATCTACGAAAATCACCAACCTTAATGTTGGCGACGAGTTGTTGGACGTAGTTGGCCCTCTTGGTAAGGCAACCCACATTGAGAAGTTTGGAACTGTAGTATGTTCAGGTGGTGGTGTTGGTGTCGCTCCACTTCTTCCTATTATCAAGGCAATGAAGGAGGCTGGCAACAAGGTCATCTCTGTATTGGCTGCGCGTACAAAGGATCTTGTCATCCTTGAGGAGCAGGTTCGCGAGTACTCTGACGAGGTTGTGATCATGACAGACGATGGATCTTACGGTAAAGCGGGTCGTGTGACTGACGGTATCGAAGAGATCGCTAAGCGCGAGAAGATTGATTTGTGTGTGACTATCGGTCCAGCAATCATGATGAAGTTCGTGTCGCTTCTAACAAAGAAATATGAGATTCCTACAGTAGCATCATTAAATACAATCATGGTCGACGGTACAGGCATGTGTGGTGCTTGCCGTATCACTGTAGGTGGCAAGACTAAGTTTGTGTGCGTCGACGGACCAGAGTTCGATGCTCACCAGGTAGATTTCGATGAGATGCTTATGCGTCTTGGTGCTTATAGAGAACAAGAGCAGGAAGCAAAGGCAAAACTAGCAAAGTAAAGAAGATTATGGCAACAGATAGAAACGAAGCGTGGAGAGAAGAGCTACGCAAAGCTAAATCAGCAAAAGAGCGTACTGCACAACCACGTGTGCAGATGAACTCTCTTGATCCTAAGTATAGAGCAAGATGCCGCGAGGAGGTAAACCAAGGTTTGACTGCTGAGCAGGCTATGGCTGAGGCTAGCAGATGTATGGATTGCCCTAATCCTACTTGTATGACTGGCTGCCCAGTAAGCATCAACATCCCAGGATTCATCAAGAACATCGAGCGTGGAATGTTCATCCAGGCTGCTGACGTTCTTAAAGAGACAAGTGCACTACCTGCAGTTTGTGGCCGTGTATGTCCACAGGAAAAGCAGTGTGAGAGCCAGTGTACATATATCAAGATGAAGAAAGAGCCAGTGGCTATCGGTTATCTTGAGAGATTCGCTGCCGACTATGCACGCGAGAATGGAACAAAGAAAGCGGATGCTTCAAACATCAAGAAGAACGGAATCAAGATCGCCGTTGTAGGTAGTGGTCCTGCTGGACTTTCTTTCGCTGGCGACATGATCAAGAAGGGATACGACGTCACTGTATTCGAGGCATTGCACGAGATCGGTGGTGTGTTGAAGTATGGTATTCCTGAGTTCCGTCTTCCTAACGCAGTAGTTGAGGCAGAGATCGATAATCTACGTGCTCTTGGCGTTAACTTCATCAAGAACTGTATCGTTGGTAAGACAATCTCAGTAGACGAGTTGAAAGCCGACGGATTCAAGGGAATCTTCGTTGCATCAGGAGCAGGTCTACCTCGTTTCATGGGTATCGAGGGTGAAAACTTGACAGGTATCATGTCAAGTAACGAGTATTTGACTCGTGTCAACCTAATGGACGCTGGCAATCCAGATACAGACACTCCTGTATTGAAGGGAAAGAACGTAGTCGTTGTTGGTGGTGGTAACACAGCCATGGACTCTGTTCGTACAGCTTTGAGAATGGGTGCAGAGAGAGCTATCATCGTTTACCGTCGTAGCGAGGATGAGATGCCAGCGCGTCTTGAGGAGGTACACCATGCAAAAGAGGAAGGTGTTGAGTTCATGACTCTTCATAATCCTATCCAGTATATTGGCGACGAGAACGGCCGTGTGGTAAAGGTTAGACTTCAGAAGATGGAGCTAGGTGAGCCAGACGCAAGCGGACGTAGAAGTCCAGTGGAGATTCCAGGAGCAATCGTAGAGGTTGATTGCGACGAGGTAATCGTCAGCATCGGAGTTTCTCCAAACCCAATCGTGCCAAACTCAGTAGCTGGTCTTTCTGTAAGCAAGAAGGGAACAATCGAGGTCAACGAAGGTATGCAGAGCAGCCTACCAATGTTGTTCGCCGGTGGTGACATCGTAAGAGGTGGAGCAACAGTTATCTTGGCTATGGGCGACGGTAAAAGAGCCGCTGCCGCAATGGACGAGTATTTGAAGAAGAATGCATAATTCATAATTGTCGGTATCACCCATCGTTGTGGGATTACGGACAATCAAACAATGTAGAGACGGGGCATGTCCCCGTCTTTTTTATTTACACCCTCATCTTTTTTACGAAATTCACATCAAACCAACAAAATTTCCTTGTTTTCCTTTGCACATTAAAAATAAAGAGTTACCTTTGCATCGCAATTGAGGGGAACACCCCAACATTCGCAAAATTGTCTTGTGGTGTAATGGTAGCACATCAGTTTCTGGCACTGCTTGTCAGGGTTCGAGTCCTTGCAAGACAACAAAAACATATTATTGTCCTGTGGTGTAATGGTAGCACATCAGTTTCTGGCACTGCTTGTTAGGGTTCGAGTCCTTACAGGACAACAAAAGAAAGACGCTTTAGGGCGTCTTTTTTGTTTATAGACAACAAATAAGCTATATCAAACGCCTTTTCATAATGCAAGCATACACATACATAGAAGAAGGGAGATTCGCCTTAACAAATAAGGTTAAGCCGACTATTATCGACTCAACGGATGCGATAGTAAGAGTGACTCTTGGAAGCATCTGCACAAGTGATCTGCACATCAAACATGGTAGTGTGCCTCGTGCTGTGCCCGGAATAACTGTTGGTCATGAGATGGTGGGAATAGTCGAGGAGACAGGTGATGATGTGACTAAGGTAAAGGTTGGCGACAGGGTGACAGTGAATGTCGAGACTTTCTGTGGAGAATGCTTCTACTGCAAAAACGGGTATGTGAACAACTGTACTTCTCCACACGGCGGTTGGGCTTTAGGTTGCCGTATAGACGGAGGACAGACTGAATACGTAAGAGTTCCATTAGCCAACCAAGGACTAGACAGAATTCCCGATAGCGTAACTGACGAACAGGCTTTGTTTGTGGGAGATGTCCTTGCAACTGGATTCTGGGCAGCACGTATTTCCGAAATCTCAGATAACGACACCGTGCTCATCATCGGAGCCGGTCCCACTGGCATCTGTACCCTACTCTGCTGTATGCTAAAGAATCCGAAACGAATCATCGTTTGTGAAAAATCCGAGAAGAGACGTGAATTCGTGAAAAAGCACTACCCTTCTGTCTTGCTAACAACACCAGAAGAGTGCAATGAATTTGTAAGAAAGAACAGCGACCACGGTGGTGCTGACAGAGTGCTAGAAGTGGCAGGAGGAAACGACACTTTCCAACTTGCATGGCAATGTGCACGTCCCAACGCTATAGTGACCGTTGTGGCTCTCTACGATGAGGCTCAATCATTGCCACTGCCTCAAATGTATGGTAAGAATCTCACATTCAAGACAGGAGGTGTTGACGGATGCGATTGCGAGGAAGTGCTTAAACTTATCGAACAAGGTAAGATTGACACCACTCCACTAATCACACATAGATTTCCACTTAGTCAAATAGAGGAAGCTTACCGAATATTTGAGAATAAAGAAGATGGCGTGATAAAAGTGGCTATCTATAATTAATTTATTTCTCTATAACCTTCGCATTAATAATCACCTTATTGGGGGTCTTAAACCTTATATTGCGGCCTCCATTCTTCTCGTACATCTCGAAATTTAGGATTCGCTCCTTCGTGATTGTAAACTTCTTAAAGAACAACACGATCCGCATGTCTCCCTTTCCGCGTATGATGCCATCATTGCTACTATAATAGCTATAGATCGGCACGAGATACTCATCCTGCGTGATTGCCTTCTTCTCTGCGTTGTTGTCGGAGATATATGCCTTCACGAAATCAATAGGATAATCCATATTGCTGTTGTTCTTTGCGTAAAGATAGAAAGCAATGACATCTTGATCTGTGAAGACGCTGCACAACTGGAATGTCATCTTATAATCTTGTTTGCCAAGATCATTGAGATACTGCCCCTTATTGATTATCCATTCCGACATTTTGCGCAGGTCATCGTCGTTGAAAGTCACTTCGCTGAACAATGCGTTGCCATTTTCGGAGAATGAGATGCTCATCTCTTTCGGATCTTTTGCATAGCCGACAGTCATCGGATAGATCTTTCCATCTGTAGTGACCACCGTGATGGAGGTTTCCTTGAATCGACTCTTGTCGCCCACCACACTTTTCACCTTCACAATATTATCTATCTCCTCCGCCTTCTCGCTGATCACCTCTTTATGGCCAATTGCTATATCTGCGACTTTCGACGGCAGGATGATATGCGACGTATGGATATCACTCACTTCGATCTCTGTCGACGGAATTATCACCTTTGACGTGATACTATCGCACACGTCTCCCAAGTCGACAGCTATATAGGATGGATTTTGATTGTACTCTACTATGAAACTGTAATACTTGCCATCCGTGGTGACAACACTAAGATTGGTTTTGTCGAAATTCGGTTTCTCAGCTTTCAGTTTCAATATCTTCCCCTGAGATTTACTCGCCATAAGGTCAAAACTGCCCATGTCGGCATAATTGATTTCAGAAGGGAATTTCACAAACAGATATTTCGTGTCGTTCATCTCAATACGTATCGGTTTGACTCCTTTTTGAGCAAAGCAGACACACTGGACCATCATCACGGCCAATAATAATATATTTCTCATTTTCAGATTCTCAATGAATATCCAGCAGCGACAAAAAGACTGCGGAAAGGACTTTACAATCAAATTCATTTTTTGCGATAAAAAACATTGCAAATATATAAAAAAATTGTAGATTTACATTGTGTCATATGTCGACATACAAAAAAATACATTATCATGATAATAGACAATAAATTCCTTGACGGTTTGCTTGAACAGGCCGCAAATAGTGAACGTAAGCGTACTACTTTCGACGCTCGTACTACTAATGCTGACAATTCTCAGCGTGCCATCAACGCTATGGTGCCTGGCACAATCGTGCCTATCCACCGTCATCGCAATACATCTGAGACATTCTCTGTGCTACGTGGAAGATTGATTTCTATTCTTTTCGACGAGAACGGCAAGGAATCAGGACGCTACGAATTGGGTCCTGCCACTGGCAATCTGATGATTATGATCCCAGCCGGCACTTGGCATACTGTGGAGGTTATCGAACCTTCTGTCATCTTCGAGGCTAAAGACGGTGCCTGGGAACCGGTAGCAGCGGAGGATGTGATGGTGATTAACGATTAATGATTAACGATTAATGGTTGAGGGTTGACGATTAATGGTTGAGGGTCGTAGGGGCTGGCCTTGTGCCTGCCCTCATCCTTGTTATCCGTGCGATCCGTGTTCGCTTAAAACAATAATGGTCAGGTTTCCCCGACCATTTATTGTTTCCCCTCATCGCCGGCATGTACCGACAATTACGAATTACGCATTATGAATTATAAATTAAAAATCATTCGCTATATTTCTCAGTCACCTCTTTCTTCTTCTGTCTCCAGTCGACATACAAGCCCTTAGATTTCAAATACTCGACATGCAAATGGTAGTATTTCTTTTTGAAAAGGATATACACCACACATAGCACAGCAGTAGCAATAGTAAAGTATGTATATGGGTCGACAGGTAGAAGGATTCCTCCCAATGAGATTCCCAATTGTAGCACCATATAGATTGTCGACACCACCACGTGAGGTATCTTAAGCTCATTTGCCATAAGCTGATAAGCATGCTTTCTGTGAGGCATACTGATATCCTCATGCAACAACAATCGATGAGCAATAGTCAAACATCCGTCGACTCCGTATACCAACAATAGGAATACTGCCCAGAAATTTGCTGTGTACGACACGTACTTACCTAAAAGGAACACAATAGCGAAGGCTATCGACACAGCTCCAACGTCGCCAGCAAAACATTTAGCTTTCTTGCGGAAATTGAAGAAGCAGAACACCAACACACTAAGTGTAAGTATCACCAAGAGATTTCTGTCGACAAAATGACTCTCATTATTCAAAATCAACAATGGGATAAGCACGGCAAGCGAATAACCGCCTGTGATACCATTGATTCCATCCATGAAATTATAGACGTTGATCACTCCTGTGCAGAAGATGATACCTGCCACAATAAACCACCAGTATCTGAAATCCAAATAACCCCACTGCAAGAACATCAACAACATAGCAGTGAAATGGACCATCAATCGGTAGCGTGGACGCACAGTTTTCAAGTCGTCCCAAAAGCTGACACCTCCGATCATGAGCAATCCGATCAAGAACCATGGGTATTTGAAACCGAAGAATGCAGCATAGAGGATCGCACCAAATATGAAGATTATACCTCCACCAAGAAGCGTGATCTGAGTATGAGACGAACGAAGATTGGGTTTATCGATGATATTGTATTTATCAGCGATTCTAAAATAAAGCAATTCCGCCACTACAAGAATCGCAAAGATCAAAGAATAAGTAATTACGTATTCCATTAAATTTTATTATTACCATGCCGACAGTAAACCGCCAGCATTTTAACTAATACTCCTTTTGTTAATACCAACTATTTTGATAAGTCTAATTTCCATTTCCTTATCATTTTTCGACTAACGGCTGCAAAATTACATATTTTTTCAAGATTATTAGATTTGAAACGAAAAATGTTATTAACATGGTTGAAGGTTGAGGGTTGAAGGTTGAAGGTTGAGGGTTAAGGGTTGAGGGTTGAGGGTTGAAGGTTGAGGGTTGAGGGTTGAGGGTTGAAGGTTGAGGGTTGAGGGTTGATGATTGAGGGATTATACCCCAATTCCACATTTAATTTATCCCGTCAGGGATTTAATATTGGTAGCAATTCATGAAATAATTCGTGGGCAATTCATGGATATTCGTGTTCAATAATAATTGCCCGTAGGGGCTGGCCTTGTGCCTGCCCAAACGATTCGAAAATATTTTTTAACTTTGCCGTTGTTCAAGTTGGATGCCAAGAACATCACAACGAAGGACATCTGGATTAACCTCTTCAAAAACTTAGGGCGTATGGAAAACATTCATCCATCGGTATATGACAGAGCAGACGAGGGTTTGCTGAGACTGATAGAGAAAGCCAAGGTTGGAGCCTTGTCTAAGGACGATCGTGCGGTGTATGAAGCCAGCCTCAAAAAACTTGCCGATGAGATGGATATGGAGGAGCACGGATTCAAGAAAGGCATTAAGCAGGGAATCAAAATCGGTAGAGAAGAAGGCATCGGGATTGGGGAAAAGCGAGGGGAACACAACAAAACCATTCAGATTGCCACAGAAATGAAGAACGACGGCATGGATTTCAATCTCATCCATAAATTCACCGGGCTTTCTTTAGAAGATATTGAGAAATTGTAAATTAAAAACCATATTGGATGGGGCTCTTCAACGCCCCATCTTTTCGTCTTAAAACAATAATGGCCAGGTTGCCCTGACCAATTATGCCCATAAGCCCCTAAATCCCCTAAAGGGGACTTTGGCTAAGGTGCTAAAAATTAAATAATATTGGAAATCGATTCTATAAATTCATACTTCTAAATTAAAGTAGTGACAAACCTCCCCCTTAAGGGGGACCGAGGGGGCCGACAATTATGCATTTCGAATTAAAAAATCATTACACGCACGTCCGTGCGTCTCTACGAGATATTCCCCGACGTCGGAATTAATTCCATCGTCGGCACGTACCGACAATTACGAATTCCTTATTTCCAACATCGCTTCCTTCACTTCATCTATATCAAGTTCCAGCTCTTTGCTGATATACTCTGCCGACAGATTATCTCCATTTCCTTCTGATTTCTTCTTTTCGATAAATGATGAAACCCATTGCTTTGTCAACTCTTTCTGCTGCTTTCTCTGCCCACGCTGTGGTATGAAAAGATATGATAATGATTTTAAGATATTCATGTTCGTGATTTTTAGATGGTTTCACCTGCAAAATTCACCTTGCGTCCTAACACTGTGGCAAAGATCATTTCAAAATCCTTGACAAAAGAGTAGTGATTGTAATAATACTTATTCAATCTCACTTTGTCTGGCCATATAACTGTGTCGTTATACTCTTCTGCGATTTCCTGAGAATCTCTCGCGTCGCCTTCTGCCTTTTTCTTTGCCACATACTCACTGATCATCTCATCCTCACATCTGTATTTGAGCGTTGCTGGACCTGTGATGCCTGGTCGAAGTTTTAGCACGACGCGATCGTCTCCCTCCAACTTGTCAGCATACCCCGGCACATCCGGACGTGGTCCAACGAAACTCATATTGCCAATCAACACATCCCATAGCTCTGGCAACTCATCCAATTTGAAATGACGCAACGTCGATCCAAACGGTGTGATTCGGCTATCTCCAGCCACACTAACCGATGATCCATTATGCTTCACCAGCATAGTGCGAAACTTATGGATTGTGAAAAGATCACCATTCAATCCCACTCTTTTCTGTGTGAAAATAACTGGGCCTCCTGGCATCTTGATTCTAATAAGCAACGCCACTACCAATAACACCGGCCACAAAAATAGCAATCCGAAAAAACTAGCTAAAAAGTCGAATAGTCGTTTCAGTAACATAATAAATAACTTGATTCCTTTTTATTTCTTAATCGCTGACTTTATCTGCTCCACTATATATCTCACGTCGTCATCAGACACACATGGTCCTGCTGGCAAACAGAATCCTACTTTGAAGATCTCTTCCTCCACACCATTAGTATAAACCGGTGCATCGCTATATACAGGCTGCTTGTGCATTGGTTTCCACACCGGACGAGCCTCGATTTTCTTTGAAAGCATGTAGACGCGGAGAGCCTCAACATTAGTGTTTGGCTGACAATCAGTAGTGGCACTCTCTACCGCTTTGATCACTCCTGCAGCTCCTCCCACCGCTGTCTTGATCACCTCCTTGTAGGCATTCTCCTCACCGATCACCTTCACATCCTCGTCGATAGTGGCAGTGCAAAGCCAAAAATTTGAATCGTAGCGAGAATCTACAGGCTGCTTGTGGATATGAACGCCAGGCACATCCTTCAACAACTCCTCATAGAGAGACTGCACATGCTTATGATGAGCGATATGAGCATCAGCCACTGTCATCTGTCCACGTCCGATTCCAGCGCAAACATTAGACATTCGATAATTATAGCCGATTGCAGTATGCTGATAATAAGGATAAGCGTCGCGAGCCTGTGTGGCATACCACATGATGGTATTCTTGTCGTCGACATCTTTGCAAATCAAAGCTCCACCACCCGACGTCGTAATCATCTTATTGCCATTGAAAGACAGCACACCGAATTTTCCGAATGTGCCTAGCACCTTACCGTCGAACTTAGAGCCAAATCCTTCAGCCGCATCTTCGACGACGGGAATATCATATCTATTTGCGATTTCCATGATCTTCTCACAGTCGTAAGGCATACCATAAAGAGCCACAGGAACGATTGCCTTTGGCTTCTTCCCCGTCTTCTCAATTCTATCTTTGATTGCCTTTTCAAGCAACACTGGATCCATATTCCACGTCTCCTTCTCAGAGCCCACAAACACGGGCTTTGCACCTAGATAAGTGATAGGATGCGACGACGCACAGAACGTGAAACTCTGTACAATAACCTCATCGCCAGCCTGCACACCGCAACCAATCAATGCAAGATGCACGGCAGCTGTGCCAGCAGATAGTGCTACGACCTCGTTTTTACCTCCTACGAAAGATTTCAAATCATCCTCGAAACCATTCACATTGGGACCCAATGGCACTACCCAGTTGGTATCAAACGCTTCTTTCACATACTTCTGCTCCACCCCATCCTCACTCATGTGAGCAAGACAGAGATAAATAGTCTTTCTTTCCTCGACCATATTTATTAAGATTTTCTAAATCAATGAACAATATTGAATCAATCCGCTGACTCTAGCAGACTCTTTCTTTTATATCAAATACAATTGAATTATGTAGAAAATTCTAAAGGTTTTCGGTTTTACATAAAAGACAACACAAGCCAAGGCCCTTAATGAATTAAAGGTCTTACTTATGCTTTAAACTATACTTTATTGACAAGACAAATTTGAGATATAATGATTTAATGTACTGCTATAATATAGACTCATATACCTCATGCAAATATACACTACTTAGAGATATTCTCTTAATATTAGAGTTGTCAAACATGAGGAATCGAGGAGAAGGCATCATATTGCAATAAAAGATTCCAATATTTTTCTTTTTTGAAATTCATAAGCATATTGACTTCTCCTTCTGATAAATTTTGAGATGACAATTCTCCAATCATAAGGTTAATCAATTCTGATTTATTGATAACACTAGGATTATATCCATTATCATTGCAAAAGAACCATATTCTTCTAACGGTTTTAAGGACGAAATTATTCAGCCCCAAAACTTTAATCGAATTCTTTTTTGAATCTATTGATTCCGGATCATCTTTCCATTCAGCAGTGCCATCTGTCAAATAGACAAAAGACTGCTGAATATTAGGATAAAGGATAAAAGGATGTAAGAAAGAGTGTTTTCTTCTCAAATTACAACACACCGCAGATGAGTTTTCCTTGAACAAATCTCCATCACACGACAACACTAAATTCTGGTAAGCTATCGAATGTGGATGAGGAGGATAAGATATTGGAATCTGTTGTTTAAAGTCATTAGAATGAGGTATACCATCAAGCACTGAAGGTTTTGTCCTATAAGAATCAAGTTCTGCTTTATCTTTTGCGTGGTTTGGCATAATATGCTCTACCGATACGATTCGACACTCATCTAAACGTCGCATACAATAACAACACACTCTATTCTGTTCAGGCAACAGGACTTGGTCAATAAGACGTTTTTTATATCTTACATGACCATTTTGGTCGTCAATCTCAGAACCAAATGCACTATAAAAATCATTAGGATATGTATTTGTTCTACCGTAAAAACAACGAAGAAATTCAGAAACAATCATTTCTCCCTCTTGTTTGCGAAGATTCTTATCTATCTGTTTCATTTCAGCATTTGATAGAGCAAACTATTTTCACCAACAATATTCTTAATTAGGATTCGGATATTCTGCATTTTTTCCACATCCCCCTTAGCTTTCCAAAAATCAAAAGCTTCCTTTAAGTCATTCAATCGACTATCATCATCAGGAGTATCCATTGTATATTTCAATCCTGTTGACACATCAACACCCTGCATATTTGAAATTGGCAAATATTTCACTTCGCCATCTATTTTCATAATCTTGTATATGACATTACTTCTATCTTTTTGTTCGAAAGAAGAAAGCACCAAAGGAGAATGGGTTGAAACAATCCACTGGATACGAGTAAAGGTATTACGCAACCTTTTCAAAATAGTTTGTTCGACAGAAGGATGCAAATGAAGATCAAGTTCATCTATCAAAGCAACGCCACTGGGATTACAATTTTTATTTAAGAGATAACCTCTACAAGCAATATCAAAGACTATAGAGAAAAACCTGAGATATCCAGTAGGCAACTGAATGAATGGTATTCTTTCTCCATTAACATATTCAAGCATAACCACCTCTTTTTTCCCGCGGAAATCTATCAAAATATCTTTAAGACACATTTCGTTGTCTGGATTAAATTCAGAAACTGGCTTTGAACTTGTAACCAAGGCTTTACGAATTGAATCTACGAATTCCGTAGCTTCCTTATCATTCATCAATCGACTCTTTTTGTACTGCATTGTAAAGAATTGCAACCAGATTTCAGTACAGTTTTTGTCGTCATCCCATTTATAATAAGCAGCATTTCTAGGCAGAGAATTTCCCGATTCAAGCAAATCCTTTATAGTTGATGATATCTGAATGTTGACATGAGGATAAGAGTCAGAAAAATAAGCAAAGACAGGCAATTCACCATATCCATTTTTATGAATTTCCCAAAACCTCAAATTAGCATTTCTATACAAAGAATCCTTCAACCCTCCTGTCAAAGTATCCTTCTCAAAAGTCCAATCAAGCGATTGATTTTCGTCAAAAGTTGCAAATAATCTATTTACGATAGGATAATGATAAATGAATTCACAATCATTAGGATCCATTCCATAACGAGCATCCAACGGTTTGTAGCTAATCACATTCCTATCCGAAGAGGAGATAAAAGAATACTGTGGCTCATCTTTTCTACGTGAGAACACAAAACTTAAAAGTTGCTTGATTGCGTTGATCAAGTTCGTCTTTCCAGTTCCATTCTTACCAATAAAGATGGTTGCTTCAGAACCAAAATCTACGGAAAAATCCTTGTAATTTCTATAGTTCTTTATTTCTATTCTATCTATCCTCATACTTTGTTTTTTGAAGATGTAAACAACTTGATTACAAAAATACATCTTTTTACGTGTCAAACAAAATAGATATGGAAATCTCTGGATACTCTTAAGCAACTGTAGTTTGGAATATATTGTGTCGAATGTCTCGTTTGCCGACAATAACATCAATATCTGAAGCCTTTCATTCAATTAAAGAATTGGCTTGGGGTTTATAATCTATGAATGTAAGATCAAATGATAAACGCTCATAAAAATAAAAAATACACTTAGTTGGAAGTCATTATGACATTTTCATCTTTTTCTTCAACATCCCCCAAATCATCTTTTCACATAATGAAATTTCTTATACACTCCACATACCAAATTTATTCCTGTCCAGAATAGACTGGAGATGGGATTCATATTCTTATCTAAACACCCTATACGCAAACTTCTTCACCCATCCTGGGCTTATTGCCATGATGAAATATGCATAGCCAAACAACGTTGCCTTTAACCCATATCCCAATCCACGATTGATCTCATTGCGAAGCTTCAACACCTCTTTGGCAAACTTTGTTCCGCCTCTACGCTTATACATATCCTTCGACACACGGAATGTAAGCACCACTTCCTCTATATTGCCAAACTTACATCCTGCCTTGAATGCACGATACCACAATTCAGTATCCTGATTCTTCTTGAACGAAGCATTGTATGATTCCACCATATCGAAGAAACTTGCACGAAACATTACAGCAGGATGTGCCAACGGATTTCGAGTAGCAAAGAAACTGAAACACTCATCATGTGTCAACGGATAGTGAATCACCTTACCATTCAACTTTCCATCATACTCCACTTCCTCAATAGCCCCACCTATCACATCCAGTTCTGGATTAGCCTCAAGATGCTTCACCTGCTTTTCAAAACGATCAGTCTTAGAGATGTCATCCGCATCCATACGAGCGAAATATTTAGGTTGCAGAATCTTTCCTTCCTCCAGCAGATTATTAAGTACAGCGGTAAGTCCTCTATTCTCCTTAAACCAAAACACTTTGATACGAGAGTCTGTATCATATCCACGAAGCACTTCACACAATCCTTCGCTTACAGACCCATCCACTCCTATCATCAAAAGAAAATCTTGATAAGACTGATTCAGAATGCTCTCAACCGACAAGCTCAAGTGTTCCGGATTGTCGTTCTTGTAAACCGACATTAGAACGACAATGTTTGTTTCACACATAATCAACCGATTAAAGCTTCACAATATACAAACCTCTTCTTCCCTCAAAGACACTATCAAAGCAAACAGCCTTTCCATCCTGTCGCCAACGTGGATGAAGATCACAACGAGTGTCATTGTCATACTTGAATGGCGAGAACACCTTCGCTATAGTTCTAACACTTTCACCTGCTGTATCAGTATCGAGACCAAGCTTAACCTCTTGAATTCGAGATCTACTTGGATAAGTGTCAAATACCACAAGGTTGTTATCTACTGGACAATAGCTTGGATGACCATCATTGCTCAACTGAGACCAAATATGAGTCCATTCTTGAGTCCTATCTTTCATAAGGTAGTAACCAGGTCCAAACTCCTTTTTGCGTTCAAAAGCAATAATCTCATCATCGTTCTTCCAGTAGCAGTGGCTCACCATGTCATCATCAGAGAGCACGTACATATCTGTACCATCCACATTGCAAGTCACAAGACGAGTGTACTTTCTCTGACCACAGAACCATCGGTACAACACCATAAAGCGCTTGCCATTAGGCGAAAGCATCAGATGATTTACCTTATGTACACTACCTGCCTCCAGCATCTCAGGTCTTGGCTCGAAGTTAGCAAAATCAGTATATTTTAGCAAATCTACCACTTCACCTGTTTCTATATCCAACTTCCACACAGCAGTCGTATTAGGAAGGGACACACCTTTGGTCACCTCAGGCAATTCAGAATAGCCATAACCCAAACGCAGACTATGCAAACGAGAAAAGTCCAAGCTCAAAGCAGTCTTGCCATCAGGAGAAACCGTATAGCAAGGCATAGGAAGGACTCGCTCATCCCCAGATTCCACATCAAGGATTACAGAACAATACTTTCCGTCACGCAAATCATTATATAAAATACGAGACTTGAAATCTGGGCCTAACCACTGAGCCATACACCCTTGCTGAACATTCCAAGTGTGGGTAGTTGCTATCTTTTTAACCTTGTTTCCGTTCTGTGTATCTATCAACAAGATTTCGGCCATTCCTTTTGGATCTGGCTCACTCCATGTGTCTTTTGCTCTCATGCAAATAATGTATCGCATTGTAGCATCCCATGGAGACTTATCATAATAGCCAAAGAAATATTCACCATCAGCATCAGGCGAAACCTTGATGATATTACCTTCTGACTTTATTTTCTTACTCATAGCATAGCATCCCAACTGGTATACTCGCTTAATGTATTTTTTTATACCAGGATATTTATTTAGTTGGTAGTTTACTTTCTGTTCTAAACTCATATTGTTATTTTTCTATTTCTTCTTTAATAATCTCAAATCCAACAACCATGGTATATACTTATCAACTATAAATGTCAATACAGCTCCTAATGAAAACGAAACTAATGTTACGACGATTACACCTGTATATTGAAGACTAGGAAGAAACTTATGAACGATAATCCCTATAGATTCAGGCAAAGCACCACTAAACAAATAAAGAATCAAAGTGTTTCTTCCTACATAATCAACCCAATCAATTTTTCTCACCTTCTTTGCATAATGAATAAGTAATAATGTAGATACACAAAATGCGATAAAGCCTCCTAATGATACTCGTATGTACTCACAACTGTACTTTATATAATCATTCGCAAACAGAATGGCAACAACATAGCAAACAAGTGCCCCAACACAAAGCATCTCCTTCATGTTCTTGTCAATAACATTTTCAAACTTCCAGTATGTTCCTCCTGCAACAATAGGAAGTATAGCCAACATTCCTGATTTGTAGAACCAAGGGAAAGCACCTGGATGGATTGAATTAAGACATAGGCCTGCAATTAAAGTTATAACACCTACTATCCACAAATAGAGGAGATTTCCACGCTTAATGAATAGAGCTACAAACAGAATCAATTCTGCTACAACCAATGCACTTGTGAACCACATCGTACAACCTCCAATTGTACATTCTATCATTTCTTCATAGTTTATACCATCTATACCTCTTACTACCTGTTTGGGTAGATACATTGCTGATGTAATAATAAAAGACGGAAGTGCTATTTTATATAAGATATTGCAAATCAAAGATTTACCCCCACGTATTTCAAACCACTGACTTCCAGATAGTTGTTCATTGCCTTCTTGAAAATGCTTTTTAATAAGCAAGTAGCCACTTATAAAAAAGAAAGCATTCACGAAAAATGGTTGAACTAAAGACTGTTCGTATGGTAACCAAACGCCAAACCTACTTTGAGAATGGCAGAGATATACAAGAAAAATTAGGATCGCTCTAGAAGTGTTTATCCAAGCAATGTTTTTTCGATTATTATTGATGTTTGATGTCATTTAGATATTTGTCTATAGAGTTCCTGATACTTGGCACTCATCAATGGTGCAGAGAAATTTTTGTGAGCAGACTCATATGCAGCTTCACCCATCTTCTTGTAGTCTCCTCCTACCATCTTCTTCAGGCAGTCAGCCAATGCATCCTCGCTATTTATGTCGAAGATGTAGCCGCAATCTGTATTGGCTTCGTGTACCTCAATATGTTGTGGAATATCACTCAAGATTACAGGCAACCCTGTAGCCATGGCTTCAAGAACTCCATTAGGCAACCCTTCCGATTTACTTGCACTCACATAAGCATCACATGCTTTCAAGTAGTGATTAACATTTAAAACATTGCCCCTGAAATCAATGTTTGCCTTATCTCCATACTTAGCCTTCAGTTCTTCCAATTGAGTTCCACCACCAAGTACAAGCAGATAAATTTTGGAGTCAGTAAAGGTTTTTGCATAAGTCCGAAGCAGAAAATCCATATTTTTACGCTCAATCAACTGACCTGTGTAAGCAAAGATAAAACTATCTTCTGGCAAGTTCAATTCTTTCCGGATAGCAACCTTCTCTTCCTCAGTAGCCCTACTATACTGATCTACATCCACACCATTACGCACAAAGTCATATGTCATATTCAGTTCGCTTTTGTATATCTTTGACAAACTTTCCGAACATGCCACAGTCTTCTTTGTCTGCGTCATAGCATAGATATGAAGTTTAGCCATAATATAGCCTCTGAGTTTTCCGAACTTTGCAGGATAATCCTCATATACAAAGTTTCTCAGTGTGATAATTTGATTGTATTTTTTTATACGACTAACAGCAAAGTCAGGGAACACACCCAATGAATGGATTACATCCGGCTTAATCTCTGCCAAAACAGTTCTCAGTTTCTTATCACGCCCCAAAATAATATCTAACTTACCTGTAGGAGCAAATATGTGCTTAACGTGAGGAGCATACAAATGATATTGACTCAACTCTTTATCTTCTTCATAAAGTGTCACCAGATAAGGTTCAAACTCTTTACGGTCAAGATTCTTTATGATATTCAGCATCTGCTGAACTGGACCACTCTTCTTACAAGAGGTCATCATAAACACTACCTTTATCATGTTATTTTTCTATTATTTCCTTAATAAACGTTTCCCACTTACCATACACTTTCTCAGGAGCAAGTGTATAACAAAGCTTGTGAGCTTCTGTGCCAAGATTTTCTGCAAACTCTTTATCAGAGAGTATTCTATCCATAGCGGCGGCCATGGCATCAACATCTTTCTGAGGAACGAGCAATCCATTCACTCCATCCCTTATTAAGAAGCGAGCACCACCTCCATCGCAATCGGTAGAAACACATGGCAGACCAAGTGCCATTGCTTCCATTAAAGCATTTGGTATTCCTTCGTATATAGAAGGTAGCACAAATAGTTTAGCCTCTTCTAAACAAGCTTTAAGTTTATCAGTATGCCCTTTCAAGAAAACACGATTTGAAAGTTCCAGATGTTGAATTTGCTTTGAGAGTTCATCATATAATCCCCCTTTACCGTATATATGAACTTCGTAATCAGGATATTTATTGGCAATTTTAGAAAAAGCAGAAATTAACAACTTATGATTTTTCTGAAATCCTAAACGTCCAGATGTGATGATAACATTTTTTTTTGCGACACACTCGTCTTTGTGCAAGAATGATTCATTGATAGCATTAGGTATAATGCTATATTTTGTTTTTTCAAGATAGTCTGAATACCAATCCTTTTGCTGGATTGTTTGAAAGACCCATGCGTCTGCTTTACTACAAAGCTTCCTTAAAAGGAATTGTATTGACCCTTTTAATGCCGATGGTTGACCACGCTCAGATGCTATTATTCTTGCTTTTGTAAAAATACGGAAGGTCAACAAAAAAATAATAGTTATCGGAAGAAAAACAACGTATGTATCCGTCTCATTTGTTCTAAGTACTTTTATCATACGATATATCCTCTTAATTGCATTAAAGAGAGCATTCTGCTTCTCTGCTATTTTTAATAAACTAACAACTTGTACCCCCTCTTTCAATTCGTAAGAAGACTCGTCCTCACTCATAGTAAGAATCTTTACGCAATGACCTTTGTCATACAAGTAGTTAGCGAGATTGCAAACTACCCTTTCAGCGCCTCCTCCAGATATGCCTCCGATAAATAGAGTTATTTTCATTATTGAATCTTGTTTTTAAGAGCGTTTATCAATTGGTCATAATGAGACTCGCATCTCAAATATCCATAGATGTATATCAAGTGTCTTTTAGATAATAGGGACGGAATGTAGCCTCTATGAAATAAAGCACGTAATATTCGATTATTATATGGCTCGAAAGCTCCTAAAAAGCCTTTTGTGTTTCTTGCCACGAGCTTTTCATACTCATCTGAAATTGCTTTTGAATCCTTAATGATATCGTTAATCTTAGTAATATTATTTTGGAACTTTAATATATCATCCCCTGTCATTCTAACAACGGAAGGAGTTTCATTTGCTTGAAAATATGGTATTATGTCATATTTTATCTTACCTTCTTCCAAAGTTAATTCCACCATATAACCTTCATTCCATATTCCATTTCTTCTGTTATTCCAATCAAACAAGAAATTACCTAATCCATAAAATATTGGCTTCCCCTTATACTCCTCATACCCACTATAACAATGTTGATGATGGTTAATCACCACGTCAGCACCAGCATCTATAAAAAAGTGAAAAGTTTCAATCATTCTAGGCGTAGGTAATTGATAATGCTCAATGCCTCCATGAACAATTACAACCACATAATCTACACTCTTTTTTAATTCCACTATTTGATTGTATTGTTTAATAATATCAAGGGGATGAGCTCCAGCATTACTTCTTGACGCAATTGAGAATTCGTGTTCGCAACAATTTATTACACCAACACTACACTTATTATTTTGCAGAACAAGAGGTTTTGAAGCTTCTTCTATATCTCGTCCAGCACCTATTGTCTTTATACCAGCTTGATGTAACAATTCTACTGTATCTACACAACATTTTTCTCCTTGGTCAAGTATATGATTATTTGCCAAAGTGCAGACATTAATACCTGCATATTTCAGGGCTTCTATTGATTCAGTTTGTCCTTTTAAGTTTGGTCCTTGTTTAAGAATGGGGCTACCAATTGTTTTTACTATAGGGAACTCGAAATTTACAATGCAATAGTCAGAATCTCCAATAACATCTTTTATATCATTGAATAGCAAAGAATAATTATGGTTCCTTAACTCATTCTTAACTCTATGGTTATCACAGAAGTCACCTGCTACAAGTATTTTCATAATTTATATTGTTTTCTGCTCAGGCAATTTTATCCAATTTCCAAAAGTATAATCCCACTCCTCCGGAACAAATGGTGTCATACCGCTCCAATGGAAGAATGTCATTTCTCCGAAATAGACCTTTCCATCTACTTCATAAAAATCTACTCTTACATGAGGAAATCCTTTTGACAGTCTTGCAGCTAACTGCTTCATCTCTTCAAAACAAACAGGTTTCTCTGGCAAAACCGTTGCATTAGGGTGACCATTTGTGAATGGTAGGTGATTGTAGTTCTCATCAAAGAAATCAAATTTAGTTTCTTCCCCTTTAGTCATACGATCTCCTGCTATGAAGAGAGCCTTGACTTCACCATCAAAACAGAAAAATTTATAATCTCGGAGCTCTCCTGTCTTGCTGTCCTCCATATATTTTTCGACAATGATTCTTGGACGAACATTCTTATATGGCCACTCGCGCATCCCCCAGAAGAAGCTATGCTGCAAACAAGCTGTGATAGTTTTTCGTGCTTTTTCTATATCAAGTTTTGATTTATCTTTCACAACGATAAGTCCGCCACTATCATGAGTACACTTCAATACAAACTGATTAGGAAGAGAATCGAAATCAATGTCCTCAAATTTATCCCAAACACCAAGTGTAGGGATAAGGTATTCCTCTCCAATTTGAGATGCCACAATAGGCTTCACCTCATACTTATCTACCAACTTTGTGTAAATAGGTTGACGATTATATAGTTTCAACCATTGCAGTTTTTCACTAAATGTCTGAGGATTATCCAAATTCAATTTCTTATGCATTCGTGCCAAAAACGCAATCTTCAGATAGCGTTCGTCACTCATCCAGTTAAACCACTCACGATGACCTAAAGTCAAGAATAGTAGTAAAGGATTTTTTAATATAGTTTTTACAGAATTACTCATAATTGTATTTAATTCCTTTCAACATCTTCGGAAACAACTATTTTACAATATATCTTTCTGACAAGCCGAATTTGACTTACTTTCAAATTTATTTAATATAGATACCCATTCATCAACAAAACGTTCAGGAGAAAATTGAGAACTTTCAATTATCGCATTTTTTCCATGATTAATTCTTAATTTTTCGTCTTTCAAATACAACTCAAGTGCTTTTGAAAATGCAGAAATATCTTCATCTTCAACAATTATTCCAGATTTATTGTTCGTCATCATTTCTTCACTAGCACCACCCATAGAAAAGGTAACGCTCGCACAGCCCTGTGACATAGCTTCCATCAAAACCATAGGAAAACCTTCTACTCTTGATGGCAACGCAAATATACTTGTCTCTGAAAATTTTGTTCTCATATCAGATATTTGTCCCAAAAATACAACTCTATCAGTAATATGAAAATCATTTATCATATGCATCAAATAGGCAATTGACATATCATCCCCATCTCCTGCAATTTCTAGTATCCAATCTGGATATTTGGGAGCCAAATTTGCCCATATTTTAATAATTCTATCTATTCCTTTTACTCTCCAATGAGTAAGTCTACCAGCTACTAATATATTGTTAATTCGTTTGGTATCGGAATTTATAACAGGAAAAGACAAAGGATTATAGATAACTCTTTTATTGGGAAATTTATTATTCAATATTAATCTGTCTTTTTCTGTCAATATTGATAACACATCTGCATATTTATAAAAACATTGACGAATCCAATCCTCAATAAAACTTATTTTTCTAGAGAAAGAGGTGTGATCTACAGCTATTAATGGAATTTTTGAGAACCAAGATGCACATCTTACATAAAAATACGGGTAATGAGTTACAGCAATGATTATATCCGGGCAACTTACTTTTATACAAATCCTTGCAGAATAGATTAATCTAATATGCCTTACTAAAGATTGTATTTTATTATGAGTCTCTCCTCCATAAAATGGTATTACTTTAATTTTCTCGTTTAGTGGATATCCTATTTGTCTAGAAACAATATTTGTAGCTAGGGTTACATCATATCCCTGTTCTACTAAGCCATTAATCATAGAACTAGTCACTCTCGCTGCACCACCTCGTTCATATTGATCGATAAATACTAAAATATCCATCTAAACAAACTAACAAATTTTAGAATAATACTCAGACAAATCGTATGCTATTCTTCTCCACGAGAATTCGCCGTTTGAATACTCATCTTCTATTTTATTAATAAAATCATTCAAAACATTAGGATTTGAATATAGAGTTTTAATCGCATTTGACAATTCCTGTATATCTCGAGGATTTACAATAAGACCATAATTGCCATTTCCTACCATTTCTGGCAATCCACCTACATTTGTAACAATACATGGTTTGTTAAATGAATACGCAGACATAATAACACCACTCTGTGTTGCAGCAACATAAGGTACAAC
>JAZUIF010000064.1:0-59008 GCA_045642085.1 Paludibacteraceae bacterium | reverse complement strand
TCTTACTGACGCTATTGGTTTGCCTGAGATTCAAGACAACAACAGAACTTTTCTCCAAAGTTTATATGGCATTTTCAAAAGAGGAGACAGCCTTATCAAATTCACATTCCTGACAGGTGTCACTCGTTATGGCAAATTGGGCATCTTCAGCGCCGCAAATAACCTTAAAGATATTTCCAACGACGATAACTATTCCAGCATTTGTGGTATTTCTGAAAGAGAGTTGCATAAATATTTTGATGGGGAGATTGAAGCTTTCGCAAATAAAAAGAGTGTTTCCAAAGATGAAATATACGAAAGCTTAAAAAAGAAGTATGATGGCTATCATTTTTCTGAAGAGTCGGAAGATGTCTATAATCCGTTCAGCCTTTTGAATTCATTGGCTGACAGGAAACTATCTAACTATTGGTTTGCAACTGGCACTCCGACTTATTTGGCTAAGATCTTAAAAAAGCAAAGTTATGATTTAACTACTTTCAATAAAGATATTGTGTCAACTGCGGAAGGTATGGCATCTTTTGGCAATGGAGATGATAATATTGTTGCCGCACTTTATCAAAGCGGATATCTTACAATCAAGAGTTATGAAGAGGAGATCTACAAGTTGGGATTCCCCAATGAGGAGGTTGCCGACGGTTTTGTCCGCTATTTAGCGATAGAGTTTGCCGGAAAATCCATGAACGAATGGGATACAGATATTTATACACTGAAACAGCATATTCGTAACGGTGACGTGGATTCGTTTATGACTCAGATGCAACTGATAATGAGTGAAGTTCCATTTGAAAACAATAATGTCAAACTAATTGAGGCCAATTTCCGCAATATGCTTTATTTAATGATCCGAGCAACTGGATACAATGTGACAGTGGAACGTCCTGTGTTGAGCGGACGCATCGACGTATTCTTTGAAACAAACAAATACGCTTACATCATTGAGTGTAAACGTGACGAGTCAGCGGAAGTCGCATTGGCTCAGATAGATGAAAAGAGATATGCGGAAAAGATTTCTGCCCCAGGAAAGAGTGTGGTGAAGATCGGTGCGAACTTCAGCACAACGGAGAAGAATTTGACGGAGTGGAAGGTGGAGAATTTATAAACTGGCTACAATGAATAAAAGGGATGAATAATTCATCCCTTTATTTTATTCAAAATCTCCTCAATCTCTTTCGTTCCCAACCATGTAGGGCATCCTTGCATTACAGCCTCCCACTTCACTCTGCTCACAATCTGCGGATAATCCTCTTTTTTGATTTCAGCAAACTGAGTCTGAACTCCCAACTCCACCATTAATCGGTCTATAGCATTGATGAATCCTTCGGCATCGTCAGCAATACCACTATTCTTCGCCAAGAAATCAAGATCTGACTTCGCATCTTTCAACGATGCTCTCAACACATGTGGAAGAATCACTCCACAAGCCAGACCGTGTGGGATATGGTAGTTCTCTCCGATTCTATGCGCGATAGCATGAACAAAACCTACTGCATTTCTTCTGAAGTTGATTCCGGCATTATACGCTGCTTTTGCCATCGCCAATCTGGCCTCCTCATTATCGGGATCATCCTTCACTATTGGAAGATTCTTGAAAATGTCTCTGCAAACCTCAGGTGCCGACTCTGCATCTTTCTTAAACGCAGGTTTCAACTTGCTGATGAAAGCCTCAACAGAATGAGTCAACGCGTCAAGTCCGGCATAAACAGTCGGATTAGTCGGAACGGTATGAAGAAGATTATAGTCGAAGACAATCTGCTTCGGCATAAACTGATCTGTAGCGATAGGAAACTTCTTATGGTTGACATCGTCTGTGATAACCGAGAAATATGTCACTTCCGAACCTGTGCCTGATGTTGATGGCAAAACAAACAAAGGTAGAGATTTGAAAAGTGGACGGATATAGATTGCCATTGCACTGACAGGCATCAATGAGTTTGTAGCTCTCAACGCAATCACTTTAGCACAGTCGATCACCGAACCTCCACCAGCAGCCACGACACAATCGCAGTTGTTTGCCTTCAATACCGACAATCCCTCCTCCACATTCTGAATAGTAGGATCTGGGACAATATTGGAGAAGACCGTCGTCTTTATTCCTTTCTCATCAAGCTTATCAATCAGCTCTTGAAGCATATTCTCCCTGTTGATTGTTCGGCTGCATGCAATAAACACCGATTTATATCCGGCCTCCTCAATTGGTTTGGCCAACGTCGCAGCCACACCTTTTCCGAAAGTCACGGGAATAGGATCGGCATTTTTCAGCTTCATATAAAGTGCCGCAAAAGCTTGTATTGGATTCATCATAATTTTTCGTATCAAATTAGTAAGGTTAGCAATATGCTTTCCCATATATGTGGCGAAGATACAAATTATTTCCATCATCTTCGTTATTATCATTCATTCAATAATTTGTAATTTTGCAATACATCAATCAATATCAAAAAAATGATTATTCGACAGGAGGGACTCCAACTACCAGCATATTCGATTTCTGAGAAGGTAAACCAAATTCTCAAAGAGCAGAACAGGCTTATCATCACAGCTACACCAGGTGCGGGAAAATCAACACTTCTTCCACTCTCTATCCTTCAAGGATTAGACGTGGCTGAAGGCAAAATCCTGCTTTTGGAGCCACGTCGTCTGGCCACCAAACAGATTGCGGAACGTATGGCTGACCTCATCGGTGAAGAGGCCGGCAAAACTGTAGGTTATCGTGTACGCTTCGAGAAAAAGGTTTCGGCTCAAACACGTATCGAGGTGTTGACGGAAGGTATTCTCACTCGTATGTTGGTCAATGATCCGATGTTGGATGGAGTGTCGACTATCATATTCGACGAGTTTCACGAAAGAAGCCTCACATCAGATGTTGCATTGGCATTAGCAGTTGAGATTCAGCAACTTGTCCGTCCCGACCTACGCATCGTCATCATGTCTGCCACGATTGATGCCACTACCATTGGCAATGCTCTACAAGCATCTGTCGTCGACTGTGAAGGAAAGATGTTCCCTGTCAAAATCATCCACGCCGACAATGATGCTCAACCAAATCAGATCGCCGAGGATGTGGCTCGCACCATCTGCAAAGCCCATAGAGAGCAGGATGGCGACATATTGGCTTTCTTGCCTGGCCAAGCGGAGATTATTCGTTGCCAGGATCTGTTAGCCGACGCGTTAGGCGAAACCCATATCTGCCCACTCTACGGTCAACTCACATCTCAGGAGCAACAGCGTGCTATCCAACCATCTCCTGCAGGAGAAAGAAAGGTGGTGTTGGCGACGTCCATTGCCGAAACCTCACTCACCATCGAAGGAGTAAAATGTGTGGTGGACGGTGGTTTCTGCCGAACTCTGATCTATGATCCACGCAATGGTCTCAGCCACTTAACCACACAACGTATATCACTCGACATGGCGACACAGCGTAGTGGTCGTGCCGGTCGTCTTTGTGAAGGTACATGCTATCGTCTGTGGACGTTGGCGACTGAACACAGAATGGAGTCGTGCAGAGTTCCGGAAATACTTACCGCTGATCTCTCCTCTACCATTCTGGATATTGCCGTTTGGGGAGAGAACGATGTCAAACGACTACCGTGGCTGACAACACCACCAACGAGCAATGTCGCCCAAGCTCAACAATTATTAGGATTGTTGGGAGCGATTGACAAAGAGAAAAAGGTGACTCCATTAGGTCGTTCGATGGCTGAGCTACCTTGCCATCCTCGTATTTCCAAGATGATGTTGATGGCAAAAGAGCCTCAGCTACAATCACTTGCGGCAGATATTGCAGCAATACTTGAAGAGAAAGATCCTCTCGACAAAGAGAATGATGCCGACATCAATACTCGCATCTGTCTTCTCAGAAAAGCACGAGAAAGAAAAGAGTCTGGACGTTGGAGCCGCATACATCGTATAGCACAGGAATACCGTCAATTCAATAAAGCCCCAATAGATAATTCCTCTCCCGAGCCACATACCGTAGGAACATTGATTGCCAATGCCTATCCAGAACGAATAGCTCAAGATATGGACGGTTGCGGCAAATACCGTTTGGCACAAGGAGGAACAGCCAAACTACCACAGGAGGATATTCTTGCGTCGCACAACTGGCTTGCCATCGCATCTATGAATGCGTCAAGCGGAAACATCTTCTTGGCAGCTCCGTTGGATGCTAAAGACCTTGACCCGATGACCAACATAAAGGAGAATATCACGTGGGATAGCAAACAAGGCAGACTGTTGATGCAACAGGAGAAACGAGTCGGATCAATTGTGATTTCAGCCCAGCCAATCAGTCTATTAGATAATTCGACAATCTATCAACTCATTTGTGAGATCGCGCCCAAAGAGGGGTTAAGCATCTTTGATTTCTCGGAAGAGGTGGAGAAACTACAGATCCGTATAGCCACAGTTGCTGCTTGGCATCCGGAATTGGACATCCCTGATTTGAGCACAGTTGAAGTGTTGAGACGAAGCAGTGAATGGATTCCATTCTTTGCTGAGAATAACGGCAAACCGATGACTACCGCCAACGAGTTGAAGAAAGTCGACATGAAAAGCGTGATCTGGTCACTGTTGAGCTACGAGCAACAACAGGAGATTGAGCGACTTGCACCATCACATATAACAGTACCGACTGGAAGCAGAATCCGCGTCGACTATCGTATTGGGGCAGAAGCACCAGTGCTATGTGTACGCTTGCAAGAGTGTTTTGGACTCACAGATACTCCTCGTGTCAACGATGGAAAGCAACCTGTATTGATGGAGCTACTCTCCCCTGGTTTCAAACCCGTCCAGCTTACTCAAGACCTTAAAAGTTTCTGGGAGAACACCTATTTCGAGGTTCGCAAGGAGTTAAAACGAAGATATCCAAAACATTACTGGCCCGACAATCCGTTGGAGGCAGAGGCAGTAAGAGGAGTGAAGAGAGGATGAAGATAAAAATTAAAATTTCACGTCTCAACTTTTTTCACTATCTTTGAACTACAATTCAAAAAAATGAAAGTTTGCATAGCGGAGAAACCTAGTGTAGCACGCGACATTGCTCGTATGCTTGGAGCGACAGCCAAGATGGATGGTTATTACGAAGGTAATGATTATCAGGTGACTTGGGTGTTCGGCCATCTCTGTACCCTTAAAGAACCTCATGATTATGATCCGATGTGGAAATCATGGATGATGGAGACCCTTCCTATCATCCCGCCAACGTTCGGCATCAAACTGAAAAACGATAAGGGAGTAAGCAAACAATTCAATCTCATCAAACGTCTGATCGACAAAGCTGAATGTGTGGTGAACTGTGGTGATGCCGGGCAAGAGGGTGAGCTTATCCAGCGTTGGGTACTGCAGCAGGCGAAATGCAGAGTTCCTGTATACCGTCTTTGGATATCATCTCTTACAGATGAGGCTATCAGTCAAGGTTTTGCCAATCTAAAACCGTCAGCCGATTACGACAGTCTTTACGCCGCTGGTGCGCTCCGTGCTATCGGAGACTGGCTACTCGGAATGAATGCTACTCGTGCCTATTCGATCAAGTATTCTGTGCCGGGCACTCCCCTTTCGATTGGACGTGTGCAGACTCCAACCTTAGCGCTTGTCGTTGCCAGACATAAAGAGATAGTCAATTTCAAACCAGAACTTTACTGGGAATTGAAAACGGAATTCTGCAACACCAATTTCTCTTGCACCAAAGGTAAATTCAAGAAGAAAGAGGATGCGGAAAAAGTTTTGCAGACGGTCACAGGTCAGCCGTTCACTATCACTAAAGTCGACAAGAAAGCCGGCAAGGAGTTGCCACCGAAACTATTCGACTTGACTTCATTGCAGGTGGAGTGCAACCGTAGATTTGGCTACACCGCTGAGTTGACGCTCAAGTGCGCTCAGTCGCTCTACGAAAAGAAATACACTACATACCCACGCGTCGACACAAGATTTTTGCCAGAAGACGTGCATCCGAAGATTCCTCAGATCATGGGTGGAATCCAGAATTATTCGTTGCTTACGGCTCCCGTTTTGCAGAAACCGATTCCTAAACTCAAACGAATCTTCGACAATTCCAAAATCACCGATCACCACGCCATCATCCCTACCGGAGTGTTGGCCACCAATATGACTCAGGAGGAGTTTAATGTCTACGATATTGTAACCCGCTGTTTCATAGCCAATTTTTATCCTGAGTGTCAGATCTCCACAACTACGGTTGAAGGTCAGTCGGCAGGAGTCGATTTCAAGACATCAGGAAAAGAGATCGTAGATCCAGGTTGGAGAATGGTCTACTCGGACGACGTGAAACCAGCCAACCCATCGGAAGATCCCAACAAAGAAGAGAGCAACACCGTCATCCCAGCCTTCACAGTTGGGCAGAACGGACCACATAATCCATCAATCGTGGAGAAGCAGACCACACCTCCCAAACCATACACAGAGGCGACACTACTTCGTGCGATGGAAACAGCAGGAAAGAACGTAGATGATGAAGAATTACGTGAGGCAATGAAGGAAAACGGTATCGGACGCCCGTCGACACGTGCCGGCATCATTGAAACTCTTTTCAAACGCGAATATATGATTCGCCAACGTAAGAATATCATCCCTACTGAGAGAGGCATCAAACTGATTGATACTATCAATCAAGAACTTATCAAGTCGGCTGAACTTACAGGACAGTGGGAGAAGAAACTACGATTGATAGAGAAGAAAGAGTATCAGTCGGCATCCTTCATGTCTGAACTTAAAACGATGGTATGCGAAGTGGTGGACGCTGTGAAACGTGACGTCTCAATGACTAAAATCGCCGAGAAAAAGACTGACGCTGTTCAATCCACAGAAAAGAAGCCACGAGCACCAAGAAAGAAAAAAGCCGACGACGGAAGTGAGCCAAAACCAAAGAAGGCAAAAAGCAAGAAAGCAGAGACAGCCACACCAGCACCATTGAGTTTGGCGGATTGTGTTTGCCCAATCTGCAGACGTGGCAGAATACTAAAAGGACGCACCGCATTCGGTTGCTCGGAATACGCGTCGGGATGCAATTTCAGAATTCCATTCTTCATCAATAACATCGCTATCAGCGACGAAGACGCAGTATCACTGTTGCAAGGAAACGCAGTGCGAGGAATAATGCTCAGTACAATATTGGGGATGTGATTTAACTTAGACCTTAGTATTCTAAGTCTGGCTCTTTCACCATCGATATATCCACTTTGTAGAAAGTCGGAGCGTAGTCATTCTTTTTCAAGCACATAGTCATGTAGACTGGAGCGTAAGTCAATTTACCCACCACCTTGATATTATCATTACAAAGCACGACAGCCTCCTGAAGATCATAGTCGGGACAATCCATAATATTCGACAATGCGCGATGCACCTCGTAGTCTTTTCCTGATTTCACCTCAATAGGAAGAATCCTACCATGGTATTCAATCACGAAATCTATCTCTCCACGTTTCTTATTATTGTAGTAGAAAGGCTCGAATGAATGAGCTATCAATTCCTGTGCGACTGCATTCTCGTACACCGAACCAAAGTTGATGTCTTTATCCCCCTTAATGATACGAAGTTGAATACCGTTGGCATACTGAGCGGCAAGCAGACCGATGTCGCTCAAAAACAGTTTGAGCAGATTTCTCGACATCGACAATTTAAGCGGCATCTTCGGCTCCTCCACATTGTAAACCGGAATCGCCACACCAGCATTCTTCAGCCAAAGGAATCCATTATGGTAACGCTCGTATTTGGCATTTTCGTTGAGGCTCTTTAGAATAAAACGCTTATTCTTCTCATTCAACTCAGGCGGAATCAAATCGTAGATATGGTTGATCTGCAACTTATCTTTGAAATCATACTTAGTGATGTCACGCTTGTAGAGAGTGATGATGTCACGTTGGACAGCCATCACCTCCTGAAGATTATTCGTCTTCAAGTATCTCTTTACCGCTTCTGGCATTCCGCCTACAACAAGGTACAAGCGGAACAGCTCCATCATTTTCTGATGAATGAACGAGTCGACTGGAGTACGATTGTCCCAAGCCTCCTGAATATGGTCGATCACCTTATCTCCGATGCCAATAGCACGTATGAACTCTTCAAAGTCGAGAGGGAACATCTCCTTGACAGACATGTAGCCGACTGGTTCAGAACGGATATCCGTCAACTCCACACCAAGCAACGAACCACTCATAATGTATTTGTAAGAGCCATCGTCGACAAGAAATTTAATTGCTGTCACTATCTCCGGACATACCTGTACCTCATCCAAGAAAATCAGAGTCTCATTCTTAATCAACGGCTTCTTTGCGATAGTAGAGATACGGAACAGAATATCCTCCCTACCCTTCGCATCTCGTATAGCTTCAGCAAACTCCGGGTTTTCCACAAAATTTATTTCTACAAAACTTTTGAAGTTCTTTCCGAATTCACGAATAACGAAAGTCTTACCTATCTGTCGAGCACCGGTAAGCAAAAGTGCTTTTTTCGATGTTTTGTAGAAGCCGTCTAAGTATTTTGATATATTTCTTTGAATCATAGCATTTTATCTTTTTGTAAGATGTTATCACATCCTATTATTTCCACTTTTCCAGGCAAATTTCTTTCAAAATTTCCACTTTTCCAAGAATTTTCACCCGATTTTTTCCACTTTTCCAAGACAAAATCATCGAAAATTTCCATTTTTCCAAGACATTTTGGGCAAAAATTTCCACTTTTCCAGGACAAAATCACCCCAAAATCTCCACTTTTCCAAGGTTTTTAAGTC
This sequence comes from Paludibacteraceae bacterium, assembly GCA_045642085.1. GTDB lineage: Bacteria > Bacteroidota > Bacteroidia > Bacteroidales > Paludibacteraceae > UBA1723. Next base: position 50,265 of record JAZUIF010000064.1, on the reverse strand, counting down.
TAAAATTTCCACTTTTCCAAGGCAAATCCGCTCAAAATCTCCACTTTTCCAAGAATATCAGGTATAAAAATCAGCAAATGAAAGATGGCACAACACAATATAAATTCACACTCATCACATATTGCACCGACAATTACGCATTACGAATTATGAATTACCAATTATATTTGGTAAATTTGCAGAAAATTAAGACTATATGATTGAAATTATTCCAGCAATTGATATTATCGACGGAAAGTGTGTCCGTCTAAGTCAGGGAGACTACGACCAGAAGAAAGTCTACAATGAGAATCCTCTTGAAATAGCGAAAGAGTTTGAGGACGCAGGAATCCGTCGTCTTCACCTTGTCGACCTTGACGGAGCAAAGGCGCACCACATCGTCAACCATAAAGTGTTGGAGACAATCGCAACTAAGACTAATCTCACTATCGATTTCGGTGGTGGACTAAAAAGCGACGATGATCTTAGAATCGCGTTCAACAGTGGAGCTTCGATGATCACTGGAGGAAGTATCGCAGTGAAGGATCCAAACACATTCTGTGGCTGGATTGACAAGTTTGGCGGAGAGAAAATCATTCTTGGAGCCGACGCAAAAGACGGTAAGATCGCAGTAGGCGGATGGATTGAGACAACTCAGGAGCCATTGATTCCGTTTATTTCTCAGTATCGTCAGAAAGGTATTTCCAAAGTAATCTGTACAGATATCAGCAAAGACGGAATGCTAAAGGGAGCCTCAACAGAGCTTTACAAAGAGATTCTTGCAGCTGAGCCAGGTCTTTACCTTATCGCAAGCGGTGGAGTGAGCAAGATTGAAGACATCATCGAACTTGATGAAGCCGGAGTGCCAGCCGTAATCACAGGAAAGGCAATCTACGAAGGCAAGATCACTCTGTACCAGATATCTAAGTTGCTGGCGTAATAACGTTGACGTTAACGTTAACGATGACGTTAACACAAATATTGAAGTTGCTAAACTAATTTTTAGCGATTTATTTCTAAATTTGCACAAAACTATTGAATATGATTATTGATTTCGATAAACTTGGTGGACTTGTGCCAGCTATTATTCAGGACAACAGCACATTGAAAGTGTTGATGCTTGGATTCATGAATAAGGAAGCTTACGACAAGACAGTTGCTACAGGCAAAGTGACATTCTTCTCACGCACTCGCAACACTCTTTGGACAAAGGGCGAGACAAGTGGCAATTTCCTTAACCTTGTTGACATCAAGAACGATTGCGACAACGACACTCTACTTATCCGTGTCAACCCAGTCGGACCAGTTTGCCACACAGGTACAGACACTTGCTGGGGTGAGGTGAACGAAGGAGGCATGACTGCTCTTGAAGCTGTACAGAAGAAGATCAAGGCAGACGTCGCTGATCCATCGACTTACGCGGGCAAGAACCATGCAGAAGGAAAGAATCGTGTAGCTCAGAATCTTGGAGAAGAGGCAGTAGTAGCTGTGATCAAAGCATCCAAAGGTTCACGTGAGGAGATCATCGAGCAGAGCGGTTCCCTACTCTACCATCTTCTTGAGATGCTAACAGAGAACGGCATCGACATCAACGAAATCAAGACAATTGCACCTAAAGATTAATACTTTACGACTGTGAGCGAGATATTGTTAGACTACAGAAACGTATCAATCAACCACTCCGAGGTGACTGTGTTGAAGAATCTGACACAGCAGATCAGAGTCGGCGAACTTGTCTACCTCACAGGTAAGGTGGGAAGCGGAAAAAGTTCGTTTCTCAAATCCATATATGCAGATGTTGAAGTGTCGGCAGGAAATGCAATGGTGCTCAACTACGACATCCGCAACATCAAACGCAAAGACATTCCTTATTTGCGCAGAGAATTAGGAATCATCTTTCAGGATTTCAAACTGCTTACAGACAGAAGCGTTGAGGACAATCTTGATTTCGTCTTGAGAGCTACAGAAATGAGTGACAAGAAAGAAAGAAAAGAGAGAATCGCAAACGTATTGGCATATGTAGGCATGGACAACAAAGGCTATAAGATGCCTCATGAATTGTCGGGAGGAGAGCAGCAGCGTATCGTTATCGCTAGAGCACTACTCAACGACCCAAAGATGATTCTTGCAGACGAGCCGACAGGAAACCTAGATGCCGAAACAGGCAAAGACATTATGACGTTGCTATACAAGATTTCGCAGGAACAAGCGGCAGTGGTAATGGCGACACATAATATGAAATGGCCACAGATGTTTGAAGGTCGCATTTTGCATTTCAACAACATGGAGGTCAACGAGATATCGAAAAATGAAGCAGTAACAACAAAAAATGAAGAGTAAATGTTTTTGATCAAAGGTTTATTCATGCTGGCGATTATCGCTATAATTCTCTTGATACTGGCTCCGATTTTAATCAAATCGGCAATATCAAGAATGATTGGTAAAACGACTAATCAACAGCAACAACAATATAGCAACCCTTTCGGTGGAAGCCAGTCCCAGTCGTCCTACTCAACAACACAAGAAGATGCAGACGACTATCACGGCAGTGTGTTGGTACACGATGAGGACAGTGCACGACGCATGAGAAGGATGAAGGAAGATGCCGAAGACGTTGAGGCAGTGATCATTGATGAACCTGTCAAAGTCAAGGAAGAAGAAAAAGCGTATAGATAAAAGCTTTGAGTTTTATGTTTAGAGTTTGAAACTTGAAACTAAATAAGAAAAAATATAACTTAAGTATATAAAAATGGGAAAGAAAGCATTGTTGATGATCCTCGATGGTTGGGGAATCGGTAACAAAACAAAGTCTGACGTAATCGCGTCTACAGCAACTCCAAATTGGGACGCATTGGTAGCAAACTATCCAAACTCACAGCTACAGGCATCAGGTGAGAACGTAGGTTTGCCAGACGGACAGATGGGTAACTCAGAGGTAGGTCACTTGAACATCGGTGCAGGACGTATCGTATATCAGGACCTTGTAAAGATCAACCGTGCTTGTGCAGACGGTTCAATCATGAAGAACCCAGAGGTTGTTTCTGCATTTGAGTATGCAAAGAAGACAGGAAAGAAGGTTCACTATATGGGCTTGACTTCAACAGGTGGTGTACACTCATCATTCGACCACTTGTTCAAGCTTTGTGAGATAGCAAAAGAGTTTGGTGTAGCCGACAAGACATTCATCCACTGTTTCATGGATGGTCGTGACACAGACCCTAAGAGCGGTAAGGGCTTCATCGAGCAGCTTTCAGCTCAGGCTAAGAAGACAGGTTGTACAATCGCATCTATCATCGGTCGTTTCTACGCAATGGACCGTGATAAGAGATGGGAGCGTGTAAAAGAGGCTTACGATTTGTTGGTAAACGGTGTTGGTACACCAGCAACTGACATGGTTAAGGCTATGCAGGACAGCTACGATGCAGATGTAACAGACGAGTTCGTTAAGCCAATCGTAAACTCATCTTGCGACGGTAAGATCGGTGAGGGTGATGTAGTTATCTTCTTCAACTACCGTAACGACCGTGCTAAGGAGCTTACAATCGTATTGTCACAGAACGACGTTCCAGAGCAGGGAATGAAGACAATTCCAAACATCCAGTTCTACTGTATGACTCCATACGATGCTTCATTCACAGGAGTTCACATCCTATTCCCTAAGGAGAATGTAAGCAACACATTGGCTGAGTACCTTTCAGCAAAGGGCAAGAAGCAGCTTCACACAGCAGAGACAGAGAAGTTTGCTCACGTAACATTCTTCTTGAACGGTGGTCGTGAGACTCCATTCGACGGTGAGGAGAGAATCTTGGTTCCTTCACCAAAGGTAGCAACATACGACTTGAAGCCAGAGATGTCAGCATTCGAGGTTAAGGACAAGCTAGTTGAGGCTATCCACTCACAGAAGTTCGACTTCATCGTTGTAAACTTCGCTAACGGTGATATGGTTGGTCACACAGGTAAGTACGAGGCAATCGAGAAGGCTGTTAAGGCAATGGATCAGGTTGTTAAGGAGGTAACTGACGCAACACTTGCTGAGGATTACGCAACAATCATCATCGCAGACCACGGTAACTGTGACTTCGCAGTTAACGCTGACGGAACACCAAACACAGCACACTCACTTAACCCAGTGCCATTCGTTTACATCGCAAACGATGCTAAGTCGGCAAAGGTTGCTAACGGTGTATTGGCAGACGTTGCTCCTTCAATCTTGTCTATCATGGGTCTTGAGCAGCCATCTGAGATGACAGGTAAGAATTTGATCTCTAAGTAATCTTGAGATTTAAGCAATCAAAATAGAAAAGGATGTCCGCTTGGGCATCCTTTTTTGCATATGAAATCAACTTCAAAAGCCTTAACTATAGTTGTGAATTCAACAAATTTGTTCTATATTTGCCTAAAATAATTTATGCAAGTAGAAAAATTATAGAACATCATGAAATCTACAAAATTATTATCTGGTATTTTAGCCTTACTTGGATTCCAGTTGCAAAGTTGTGACGTTTTCGAGGGGACAGACGCATACGGTTGTCCTTACACTACGTTCAAAACAAAAGGAACAGTTAAAGATTCTCGGGGCAATAAACTTCAAAACGCTAAAGTTTCCGTTAAGATTGACGCTGTAGTCACAAAAGAGGATTCTACAGGTGTAAAAAGAGACACTCTTTGGAAGGTTAACGGTGAGTGTCACACAAATAGGAAAGGAGAATACGAAGTTTCCAGAGGTGGCGACGACGATTATTACCCTGATGAGAAATTACACTACACCGTCATTACTGAAAAAGAGGGCTACGAATCGGATACAACCCATGAGGAATTTAAAATACAAGAGTTGAAGAAAGAGAAAGACAAAGAGTGGGAAACTATCAGAAGCCTTGATATCAACGTCATTCTAAAGAAGAAATAACAAATGGCTGAGAAGAAAATCTCAATCCGCAAAAGACTCGCTTTAGAAGTCGCACGTAAGATAAGGAAAGGTTATACGCCAGAATTGCGTACTCTTTTTTGGGAATGCACGTTGCGATGCAACGCTGCATGCCGACACTGTGGAAGCGACTGTAAAGCGACAGCCAACAGCAAGGATATGCCTGCGGAGGATTTTCTCAAAGTCATCGACAGTCTCACGCCTCATGTGGATCCACATAAGACATTCATCATCTTCACTGGTGGGGAGGCTCTTGTGAGAAAAGACATAGAGGAGGTCGGAGCAGAGTTGAATCGACGCGAGTATCCGTGGGGAATCGTATCAAACGGATTCTTGCTAAACGCTGAACGACTACAAAGTCTGAAAGCGGCAGGTATGCACTCCATCACCATCAGTCTTGATGGTTTTGAGGAGGCTCACGATTGGATGCGTCGCATACACAACGGATTCCAACGTGCCGTGGAGGCGATAAAGTTATTGGTTGCCGACGGAGATATCGTTTTCGACGTCGTGACTTGTGCCAATCAGAAGAACTACGATAACATGTCTGAGTTTAGAGATTTTCTCATCAGCATCGGAGTAAAAGAGTGGAGAATCTTCACCGTCTTCCCTGTAGGACGTGCGGCAGAAAATCCAGAATTGCAATTAGACGACCGCCAGTTTACCGATCTTATAAAATTCATCGCAGACACGCGTAAGGAAGGAAAGATAAAGGTCAGCTACGGATGTGAAGGATTCTTAGGAGGTTATGAGATGGAGGTACGCGACCAATTCTACACTTGTAGAGCAGGAATCAGTGTCAGTTCCATTCTTGCCGACGGAAGTATTTCAGCATGTCCGAGCATCAGAGCCAACTATCATCAAGGCAACATATACACCGATGATTTATGGGATGTGTGGACAAACAGATACCAGATATTCAGAGACCGCAGTTGGATGAAGAAAGACGAATGTGGCGACTGCAAGATGTTCCGTTATTGTGAAGGCAACGGATTCCACTTACGAGACGAAGAGGGCAAATTATTGTTTTGCCACTACCATAGATTGGTGGATTGAATGACGTTAACGATAACAAAGACGAAGACGATAACGAAAAAAGGAGAGTCAAACGACTCTCCTTCTATTTTAAAAAATGTCTAATTCTAACATCCTAATATTCAATACTTCCTTATTTCAACTTTGCTAGAGCCTGATCAAGTGTCAAACCAGCGTACTCCTGTGCAGAGATGATTCTACCTGACTTCTTGTCGTCTGCGAATACACCTAGGACAACACCTGGCAATGCGCTCTCTGGAGCGTTTGGAGCGTTAGGACCACCTAAGTCTGTACGGCACCAACCTGGATCAGTTAGGCTGATCACAACATCTGTACCATCGATCTTAGACGCCAAATCCTTAGTGATCTTGTCAAGACCAGCCTTACTTGCTGAGTAAGCAGCCTGCTCTGGCTCAAGATTGATACCACTTGTAGTATTGACAATTCTACCGAAACCAGCCTCGATCATACGTGGCAAATAGTGGTAGCAGATAATCATTGGAGCGATTGTGTTAACCTTCAAGCTCTCAACGAAATCTTCTGCTGGTGTGTTATAATAATCTGGGAAAGGACGATATGTAACCTGGATACCCGCATTGTTAAGAACGATTTCAATCTTTGTACCTTTGTCATCGATCTCCTTTAGCATACGCTTTACGTCTTTGTCATCCTCAAGCTGGCACTCTACTGCATAAGTCTCAACTCCCATTGCCTTAACCTCTGCTAAAGTTGTGTCAAGATGAGATTTTTTTCTACTCTGAAGAACAACATTGCAGCCTCTTTCTGCCAAGAATTTTGCTGCCAAAGCTCCGATACCACGTGAAGCACCAGTTACAAGTGCCCACTTACCTTTGATTTCTGTCATAACTGTTTGTTTAATTTTCTGCAAAAATACTCTTTTTTATCGACAAAACCATATTTTATGACAATAAATTTAACGTGTATACACAACCGTTACCATCTTATATTCAATCCCAAATGTCAAAAAAATCAAAAACAAAAAAATATTATACTAACACAAAAACACAATATGTCGTTTTTTTTTCTATATTTGCAATTAAAATCATTCATTATTGACATCAAATTATATTTTAATTATGCTCAGAAAAATTTATGCTTCAATTCTTAGCCTTTTCGCAATAGCAGCATCTATGCCAGCTAACGCTTGGGAATGGCGGGAATTTTCAAAAACAGATTTTGGAGGAAATGACGAGGCAAGCAGAATAATTTGCGAGGTTCAGAATGAAGAAAACGCAATTGAAACTGACTTGACATTCTATCCTTGGAATAGAAATTACACACCAGGAAGTTATATGATCATCAAAGCCACTCAGTTGGCTGACGTCGGTGGAGGATTCAATCTAACAAACTGGGGAGAGGCTCTTAGTGGAGCACCAAGATGGGCTTCAGGAGGAGACCACACAAATCCAGATGATCCGAACAAGGGATATTTCATGGCTTTCGACTGTCCATCCAAGTTAAAAGTACAATTGTACAAACAAGAGCTACCAGTAGCAGGTTCAGGTGTAAAATTCAAGTTAGAAGCATATTTTGCGGTATTGGACTGGAGAAATGTGGCATCAAATGATGTGGAAATTGCAATTGAAAGTGAAGGCAAAACGCTAGCAAAAGCCTCACTTAATTCTGAATCAAATTCAGATTGGAAGGCTGTATCACAAAATTTCAAATGGGTTCCACTATCTCTTGAGGCTTCAGTAGATGATCCAAGCATAACATCTGTTGATTTCGTTGTAAACGCAATAAATTGCGAACCTGCAGGTTGGGATTTTGGTTTGGATGACATAACCATTTCAGTTGAACAACCTAAAATCACATACAAAAACGAAACGTACAAATATCAAAAACCTGCCACTTTAAAAGTCACATACGACGAAAGTGAATTTGATGACTTTTTCAAAAACAGTTCTAACGTCAAGTATCAATGGTACAAAGACGACGGAACTGGCAATTTCGTTGCTTTAAGTGAAGCCGGCGGAGCATATACATCGGGTAAGGATTTAAGTTTAACAATCCCTTCATTCGACAAAAACGTAGATAACGGAAAATATAGACTTGTTGTGGCTCCAGGAGATAATTTTGGAGATGGAAACAATCAGAATCTATGTGCTATCCAAAAAGACATTGTTATCGACCAGTTTAACGAGGTTGACGGAGGCGAAATACACATGGACACTCTAATCTGTAAAGATCAGATATTGTTCGGAGTAGAATACACAGAAGCAGGAGATTACACAGTTGTAAGACCAGGTGCTACTGAATCAGGATGTACGTTGGATACAGTATGGAGAATCAAAGTAATGGATGTCTCATTAAAAATTAGAGCATTCAATAACAATTACGAAATATGTGAAGGACAGTCAGTCAGTTTGCAAGTCACATTGAGAGCATTTGATTCTGAAGGAAAAGGTTTGCATACAGAATATCATTGGGAGCCAGAGGTGCCAGACAACAGTTTGAACCCTACTTTATATCTTGATCAGACTACAGAATACACATTCTATGCAGATTTCAGCTTGTCATCTGACGCCGACAAAAATGCCAAAGGTTGTCATGTAAAAGAATCATTCACTATCAACGTTCATAAGTCACCGAAACTAACAATTGATAGTATCGACTCACAAAATGGCAATGTAGAAGTCTCAATAAAAGAAGGAACAGCACCATATCAAATTTTCGTAGACATCAACCCTATAAGCAGCACAGACGACAATCTGGTCATGATTGAGAAGCTTAACATTGGCACCCATGTCCTACAAGTTGTAGATAGTGTCGGTTGTTCATCTGAGGAGGTCATAGAGATTAAGGGTACAGCTGTAGATGATATACTAGCAGATCCTTCATCAAATGACGACAACTACTACAACGTAAATGGTCAGAAGGTAGTGTCTCCAGAGAAAGGCAAAGTCTACATAAACAACGGCAAAAAGATAATGTACAAGTAAATCAACTTGACTATTTATAAAAAATGGGCACGACAAGCAGTCGTGTCCATTATTATTTGTCAGATTTTTATATTTTTGCAATCACAATAAAACATTGCGACGTCTTAATAAGATTTCAACAAACATAATAATCATACACTAAAAATGAAGAAACTTTTAACTTCAGCTCTTTCTGTAGCTTGCGTACTTTCTTCTTTATCATCATGTGGAAAGGCAGAAAAGGCAGAAACTTGCACAGGTAAAGCAGAATCTACATGTGCAGCAAAGGAAGAAAATCCAGTTTTCTCAATCGACACATTGGTAGCAGACTCAATCATTCTTCCTGCCCCTCAGACAACTGGCGGTATGCCTCTTTACGATGCTTTGACTGCTCGTGCTACATTCCGCAACTTCAAGCCAGATGCGTTGTCAGACCAGACAATCTCTAATCTTCTTTGGACTGCCACAGGTGTCAACAGACCATCAGCTGACGATCCTCGTTTGACTGCTCCAACAGCAAGAAACGCTCAGGAGGTTGATGTCTATGTCTGCACAAAAACTGCTGTTTACCTATATCAGCCAGTTGGCCACAAGCTTAAGTTGGTTAACAAAGGCGACTTCCGTGCTCAGGCTGGAAACAATGCATTCCACGCTAATGCCAGCGTAGACTTGATCATGGTTGCCAACTACGATAAGATGCAGGGTTGGGATGAGCACAGCATCGCATTCTACGGAGCTACAGACACTGGTTACATCAGCCAGAACATCTATCTATTCTGCGCCGCTGAGAATTTGAAGACTTGCGTTTGCGGAAACATCAACAGAGAAGAGATCGCTAAGTTCATCAATTTGAAGAACGGTTACGTGACTCTTACTCAGCCAGTTGGAATGTAAGATAACGTTGATGTTAACGTTAACGTTGACGCTAACCTTGACGTTAACCAAAATAATAAAAACAGCCACAGAGATTCTTCTGTGGCTGTTTTTTATTTGAAAGAGTTTTTAGTACTTCTCTATAGACAACTCTTTGTTGCAACCGTTGAATGCCTCATTTCCGATTGTTGCAGCACTAGGCAATTTAATTTTAATCAAATTGACACAATCCTTAAATGCCTCTTTACCGATTGCAGTAACATTCGCAGGGATATTAATTGTAGTGATGCTCTTGCAACCCCAGAAAGCTCCATCTGCAATGCTTGTAACGGTCTCAGGGATAACAACACTAGTTAGATACATACAGTCGTCAAACAAGCCTCTCTCAATAGTTGTCATGCCGCTTGGCAAAACCATACTTTTAAGGTATACACAACGTGAAAATGCATTCTTTCCGATAGATGTCACACTACTAGGAATCGTAATCTCTGTGATATTTGTACAATCTTGAAATGCACTTTCTCCAATCTTAGTTACGCTGTTTGGAATTGAAATACTTCTTAACCCCTTACATTTAGCGAACACGCTCTCTCCAATTTCAGTGATGTTAGATGGTATGTCGACATTAACTAATGCAGTACATCCATAGAACATATTGTCTACAAGCTTGCTGATGTTTTTTGATATAGTGACACTGTCGAGTCCATCACACTCCTCAAACACACCCTCTCCGACGTAAGTAAGCCCATCAGTCAACAAAATATTATTAAGTTTTCCACATCCAGCGAAAGCTCTTTTATCAATTTTGTTCAACGAGTTAGGCAATGTGACAGTTGATAGTCGAACACATGACGCAAAAGCTTTTTCTCCGATAGTTAAGATACCTTCATTCAATGTAAGATTCTTAAGGCTTGAACAACCATTGAAAGCATCCTTTCCAATTTCTTTAATTGTACCTGGCACAGTAGCCGACTCTAGCGACACACAACTATTGAATGCTCCTTCTGCAATTTTTGTCATGTTTTCAGAAAGAGTGATTTTAACAAGGTTCTCACATCCTGCAAACACACCTGCTCCAGTCTCAGTCACACTACTTGGAAGTAGGACTTCAGTAATTCCAGAACAACTGCTGAACGCTCCCTCACCGATGTACTTTACGCCATCAGCAAATTTGATTGATTTGAGGTTGTCGCACTTGAAAAATGCCCAGTCTCCAATCTTTGTTACGCTTTTGGGAATTACGACCGATGTGATAGTAGGATTACCATAATACTTGTTTTGTGGAATCTCAGTTGTCCCTTCTGGAATAATCAACTCTTTTGCGCTTGCGTTGATTCCAATAAAACTTAACAGAACAAATAAAATTAAGTTTTTGATAGATAATAGTTTCATTTTTAGCGTTTTGGTAATTTATCCTTTTTTGCTTTTCTATCGCAAAATTAATACAAAAAAAGGAGACGCGAAAATTCACGTCTCCATATTAATGTTTTTTAACATGATTTGACGGGATATACTCCGTCTACTTATTACGAGTCATGCGTTATAAACCACCCATTGATTAAAGGTCTACCTTTGGCATTGAAGCCCAACCCTTCTGGATGTCCTCGTCAGTTGGGATATAGTCACCCATCTCTCCGTTGTTGAATTTCTCGTAAGCGACAAGGTCGAAGTAACCAGTACCAGTAAGACCGAATAGAATCTTCTTCTTCTCGCCAGTCTGCTTGCACTTAAGAGCCTCATCAATAGCGACACGGATCGCATGTGAGCTTTCAGGAGCAGGAAGGATACCCTCGACACGAGCGAACTGAGTAGCAGCCTCGAATACACTTGTTTGCTCTACAGCAACAGCCTCCATCATACCCTGATGGTAAAGCTCAGATAGTGTAGAAGTCATACCGTGGAAACGAAGACCTCCAGCATGGCTTGCAGATGGAATAAATCCACTACCAAGAGTGTACATCTTAGCAAGAGGACAAATCTTACCAGTATCACAGAAATCGTAAGCATACTTACCACGAGTGAAGCTTGGACAAGAAGCTGGCTCAACAGCGATGATTCTGTAGTCGTTCTCGCCTCTCAACTTCTCTCCCATGAACGGACCGATAAGTCCACCAAGGTTAGATCCACCACCAGCGCAACCGATGATGATATCTGGCTTAACGCCATATTTATCAAGAGCTGCCTTTGCCTCAAGACCGATCACACTCTGGTGAAGAAGTACCTGATTCAACACACTACCCAAAACATAGCGGTATCCCTCTGTATGTGTAGCCACCTCAACAGCCTCAGAGATTGCGCAACCAAGTGAACCTGTTGTGCCAGGGAAGTCTGCTAGGATCTTGCGACCGATTTCAGTTGTGTTTGATGGAGAAGGTGTGATAGACGCGCCATAAGTACGCATAACCTCACGACGGAATGGTTTCTGCTCGTAAGAACATTTTACCATATACACTCTACAATCAAGACCGAAATAAGCACAAGCCATAGAAAGAGCTGTACCCCACTGACCAGCACCAGTCTCAGTTGTCACTCCCTTCAATCCCTGCTTCTTAGCGTAGTAAGCCTGAGCAATAGCTGAATTTAGTTTGTGGCTACCAGATGTATTGTTACCCTCAAACTTATAATAAATTTCAGCAGGAGTGCCAAGAGCCTTCTCCAAACAATAAGCACGTACCACTGGTGAAGGACGGTACATCTTATAGAAATTACGGATTTCCTCTGGAATCGGAACGAATTTAGTATTCTCATCAAGCTCCTGCTCTACCAATTCACGGCAGAACACTGCACTAAGCTCATCTGCAGTAAGAGGCTTCAAAGTAGCAGGATTAAGAAGCGGAGCTGGCTTCTGTTTCATATCAGCACGAAGGTTGTACCATGCTGTTGGGATTTCATCCTCCGATAGATAAATTTTGTATGGGATTTTCTGTTCCATGATATTAAACTAATGTGTATTATTTCAAAATGTTCATACAAATTTAACGATTTGAATTTATAAAGCAAAAAAACGAAAAGACAAATATCAAACGAAAATCGCCTAATCAAAAAAAAATTAGAGGCAAGTACAAATACCTGCCTCTACCTATTCTTTTAAGTTTATACTTTATTTGCCATTAATCATATACGACAGGCTGCTTTGGGCAACCAACCAACACGTTATAATCAGTGCCAAAGTCTATGTACAATGCTATCTGCACCGTCAAAGGGTCGAAATAGCATCTGACGACACCTTCATTACCTTCAATAAACTCAGGGTCAGAAGAAACAACTCCATAGTTGCCTTCAAACTTATACCATAAACTTGAATAATTTGCAAGGTCGTCATACGACAGATTTACACGTTTACAGTCACAAGAGAAATTGATTGCGAAAGGCATCTTACCAAAATGCAAATTATCAATCTTCAAAGTCATCACATCTTCGGACCAGTCAAAATTCATTACAGCCGGACAAGCAGTCGCCATAACCTGACCGCTTACCATGACATCAGACTTCAAAACGATATCACCCGAAAGCATTCCTTTCACTCCTTCCAATGAGACTACCATATCTTTAATACCGTCAGGTTTAGTGATCATGCCGCCTCCAGTACCAGGAGTTCCATCCGGAGAATCTGTAGGGGAAAAGAAATCAAGAGAATCGGGCAAAACGATAGGATAATCTCGAGAAGGTTCATCAGGCACCGGTGTCGGCACAACTATCAATCCATTTTCCTTCTTATAGGCCAACAAGTCCTCCATATATTTGGCCATTTCAGTGTCGAAATCCCCTATTTGCGGATCATCCAAAGTCTGACGCTCGCAAACAGTACGGACATTCATCACATTATAGTCAATCACAAATTCAATAGTTTTAGTTGCCGGACGGAAATAGCCTTTTATCGACGATCCATTAGGCTTGAGTCCATCACCTGTTGATACAGAGCCATTGGTTCCCACAAACTTAAACCAAGACTCGTTACCTCCGACATGTTCATCTTCTTCCCAGTTATTAAGCAACGTGATTGTGCAAGTCGACTCATAGCTAATTGCGAAAGGCATATTACCAATTTTCAAGTCAGGAATAGAGACAATCAACGAATCTTCCTTCCAAGAAAAAAACAAACGAGTCGGGCATCCACGCTCGAGTAAAGTCTTGTCGACACTATTCACAGTCACTTTAGTAAATAGGACATGTTCTCCGACAAGAGACTCTCTGACCATGATATCCAACTTACTTTGAATTTCATTTGCAAGAGCATCTTCACAATCATCATCAGAAGAGCACGAAACCAAATAGTGCGAAAACACTAAAGTCATCAAAAGAAATAAAAGCTTACGCATATATCTTATTACACTCATTTATATATTATAAAAATAGAAGGACGCTTATTCAAATCTGGCAATGTCGACTTTTTCCACTCCGCCACAGTCTTTGTAACAATATATTCTGTATCAAGAGTCACGTCGCAAGCCACGCAAAGAAGAGTATTAGGCTGAAGAGTCTGCAAAAGAGTCTCCATCATCTTCATGTTTCGATAAGGAGTCTCAATAAAGATCTGCGACTGATGCTCGCTCGATGCTCGATGTTCAAGCTTCTTTATTGTATTCAATCTATCCCCCGACTCTATTGGAAGATAACCAACAAACGCAAAACTCTGTCCATTGAATCCAGAAGCCATCAATCCTAAAAGTATTGACGACGGGCCTACTAGCGGCACCACCTTGATTTCCTTTCTCTGTGCGATTTTGACCACCTCTGCACCAGGGTCAGCGACACAAGGGCAACCAGCTTCTGAGATGATTCCCACATCGTTACCTTCAAGCACTGGGTTAAGGAATGTAGAGATTTCCTCAGGAGATGTATGTTTATTAAGAGTGTAGAAAGTCAACGCATCTATATCAATTTCCTTATCAACACGTTTAAGGAATCTGCGAACAGTGCGAACATCCTCCACGATGAAGTGACGTAGTCTGCGAATCACAACATAATTATATTGTGGGAACAGATTGTCGATGTCACATTCACCAAGAGTATTCGGGATTAAATAAATTGTACCTTTTTTAGCCATATCATTATCAGAATGCGGTGCAAAAATACAGAAAAAAAGCGTAAATTATTGTAAGATGCGTAAAAAAGGCTACCTTTGTCAATGCCACACCGTCTATTGATTGTTAAACTTTACAATTATTACAACTTACCGGGTGAAATTGTCGTTTACAATGGCGGGCCTCGACTCAAGGTTGCTTGCATCCTTGTTTTGCATCGCACGGAGGATTACAAAGGAAACGCGTACCCCAATTCCTTATTTCAGAGGAGTTTAATTTAATCACGGTGTGGCAATTTTTCCTTTAAGACAAAATCTCACATCTTTTTGAATCCAAGCCTATTTTTTTCACAATTTTTATGTTATACAATAGGCTAGTGTTAAAAAATGCGAAAAAAAGAATACTTCATTTAGAATTTTACTATTTTTGCTATGATGAAAAATTTGAAATAGTAGAATAATAGGGTTTACGAATATGATGAAGAATTTTACTAGAATAATATTAGGACTTGCAGCATTAGCGACATCATTTACGTCTAATGCTGAATTGGAATGGCGAGAAGTTTCTAAAACAGATTTCGGAGGGAACGATACAAATGATGATATTATTTGTAAAGTTCAAAATGCAGACAATACTGTAGAGACAGACCTTTCATGGTACACCTGGGACATGAATTATACATCAGGCAATTATATGATTATCAAATCTACCGATAAGGCAGATGTCGGTAATGGTTATAATCTTACAAACTGGGGATCGGCTTTACCAGGATCTCCAAGATGGGCATCAGGAGGAGACCATACATACCCAACAAATCCCAATAAAGGATATTTTATGGCATTTGACTGTCCTTCCAGATCAAAAGTCAAACTGTATAAACATGTCCTACCAGTAGCATGTTCTGGCGTAAAATTCAAACTAGAAGCCTACTTTGCAGTATTGGATTGGAGAACCATAGCATCAAATGATGTTGAGATGTCAATTGAAGCAGGAGGTGTAGCATTGGCGAAAGCGACTCTAAATTCATCTTCAAATCCTGATTGGAGAGCAGTATCTCAAAATTTCAAATGGATACCTCTATCAGTTGAATTTTCGGTAGATGACCCAAGCATCAACTCTGTCGATTTCGTTGTAAATGCAATCAATTGTGCCGGTGCTGGTTGGGATTTTGGTTTGGACGACGTAACTATTTCAGTTCAACAACCTAAAATCAAATATGTTGAAGAGAAATACAAATACCTAAAGCCAGCAACATTCAAGGTCACTTATGATGAATCTGAATTTGACAACTTTTTCAAAAACACGACTAATGTCAAATATCAGTGGTTTAAAGACGACGGAACTGGAACTTTTGTTGCTATAAGTGGAGCCGGTGGAAGCTATACACCAGGCAAAGACCTAAGCTACTCAGTAGCTCAATTCGACAAAGATAGAGATAACGGATCATATAGACTTATCGTCGCTCCTAACGACAATTTTGGAGATGGAAACTCACAAAACCTATGTGCTATTCAAAAAGATATTACAATTAATCAGACTATCAACATTGTCGATGTCAATCTTTGTAGAGATTCGACAAAAGTTGTAGAAGGAATCACTCTTCCTGTTTCTCCTATAGCTCAAGAAATAAACGCAATATATCAGGAAGCAACAAACAGTAGTTCAAAATCTTACGGTTTTAACATTACCGTTATTGATTCGGATGACGGAGAGGATGTGATAACACAATACTGTCTTGATGGCACACACTCACAGCCTGGAAAGTTTTCACTTCCTGACATCATAACAAGAGATGAAAACAACTGTCCTATTAAAATTCAGAAGGCATGGGAGCAAGTAAGCGATTATATCGTGGAAGAGCCTGCGGAGATTTGTGATGGAGATAATCACATAACAGACAATGGAGTAAACCACACATGGCATCTTGGAGAGGATAAAGAAATCATATTCCCTGATGGAGGATGTCAACACAAACAAAAAGTTTATGTTTTCCCAGTTGAAAATAAAACGGTAGAAGTGAAGGTATGTCAAGGTGATACTTACGACAGTTCTATCAAAAAATATAAGACTATTCATGGATGTGATAGTACTGTAACACCAAAAATCATATTCGTATCTCCTAAATCAGAGACGATTGAATATCTCAAATGTCCATCAGACAACTTTGAGTTTGACCACCAAGTATACAATGAGCCAACAGACGTATGGATAACACACAGTGATTTGTCAAGCGACGGTTGTGATAGCACTACAAATATCCACATAATTGTCATGGACGGTGGAGAAATACACATGGATACACTTATCTGTAGAGATCAGATTCTATTCGGAAAAGAATATGACACTAAAGGAACTTATACAGTTGTCAGATCTGGTTTTTCAGATTCCGGATGTTCAATCGATACAGTTTGGACCATCACTGTTGTTGAAATCTCTTTGAAGCTTAGATTGTTCAACAATCAGACAGAGGTTTGTCTTGGTCAGCCAGTTTCCATGAGAGCAACATTGAAAGCTGAGACTCCAGATGGAAGAGAGTTACCTGCAACTCACTATTGGGAGCCACAGATTGAGTCAAACCAATTGGACCCACTAATATATCTTGAGGAACCATCTGAATATGTCTACACAATCTATGCAGACCTAGATTTGCCAGCCGCATACGATGCTAATTCTAAGGGCTGCCATGCAAAAGAGTCTGTCAACATCAAGGTAAATCCTATACCAGAGTTGACAGTAGATTCTGTAAACCCTGATGACAGAAGCGTTCGATACACAGTGACTTCAGGAACAGAACCTTACCATATGTATCTTGGATCTAAAGACCTAGGTATCATGGAAGGAAATGAAGACACTAGAGACCACTTACCATATGGCAAACACATTCTACAGGTCAAGGATAATACAGGTTGCTCGGCAGAACAAGAGATTACAGTCGAAGCAACAAAGCTTGAGCCTGACATGTTCTTCACACCAAACGGAGATGGTCAGAACGATTACTGGAAGGTCAAGAATATAGATGTTTATCCAACATCAACAATTAAAATCTTTGACAGATACGGCAAATTGCTTCACTCTGGCACAGGTAGCAATTTCGACGAAGGTTGGGATGGAACATACAATGGCAACAGATTGCCTGCCACTGACTACTGGTATGAAATCGACATCGATGAGATTGACACCCAGTACTACGGACACTTCACTTTGATGAGATAATTAATCAACATCTATAAAGCAAAAGGAACGCTTAATCGCGTTCCTTTTTGTTTTTTATTGCATTTAGAATCCCGCATTTGGCTTTTATAATTGCAAATCATAATCACAAATATTATTTTTGTAGCATAAAACGAAAATTATTGATATGGAACAGAAAAGCAACACTGCGATACTACTTATTCACTGTCCTGACCAAGAAGGAATCTTGGCTGCAGTGACTAGTTTCATCAACGTCAACAAAGGAAACATTCTATACCTTGACCAGCACGTTGACTATCAGCAGAACACTTTCTTCACTCGTATCGAGTGGGATTTGACAAACTTCCTTATTCCACGCGAAAAGCTTAACGAGTATTTCACTACATTGTTTGGTTCACGCTACGATATGCAATTCAACCTGTACTTCTCTGACGTGAAACCTCGCATGGCTATCTTTGTATCTAAGATGTCACACTGCTTGTTCGACATTCTTGCCCGCTACTCTGCAGGGGAACTTAATGTTGACATTCCTTTGATTGTTTCTAACCATCCTGACTTGGCTTGGGTTGGAGAGAAATTCGGCATTCCATATCATGTGTTCAGCGTAACAAAAGAGAATAAGGCTGAGGTTGAGAAAGCTGAGATGGAGCTTCTTGCTGAGAACAAGATCGATTTCATCGTGCTTGCAAGATATATGCAGATCATCAGCGAGAATATGATCAACTCATATCCTAACAAGATCATCAATATCCACCACTCGTTCTTGCCTGCATTCGTTGGTGCTAAGCCATACCACCAGGCATTCGAAAGAGGTGTGAAGATTATCGGTGCCACTTCTCACTATGTCACTACTGAGCTTGACGCAGGTCCAATCATCGAGCAGGATGTTGCACGTGTGACTCATAAGGATTCAGTGAAGAGCTTCATCCATAAGGGTGAGGATTTGGAGAAGATCGTGCTTTCTCGCGCAGTAGAGAAGCATATCGACAGAAAAGTATTGGTTTACAAGAACAAGACTGTCGTATTCTCTTAATCCATACATAACTAAGAAATGCAAGTTTTTTTCTCTGCCGACACATTAGCGTTTATCGCCGCTCATCAGAACGATGACGTGGCGAAGTTGGCATTGAAATTCTCGTCAAACAAAGAGGTCGACATCCGTGCCGCATTGCAACAGATTGAAGGACGACAGATTGCCAGAGCAAAGCTACCTACGTTTGCCAACACCGACAACATCGTCTATCCTGTCAAACTCTCGATGGAGCAATGCTCTTCAGAAAAGACAGCTTTATACAAGCAATCGGTTGCCGGTGACGGAGCGACAATGATCGACCTCACATCCGGATTCGGAATAGACTTCTACTTTATCTCACGCAATTTCAAAAACGCTGAATATGTGGAGCGAAACGCAGAACTTTGCAAAATAGCATCACATAATTTCAAATCACTCGGTGCGACAAATGTCACAGCGACAAACGCAGACGGCATTGAACTTATCAACGCATCCACGTCGCATTATGATTTGATTTTTCTTGATCCCGCGCGACGCGACAAGAACGGCAAGAAAACAGTGGAGATAAAGGATTGTGAGCCAGACGTTGTGGCAATGAAAGAGACACTGCTTAGCAAATGCGACCGTCTGATGCTTAAGCTATCCCCGATGCTCGACATCAAATCTGCAATGAGAGATTTGGGATGTGTAGAGGAAGTGCATGTAGTGGCAGTAGACAACGAATGTAAGGAATTGCTGTTCATCTGCAAGAAAGACGCAGAATTCAAAAAAATCGTTGCGGCAAACATAAAAGCAGATGGCACGACGGAGTTGTTGGAATCAGCAGCAACATCACCAACAGGATGTTCGGCATACAGCACTCCCCTAGCCTATCTCTACGAGCCTAATGTCGCCATACTCAAAGCAAACATATACGATAGTTTGGCGACAGAGAAAATCAAGAAAATCGCACCTTTCAGCCATCTATTCACATCCGACGAATTGTGTGATGATTTCCCAGGCCGTAGATTCCAAGTGGAGAAAATCTCCTCTATGAACAAAAAAGAGCTTAAGGAGAATCTTGCCAACATCACACGAGCAAACATCACCTGCAGAAATTTCCCTTTGCAGGCTGACGAATTAAGGAAGAAGCTCGGAATAAAAGATGGTGGAGACAAATATATCATCGCCACAACAGACGAAAAGAACAACCATTTATTAACAATTTGCAGGAAAGTATAACGTCTGCAAAATAAAGAGTCTTGCTCTGGCATACTTTTTGCAGTTGTTAGAGTGAAAGCATAAAAAATGATGAGAAAACTATTAACAGTAACATGCGGTCTTTTGTGTACAGCTCTTACATTTGCAGCTGCACCAGCAAAAGGGAATAGCAAAAAGAAAAGCGGAGGTGACGGATTCACTAAAGGAAGTGTAGCAATGGACATCACAGTCGGTGCTCCAACACATTCCGGAACCGATTTCCGTGAAGTCATGATTCCACCTCTATCACTATGTATAGACGGAGGAATAGCAGGCATTGGAAGCAAGTGTGCTATTTCATTGGGAGGTATGGCTAGTTACTATCTTTACGACGTTTGGGGTACAGACCACGGATATAACTACCATGGCCACTACTATACAAGCAATCTCTACTACGATGCAGAACAGCACAATGTGTTCGTCGCATTCCGTGGAGCCTTCCATTTTGACCCAGTAGACAGAATTGACATTTACGCTGGATTATTAATGGGTGGACACTGGAAGATCTGGAACTATGTAGATGGAGCAGATTACCATAGCTACTATGGAGACAATCCGACTCGCAACAAGTTCTGTTTTGGTCCATTCATCGGAGCTAGATTTTTCGTAAGCAGTGCTTTTGGATTCAAGGCTGAATTCGGAGCCGACTCAGGAAGCGGAATCCCATACGCACAAGGAGGAATCACTTTCAAATTAAAATAAATTTCCACAACCATCTCAGTTTTATAACAGAGATGGTTGTTTTGTTTTTATTAGTCAACAGTAGAAAATTCAAAAAAATCCTATATATTTGTATTCGATAACATTTGTTTAGTCTTTAATGGATTATGCAAACAAGTACATTATAATTAAGAATACGCGTCAGCAAGTCTACGCAAAACATGAGACATTATTTAGTAGCAGTGTTTTTCTTGTTTTCTTTAGTAGCAGTTTCACAAGAAAAAAGCTCACACTCACGATCAATGGGATCAATATCAGTTTACGATGATTTCCATACAAACTGCTCTTTTACAGCGTCGCTTGAACAGGCTGAAGTCAGTTTAGGCTACCACAACTCATTCTTCCTATCAGAATTAGGGGAAACCGTGCTTCATGCGTCTATTCCAACAAAGAATATCACACACAGCTATACATTATCCGCATTCGGTTATTCCGACTACAACGACATAACCATCAAAGCATCTTTGGCTCGTATGTTCACTCCACGTATGAGTGGCGGTATTTCATTTGCTTATCTTCTCCATCATCACGTAGGAGCAGAAGAAAAAATGTCGGGATTCAATATAGTGCCAGGATGGTATTGCTATTTCACAGAGGATAATCTGTTGGCTTTTTATGGTGAGATAGGAAGTAAACCAATTTCTCTTGACAAATCAAGTTTATCATATTCAGCATTTCTTGCCTATAATCTTACAATCAACACTTATACTAATTGGGCGACTGAAATCGGAGTGAATGACAAGGTGTTTGTCGGCAGAATGGGATTCAGCTATGAAATTCAAAAAGTCAGTCTACGTTGTGGTGCAAGTATGATGCCGATACGTCCGTCAGCTGGCATTGGAGTTGATGTCGACTGTTTTAATTTTTCCATGGCAGCCGACTATTGCAACACTCTAGGCACCTGCATATCAACAGGATTTAAGTGGAAAATTCAGAATAAGAAAAGAGATGCGAAATAGTCTGATAATTATATTGTTATTGTTTCAGTCACTCACATTTGCCAACGAAGAAAGCCTCATCGAAAGGTATATGGAAGAGTTGGAGAATGTCGACGACGAGACCTTCGTTGATGTAGAGCAGATGACGGATGAAATCTCAGAGTTGTTGGCTCACGGAATAGAATTAAACTCTGCAAATGAATCATCACTGAAAAAGCTCCCGATGCTTGGGCAGAACGCAATCGATGGCATACTACGTCATCGTGAGCTATATAGTCGCTTTTATTCTGTCTATGAGTTGAAATACTGCGACGGGATAAGTGAATCGGAATTGGATTTTCTCAAGCATTATGCCTATGTTGGCGACAATGACAGCATAAAACGAGACGATAGTTTCAATCAAATCCATGCTACTATTACTTCGTTCGCAGGTCGAATATTTCCAGACAAATCAGGTTATAAAAGTGATGCAAAAACGCCATATCTCGGCAATCCTTGGCAGACATATCTTAAAATGAAAGTGAATGTAGGGACAAAAGCATTCATGAATTTCAGTATGGAAGAAGACGCAGGAGAACGATTTTTCAGCACCAACGATGGCATTTCAGACTACAAGTCGGCAAGTATAGAATTGCGAGACATAAAATGGTTTGACAAAATCGTCGTGGGCGACTACCATGCGTCATTCGGTCAAGGATTGGCAATAGGAGGGTATAACTTAGGCAAGTCAAGTTGCATCGATGGAGACATGTTATCCTACGAAGGCATCACACGTCATTCTTCAACTTCAGAATACGGATATTACAGAGGCGGAGGAGTAATGGTATCGCCTACCAACAAATTGCAAGTCAGTCTCTTTGGCTCACATCAAAAATTGGATGCGACACTATCCGACTCGTCCACAATCAATAGTCTCAAGACGGATGGTTATCATCGTACAAAAGCTGAGCTTGAAAAGCGTAGGAATGTAGAGAGAAATATGTTCGGGGGAAATATCAAGTGGAAGCAGAAGAAGTGGAGCATCGGAGCGACAGGTTTATACTACAAGTACGACCATATCCTCACTCCTAATTCCCAACCCTACAATATTCTCCGCACTCGAAATAGAGCCGACAATTACGACATGAGTGTGGATTACAAATTAAAGATTAAGAATATTCAGTTGACTGGAGAGTTTGGCAAATCCGCAGAGAAAGGTTGGGCGACAGTCAACCACGCACGAATCCACGCCAACAGCAGAATGTCATTCTCACTTGTTCAGCGACATTACACACCTGAATACAACGCAGATTTTTCCAATGCGTTTGGTGAGAATAGCAGGAATCAGAATGAAAGCGGTGTCTATTTAGGTGTTGATTTTCTTCCCTACTCACATATTCATCTGCGTGGATATATCGATGTGTATAGATTCGATTGGTTGAGATATCAGGTCGGCGAACCAAGTATCGGTTCGGATTGTATAGCAGTCATGGATATCGGGTTGGGACTCAACAAAAAGTTGACTGTCAAATATCGTAAGCATACAAAATCGCAGTCAGATAGCGACAAACATGTCTTTGAAAAGGAGATGCATACGTGGCGACTGGCATACAAAGATGACAGTCGAACCATCTTCAACCATAAAACGATTATGCAAGCCAATAAATTGTTTGGCTGGGGTTATGTCATCGCACAAGATTTTTCGCTGTCACGTCGAAATAAAAGGGCAAATATCTCCATCAGATACGCCTATTTCCACGCTCCCGATTATCAAAACAGAATCTCACTATCAGAGAAAGACGTGACCGGCTATTTTTCAATGCCTGTATTTTACGGAGAAGGGCATCATATTGGTGTGACTGCACAATGGAAAATATCTCCACGGATACAGGTTTATGGCAAATACAGTGGTTTGATCTACATCGATGGCAGAGAGCAGATTGGAAGCCAGACAAACGAAATCATCGAAGGTAACAAATCCACACAAGCAAGATTCACAATAGTGTATTCGTTGTAAAAAAGGACATCAATGTAAGAAATTCAATACATTTTACTAATAAATTGTCATAAAAACATTACTTTTACACATGGATAATGAAGTACGAGAAATATTAGCCACAAACGATTTCTTAAAGTATTACAATGCATTACCACCAAACATTCGCAATAAATACGACTATGTAATACAGATTATGAAAAGTCAAAAAATTGTGAATACTAAGTTTGTCAAGCATCTTGACAATACTGAGTTATATGAAATGAGAATTTCTATTGGCACAAATTAATATAGAACAATTCTATTCACTATAGATTCTAAAAACTTTGTAGAAGCCACTAAGATTGTTCTATTAAATTCATTTCTAAAGAAAAGCACAAAACAATACCAAGCAGAAATTATAAAAGCACAAAAACTAATTAACGAAATGGAGGAATAAATATGACAAACACTAAAAATTTGACTTCAATGAATTCTGTACTTTCCGAAAAATATGGTGAAGAAGGTACAACAACACGAACAGAATTCAACGCAAAAGCACAAGCATGGTATTTAGCAGAAGTGCTTAAAGAAGAACGCAAAAGAAGAAAAATCAGTCAAAATCAATTAGCCGAAATTGTCGGAAAAAGCAGAACTTATATAACAGCTCTTGAAAAAGGGAAAACAGATATGCAACTCTCAACTTTTTTAATGATTGCTCATGCTTTGGATTTGAAATTTTCTTTGGTTATCGCATAATAATCCCAAGCATTATCTGCAATACAGCCATCCACCTTCGTTGCTTGTGATGATTCCCTTTTCCTTCATATCCGCAAACTCACGCTCAAAGTCGGCAAGTCGATATTGATAGATATGGCGAAGTGTAGCTTCATTAATATTACCTTCACGCAGATGTACTCGCAACGTGATTGAGGTACGAAAATCTTCCCTCTGCATCTCACGAATTTGTTCAGGAGACTTCTTTCCTAGTTCACGACATACATCGCATGTGCCACATGGTCTTGCCTCTGTGTCGCCGAAATAATGGAGAAGCATCTGGCTACGACATTTAGTCTTATACTGCACGTACTGTATCATGTTCTCCATACGATATATAGCACGCTCCTTACGTATCTCATATGAATCTTTTGAAATAGCCACATGTTGTGGTTCTTGTCTATTCACCAAGAATTCAATAAACGTTGCTTGCTTGCCAGGTACATATTTGATGATTCCAAACGAGCGTAGATTCTGCAAAGCATTATAAACCTGCTGACGTGCATTGCCATACACTCCAAGTTCATGAGCAATCTCCGTCTCATCAATATGGACATAATCGGCAAACACTCCTTCATATAGACGCATCACCGCAGTCATCACTCGATTGGAGAATTCAGGCACAGTGTCGTAATCGTCGCTGTAAAGGTCGTCACGTCGAACATTAAACATCAGGCGTGATGGGCGTGTGGCATTGGGAGAATAGGTAAGATAGCCATTTTGCGAAAGAATATTCAAGCACGACTCTACCCTCTCATATTTATGATTTCTCTCTTTGCAAAACTTCCACAAATCAATCTCCGCATTCCACCCTGCACCCTCGTGAATCGGAATTCTTAAATAGCGGCAAATATCATCATAAACGATACGGACATAATCTTTCAATGGGAACTCATCCAACAGATGTCTTCTGAACGCACCGAAATCTTTATTATCGTAAAGTAAAATCGCAAACGAATCTTTCTCATCTCGGCCAGCACGTCCAGCCTCCTGGAAATACGCCTCAAGATTCTCTGGCAAAGTATAGTGGATGACGGTGCGCACGTCGCCCTTATCAATTCCCATTCCAAAAGCATTCGTGGCAACTATAACACGTACACTGCCATTCTTCCACTTTGTCTGTTTCTCATCCTTAAGACGTGCATCAAGTCCAGCATGATAACTCTCTGCAGAAATACCAAGAGAATTAAGTTTTGCGGCTATCTCCTCCGTCTGTTTTCTAGAACGCACATAGACTATAGATGTTCCTTGTCCTTGCTGACTATCCAATATTCGTTTGATATATTCGATTTTATCATCGGTCTGACGGACAAGATATGAGAGATTCTTACGAAGGAATGTCTTGCGGAAGACATTCTTCTCCTTGAACTTCAGTTTAGTTTGGATATCATCCACCACCTCTGGAGTAGCCGTCGCAGTAAGAGCCAAGACCGGAGTACGCTGTAGCAAGTCACGGATTTCACTAATCTTCAAATAAGAAGGGCGAAAATCGTAACCCCATTGCGAGATACAGTGAGATTCATCCACAGCAATCATGCATATATCCATACGGAAAAGATTGTTGCGGAAAGTATCAAGCGAAAGTCTTTCAGGAGATATATATAGAAATTTAAATGCGTCGTAACAGGTGTTTTCAATTACACGATAAACCTCTTTAGGCTCCATACCAGAATGGATATACGCCGCTTTTATTCCAATACGCTGCAGATTTTCAACCTGGTCTTTCATTAGCGACACAAGCGGAGTGATGACAAGGCAGACACCATCTTTAGCCATCGTAGGCACCTGGAATGTGATACTCTTTCCTCCACCTGTAGGGAGCAAAGCCAAAGTATCCTTGCCAGAGCCAATAGAGTTGATGATCTCCTCCTGCATCGGACGAAAAGAGTCGTAGCCCCAATACTTTTTCAAAATCTCACGATACGACAATCCAGTCGACTTCGCATTACTTTGAATCGGCATATGGGCTTCGTAGTATTGACGAAGCAATTCATCTGTCTGTGGATCTATGTATGGAGTATAGGCCATTGAGATTCTTTGTTTGACGTGTGGTGCAAAGATACAAAAAAGGCCGTATCATAAGATACGACCTTTTCATATTTAAGAATGATTAATTCTTAGAATTTGTAACCATACCCAAGCAACACATAATAATTATTAGTCTTTAGCTTGTCATCCAACTGGAAGCCAAGACTAATCGCATTATGTTTGTTGATTTTTTTCTTAGCTCCGACACTATACTTGAATCTGTTGCAATCCTGCTTAGCGATTTCATAGTAAGCCTCAGCCGAGATGTATGGGCTTAGTTTGATTTTAGCGATATCGTATTCGATTTCAGCTTTTCCTCTTATAATCTGCTTAGGGTTCACTTTATGTGAATTACCATAGCTTTCATCAAGGAAAGTCGCTTGATAACGTGCACGAAGAGAGAACTCAAAATTACCTGCGTATGCTGTTCCTGTCAAAGACGCGATTGCACGATGGTCAAGCAGACGATAATCAGTCTCATTATAGACAAGTGCAGAATAAGCGACACCAGCCTTAAGATACTTCTTGAGAAGTTTGAAATCAGCACCAAGTGTTGTAGCTGAACGATCGAAATGGCTCATGTTCTGAGTTAGACGCACCTCCTCTTCCAAAGAAAGGTCGACCTTCTTAGAAAGCTTTTTCGACAATTCAACTGATACATTGCCGCCTAAATCATCTGCCGACACAGATGTCAGTGCAGCACAAGAAAGAAGCAACAATATGTATTTTTTCAAACTTTTCATCTAACTAAATCTTTTAGACTCAAAAACTATTACGCTGTGAAATCCTTAGCTCTACGAATACCATCAACAGTATTGATAGACTTGTCTGATGTTCTATAATAAACCTTTACTAGAGCGATATCCTTAAGGAAATCAATATGGCCAACCTCAAATTTTGTGATATCCAAACCAGTGCGAGCCTTCAAATCCGCCATCATCTCATCATGTTTGTCTGGAGTGACAAGATTGATTTTCTCGTAAGTTACAAGCTTTACATTTACCTTATCCTTCAAGCTAGAGAACTCCATCAAACCTGCAGCGATAACAAAGATCAAGTTTGTGACAATCAACTCAACATAAGAGACACTAGTAGCCAATCCATTGATTACAGCGATACCGATGATCATAAACAAGTATGACATCTCTCGAATCGCAATGGCTTCCGTACGATATCTAACAATACCAAAGATAGCGAACAAACCTAAAGCAAGACCGATCTGCAACTTCTCCTGACCTAGCAAGAAGATCAAAAGGAACACAGTGACAGTAATCATTGTAAAGCAGAAGCACCAGTCTTTACGCTTGCTGCGTGGATAATAAAGACATCCAATGATAATAAAAGTGAAAAGCATTGTCACGCTAAAACGTGCTAGCATTTCTATCAATCCGTCAACATTAATCAACGGAACTCCTAAAAATTCAATTTGAGATAATTCCATGGTATTTAATTTTTACTTTTTTGACAACATTTTTTCGATATAGCGAAGCTTCATCTTGAATCGGTTCTGTTTCAAACTAGGATCTGTCAAGATCATACCAAGACAATACTTGCTAATACTTTTCTTTTTGATTCTAAAGTCAGCCATATAGCTGGTAAAAGGCGAATAGACATTTCCGTCTCGTTTAACCTCTACAATGCAAAGATTAGGGATTGTATTCTTGTTTCCTGTAACACAGTTGTCGAATTTGATATTTACATCAATAGTCAAACGTTCTGTCTTACCTTTATTTACAAGAGTAATACGAGAAAACTGATTACGTAAGCGACCAGAAATCTCATCGATACCATAATTGGCCTTTTCATTGATGAAGTCAACCGATTCTGTCTGCGACTTGATGTCTTCATTTGCTACAGAGATACGTATCTTCTTTGTTCTACCCTTATTGCTCTTGTTTTTAATTTCCAAGAATGTAAGGTTAGACTCAACGTATTCACGTACACGAATCTTCTGACGGTTAAGCTTTCTGTCGTGATGAATGGTATACATATCAGCATCCGCAGTATCCCAATACAAAGTGCGATAAAAAGCCTTACGTTTACCAGCAATCTCCTGCACATAATAGTCGGATTTTGCCTTATCCAAAAGAGCAGGCAGACGACGCACATCGACAAGATACTTCGTGTCGATTCTATTCATCAGTTTGATGCCGCTCATCTGTTCCAATGAGATTGGATCCATCTGAGACAACTTCGAATCAATAGTAGAAAATAGTTCCTGCAAATCGGCGTCCTGGTTGGCGCTGGTCTGTGAAACATTTATCAACTCCTGCATATTAATGTTTGTTTAATTACTCGGTGATATACTCCACCTCTTTCACACTCTTAACTTTGCCTTTGGCATCGTAAGATGTCTCCTTTGATCTCTTTCCGAATGAGTTGTATTCAATAACAGTCTTCTTTTCCAACTTGTTGAACTCATCGTACTTGATTTCAGCAACACACTTGCCATTAGCGTTGTATTCATATACAAAGCGTTCTTTCTGGCTTCCGTTACTTGAATACTTGATCTCCTCAACCTTATCTCCCTTAGCGTCATATTTAGACACCTCGGAAAGAGTACGTTTTCCAGAGTCTACTTTCCACTCTTTAATCTCTTTGATCTTCTTTCCATCTACAGTCTTTTTCTGGGCATCTACCGAAGAAAAAGCGATTAAAGAAAGAACCAAAGGGAAAAGGACCTTCAATGTTTTCATATTTTGAGTTTTTGTGTTAGAGTCTTTATTTATGTGCTATGATTAATAAACCATTGCTTTCAATTCTTTACTCTTTACGATTTCTCCAGCCTTTCCAGTCAATACAGTATCTGGACGTGCAACTACCTTTCCGTTCTTAACAGTCTCCTCTTCTACCCATACGATATACTTAGATTCTGGATCAAGACGAGAAAAATAAAAATTACCGTTGTCGTCTGTACGAGTATCTGATACTGACATTTGTTTATCCTTTCTCAAGTAAACACGAGTAGCTACTGCAGTATCATAGTCTCTAGATACAGCGGCATAACGGATAGTCACAGAACCTACGATTCCACACTTACCAGTGTTCTTGCCTTCCAATACGTAGATTGGCTCAATTTCAGTTGTTCCTTTCTTACCGCAGTGGGCCTGACGCATCTCATAAGAATCATTATCGTTATAAGTGAATAGCGAATAATCTCCCTCACGAAGATAGTCGAACTCAAACTTACCATTATGAGAAGTCTTTGTCTTATCGTCATATACATTGTTTTCGTCTCCACCGTAGATCAAATATACATCCACATCAGAAGCCACAAGTGTATCACGGACAAAACTGTAATTATTACCAGACATCGCAATGTCACCACCGTCTACAATCTTATAGACCATACCAGAAATTTTTGCCTTTCCTCCCTCTCCTTCTTCATTCGAGCAAGAGACAAAAGACACAAATGGCAACACAGCCAAAAAAAGAATTAGTTTGCTGAAAATCTTCATACCTTTTTATTTAATTCGTCATCAATAATTCTGATGTCCAAAATAATCATCGTCAATATTTAAGCCTTCCGACTCCAACTCCTCTGCATCAAAGTCATCACTGCCAAATTCATCAAGGTAAACACCATCATCAGCTGCAGACAAGAATTTATCATTATAATCCATATCCTCTATCTGCTTTGGTGCGTCACCCTTACTCTTGACACACTTTGGAAGAAGCATTGTTCCCTTCTTGATTGAAGTCAACTCGATAAAGAACATTCTCTCGTTAAGGCTGTCGAACATAAACAACAGACGCTGTCCTTTATCCTGAACCAACTCCTCCAAACGAGTCTCTGCCATGATATAGTTATCTTCATCTGAGGCTGTAAACTTCATCTCCATCAAAGTGATCTCTGTCTCTCTCTCCCAACCTTCATCACAGATAAAGAAAGATGTCATCTGATCCTTTGTGTAACCTACAGAATCCAACAAAACATCGTTGAAATCTAGAAATGTGCTCTCAGCATCAATTTCGATTACGCGAGCAAATTTATCATTTTCGTTTGATATGATAGTAAAACTGTAAATCATAATACAATTTTTAATACTTTTCTGACAATATTTTTGTTACTTCAGTTCTTTCTCGATAGTAGTAACACTCTCACGAATCTCTCTGTCTGTCTCGCAAAGATCCATAACAGTCTTAACTGCATGAAGAACTGTAGCATGGTCACGATTACCTATCTGCTCACCGATCACAGTCAAAGAACTCTTAGTGTACTTTCTCGCCAGATACATTGCAATCTGACGAGCCTGTACCACATCTCTCTTTCTCGACTTTGTCTGAATCTCATTAACAGAAAGCTTATAGTAGTCGCATACCTTCTCCTGAATATCACTGATGCTTAATGTCTTCTCTCTGAATGTGACCATCTCACTAACAATGCGAGAAGCCAACTCAATATTGATAGGAGTACCCAAGTACATTGACTGAGCTAGGATTGAAGCGATAACACCATCCAACTCACGCAAATTGTCTGGAACTCTCTCTGCGACAAAGCGAAGAACATCGTCAGGAATCTCTACACCCTGCTCCTTTGTCTTCTCCTTCAATATGGCATATTTCAATTCAAAATCAGGCGACGCCAACTCAGCTTGCAATCCCCATTTGAATCGTGACAAAATACGCTGCTCGAAACCTGTAATATCTTTTGGAGCCTTATCCGCCGTGATAACAACTTGTTTTCCCGACTGATAAAGATGATTAAACACGTTAAAGAACAAATCCTGTGTAGCAGACTTATTTCCGCCAATCTCCTGAATATCATCGATGATGAAAACATCTACACTCTGATAGTATGACAAAAGCTCTGGTATCTTCTGCTCTACCACAGCTCTCTGCATAAAATTCAAGAAATCATTAGCAGTCAAATATAGCACGTTAAGTTCGGGATGAGCCTTTACACAAGCCATACCCAAAGCATTAACCAAGTGTGTCTTTCCTAGTCCAGAATGACCAAACACGAATAGTGGATTATAGAACTGAGCTCCTGGTTTCTGAGCGACATTAGCTGCGATCTTTCGTGCGAATGTATTGCTCTTTCCCTCTATGAAATTGCTGAATGTCCACTGTCCATTCAAATGATTGTCAAATGAACGTCGACGAACCGCAAATGGATCATATCCTGGCTCCTGTAGTTTTGCCGGCTGAGATACCGATACAGAATCATTCTCATTGCGACTTGCAACGACTTTAACTCTCCACTTTAGATTTACCTTTCCGAAACTTTTGCCGATATATGCAGTAAGAATTGGAGAGAAATACTCCTCCAAATACGAACGCACCATATCACTCTCTACAGCAAGGACTAGATTTCCATCTGAAAAAGATACTGGCACTATTGGTTCGAACCAAGTGACAAATTGTTCATTAGAAACAATATCCTTAATACGCGAGAGACATTCGTTCCATCTCGTTTGACATTCATTTAAGCTTTCATTCTGCTCCATAATAATTGCTATATTTTGTCCTAATCGTGATTTACTAAATGATTTACTATTTCTTACTTCTTAACCGGCTCTGCCACCTCTACTTCACCCTTCTTCTTGCGGTTGAATAGAGAGAACTGAACATAACGGTTAGGATTCTTTTCCAAGTCTTGCAACAACGAATTAGCACTGTTCGCTGTGTTCGACAAGTTATTATATAAAGAAGGGTCCTTTAGCAACAAACTAATTGATCCGCTTCCATTCTGGATTTCATTAGATAGTGAATTCAAACTTGTCAAAGTAGCGTTGGCCTTTGTGAAAGTCAACTGGAAATCTACCTTGCTCAAATTGTCTCCAACCTTGTTGAATGTGCCAACCATTGTACGAGCGTCGCTCAATAAAGGCTGAATATCAGACGACATCATAGAATTGAATTTTACCGAAGCACTCTTCAAATTATTAGTGATATCGTAGAAATTAGAGATCGACTGTGATAGCTTCTGATCCTTGCTGATCATACTCAATGAAAGCATCAAAGAATCAAGCTGAGGAATGATTTCTGCCACTCTTGGCATAATCTCGTTTGAAACAGCGTCAAGCATTCCTGGAACGAATAGAGATGGGATTGTGTCTCCTGGCTTGTAAATTTCGCCAGAACCATCACTCTTCAACTCAAGTGCAAGGTTAGCTCCACCCAAAAGTTCACAAGCTAGCAACGCCTTTGTCCCCTTTGGCAAAACAAGTTGATTATCGCACTCTAGCTGTACCACAACCGGAGCTGTTGGATCTTTATAATTATAATCGACGGAATGTACGTTTCCTACTGCCACACCACGAGACATGATCTTGCTCGACTCTAGCAATCCGTTCACATTCTCAAATTTCGCAAAATATAAATTGCTAGGGGTCATAACCTTGACTCCTTTTAGATAATGAATTCCAAAGTATAACAACGCTACCGTTGCTATAACGCACAATCCTATTAGAAATTCTCGACTATATTTAAAGTTCATTGTTATATAATTTTCCTTGTTCTTATTTCAAATACGGACGAGCTTCCGCTCCGACCAATTTCTCCCCATTTTTGAATACCACAATAAAAGCATCAGGAAATTCTCTTTTTGCTTTCATTCGTAATAGCTGAGCATCCGAAAAGGTCTTCTCTTTCCCATACATATACTTGTAGAGATTACCTTCCTTCATCTCAATAGCTGGAGTACAACTTTTGAATTTCACAGAGTTGGCAGGCAACTTTTGATTCGACGAAAAGAGTTGAACTCGATACACAATTTCATCTTCAACAGGCATTTGCTCTACGTCGTCAAGTGTCTTGCTTTTCTTTATGAATTCATCCTTATACATTACAATTGCCTGATAAATAGACAATGCAACTTTCTCCAAATTCTCTTCCTTCGACAGATAATCCTCTTCAATCGTGTTAGAAAGATATCCCATCTCAACCAAAACTCCAGGCATCAGAATATGCTTCAAAACCCAGAAATTTGCCTGTCTCACCTCTCTGTCTACTCTGTCGGTATTCTCCTTAAACTGAGATTGTACCAATTGAGCTAGCCTAATACTCATCTCTCCTCCACTTCCGGCATCGAGCATCATATTGCTGAAAATGAAACTTTCATCCGTATCGTCCTTGAAGTTATACTTATTACTGTAATTCTCTTCAAGTTCAGCCACTTTGTTTTCTCGCACCGACACATCATTTCTGCTTTCTCCAAGCGTATATGTCTCAAAACCATTCACTGCTGTCGCTTCGGAAGCGTTAGCATGAATCGAAATGAACAAATCCGCTTGTGCTCTGTTTGCTATTTTCGGACGTTCATCCAGCGGAATGAAAAAGTCTTTCTTTCGTGTATAGATGACTTCAGTGTTCTCATCCGGTTTCAAGAGTTCGCCAACTCTCAGTGCGACCTTCAAATTCAAATCCTTTTCATAGACCTTCTTGTTAACTCCAATCGCACCGCAATCACGGCCTCCATGACCTGGGTCTAGGACTACCTTGAACTTTTCAGCCGACACTCCCTGCAACGACAAAAGTAGCGTTACAATGATGAAACTCACTATTTTATAAGTCAAAGCACGCATCGCATAAGAAAACACGTTAGCAAAGATAAAAATAAATTTTTATTTCACCACCTCAAAATGCATCAAACAAATTATATCTTTAAACGAACCATAGTTGCGATCCGTATGCAACACTTCGTCAAATTTATAATTATCAACTAGTTTTACTTCTGAAGAAGCATCAAAAAATTGCTGAAAATCTTTTTTCAAAACGATCAAATATCCTTCCTCTGGTTTTTCCTTCCAAAATAGATTGACTCGATCGTTAAGATAATAGTCGAGTTCAAAGAAATGAAGCGGATTCCCATCAGATGTCAAGTCGACAGGAAGAAATGAATATATATTACCAGTCGGAACAATTTTTTCTATCTCTGACGCGAAGTTTTTCACACTTTTTGTATTTAACACTGTAGGAAGATAAACAGCATCAAGCAAAGCGAAGAATAATATAGAAAGTGCAACAACTGATTTTATCAAACTCTGTTTTCTAATGTAGAAAAGCAATGCTCCAACAATCAATACCACTATAGAGAATATCAACTTGCTATAGCCAGCCAAAGCTGCCACCATCGCAAAGTCAGTGTCTTTCTTTGGATAAAGTGACTCAGGCACAATACCAGATAAAAGTAACAGGTGAATTACAAAGATTGTGATAATCAGCCCAATCAATATATTTTTGAAAATCTCACAAGCCTTTGGAAACTGAGCTACAAGATACTTGATATATTCTGCGATGAAATAGGCAATGAATGGGAACGACGGCATTAAATAGACGCTTCTCTTACTTTTGGGTATACAGAAAAATACGACTATCAATACTCCACAAAGTAATGTATATAATCTAACATCTGACATTGATGTCATCTCATCGTATTTCTTTTTCAACCATCCTTTTTTTCCCAATCCTTTTTCAAAAGAGTATGATTTCCAAGGCAAGAAAAACAATGAAATCAACAGGATAAATGTCCAAGGCAAAAAGCCTGATAACAGAAAAGCGACATTGATTATTGCTGGTCCTTCATGCGACTCATAAGTCATGGTTCCAGTCAAACGCCCTACATTCTCCTCATATACAAGTGCCCAGAAGCTATCTCCTCCTTGCTGGTAGGCCGCATAATACCATAAAGCAGGAGCTATCATTGAGATTATCGCCACCAAAGCAAGCTTCCATACAATAGTCCAAAAGTTCATCCCACGCATCAGCAAGAACACTGCAAATACAGCACAAGGCAAGCATACTCCAATAGGTCCCTTTGTAAGAGTGGCACAACTCATTGTGACAAGAGCTAACCATGGAAGATTCTTCATTCCATTCTTCCACCAACTGAAAAGCAGATACTGCGAACATACCATTGCCATCGTAAGCATCATGTCGACGCGGCAGTTCATACCTGCTCTATGAAGTTCAAATGTAGAAATTGAAATCATTGCCGTCAGCATAGCTAACTTTTTGTCGGCATACTTGGCATAGAAGACAAAGGTTGCGGCAATCATAGCCACAAATGAAAATACAGATGGCACTCGCGACGTGAATTCGCTAACGCCACCCAATATAATCGATACGATAGTTATACACCAATGAAAGAAAGGTGGCTTGAACGGTATGTCGCCACCATTATTTATTGGAAGAATCCAATTATCCTGCAACAACATCGAAAGGCTCACTACTGCCTCACGAGGTTCTCCCTTAGTATGAAAATCATTAAGACCAATGAACGGCAACACAGTAAGCAGTGCTATAACCACCACAAGCAACGTCGCTTTTTTTGTGTTCATCGATTCTATCATCACAAATTACTTTCTCTGAGTGAATACAAAATCCAAGCTTGAACGTTTCTTATCGTTCTTCTCCTCATTTGAGTTAAATCGTATAGCTGATGTTGTAAGCGACTGCTTAAAGAATGAGGTTCCGCTTACTGAGACCGAGTAGATAGGCAATACAACCATATCATCAAAGACAGTCTCATTTCCCTTCAAATACTGTTGAGCTGCATAAGCCACATCAAACGAATATGACTTTGAAGCCGTATCGTAAGCAGCGACAAACGACTCTAAAGCATCAGGATACTCATTGTTGTAGAAGAAATCCACTACCTTATCTCTTTTGATCATCATAAGGTACGGATTAGGAGTTTTGTTAAGTTTTGTCTTCCAATTTAATTGATCAATAGGCAATTTTAACTTGGCCGCATTGAACATGACATTTTCCAAATTGCCAGAACCAACTGTTTTAGCAATACTATCCTTCATTTCAGCGACAGGAACACTTACATTTGTATAAAGTCCTGCTGGAGTGAAGACATATGAGTATGGAGTTCCTTCAAGTGCTTTCAACTTCTCGTCCAAGTCGGGATGAGAGAACAAATTCACCTGATCAACTCCCTTATTTGCAGTCAACAAAAAGCTTGACACCAAAGGATTTATTGGTTGACCATTAACCTTAATGCTGCTTCCTGTAACAACAGTATCCTTGTCGTCATACTTAACATATATGTCAGCATCAAATGAATAGTACACCTGCAAACCAACTGATGTACAAGTAATTACAGCACCCTCATTGAACGAGTGGCTAAGATAATATCCCTTGTACAAATTGCAGAATTCTTCCTGAGTAGACACTGTCTTATTAAGATAGACATCCATAAGTTTTTGAGCATACTCATCAGAAAGTTTGATTCGGATTCTACTATCTCCACAGATTCTATAAGTAGCAGTACCCAATAAAATTGACTTATCGCAATAATCCTCTACCTTCATATTTGAAAACGCAGAATTCATGCTTGGTAGAGTTTTGTTCAACTCATATAGTTTAACCGACTGTAGAGCCGAACTATCTCCTACATAATTTGATGAGTATTGAACATAAAAGACAACTGAGTCCACCTTAACATCTCTTCCGTTTCGTATTGAAGAGACCAAACCATAATGGTCATCAATAGAATGTAATATTCCGGCGCTGATTCCCGAAATCGAGCTTGAGCCTGACACTGTTGTATCTGGAATCTGAAGATTTCCAAGACGTCCGTCAATCTGAGTCATGAATTCTGCTCTTGTAATTCCGAACACATCATCGGCATACTGTCCAAGATATAGGTAATCAGATTTTGCCAAGACAGAATCACATTTCTCTGTACCTAGAGTACAAAAAACTCTAGCCGAATGAGTCGACATAAAGTCTTCATCCGGCTGAATTGTCAAACCAATACCTCCGTCGTCTTTACATGAATAAAAAGCAAGCGACAAAAGGCATGTGAAAAATAAAAAGAATCTATTCATTACAATTTAGGACTACTTGCAACCTTATCGTACAAAGCGTCAATAGGATCAACATAATTCTCTCCCTGATATGGCACGAATCTGTCTCCCATATTCTGAAGGTCCGCCATCAATTCAGGATTGATATTCTCGCTTCCCTGTACTGCTCCGTCAGAATATTTCAAAGCGAAACGAGTAAGGTCGACAAAACTAACCTCTTTATCCTTGATATCAGCGACATCTTCATCAGAAATATCGTTAATCTTCAACTTCTCAGCGAATTTTGCGGAAAAGCTCTTCTTGAAATCATCGTTATACACAGAGTAAACGATTCGGGAATCCTTGAAGAAAGGATCATTATTATAAGCTCGCTTGATGTAGATTGGAGCCAACGCTGCAATCCAACCGTGACAATGAATCACATCTGGCGACCAACGTAGTTTCTTTACTGTCTCAAGCACTCCACGCAAGAAGAAAATTGCACGATCCTCATTATCCTCAAACTCATTTCCTTCCTCATCTACGACATCACACTTACGCTGGAAAAAATCCTCATTATCGATAAAGTAGACCTGCATACGCGCCTGCTGGATCGATGCGACTTTGATGATCAAAGGATGGTCTGTGTCGTCGATACAGATATTCATACCGGACAAACGGATAACCTCATGCAACTGGTTTCTACGCTCGTTGATGTTACCAAACTTAGGCATGAAAATTCGTACTTCCTTTCCTTTTTCTAGGATAGACTGAGGAAGCTGCCTACACAAATCTGCGCGTACAGTCGACGGCAAATATGGGGTAATCTCTTGCGAAATGTATAAAACTTTTAGTGCGCTCATCTGCGATTTTATAATTATAGAATATACAAAAGTAGTCAAAAATGTGCAAAGTTTGGCTCCTTTGCCCAAAAAAATATTTTTTTATGTTCTATAATAACTTTTTAATGACTACTTTTGTGATGTCTTTTTAAAAATAAGCAGACATGAAGATTGTAAAAAGAACATCTGAGTTAGAAGTCTTGGTTTCTTTATTCAAGGAGCTAGGTCTTAAAATCGGTCTCGTACCGACTATGGGTGCGCTTCACAACGGACACGCATCATTGGTGAAGAAAGCGGTTGCAGAGAACGACGTGGTTATCGTCAGCATTTTCGTCAACCCTACTCAGTTCAATAATAAGAATGATTTGGCAACTTACCCTCGTACCTTGGAAGCCGACTGTGCTTTGCTTGAGAAGATGGGAGCCAACATCGCATTCGCCCCTACTGTTGAGCAGATTTATCCTTATCCTGACAACCGTCAGTTTGATTTCACTCCGCTCGACAAGGTGATGGAGGGTCCTATGCGTCCAGGTCATTTCAATGGTGTGGCTCAGGTGGTTTCTCGCTTGTTTGATATCGCTCAGCCTAACAAGGCATACTTCGGTGAGAAGGACTACCAGCAGTTGGCAATCATCCGTGAGATGGTTCGTCAGTATGAGTATCCAATCGAAATCATCGGATGTCCTATCATCAGAGAAGATGATGGTATGGCTCTAAGCAGCCGTAACATGCTTTTGTCTGCTAACGAGAGACAGATCGCAGTCCGCATCTCTCAGACTCTTGCAAAGAGCCAGTCTCTATTGAAAGAGAAGAGCGTGAAAGAGCTTCAGCAGTGGGTGATCGACGAGATCAACAAAGGCGGAGAGCTTGAGGTTGAGTACTATGAGATCGTCAACGGCACTACCCTACAGCCAATCAGCAGCTGGAATGACTGCGAGAATCCTGTAGGATGCATCACAGTGTACTGCGGCAAGGTAAGACTAATCGACAATATCCAATATAAAAAATAAGAGACGATGTTTGTTCAGATTCTAAAATCAAAGATTCATAGAGCCGTTGTGACGGAAGCTAATCTCAACTACATCGGCAGCATCACAATTGACGCAGAACTTTTGGATAAGTCAGGTATCCTGCCAAACGAAAAGGTTTATATCGTCAACAACAATAACGGTGAGAGATTCGAGACTTATGTTATTCCAGGAGAGAGAAACTCAGGTGTCATCTGTCTTAACGGAGCCGCAGCAAGAAAGGCTGAGGTCGGCGACGTAATCATCATCATGGCATACGGTTGGATGACTGAGGAAGAGGCTCAAACAAGACAACCTAAAGTTGTCTTCTTGGATGCTCAGACAAATAAGTTGGTGTAAAGCTAAATGCTCAAGTTAAATAAAAAAGGAAGTGCGATGCACTTCCTTTTTTCGTTTGATCTATACTATTCTTTATATTTCACAGACTTGCATCCTAAGAAAGGATCATCAGGTAGTCCATAACCATAATCATCATCAAACTGAATATCATCTTTTGAACTTTCTACCTCAACTTCTAGATTTTTACAATCATAAAAGGCACCCATCCTAATCGTTTTCACACTTGAAGGAATAACCACTTTAGTCAAATGCGAGCACTCCATAAATGAATATTTACCGATATATGAAAGACCTTCTTCTAGAGTAACGGTTTCTAATCCAGTCCCTCTGAATGCATTTTGGCCAAGAAAGGCGCCAGCTGGAACATTTACACTTTTTAGATTATTGCACGCAGCAAATGCACCATATTCAATATATGCTTTTGAAGGAAGTTCTACGGATGTCAATGAAGAAGCTTCAAAAGCAGATCCATAAATAACATCCACTGTTGAAGGAATCTTCACACTGGTCAAGCAATCACACGACCAAAATGCTCTGGTTCCGATGCTAGTCACCGTGTATAATTTATTTTCTATTAGCACTCTGCTTGGAATTTCAACTCCTTTTTCAAACATACATTCACCATTTGAATAGTTCCAACCTGTAACAGATACTGTAGAATCAGAAGTCGGCTCAAACTTCAACGGAAAAACTAGAGCATTTACATATGAATCAGCGGATTCCGGATCATCTGCAAACTTGATCGATTTGCATCCACAAAAAGCAACATCATCAATAGTCACTTTGTCTCTAGGGTTATCGATCACAACACTCAATTTTTCACATTGGAAAAAAGCACTTTGGGCTATACTAGTCACACTCGATGGAATATTTACGTTTTCCAAATCACTACATTTATAAAACGCTTTTTCTCCAATAGTTTTAACTCCTGATGGAATACTCAAAAATTTTATAAAGTCAGCCCCGGCAAAACTTTTATCTCCAATACTTACGACGCTATAAATGTTATCATCAATTCGCACTTTTGCCGGAATATATATAGAATCAACAAATTTAGCATGTTGTACTTCCACCGTTGAATCTGTCAAAACTTCGAAATATAACGGTGTGTTTTCTGCGTCTACCACCTCTTCTTCAACAGGTGCAGAATTTCTTAGATATTTAACACTCTTGCATTCGAAGAATGCCCAATCTCCTACTCTGACGCTGTCTTCTGAATTATCAACAATAACGTCTAGATTATCACATCCTGCAAAGGCATAAGAACCAATCGTTAACACACTAGAAGGAATTTCTACATTTGTCAATCCTTTACAATCCATAAACGCCTTACTTCCAATAGCGACAACTCCTGGTTCAAATGCAACATTCTTCAACGCACCATTTCCACTAAAACAATGAGTGCCGACATATGAGCCAGAAGGGATCACAATACTTTCTATAGGACAACCATGAAACGCCTCGAATTCTAGAGAAACATTCTCAGGAAGTTTCACACTTGACAAATTAGAACAAGATTCAAAAGCATTGCCGTTTATAACAGTTACGCTTGAAGGGATCACAATACTGCTAAAGAGACAACCAAGAAAGCTCCTTTTCCCAAGGTAAGCAACGGTGGATGGAATCTCTACACTAAGCAATGGAGCACCTGCCAGAGATTCATTACCAATTCCTACAACTGTATAAGTGTTTCCTTCGATTCGTACTTTAGACGGAATCATCAAATCCATCGGCTGAACAATCGAATTATCGTAAGCCTGAATAGAGCCAGCGACCTCTACTGTTGAATCTGTCAATACTTTATATGTCAATGGAGTGACCAAGGCATCAATTATTGATGTGTCTCCGACAATAGAATCTTTTGTAAATGTAACAGATTTACATCCCGTGAAAGGGTATGCTCCTAATTCCACAT
Organism: Paludibacteraceae bacterium; assembly: GCA_045642085.1. Lineage (GTDB taxonomy): Bacteria > Bacteroidota > Bacteroidia > Bacteroidales > Paludibacteraceae > UBA1723. The sequence continues at coordinate 8,762 of JAZUIF010000064.1, read as the reverse complement.
TTTTCCTCGAATTGTTTATAACGACATTCAAATCAGGACAATCATAAAACGAATATCTAAGGATATTATTAACACTTGATGGAATCTCAATGTATTTAGTATCCTTAAACGAACCAGGGAAAATCGGACCGATTTGAGTTACATTATAAATTTTCCCATTGATACGAACTTTGTTTGGGACAACAAGAGAATCAAATGTTGCTGGAGAAATAACAGATTCCAAATAAGCTGTCGAGTCGGATAACGGATAAATTGCCAATGGAAAATTTGGAATATCTACAATTGACGTGTCTTTATCTGTCTTATCATCCTTTGTTGGATTTTCAACCACAGGTGTTGATTCTCCGAAGAAAACCTCTTGTACGTCGTCGACCTGATATTCCACGACATTGCCATTTTTCAGTTTTAGAAACATGCTGTCTATTGCGAACAATGACGCACACAATGCGATTGACGCAACTGCCGAAAATAATTTCTTTCTCATATTTTAGGAATTAATACTATATCTTTTTGCGATTTATAAACATTCAAGATTTATCTTCATGTGACTTCATAACATCATTATCTCAGTGGACTAAAACCAGTGATTATATTACGATCATCATCATGTCAATAACATTTAAACAAAAATAAAATCAAAGAGTACAACGTAAAAGGAATAAGAAAAAAAATGAGGGTGTATCAAACTCAAGTTTGACACACCCTCTTCATTTTATCACCTTAATAAAAAATTATTTCTTGATGATTGTCTGAGTAAACACCTCACTACCGTAGATTGCACGAAGTACAAACTGACCGATACCGATCTCAGTAGTGTTAAGAGTCACTACATTCTCTCCCTCTTCTAGGTTGAACTCACCGAAGTTCTTGATCACACGACCTGCAGCATCCAAGATCTCCAATGTTACAGCAGCTGCCTTAGGAGCATTCAACTTAGCATTTACAACTGTCTTGAATGGGTTAGGATATGCGTTCATCTCAAATTCACCTTCAGCATCAGCCATATTTGAATCCATTGAGAATGACTTCAAGTTCTTCAAAGCGGTCTGAGTCTGGTAGTAAGCCTCCTCAGTATGCGACTTTCCACATGCGCAATTGCAATCACTCTGAGTATCGCTGATCAAAGCAATCATAACTGGATATCTTACTCCAGGAGCGAAATACTGGTAGCGGATAGTGTGGATATCGTAATTAGAAGATCCGAAAGGCTGCTTATAGATCTTCTCTACCTTAACTCGTAGAACATCATTGTAAGTTGTACCATCAGGCAATGTCAAAGTACCCCAAGCATCAGCTGATGTGAAATACTGACCCTCGATTGGGTATGTCTCACCAGAATTCTCAGTGTAGACACCATCCATCGAACCTGTACGGATATCACCATATGAGAATGGGAAAGGAAGATCTACGATTGGCTCGTTGAACTCAATCTTAGCACTCTTCGACTGCAATCCCCAATACATCTTAGCATCCTTGCTGATCTCAAAGTAAGTGTCCTTCTCACCACCCTCGTCGCAAGCGAACAAAAGATTTGAAGACGCTACGTTAAGATTACCCATTGGCTGTCCATAGTTCACATTCTGGTTCAACACCATTGTGCCCATCTCCTTAGCTCCTGAGAAATCCCATACCTGATTAGCACCCTTCTCACTCTTATCTACATAGTCGAACTTTGTCAAAGTACGTGTATCACCCTGAATAAGTCCGTTCATCTTATATGTCACTGTAGTCTGTGCCATAGCAGAAACTGCCATCATAGCACCAAAACAAATCGATAAACTCTTTTTCATATCTTTTAATTTTACTGTTATACGTAAACTTATTTCTGCAAATATATAATTAAAATATGAAACATCAACGTTTCAATCACAAATTTAAATTAAATTAACTCAACCCTCAACCTTCAACCCTCAACCTTCAACCCTCAACCTTCAACCCTCAACCTTCAACCCTCAACCTTCAACCCTCAACCTTCAACCTTCAACCCTCAACCCTCAACCCTCAACCTTCAACCCTCAACCTTCAACCCTCAACCATTAATCGTTTCAACCTTTCCGCCAGTTCCGCAAATGGGAACAAAGAAATTCCGTCATCATTACGCGAGATACAGATATGTTGCAGTCCGTTGCTCGCCACAAGAATTGGGACAGGCAATTCACGATTATATGTGAAAATCTGATCCATAACCTTTTGTGTAAGGGGTACCGACGGAGCCTTAAATTCAAATATCGCAATTGGTTGAAGATGCGAGTTGTAGACCACCGAATCACCACGTTTCTTCATTCCATTGATTTCCACAACCTGTTCATTAGCCACCAAAGCACGATTGATTCCAGTCGCACTGATTACATACTCCATCATCGTCTGACGCACATACTCCTCCGGCGTAAGTTTCACCCACTTACGTCGACAGCCATCTAACACATATAATCCATTGGGTTCCCTTTTGATATTTAGGTTACATTTGGGAAGTGCTAATTCCATATTTTTTACTATTTTTGCAAATGTTAGCCGCAAAATTAAAAACAAAAGTCAAATTCTTAAAATATGGCCGCAAAAAGTTCAGATGTTGACGCAAAAGATATAATTGCAAGCGTGAAGGCTGGAGACATCAAGCCTATCTATCTGTTGCACGGTGAAGAACCGTATTATATCGACGTTGTGGCTGACTTTCTTGAGAACAACATTGTGGCAGAGGAGAACAAAGACTTTGATTTTTCGGTTCTTTACGGTGGAGATATAAAGATGCAGGATGTGCTTGCCGCAGTGTCGAGCTATCCTATGATGAGCGACTACCGATTGGTGGTGGTGCGTGAGGCACAACAGATCAGGGAGAAAGATTTTGAGTTGCTCCAGATGTATGCCAAGAAATACAATCCCAAGGCAGTCTTAGTAATATGTTGCAAACATAAGAAGCTTGATGCTCGCAAGGGATATTTCAAAGAGATTCAGAAGATTGGTGTCGTGATGGAAAGCATCAAGATCTACGATAATCAGGCACCTACGTTCATCGTCAACTATATAAGAGAGCGACAGAAAGACATCAAGGATCAGGCCACACAGATGCTAAGCACACTTGTCGGGCCAAATCTCAAGCTTCTTGCTACAGAGTGCGACAAACTGATTCTCGCATTAAAAGGAGATGGAAAAGTCATTACTGAAGATCTTGTTCAGAAGATTGTTGGAATGAATCGTGAGTTCAACTCTTTTGAATTACTCAACGCTGTTGCCGCAAAAGACGTTCAAAAAGCAAATACGATAGCTCTTTTAGTTGGAGGAGACAAAGTAGAGCTTCCTCCTATCGTGGCTACATTCTTCAATTTCTTCCAGAATCTAATGGTGTTTTTCAAATACTGCAGAAACCTGGACGACAATTCTGCCGCTGAAAAAATGGGGGTTCGCCCTTACTTTGTCAAAGACTACAGAAATGCGACTACAAAATATAACGGTTTCCAAGTACTTAAAGTGATCAGCATCCTTCGCGAATACGACATGAAAAGCAAAGGTGTTGACATAATGCCCGGAACGACTAACAGCCAACTATTGCAAGAGATGGTATACAAAATCATGCATTGCAATGGCAGAACTGATGCTTTCTAATTATGATTAAAAGAAACCTGTTAAAAACGATTATTTTTTCACTTGCACTGACGCCTCATATACTTAATGCGCAAGCCAACTTGTTTGTTACTATAGGAGACTCAATCAGGCACAGTCGCGAATGCGTGCCTTTCGCCGACTCGGTCTTCGTAGCAGACAGTTCTCTGTTTGTTGTGAGCGACACAAAAATAAAATCATATCCATACAAAGACGTTATGGAAATTTCTGTCAGCGTCAAAGATTCAATCGGCGACGCTTTGATCCCGAAGTCAATGTCGATGATCAAAATAGACAAAATTCCATATCTACATGATTTATCAGAAATCCGCACAACCGCAGAGTCTATAATATCAGACTCTTCCGCTGTAGGATTTGACGATTTTATAGAAAACACTAATTTTGAGCATATTATCAATATAAAATTTGGAGCTGATTCTGCAATCGTTTCCGGATTAACCGATAGTATCACTTCCATCATAGACAAAAACTATGTCACTATAACTTCCAAAGAAAAGAATGTCAAGTACATATTAAGTGGAAGCACAAATGATGGAGGGTTTAAGCTTTATGGCGACAACCGCTCATGTATCATGCTCAACGGTGTGGATATCACAAGCAAACGTGGTGCGGCAATCAACATTCAAAGCAAGAAAAGAAGCTTTGTCGTGGTGGCAGATAGCACTGTCAACCATCTTTATGACGCCAAAAACTACAGCACTCCTAAAGACGAAGACGAGAAAGCCGCATTTTTTAGTGAAGGGCAACTTTGTTTCAGTGGAAAAGGTCAGCTTCATATAAACGCTCATAAAAAGAGTGCCTTAGCAAGCGATGAGTATATCAGGATTTCAGATGGTATCATAAACCTCTACACATCAAAAGATAAGGGAGCAACACTTAAAGTCAAAGAGAATCTGATTATTGGTGGAGGATTTCTTCAAGTAAGAGCCGACGGTAACGCTGGCAAATCGATTTCCAGCGACTCCTTATTCCACATGACAGGAGGCAAGATAGTAGCGGTCGCAACCGGAGATGTCGTTTTAGATTCTGATAGTTTAGACTATTCGTCAGCAGCATGCATAAAGGTGGCAAGATCAGCTGCTTTTTTAGGTGGAGAGCTTGACATGATGGCAACAGGAGTTGGAGGCAAAGGCATTAATGTCGGCGAGGAAAATGTCAAAAATAATGACATTACTATAGATGGATCTACAATTAATATATTAACTCTTGGGAAAAGAATCCCAGAGTTGAAAGATCAGCCTGAAGACAAAGGTAAACCGACATCATCACCTAAAGGAATAAAATCCGGCAACAATCTGATCATGACATCAGGGACTTTGAGAGTCAATGCGTTAGGAGGAGATGGAGCAGAAGCCATTGAATGTAAGAGTGGCTTCATAATGGAAGGGGGAACCATAATGTCTTATGGAGTAGACGATGGAATAAATGCAGTCAACTCAGAAATCTTTGGAGGAAAAATATTTGTCGCAAGTTCGTCAAACGACGGATTCGACACAAATGGCGGAATCTTTGTCAACGGTGGTGAATTATACTGTCTTGCCTACACTCAGAAGCAAGGAGGTATCGACAACGATGGCAAGACATTCGGTTATAATGGAGGTACAATCATATCTGTTAGCGACATGAACTCAGCTCCATGGTCGAGCAAGAGCAAAGGTTGTTCGGTTATGGCATCTATAAAGCATGCTGCAAATTACGTGGCAATAAAGGATGCTGATGGCAATGATGTCATAGTTATCCGTTCTACGGACATACTACCTAAGACAAATGTTTTGATTGCGTCGCCACTATTAAAAATTGGAGAAAAATACTCCATCTATAGCGCTATGGAAGCCGAAGGTGGAGAAGAAGATTGGGGAGTAGTGAAAGGAGCGACCCTTGTCGACCCAATTCTGGAATACGAATTTGAATTTAAAGAATTGACAGTAAAACTTGATTCAAAAAACGAATCTTAAAAATAAGAAGATATGAAAATCAAAAGTGCTGAATTTGTAATTAGCAATGCCAAAGTAAACGCATTACCACAACATAACATGCCGGAATACGCATTCATCGGCAGATCCAATGTCGGCAAGTCGTCGTTAATAAACGCTATTGCTGACAACAAAAACCTTGCCAAGACATCTCAGAAACCAGGTAAGACACTTTTGATGAACCATTTCCTAATCAATGGAGAGTGGTATCTTGTCGATCTTCCTGGATATGGATATGCGTCGATCAGCAAAAAGATGCGTGATGATCTTGAGAAAATGATCAAAAACTATGTGCTTCAACGTGAGATTCTTACAAATCTTTTCGTACTTATCGATTGTCGACACGAGCCACAAGCCATCGACTTGGAATTCATGAATTTCCTTGGAGCCAACGGAATCCCATTCTCAATCATCTTCACTAAGATAGATAAATTGTCGCAGACACAACTTAATAAGAATCTTAAGCACTATCACGACAAGCTATTCGAGACATGGGAGGAACTTCCACCAATGTTCGCTACATCTTCAGAGAAGAAAATCGGCATCGACAATGTGCTCGACTATATCGAGAGTATCAACGAAGAATACAAAAAATAGAAGAATAAAAACCGTAGAGACGGGGCATGCCCCCGTCTTTTTATTGAAAGATAAATGAAAAAGACAGCAGTAGTAATCCTAAATTACAACGGAGAGAAGATGCTTCAACAGTTTCTTCCATCTGTCATCGAATATACGCCAGATGATATCGCCGACGTTATTGTAGCCGATAATGCATCCACAGACAACTCACTAGCGATTCTCAAGGAGCAATTTCCATCGGTAAAGACACTAGTGCTGGATAAAAATTACGGTTTTGCAGGCGGATACAACCGTGCGATCGAGCAGATAGACTACGAATATATACTGCTGTTAAATTCCGATGTAGAAGCCACAAGAGGTTATTTAGAGCCATTGGTAGAAGCCTTGGACAAAAACGCCAACCTAGTAAGTGTTCAGCCAAAATTGTTGGCACAGAGAGCAAAAGACAAATTCGAATACGCAGGAGCCGCTGGAGGATTCCTAGACAAGTATGGTTATCCCTTCTGTCGTGGACGAATCTTTGACACAATCGAGACTGACAACCATCAGTACGACACCGAAATGGATGTACTATGGACTACAGGAGCAGCAATGTTAGTACGCAGAAAAGAATACTTAGAAAACGGTGGTTTAGACGATAGATTTTTCGCTCACCAAGAAGAGATCGACCTTTGTTGGAGATTAGCGTCTAGAGGCTTCAAATTGCGTTGTATTCCGACGTCGATTCTATATCATGTGGGAGGAGGAACATTAGACGCAAAGAATCCGCGAAAGACATTCTTGAATTTCCGCAATAATTTGTGCATGATATATAAGAATGCAGTCGACGCGAATAAAATCCTCTTCATCAGATTTTTCTTAGACTATATGGCTGCAGCAGTATATCTGCTTAAAGGAGAGACAGGAAACGTCAAAGCTGTGTGGAAAGCAAGAGGTGAGTTTGCAAAAATGAAGGAAGAGCTAAAAAAAGACAGAGATGAGAATCTCGGCAAGACAGTTTGCAAACCAGAGGGATTAGTAGATTACTCAATACTGGTAAAAGCAAAATTAATGGGAAAGAAGAAATATTCCCAAATCAATTCATAATGCACAATTCATAATTGTCGGTACAGGACAACAAATCATTAAATTAATATTTCCCGACCGTGGAAACGGTCGATTTAATTATTAGCCTAATTAGCCTACGGTTGAGACTTGTCGTAAGACAAATTCATAACCGTAGGTATATGAATTATTTCGCACGCACAGCACGGACTGGGAATCCACAAAAGCGCGGATAGCTAAATTTTTCGCCATAATATACTACATTACCCCACATATATACATTGTAAGCATATTCGTCAAGTTCAGACAAAAGAGAAGAAGTCCAAAAGCCAAATATTCCTCCGTTGTAAAAACCATTGTCATCATAACGACCAGTCTGCGGAATAAAGATTGAAGCTCCATTATCTCCCGAAAACTTCATTCCTGACACACCATTAAGTTCAGTCCTTTCAATCTTACAATTATCTACAAGTTCTTGAACATCATCAATAGTAGCCATGCGCCAATCATCTCCCCAATTAACAGTAGCCGCATCATCTTCAGGAAAAAGTGTCAGTTCTGTACTTGCAGTAGTGTATTTAGTAAACCCTGTTTTTGATGTTCCCCACTTGTAATTGCTTGTCAAATACGACTCCTTTGTTTCAACTTCACCCCACGAGAAATAGTCTCCAAACTCCTCTGGTTTTGTGGCTCCGATGTTGTATGTCGCCCATAGTGTGCCGGAAGGCAAGCCAAGGTCTACGTAGGAGTGGATAGATGATGATGTGTCTGAAGGGATTACTGGTGTTGTGTCCTGCGGGATAATTTCCTCGGTCATAAAATCCACCTCTGTCACATCTTCCACATCAAATTTCACTATTTTGCCGTCGTTTGTCTTCACCTGCATGAAAGTCGCTGCGTATGATGCCATTCCTAGGGCGGCTACGCCCATTGTTGTTAGTAAAACTCTTTTCATATTATATCTATTCATCCGACAGTCGTTTGCTTCGCAAATGACAATCGGTTACGTTAACTTTCAGTTATGTGTTCCCTTTGGGAACATTTCATTTTTATTTCGTAATGATTTTGAATCATTTTGCTTTTATCGCCACAAATGTAGTGCTTTATCCTTTAATTTTTCATTTTCCAGACCCTAGTTAACTTTCCTTAACATTCAATTCTCCCTTCCGCCCACGGTAGCGACTCGTTTGTCAATTGCCCCTTCAGGGCGATCAGATACAACGATAATATTGTTATCTTCTTCACAGACCTACCAAAATCTTATTCAATTAATATACCTATGAGAGAGTCCTTTTTTTTATAAGACAAATTCAAGAATAATTACCACGATCTTTCAATCGGTTCCATTCTTTCATGAAATCTTCCAGGTTCTAAAGTATTATCTTTTTCATAGATACAAACAAATCTGCCTTTATTCTCATCAACTATATAATGTCTAGATAATACATTATCTATATAATAATACTGAGCTGAAACTGTATCTTTAATGACATAAGAGTTCTTAGTCTCATAATAAACAGTGTCAAGACCATACAAATTATTGTTATG
>JAZUIF010000063.1:0-22615 GCA_045642085.1 Paludibacteraceae bacterium | reverse complement strand
TAGGTTCTCTCCCACTGAGGATCCTGTAGCGAAGTCTGTTCCACTCTTCCATGATATCTTATAGTCGGACTCTACTCCGTCTACAAAGTCCAATGTCACTTTTTCATCACCCTTGCCTTCACAGAACTCTGGCTCGTCTGTGTACTTTCCTTTTGGCATTGGATTGAACTTGATGTAGACAATATCAGAAGTCTTACATGTACCTTCTGTATACTTAGCATCTATAGCATACAAAATCACGGGAACTTCCGTTCCTCCTAGATTCTCATTATCATAAACGATTTCGTGATTTGCAACTGTATTCTTTAAAATTACATCTGCATCACTCACATCTGCAGCCTTTATGTCTGAAGCTCTATCAATATCCTCGAACCATTTAATTTTATATCCTGCAAATTCAGGAGAAGCCCAATTTGACTCGACAGGGGTAATATCCTCTTTTTGTGCTAAAGTAACACTTTCCCCATAACATAATTCTATTACGTTCTTTGTTCCATCCTTTTTAATGGATTTGTCAGAATCAACAACTTCTATCTTAATATCATCTTTTGGTTCTGTACATTTAGGACAACTGATTTCACATTCAATAGGCTCTGAAATGGTATATGACGCACAAGGATCATCTTTATTAAACTCACTCTCCGCTGTACCTAACATTGTAGTATGACCACCAGCAATCACACGGAAATAAACCTTTGTATCTGTATCACCCAAATTTTCAAATGGTACTGAACCGACACGTAGATTCAAATTTTGCGTTAAGTCACCTATATTTTTCCATGATGTTTTAACATCTGGAGTCAAAGACCATTGATATTGATAGTAAGTATTGCTTTCTCCTCCAAAATATTGAGTCAACATTTCAGATGGCTTCGCATATACAAATATATCATCATCACTGTTATCACATGTGATTGTATCAATATCATATGTGTCAATATCGAAATAAGCCTGCAAAGAAGGAGCTGCACATGCTCGGATAATAATATCATCAATAACCAAGTCATTACCATTTTCAGCAACGTCCTGATTGTTGATTACTTCCAACAATACAGCATCACCCCTATCAAGGAAGATCTTTCCTGAGATTTTTTCCCATTTTTTTCCTCCATCTACCTCTCGAGTATTGGTAGCTTCAATCTCTACTTTATTACTTTCATTTCCAATCTCCGTCATTCTCACAAGAACATTAACTGGCATATAAGGTCCATCAGCGGAATTTGTAAACACAGAGATATAACATTCGAAGAAAAGCTGACGATTCATACAAAGTTTTTCAATTGGTTTTGAATAGATGACTTTACCTTTGGTATGTTCCTTACAATTAATGAACAAAGCACATCCTTCCAACTTTTCAGAATGATCATAAGATGGATCCAGAGGGGTTGTTAATCCTCCAATTCTTCCTGCCCATCCCAATTTAGCTCCTTCATACCCTTTATACGCATTATACTGAGTCAAAACTCCTGCCACACAATATTCTCCATCTTTTGGTTCACCTGTTCCTTTATAAGTACAACCTAATGGAGCCGGATCCAATTTATATCTAAATGGATCATCAGTTTTAGCTGTTTTTTGTACAGGATTTGAAATATCTGTGTAATCCCAATATTTATATGTTCCACCTGTCGGATCTGACAAATCAATTTCTCCAAAGTCTTCCCAATAAATAACTTTTCTTGAAGCTGGAGCACCATTAACCTCACAACATTTATCAGTCGATACTTTTATTTTGTTTGATGTAAATGTTTTTCCTCCATAATCAACATACAACTGATAAGTGTAATCTGCCTTTACAGCAGGCGTTTCATAAGAATATCTGTTAGAAGTAGCACCAGAAATAGGAGCATCATTCATATACCACTGAAATTTAGCACCTTGATATGTTCCTTTCATAGCAAGATTAACGAACTCACCAGAACAAACTTCAGTTCCATCAACACTATATATTTCAGGTTTAATAGTACCATATACTTCTATATTAGTAATCATTATTTCATAACAATCTACAGAATATTGTTTAGGAATAATAATATTAATCAGTACTTCACCGTCACTATTTACTTTAATTTCCCTTTTTTCTTGTCCTTTATCGCCATGTTGGATTTGTTTAGTATCTTTTCCAATTTTCTGGTTATTGTCATCAATCTCATTGGCTGCCAATCTAAAACTAGTTGGTTTATACTTACAAGCAGGACTTAAATCATCATCAATGATACTCTTCCAATCAACAATTACTGTTGCATCACTTCCAGGCTCCATACCTGAAACATTAAATGTCATAACAGTTTTGTAATTTTCTATATTATTCTGGGGGCTAAATACAATACCATATTCTGAACCATCATCAATATAATCCAATGAATCCAAATGAATAGGGTTTTTAGCAACTGCATAATGAGGAGAATCATGAAAATGCGAAGCTATAGGTTGCTTCCTTGCATTGAAATCATAGTCAAGATCTATAGGTTCATTGGTTCCAACTGACATAGAAGGGACAATAACACCTGTAGTTTTGACTTCACTAATACTACACCATACCTTAGTGTCGTCCTTTGGCTCGAAACTAGTTCCAGAGACAAGCACCTGTCCCGCACCTTGAGCAAAGGCTCCACTTACCGCGCCTAAAGCTAAAAGCACGGAAATAGCAAATCGCTTTATAAAACCATTACTTTTCATATATGTTTTACCCTATTAAATTTCAATTTTAAATTAGGACTTAATACACTCCTCACTTTATACTTTTATACAAAATGAGATAGCAAATATATAAAAAAAAAGACAAAAAAGAGTTTTTTTCATAAAATTCTATCTTTCTACTTAGATTTTTACACTACACTTGGTTATACAATAATAGATTCACAACATATTTGCATTTATAAAAATAAACTCACTGGAAAATTTTCAATTTACAAAAAAAAATCACAATTTTGCATACGTAAATGCGAATAATTTTCTGGTTATGGAGAGTAAATTAATTGGAATCATCGGCGAAAACGCTGGTGTGGTTTGGAGATTCTTAAATGCTTCTTCAAGTGAGAAATTCTCTTTCGAACAATTAAAAAAGGGAACTAAACTAAAGAATGATGAATTATCTGCCGCAATAGGCTGGCTAGCTAGAGAGAATAAAATCCAAATCGAAGAGAATGGTTCAAAAGTGGTTTATAGCGCTATTGAATTTTTCTTCTAAACAAAAGGCTGCATCAAACTGAATTGATGCAGCCTCTTTATTTTAATGTTGAATTTCCGTGGTTATCCCTATAATTATCTCTGGCAGGGTCATCATTAACCACGAAGCAACTTATCAATAGTTATGGCACGGTATAAAGTCGAAGATTTCTTCCTTGTCTATCTTCTTAATTGTCTCTACCAATAAAGAAATGATAGCATCGACGTCGCGAAGATCACACACTTCAACAGGAGTATGCATATATCTGTTCGGAATAGATATCAATGCCGTCGCAACGCCTTCTCTTGTGAGCTGAATCTTACATGTATCAGTGCCTCCCGTCGCAGATGAATTTGTCACATTCTGGTATGTGATACCCTTCTCTTCGGCTGTATCTTGTAGCAGATGCACCAATGCAACGTTATTGTCGGCATGATGTCGAATAACAGCTCCATCTCCCAACTTGCATACACCATATTTCTTAGGCGAACAATCAGGGACATCAGTAGCAAAGCCGACATCCAACGCAAATCCTACCTGAGGATTTATCTTGTATGCGCTAGTCACTGCTCCTCGACAACCAACTTCCTCTTGAGACGATGCTACTCCATAAACACCAATCTTCAAATCTTCTTTAGACAATCGACGAATGACTTCAGCTACAATAAAAGCACCGATTTTATCATCTAAGCCCTTGCTACATATTCGATGTTTTCCAATAAATGAAACATTAGAAACCACAGCAACAGGATCTCCCACCTGAACCATCTCCTTAGCTTCTTCCGCAGATTCAGCTCCTATATCAACCCAAAGTTTATCAAGATCCAACGCTTTCACTCTCTCTTCTGCAGTCTGAAGATGAATTGGTTTTTTGCCAATCACACCCCTAACCTTCTTGCCTCTAGAAAGAATCATCACCTCTGTACCAGGCACTGTCAAAAGATCGATGCCTCCATGTTTACGGACATAGATGAATCCACTATCGTCGATATGCATGACTTGGAAACCGATTTCATCGATATGACCACTCAACATGACCTTAAATTCAGCGTCAGGATTGATCACGCCATATGAATTACACAACACATCGCTCTCTACAACAGCGAACTGATGAACATAATCCATCCAACAATGAGCAGCCTCCATCTCATATCCAGAAGGCGAATATGAAGAAAGAAGATTTTCCAAGAAGCCGACGCTGCTCTCGTCAATGTTTTTATAATCCGATAAATTCATAAACTCATGTATTTACAATGCAAAAATAATAAAAATTGCGAAATGCATAATGCGAAATGCATAATGAGAAATCGTAAATAAAAAAGCGACACTCTTTAGAGCGTCGCTTTTCATTCCTATTATAAAACTCTTATTATCTACAGAAGTGCTGAGTCTTACAGAATGAGTAACCTAGCATCAACTCATGGTCACCCTTGTTGTGTCTAGCCATACCAGTCAAAGTCAAACCGTATGTATAACCGATGTTGAACTGTTTGATTCTGACACCACCCATTGGTCTCAAGCTCAATGGCTGTGCGTTGTCCTTATCCAATACATGGCGATACAAAAGCTCTACCCAATATCCGAAATCTTTTCCTGGAACATTCTGCTGGAATTTCAAATGGAAATCCAACTGACGCTCACTATTTGTATTAAACTTAAACATTGCACCTGGCTCAAAAACCATTCCATCTCCCAACTGGAAATCATATCCCATAAAGATGAATGGATTGATAGGTCTAACAGGCTCCTGAGATCCTAACTCATCCAATTTTGTTGGAAGCAAATTAGCAATTGAGATTCCGGCGAAGAAGTTATCCAACAACAAATATGTACCGAAAGCAGCATTGAAGTAGTATCCTTTATCTTCACCACCGTTTACCAACACCATATCTGTTGATTCCTTCTGGAACAACTCCTCAGAGAATCCATAGTTTGAAACCACACAAGCAAGTGCGAAAGACAACTGACGGCTGATATCTCTCTGCTTCATCATATAGCCTCGAGTGCTTCCACCCGACAATGGAATATGGTAACCCAAAGATACCTGACCTCCCTTACGTAGAGAGTATCCGTTCTGGTCTAGATACACATAAGCACCAATACCTAAGCGATCCAAACCACCGCGTAATCTAGTTCTGAAACTTAGCGTAGTGTAACGAGGTGTTTCACCTTCCTGTCCTTCCATTCCCGACCACATAAGCTTACCTGTCCACATAAAGTGAGTACAACGCTCAGCACCAGCAACAGCAGGATTGACCAAGTAGTAATTGTAATAGTACTGGTCATAGACGATCTCCTCTTGCGCTTTTAGTCCTGTTTGAGATAGCAAGAACATCGTCAATGCTACTAAAATGTGTTTTATCTTCATTTTTCAACTATTTTGCAACAGTTCTTAAATAATGGTAATTAGAAATAGGTTTTATCCTAATTCATTTCTTAACGTTTGGCAAATATAAGTAAGTTTAATAAAACGTGCAATACTTTTTAACTTTTCTTTTAATATTTCTTCTTAATATGCAGCTTTATCTCCTTTTATCATATTAAAAACAGTTTGGAATATGATTCTTATATCTAGCCAAAAGCTCCAATTTTCTATATACCACACGTCTTGTTTCACACGACCGATCATCTGACTTATGTCTGAGGTTTCTCCTCTAAAGCCTGTGACCTGCGCCCATCCTGTAATTCCAGGTTTTGCCAAATGACGCACCATATATTCATCAATCAGTTTGGAATACTGTTCTGTCTGACTTACCATATGTGGTCGTGGACCGACTACTGACATGTCGCCAAACAAAACATTTACAAACTGTGGCATTTCATCCAAATTTGTCTTTCTCAACACAGCTCCAATCTTAGTAATTCGAGAATCTCCTTTAGTCGCCTGTAATTTGTCTGCCTCTGCGTTAACCTTCATTGTTCGGAACTTCAAACAATAGAAATCTATTCCATTCTTTCCTGTTCTCTTCTGTTTGAAGAAAATAGGTCCCGGTGATGACAACTTTACCGCTATAGCAACAATCAAGTATACTGGAGATAGCATAAGTAACACTAAAATCGAGAACACAATATCAAAAACTCGTTTTCCTAGTCTGTTCCATGGTTCTTCTAATGGTTCATCACGGAACAATATCATCGGCATATCAGCCACATTTACCAGAGAAACACCTTTTTTAATATATCTCTGAAAATCAGGGACAATCAAACTCTTTACAAAGCATCGTTCTGCTTCCTTCAAAATTTCTAGTGATTTTTTGTCATCACCTGCCGGCAAAGCACTGATAACTTCATTTACAGCACCCGATTTGATCAATTCCATGGCATCCGACAAGGAGCCTTTTACTAATGATGCGTCCACTTCATATTCCGAAGGGTCCCTATCATCGTAAATTCCTAAAACATCATATCCTTGAAATCTGCTTGTCTTTAATTCTACATATACCTGCGACCCTACTCGACCAGCTCCTAAAACTATAACTTTACTACAGTTTTTTGGCAAATGCCTCCAGTATCTATAAATATTTCTCGCTACAAATCTCCATAAGAACACTACTGCAAATAATGTTGTGAAGAATAATGCAAAAAATCTTACTGAAAACTTAATTCTAGAAAGTACGAATGCAACGATTAATATCAAAGAGAACAAAAAGATAGTTCTAAAAACTTTTGACATTATTCCCTCAATCACCGCAGTCGGTTTATCTAGAATCATTCCATGCTGAGAAAATGCGACAGCATATGCCAATGTGGCCAATGCATGCAACATATCTCGCGACAAATAAGGATCAACAAGATATCCAAAAAAATGAAGTAATATTGCGAGAAGCAGATTCAGTAATAGCATCTCAACAACAAAAACTACACCTTTGAAAAATATATTTTCGTAATTAACAAACATATAAAATCTGTAAATTAACCACTTACAAACTCAAAATTAACCTATCCACATATATTTCAATGCAGAATTGAGAACAAAGATAATTAGTTTTAGCGATATTCAGCAAACAATTCTAAAAAAATGTTAAAATATCACCAAATGCTGGCACGTCTGCAAGGTTCAATATACATCGAATCTTTCTCTGTGACACCAAAAGCATCATACCACTCATTTATATGCGGAACGGCTCCATTTACTCTCCACTTTCCTAAAGAATGAGGATCTTCCTTTGTTCTTCGTATGATCTCCTCCGGACGAATATTGTTTGCCCACACTCCAGCGTAAGACAAGAAGAATCTCTGCTCTGGAGTGAATCCATCTTTTTCAGCCAACGGAGTTGTCTTCATTGCTCTCTTCAACGCGTTGAACGAAATCTTCAATCCTCCATGATCAGCCAAATTCTCTCCTAACGTGAATTTTCCATTAGCATATACACCTGGAGCAACCTCTATACCATTGAAATACTCCATGATACTGCTTGAACGAAGTGTGAATAGTGCGGCATCTTCCGCTGTCCACCAATCTTTCAAGTTTCCATCTACATCAAACTGACGTCCTTGATCATCATATCCATGTGTCATCTCATGACCGATCACGACTCCAATCGCACCATAATTGTACGCGTCGTCAGCATCCATATCAAAAAATGGTTTTTGCAAAATTCCAGCAGGGAAACATATTTCATTTGTTGATGGATTGTAGTATGCATTCACTGTCTGAGGATACATGTGCCACTCTGTCTTGTCGACTGGCTTTCCTGCTTTTTCAAGCATGATATCAGCTTTGAATCTGCTGATTCTCTTTGCGTTTTCCCAAAGGTTCTCATCTGTGATATCAAGAGGAGTATAGTCTCTAAACTTATCTGGATATCCGATTTTAACAGTAAGCCCTGCCAACTTTTCTTTGGCTTTAGCCTTTGTAGCATCACCCATCCAAGAAAGGCTATCCAATCGTTCTGCATATGAATCCTGCAGATTCTTAACTAGTTGCACCATTCTCTCTTTATGCGACGCTGGGAAATACTTGCCGACATACATCTCTCCGATAGCCTCTCCCATAGCATTTTCAAGAGTGGATACTGCTCGTTTCCATCTTGGAGAAGGCTCTTGTCTGCCAGACAACACTTTGCCATAAAAATCAAAATTTGCATTGTAAACCTCATCTCCAAGTGAAGCTGCAGCACGATCGATCAACTGCCATGTCATGTAATTCTTCAACACATCAAGATCTTCGTTGGCAATCAATTCAACTGCTTTCTTGATAGGTGGAATCTGCGATACATTGATCGAATCCTCTTTTAAATTGAATTTTTCAAAATAAGTGGTCCAATCAAATCCAGCAAAATCTTCCTTAAATTGACTGAATGTAATCTTATGATAATTATCATTCGGCACTCTCAACTGCTCTTTTGTATAGAACGACTCAGCTAAAGCAGTTTCGACTTTCATCACATCTTCAGTACACTTTTTCGACTGCTCTGCTGAGTAGCCAAACATCTGGAACATTCTGTCAATATGAGCGACAAACTGTTCACGAATCTTCACCATGGATGTGTCCTTCTGTGAAAGATAATAATCTCTGCTTCCTAAAGATAGTCCGCTTTGATAAGTGTGAAGCATGTTCATCTTGCTGTTCTTGTCGTCAGCACCTATATAAAATGTGAAAAAGACATCGACATCAATCTTATGCAAATCTGCAATCAAAGAAGCAAGCTGGTCTTTACTTTTGACTGAATCAATACTACGCAAATCCTCAGTCAAAGGAGCAATTCCTATGGTATTCAACTTTGTTGAATCCATATATAAATTATATAGAGTACAAAGTTTATCTCCGACGCTACCCTTCTCAAACTTTTTGGTTGCCAAATCCTCAATAAGCGATTTCATCTGTTGCTTATTCAATTCTCCCACCTGCTCGAATGATCCATAACGGGCATACTCTGCAGTCAATGGATTCTTTTTCATCCATCCTCCACACGCAAATTGATAAAAATCATTTTTAGGATCGACAGAAGTGTCTAAATTACTCTTATCAATTCCGGATCCAATCGTAGGCTGCTTTCCCTCTCCACCACATGACGACATGGCAATTATTGTAGCTGGCAGCAACGTCAACATAAACTTCTTCATCTCTATAATTCATATATCAAGCAGTTCAAGATCGTTTCTCCAACTCTCTCAAATTCTGCATTTTTTTCTCTTTCAAATATTCTGTGATTGTGCTTAAGTGTTCACGCACCTTTCCTCCACCGAATTCATAGACTTTTGAAACTAATCCATCTAGGAAATCACGGTCGTGAGAAACAAGGATTATCGTACCCTCGAAATTTTGCAAAGCTGTTTTCAAAATATCTTTAGTACGAAGGTCAAGATGGTTAGTCGGCTCATCCAAAATCAAAAGGTTGACAGGCTCAAGCAATAGTTTTAGCAATGCTAGACGTGTCTTCTCTCCTCCAGACAATACCTTAACCTTCTTTAATGATGCCTCTCCACCAAACATGAATGCACCTAGCAAATCCTTGATTTTAGTACGGATATCTCCCTGTGCGACACTGTCGATAGTCTCAAATACTGTCAACTCTCCATCAAGTAGAGATGCTTGATTCTGAGCGAAATAACCGATCTGAACATTATGACCAATCTGACAACTTCCATCAAATGGAATTTCTTCCTTGATACATTTTACAAGAGTAGACTTACCTTCTCCATTTCTTCCAACAAAAGCAACCTTATCACCTCTCTCGATCGTCATATTGACACCAGAGATGATAACCTTATCATCATAAGCTTTCTGAAGATTCTCAACAATAACAGGATAATTACCTGATCGCGGAGCTGGTTGAAAACGGATCTTCAATGCTGAAGTATCAACCTCTTCTGGCTCAATAAGTTCAAGTTTTTCGAGCATTTTGACACGAGACTGCACCTGAAGAGTCTTAGAATATGTCCCTTTGAAACGCTCGATGAAATCTTTTGTCTCGGCAATCATTTTCTGTTGCTCCTCATAGGCCTTCTGCTGTTGCTCACGTCTCTCTTTACGCAACTCTAGGTAGTGGGAATAATTGACTTTATAGTCGTAGATTCTTCCCATGGTCACCTCGATAGTGCGTGTTGTAATATTGTCGACAAAGGCGCGGTCGTGGGAAATCACAATCACCGCCTTTGCACTATTCACAATAAAATCTTCAAGCCACTGTATTGACTCAATATCAAGATGGTTTGTTGGCTCATCAAGTAGCAGAACATCCGGTTTCTTCAACAACAATTTGGCTAGCTCAATACGCATTCTCCAACCTCCACTGAAATCACTTGTCTGGCGATCAAAGTCGGAACGAAGAAATCCTAGACCTAGAAGTGTTCTTTCTACATCTTCTTCGTAGTTTGTATTGTCGATTGCATAAAATTTCTCACTTAAAGCGGAAACTTTTTCAATCAAAGCCATATATTCATCGCTTTCATAATCAGTGCGTTCGCCTAATTCTTTGTTAAGATCCTCGATCTCTTTCTCCATTGCGAACAATTGCTCGAATGCAAGGCTTGCTTCTTCACGCACAGTACGACCATCCTCAGTCATCAAATGCTGAGGAAGGTAAGCAATAACAGTGTCTTTAGGTGCCGACACATTTCCTCTGGTAGGTTTCTGAGTTCCTGCCAAAATTTTCAACAATGTGCTCTTACCAGCACCATTTTTTCCCATCAACGCAATTCTATCCTTCTCGTTGACCTGGAAAGAGATGTTTTCAAAAAGAGTTCTGCCGCTAAACTCAACGGCCAATCCATCTACTGATATCATTTATTATTTTTTAATCTTTACACTCGATACAATGCCATACAATTCGGAATGACGACTTGCCTTTAATGATTCTGGCATTTCCATCTCCACAGAATAAATTTTTCTTGAGTCGTTATCAAAGAACACATAACGCTCCTTGTATATATCTCCATATACAGTGTCAAGAGTCTGTGGATCTATTGTCCATAACTGCTTAGCTGTTAACTTTCTAGCGTCATTACCACCCAAAGAAACAGTCTCATCAGAAATGAATTCATGACCTGCATCTTCAGAATAAACATCATTCTTAAAAATGTTTGCGATATCACTTACATCTGAAGGCTTTGCAGTAGATGGCTCAAATTGAGAATAATATGAAATTCTAACATTCTTCGACAATGTATCCATGGTCATATAAGTATGGAATTTATAGTCCACTCCATTTTTATAATCTCCTACATGGATAGTTCTATCCATCCAATCCCAAGCTCCAAAAGTATGACCTACTGGATAAGTGACACTGAAATCACCGACACTTAAAACAGGAAATTCCAATTCATTCAACGGGTCTTTTCCTCCATCTTCTGATTCGGCTGTCTTACATGAAGTAAATGCTAGAGATGACAATCCAAATACAAAACACGAAATTTTCGCGAATTTCAAAAAATTAAATTTTTCCATATACCCTATTTTAAAGATTACAAAGCAAAGATAATGATTTTTTTTGAATATTTTCTTTTAGACAAAAAAGCATACATACTGACAATAAAAAAACCGGATCCTAATAGGACCCGGTATTTCTATATTTCAAAAGAGATTAATTATGCTCTTTCAGCAAGACGCTTCTCTTTTTCAATTCTCTTAGCCTCTTCCTCTTCATCTGCCTTAGCTGAGTAATACTTGCAAGCAAATGGAGCAGCGATGAAGATTGAAGAATAAGTACCAACGATTACACCAACCAACATAGCGAAGATGAATCCACGGATTGTATCACCACCGAACAAGAAGATGATAATCAACACGATCAATGTACTCAATGATGTACTGAATGTACGGCTTAGAGTAGAACTGATAGCTGAGTTGAATACCTCTTCCTTCTGGAAGTTAACACCCTTACTATTGCGGATATACTCACGGATACGGTCGAAGATAACCACCTTATCGTTGATTGAGTAACCAATCACTGTCAAGATAGCTGCGATAAACGACTGGTCTACCTCCAATGAGAATGGTACAAATCCTAGCAATGGCAATATAGAGTACAACAATAGGATGAACAATGTATCGTGGGCAAGTGCAACCAACGCACCTCCTGAGTAAGCAAGACGGCTAAATCTCAAGAAGATATACAATCCAATACCTAGCATTGCGATCAAGACTGCGATAACAGCAGAAATCTTGATGTCGTCTGCCATTGTTGGACCAACCTTCTGTGATGACTGGATACCATATGTTACTTCAGACTGAGCATCTGCAAGAGCAACACCTTCATTGTTGACTACATAACGATTAACAAACATCTCCTCAGTCACATTCTCATTCAAAAGTGGCTTCAAAGAGTTGTACAATCTCGACTCGATATCTGAATCAACATTGTCTTCTGTATCCTGGATACGGAAGTTTGTTGAGATACGAACCTGATCAGCTGTACCGATTGTGATCACACTCGCATTAACACCATCGAAAGCATTGTTAAGCAAATCTTTTACCTCACTTGTTGTTACGTCCTTCTCAAACTTAACTGTGTAATTTCTACCTCCAGAGAAGTCGATACCCTGCTGTAGACCAATTGCGAACAATGATACAACAGCTGCTACAATAACTGCCACAGCAGCCATCAAATATGGTTTAGACTTTCCAATGAAGTCATACTTAACATTCTTAAACAAGTTCTCAGAGAAATTAGTAGAGAATGTAAGTTTTTCGAATCCTTCGCTCTTAGAATACAAATCGAAGATCAAACGAGTAACGAAAATTGCAGTCAACAATGAACATAGGATACCAATAATCAATGTTGTTGCGAATCCCTTGATTGGACCTGTACCGAAGTAAGCCAAGATGATACCAGTCAAGATTGTAGTAACGTTAGCATCGATGATAGCACTCATCGCATTACCATAACCATCCTTCATTGCCTGCTTCATGTTCTTACCTGAAGACAACTCCTCTCGGATACGCTCGTAAATCAACACGTTAGCGTCGACAGCCATACCCAAAGTAAGTACGATACCTGCGATACCTGGCAATGTCAAAACTGCCTTCAATGATGCCAATACACCAAAGATCAAGAATACATTGCAAATCAAAGCGGCATCAGCAACAAGTCCTGGTACCAAACCATAGTATGCGATCATATATAGAAGGACTAGAACGAATGCAACTACGAATGAAATCATACCTGCGTTGATAGCCTCCTGACCTAGAGATGGACCCACCACATCCTCCTGAACAATCTTTGCTGGAGCTGGCATCTTACCACTCTTCAATACGTTAGCCAAGTCTTTTGCCTCATTTACATCGAAATCTCCAGTGATCTCTGAACGTCCACCTGCGATCTCTCCGTTAACACGAGGATAAGAATATACATAACCATCAAGAACAATAGCAATACACTTACCAATATTCTCACGAGTCATCTTAGCCCAAGTCTTAGCACCTTCCTGATTCATCTCCATGCTTACTGCAGCATAGATTGACTTATCGTTGAAATCAGCGCGAGCATCTGTTACGCTTGCTCCTGTCAACTGTGCTTTTCTCTCCTTACCCTTCAAAGCCTTAGACTTCAATGCGATAAGACCGAAGTAACCATTGAACTCCTCCTTAACTGTCCATGCGAAGAATACTGAATTTGGAATCAATCCCTTTGCACGACCCATATTCAAATACTCAGATACTCTTGCTGTATCGCTGTAGTGAGCGAAACCAACACGTGGACCAGGATTGATCTGACCAGTCTGGAAGTTTACACTTGGCTGCAAGTATGAGAACAATGATGTTCTACCCTCTGCCTTAGAAGAGTCTGCATCCGCGTTTAGATTAGCAAGCAAGCTATCAGACTCTGAAGCCTCAACCTTCTGTGTTGTATCTGCATTATTCTTATTCATCTCAGCCACCATATCGTTTACAGCTGCGATGTTACGGTAAATCTCAGAGAACTCAGTTGTTTCCCAGAATGCCAAATCAGCACTTCCCTGTAGCAACTTACGTACACGCTCTGGCTCCTTAACACCTGGCATCTCGATCAAGATACGGCTTGAACCCTCAAGTTTCTGGATGTTTGGCTGAACTACACCATAACGGTCGATACGAGAACGAAGCACGTTGAATGAGTTGTCGATAGCGCTATCAACCTCTTCTCTCAACACCTTTACAACCTCGTCGTTTGTTGATGTGTAATTGATTTTATTTTTCAACGTATAACCGCTGAAGATTGATGCCAACTGGCCTCCAGGGTTTGCTTCGTTGAATGCCTCAATAAATAGTGTTAAGAAGTCTTTCTGTGAAGTCTTCTGTTTTTCTTTCGCCAAAGCGATTGTCTTTGTGAAAGATTCCTCTGATGCCTGATTGCCTGCAAGAGCCTTCAAGATGTCTGGGACAGAAATTTCCATCACCACATTCATACCACCTCTCAAGTCCAAACCTAAGTTCAACTCTTTCTCACGACACTCTTTCAACGACCATGATGACTCGTTGTGGCTAAGCAATGTATCCATGTACTCATTATACTTATGAGCATCTCCATTAGCGTAAGCCTCAGCCTCACTCTTATAGTGATTTGAGACAAACGTGAACGATAGAGAGTACACGCAAGCCAAAAAAAGAGCAACAATCAGAAACCATACAATTCCTTTGTTTTGCATTTTTTTTGTTATTTAATTTTTTATTTATATTCAGTTAAATTCTACTTAACACTATTAATATGCAAATTTAAGATAAAAAAATTTCATATAAGTGTTTTTCCGCATTTTTTTTGACGTTTTTATAATTCTTATTCAAGACAAAACAACAAATAAAACAAGTCATAATAAAACAAGAATAAAAACGTCCTATAATATTACGTATATTATAGGACAGTACTCTTGTCAAGGTTAGCGTCAACGTTAAGGTTAACGTCAACATCAACGTTGTCCATAACATTTTATTTTGTATATATCAATGTCGATAATTTATCTTCCGCAAACACATCATTCGCTATCTCCAACAATTGTGCAGACGTTATCTTTGCTATCTTTTCCGCCACTACGGCATTCGACTCGTCCATTCCAAAGAATAAGAAACTTTTCGCCATACTCAATGCTGAGTTCTCTCGGTTCTCTTTGGCTATGGCTAGTTGGCCCATCAACTGTTTCTTCGCTCGCTCTAGCTGAGACGGTTGCATCTCTTTGTCTCGCAAGTTCTTCAACTCTTTATATATGACATTCAAACATTTTTCTGTATCCTCATGTTCGGTGCCAAAATAGATGTTGATCAACCCGTCGTCTGAATAGGCGGTGTATGCCGACTCTACAGAATATGCCAAACCTCGTTTCTCGCGCACTGCAAGATTAAGTTTGGAATTCATGCCTGGCCCGCCAAGTATATTATTCAATAAATATAATGGTAGTCGACGTTCATCAGACAACGAGTACGCTCTTGCTCCAATCAACGCATGTGTCTGATGTGTATTCAGATTCTTTCGTACATGGTCTGGGACATATACTGCCGACTTCTGTCTTGTCTTGCTGCTATACTTTGCTGGCACGTCGCCAAAATATTTCTCTGCAAGCCTCATCACCTTCTTGAAAGGGATGTTGCCAACGGAGAAAAACAGGATTCTGTCGGTGCAGTAATTGTTTGCCACGAATCGTAATGCATTCTCTGTAGTGTATTCCTGCAAGCGTTCCGCGTCGCCAAGAATATTTCTTCCAAGCTGAGAATTCTTGAAGATGATGCTTTCAAACTCGTCGTAAATCAATTCTGATGGAGAATCATTATATGAGTTGATTTCCTCAATTATCACATCGACTTCCTTCTCTATCTCATGAGCAGGAAATGTAGGATGGAAAACGATATCCGAGCATAAGTCGACAGCTTTCTCAAAATCGGCAGTCAAGATTGTAGAGTAGACGAATGTCTCTTCTTTTGTGGTGTATGCGTTAATCTCCCCTCCTACTCCCTCTAGGCGGTTGAGAATATGCCATGAGTTTCTTTTCACAGTGCCTTTGAACAGCATGTGCTCTATGAAATGGGCCATACCGCTCTCGTCGGCATCCTCATCACGGGTGCCGGCATTGATTGCAAAACCACAATATGCCACTTGCGACGCCTCCTCTTTGTGCACTATACGCACTCCATTGGGCAACGTGGCTGTATGTATATCCGTCTCTATCATTTAATCATTCCTTGCTTTTTCAATTCTCCTACGCAAAGTTCAAGTTCATCATACCACTCCTGTCCGAATCTCCTGATCAATGGTTCTTTCAAAAATTTGTAGACAGGAAGATCATTGATGCTTCCCAATTTTCTTGCGCACTTGCAGACATCCCACTTATGATAGTTCACTGCAATAGAGTCGCCGACCTTATCAAGTCTCACTGGATATAGATGACATGAGATCGGCTTATAGAAATCACTTCTGCCTTCTCTGTATGCGACTTCCAAAGCACACTTACACATTCCATCTTTATCGATAGTAGTGAAGACGCACTCTTTGCCATTCACTATGGAAGTGACCTTGTCGCCCATCACATCTGTATACCAGACTCCCTGTTCCTTAATTACTGCTTTAGACTCCTCAGAAAGTTGATCCCATACCACGTCGACAAGTCGCTCCAAGATTGGAATTTCCTCATCCTCCAATGGTGCACCGCTATCACCTTCGATGCAACAGATACCCTTGCACTTTGCCAAGTCGCAAAGGAAACGACGCTCCAACACATCGAAACTTACTATCGTATCTTGAATCTGCAACATAACTTATAGCTCTACTACTGCCTTACGCAATTTCACCAACTTTGTAAGCAATGCCTCTGCCAAATCAAGACGAAGCATATTAGCACCGTCACTCTTCGCTACGCTTGGATCCATGTGTGTCTCCATGAACAAGCCGTCTGCACCGACTGCGATTCCCGCACGAGCGATAGTCTCAATCATATCTGGATTTCCACCTGTCACACCAGATGTCTGGTTGGGCTGCTGAAGCGAATGTGTGATATCAAGCACTACAGGATAACCGATCTTCTGCATTGTAGGGATTCCTCGGTAATCAACGATCAAATCCTGGTAGCCGAACTCTGTTCCTCTATCTGTCAAAAGAATCTTGTCGTTGCCACACTCCTTGATCTTACCAGCGGCAAACCTCATCGACTCAGGCGAGATAAACTGACCTTTCTTAATATTGACTACCTTACCTGTCTTAGCGGCAGCAACCAAGATATCTGTCTGTCGACAAAGGAATGCTGGAATCTGAAGCACGTCGACATACTTAGCTGCCATATCAGCCTCCGACGCAGAATGGATATCAGTCACCACTGGGATATTATACTTCTCTCCTACTCTCTTCAAAATATCTAGTGCCTTCTCATCTCCGATACCAGAGAAACTGTCAAGACGCGAACGGTTGGCCTTTCTGTACGATCCCTTGAAAATGTATGGGATATGAAGTTTATCACAAATAGCCACCATCTTGTCAGCGATTTCAAATGCCATCTCCTCGCCTTCAATACAGCAAGGACCTGCCATCAAGAAAAAGTTGTTGTCGGCAAGATATTTCAATTTTGGAATGAAAGAGTAATCCATAGTCATATATTATATGTATATTTTCAATTTATATTGTCGTCTACAAATATAGCAAGATGCAGAGAATTATCAAAATGTTTGTAAGTGCGATTCCTTGTGGTCACACTTGGAATAATTGGACACAGTCCACATGAAGAGGTACAAATTCAAGCCTTTTCTTTATTCTTCTTATACAGCTGCCAGCTATTGAATACATTGTGCCAGATACTGTAGAATCCACCGGCGATAGATGACAACGGAGAGAAGAAGGTATATCCCACCCAAATAGCGAACACTGTGTTTTTCTGGCCAAGAGCCTGACCTCCGCTTATCTCGTCGTCATACTTTCTTCCAAACACTTTACCTAATGCAAATTGCGAGACACAAGCGATAAGCGAAGCTAATGCTATACCAATGACAGTAGCGAAAGTAAGATCATTTGCCGACACAATATATCTGACCGTAACCGCAATGGCAAGGGAAAGAGCCACCGCCCAGATATAGAATGCCAAATCCTTAGTGGAGATCACCTTCTTGTGAAATTTAGGCATAAATTGTCTAACAAGTATCGCCAAGAAGAACGGGCATATCAACATCGGGAATACCTTAGCCATGATCTTGAAGAATGCCATCCAAAACGTAATGTCTCCTTCCGGATGAATAATCGGAGCGACAGCTGACACAGCCACAGTTGTCACTAGATTTATGAACATAGTGTACGACACCAATGTCGCGGCATTACCTCCAAGTTTCTGAGTAAGGACAGCAGCTGCAGTCGCAGTAGGACAAATGAAACATATCATTGCCGACTCTAACGAAATTCCCAAAGCTCCATTAGGATAGAGATAAGCCAATATTGCAGTCAGAATAAAAATCAATATTTGAAACGCTAGTCCATAGAAATGCCATTTTCGCCAACATAGGTCACGTACATTAATCTTGCAAAACGAGATAAATAACATAGAGAAAATCAACACCGGCTGAATGATAGATACTAATTCTGCAGCATCCCCACGCATCTCTGCCGACACAGGAAGCAAGAAATGCCACACCAAGTAGCAAGTCGCTCCTAACACCATTGCGCAAGGCAATGTCCAATCCCTCAAAAATTTTAAAATCGGATTCATCTCTCTTTTATTAACGACTGCAAAATTAGTAAAAATTCCGCTTTGATAATTCATAATTCGTAATTGTTGGAAACCATCAACAAAAAAGGCTGAGTTTTGCGACTCAGCCTTTTTGAAATGTGGAGATGGAGGGGGTCGAACCCTCGTCCAAACGAGGAATCAATATGCTTTCTACATGCTTATTCCAGCCTTCGGTTTTCGAGTGTTGGCAAGACCTGGACCACCAACCAACACCTTAGTCTGAAAATTTCATGCCGTCATCCAGACTCTAACGACACTATTCCCGATATTCTGCGCCTCGCTAATCCAATCGCCTCAGGACGTGGGCTTGGGGAGACGTCTTGTCGCAGTCATCTTGACCGCGATAAAGCTAACTTACTGTACTTCGGTTAGGCTGCAAGAGCATAGTTATTCTCGCCAGTTAAATTTTTGGTCTCAAGATTATAGTGCTAGCCACCAGCGCACTGCATGCTTACATACCGCTTCTGCCCGCTGTCAAAACCGGTCATCCCCATATTTGTGATGAAATCCCGTAAGATTACGCCACAAAAATATATGTTTTATTTTATCTACGCAATAGTTAAATCATAATTCGTAATGCGTAATTCATAATGCATAATTGTCGGTACAAACCAGGCTATTACAATATGCTAACGTAAAGACGGGGCATGCCCCGTCTCTACAATCATTTATTTTACTCCAGGAACTGTATCTGCAGGATTTACATGAACATTTGTCGAATCGTTAGCCCAATCTGGTTCACCCACATCACCATCCTCGCTTTGACATGATGCCAATGATAGAGCAACTGCTGTTGCTGCCATCGCCACAATCTTTAATGGTGCCATTCCTACAACCTTAGCATCTTTCTTTGCCTTGATCTGACGAGTCAACTCTGCAAGTTCAGCCTCACATTTTGGACATGTGCCTGTACACTCTCCCTGATGATTACAAACTGTAGGCTGATAATTAATTCCGTTGGCTTTTGCCAATTCCATTCTGACGCGTTTCAACTCGTCACAGATGATTCTTCCGTTTGTCTGCATAATTAAAATTTTAATTAGACCCATGGCTTACGCTATGGGCTTGTATTTCATTGATTTTTCCGTTGGACAAAATTAAAATCATATCTCAAGAAATGAAATCATCAGCAAATATTTTGTTGTAAATGCGTAAAAATGTACTGAAATTTATCTATTTGTGGATGGATATAGCTTACGCTATGGGCTATGGGCTATCATTTATTGATATCCGTTCTATAATTGAAAATGTCAAAATCAGAAAAGCCCATTTCTTTCAATTTTGCGACGCTACTATCCTGATCTTCTTTTGTATTATATTCTGGGATCGACGGAATTCGTAACCTTACTTTGTCTGCTACTCCACTTAATAGTTCAAGATTCTCCAACACCTTGTCGTTAGTTCTACCAGTGTAAAGCTGATAAATCTCTGGATTCATGTCTTTAATATCCACCATCCAAAAATCTATAATCGGAAGAAGTGCTTCGATGTTTTTCTTTGGAACATTTATCGCTGTCTCAATCGTGAGTTTCCAATCTGGTCCACACAACTCTCTAAACTCACGTATGAACTCATATCTCAAACATGGTTCGCCTCCACCAAAACAGATGCCGCCTCCTGTCGCCAAATAATAGAGTTCATCTACCTTCACTCTTTCATAGAATTCTTCTGTAGTGAAGGTTTTGATGTTGTCATTCTTTCTTATCGACTGCGGATTAAGGCAATATTTACAAGCCAAAGTACATGTGTGGAATGCGGCAAGCGTTGTCACACCCTCTCCGTCCACAACAAGTCTATGACGGGCAATACCGATGAATGGAGCTTCCTGCATATCAACAACTCTTTTTCTTAGTTTTTAAGCCATTCAGAAATCTTCACAGCAACATTGTCTCCGTCCACTGCAGAACTTGTGATTCCACCTGCATATCCAGCACCCTCTCCTGCTGGGTAAAGTCCCTTAATCTGGATATGCTGCATCGTCTCCTGATCTCTTGGAATACGTACTGGCGACGATGTACGGCTCTCAACACCGATGATAACCGCATCATTTGTCAAGAATCCCTTACGTTTCTTGTCGAACTCAACAAATCCTTCACGCAATCTCTTTGAGATGAAATCAGGCATCCAGAAATGGATTGGGGAAGACGTTACGCCTGGCAAATATGAAACTTCTGGAAGTTCAAAACTCAATCTTCCTTTAACGAAGTCATATAGTTTCTGGCATGGTGCTTTATTTCCACCTCCCGAATTGGCAAATGCCATCTGCTCGTATCGTTTCTGGAATTCCAATCCTGCAAGCACACCAAACCGCTCATAGTCTGGCATCAACTCTGGCAAATCCTCCACTCGTATCTCCACCACTACAGCCGAGTTAGCATATGGTGAATTTCGTCCTGACGACGACATTCCGTTGACAACAGTCTCGCCTTTATATGTCGACGCTGGGACAACGAATCCACCCGGACACATACAAAATGTGTAGACACCTCTACCGTCGACCTGAGTTACGAATGAATATTCTGCTGCAGGAAGATAAGGCCCACGTTCAGCAGCGTGATACTGGATTTTATCAATCAAAGCCTGCTTGTGCTCCACACGCACTCCCATCGCAAAACCTTTGGCTTCAAGTGCGACACCTTCGTCGTGAAGCATCTGATAGATATCTCTTGCAGAGTGTCCTGTGGCAAGCACCACTGCCCTACTCTTATATTCAGAGCCATCAGAAGCAACAACACCTTTGATTGTATCATTCTCAATAATTAGATGAGATACTTTGGTCTCAAAATGAATCTCGCCACCACAATCAAGAATCGTCTTACGCATCTTCTTGATCACCTCTGGCAAACGGTCAGTACCGATGTGTGGATGAGCCTCATAAAGAATAGAATCCTGAGCCCCATGATAATGGAACACCTGAAGGATACGCTCACTGTCACCCTTCTTCTTGCTTCGAGTAAAAAGTTTTCCATCAGAGAATGTACCTGCACCACCCTCTCCAAAACAGTAGTTTGATTCCTCATTCAATCCATTATTGCGACATAGTTGAGCCACGTCGACCTTTCTATCCGACACTGCTTTTCCACGCTCCAACACAACCGGACAATAACCAAGTTCAATCAGGCGTAATGCGGCAAACAGACCAGCAGGCCCAGCACCTACGATAACAATCTTCTCTCCGTTTTTCACGTCGCCATACTTGAACGGATACTCAATCGGTTTAGCCACAGTCTTGTCAGTAAAAGCCTGCACAGTAAGGTTGACCTTCACCTGCACTTTTGAACGTGCATCTATACTCTTGCGGATGACACGCACCTGACGCACTCTGCCGGGACGCACACCAAGTTTCTTGGCCACTTCCGCACGTAACAAATCATCCTTAGCTGCCTGTTTTGGCAGTACCACCAACTGAATATTATCGTAGAACATAATGAATTGAAATCTATTTATGCAAAAGTAGGAAATAATTCGTAATTCTTAATTCATAATTCGTAATTATGACAAATTGAGCTATCAACTAAAAGCGGAACCATGCAAAGCAAGATTCCGCTGATGTTTTGTCAACGTCAACGTTATCGTCAACGTATTTATCACCCCAAGTAGCTTCTTAACATTCCACTGCGTGCTTCACTACGCAAACGACGTATTGCCTTCTCTTTGATTTGACGAACACGCTCACGAGTCAATCCGAACTGTTCTCCAATCTCCTCAAGTGTCATCTCCTGACAACCGATTCCGAAGAACATCTTAATGATCTCACTCTCACGCTCAGTCAATGTATCCAATGCACGATCGATCTCCTTCGACAATGACTCATTGATCAACGAGCGGTCTGCA
>JAZUIF010000062.1:0-12566 GCA_045642085.1 Paludibacteraceae bacterium | reverse complement strand
TCTCCAAAACACCTTGTTTATCATCTAAAATTAAGCAAAAATCGTCTATTTTAGACCTAATTTCAAAAAAGCTAAAGTAATGATTCTAAATCATTTAAACCCCTCTACCGAACTTTTGGGTGAAATCGGCAAGTGACCCCTTTTAAGCCTACCATCGGCTTTCATCACAGCACCTAACGACAATAGAATACATCTTCTGTAATAATCCTCGTATTCCTTCTTATTTTGATTGTTTCTATTTTGATCTTTCTTAGGAATATATTTAATTTTACTATTGTTATCAACAGAAATAACAAAACAAAACATAAACCCTGCAATCCCACTCAAAATAATGAGAACTGATAATAGAACTGATGTAGGATCTACGTCAATAATTATAAACAAATAATGTAAATTCATGTTTATTTAACGGATAATTTATGATGATGTCCAAAATAGGAATTATTATGGGCCCATGTCTGATTTATTTTGACCATAACCAACTATACACCGCAAACCCGTTAAGGCGATCTGTTTGGACAACCTGTAAATAATTGACAAAATACAGACAAAAACCATAAAATAAGTTATGGAAAATCAGCTGTCAGTTTATTCCTCTTATATCCTTGACAGTTTCCCAAGCAATATTGATCTGCTTCATAGTCTCTGTAGCCTGACGTATGGTTTCTTCTCCTAGATGCGATACTCTGTCTGGATGATACTTGATTGCCAAAGCTTTATATGCTTTCTTGATTTCCTCATTAGAGGCTTCTCCTTTTACCCCTAAGACGCCACAAGCTTCCTGTTCTTCTATAGAAATTATTCTTGTATTGCTTTTATTGCTGCTTTTACTACTTTTGTCACTCTTGTTATTTGAATTCTGATTATAATTTTGGTTATCGTAAGAATAACGCTTTTGATTATTCGTATTTGTAGACTGTTTTTTCTTTTGTGATTTATAAAATCCTTGTTGACGTTTCCTTTGGAATAGGGAATAGATACTTTGATACTCTTGAGTAGTCAGGCCTAATCTATCTCTGATTGCTTTAATTACAGGTTTCTCCTTTTTGCTGAAGTTGTCGTCGGCATACGCCACTGCCAACAATTCCATAAAAAGCTCGGACACACCGACATCATCCAATTTGTTGTTGATTATATCACAAATACTATTTAACTCATAATCAGTTTTAAGAATTTTCTGAAACTCTTTAAGCGCAGCTTTCTGTTCTTCTTCAGTCTTATAATATCTTCGTATTGTCGACTTAACACTGTCTAATTCAACTGATTTTAGTTTTCCATCAGCCTTCATCACAAATGAAAGCAAGATAAGAAGGAATCTTTTATATATTTCATCATTATCATTAATATTTTCATCCTCAGTAGAATCTGATGACACCCAATTAATCAACAATACTAACAGAATGAAAAAAATTGAGATTCCGATTTTTTCAAATGCCAATCCCGATATAATACCTAATACACAAATAATATGTATAACAATTTTAAGCATATAAAAACTTTTTTACAAATATACAATAAAAATAATTAATGTCTATTATTTATAAGATATCACAAACGTATGTGATATTATTCGCCTCTATATGCGATTGTCTCCAGCATAGTATAACTCTAATTTTGCATCAGAAATTAAACTAATACGGGCAAAATGGGAAATAAAATTAGAATCATATCACGGCAGAGTCCGTTGGCCTTGTTGCAGGTCGACGAAGTGATTCATGCGCTACCTCCAAACATAGAATTTGAGGTAATCAAGACAACATCGTACGGTGATCGACATAAAGATATTTCGTTAATGAGCAACTCAATTTCATCGGACTTTTTCACGCGTGAATTAGACTCTGCTCTTTTAAATAATATTGCTGACATCGCTATTCATTCTGCAAAGGATCTTCCTTATCCTTTACCTGGAGGCATAAAAGTGATTGCTTTGACTAAAGGTGGAGACAAGAGTGATTCGTTAGTCTCAAAGGAGAATGTAAAGTTGGTAGATTTGCCTTCTGGTAGTAAAGTAGGGACAAGTTCAGTTGTTCGCAAAGAGGAGTTATTGTCGTTACGCCCAGATATTGAAGTGGTTCCGATTCGTGGCACTATTGAGGAGCGTATAGCCCAAGTCGACGACGGTTATGTCGATGCTCTTATTGTGGCGACGTGTGCTTTGGATAGGTTAGGACTTAGCCATCGTGCGGCAGAGAAACTTCCGTTCAAGACGCATCCTTTGCAGGGTAATCTTGCCATTACAGCAAGCGAGAACACTCCTGAATGGATAGTGAAAATACTCCTGACTCTTGATTATCGTAAGAATTATGGCAAGGTGACACTTGTCGGATTCGGACCGGGTGATCCAGAACTACTGACTATAAAAGGACAAAAAGCATTGCAGAATGCTGATGTCATTTATTTTGACGACTTGACCAACGAAGCCTTTCTGAATCAGTTTAATGCCGAAAAAATATACGTTGGCAAACGATCAGGCAAACATAGTCATCATCAAAATGATATAAATGAGCTATTGTATCAATCTGCTATTAATGGGAATAACGTAGTACGACTAAAAGGTGGAGATCCAATGCTTTTCTCTCATGGCAGGGAAGAGGTGGATTTCTTACGTGAGAGGATGGTGGAGGTAGAGATCGTGCCTGGAATCAGTTCAGGAAATGCTCTTGCCTCACTACTTCAGATTCCGCTGACACATCGTGGAGTGGCACGTAGTGTGGCAATGGTGTTGGGGCACAGTGATGAGCCACAGACTCCTAATGCCGACACATTGCTTTACTATATGGGAGGATCATCCATCAGTAAAATTGCTTCTTCTTTGATTGAAGCTGGACGAGATGAAAATACTCCTGTAGCTATAGTAACTAATGTTTCCTTGCCAAATCAAAGAGCCGTCTATTCATCGTTGAAAGAGTTGAAATACGCAATCTTTAAGGACACACCGGTTCTGCTGATGATTGGAGAAGTAGTGAGATTCGTGTCAAGTACAGCCAATATGTCGACATACGACACCGGTACACAATCATCCACACCATTGATTTCCATCACTCCTACAAATGTGAATGTCGATACAACAAAAGCAGATTGGCTTGTGTTCACATCTCGTTATGGAGTAAGATATTTCAAAGGCAAAACAGAGGGAAAGCATATCGCAAGTGTTGGGCCTGTAACGTCGGCTGAACTCATCGATCGAGGCTTTACTCCTTATTTTGAATCACCTACAGAGTCGGCAGAAGGATTGCTGGAGTTCTTTAGCAAACTCCCGTCGCAACACATTATTCTTCCACGATCAGACAAAGGGTTGAAAGCATTGAGCGACGGATTGATTGCACAAGGTCACGTAGTTGAGGATATTCCCGTCTACACAAACCGACCAAATGCTGAAGCTCAACCGATTGATTTGAGCAAGGTGGATAAGGTGATTTTTTCATCTCCGTCAGCAGTTGAGGTGTTCAAAAATCTCTATGGCAACGACGTTCCAAAACACTTATTATTAATCGCTAAAGGAAAGACAACATATGAAACGATTCAGACAATATAGACTTACTCAAGAGGTTAGAGATAGATATGCGGATGTTCAACCCATTGAATCCCAAGATTTTATATATCCATATTTTGTGGTCGACGGAAGTGGACGCAAAGAACCCATCAAGACAATGCCAGGTATCGACCGTTTTTCAATCGACACTTTGCTTGACGATATTGCTGAACTAATCAAACTTGGTATTGACAAGGTTTTGTTGTTTGGTGTTATTCCACAGAACGAGAAAGATGAACGTGGTTCGGCAGCATACAGTCCAGATAATTTGATCTCTCGTGCGGTTAAGGCAATCAAAGAGAAATATCCTAAAATTATTGTATTCACAGACATCTGTTTGTGTGAATATACAAGCCACGGACATTGCGGTTTGCTACAGAATAACGATGTCGACAACGACAGCACATTGCCTTTGCTTGCAGAGATGGCATATCAGCACGCCCTTGCAGGAGCAGATTACGTTGCTCCATCTGCGATGATGGATGGTCAAATTGAAGCACTACGTCGTCGACTTGATAGCGATGAGCGTACAAAGTCAACACGTATACTTGCTTATTCAGCAAAATACGCATCAGCTTATTATGGTCCATTCCGTGACGCCGCTGATTCCGCTCCATCTTTTGGTGACCGCAAGACTTATCAGATGGATTACCGAACTAAGGATCAAGCACTTGAAGAGATTAAGGCAGATATTGAAGAAGGTACAGATTGGATAATGGTAAAACCTGCAATGGCCTATTTGGATATCATCTACCGTGCATCACAGGAATATCCAGAATATCCACTTGTCGCATATCAAGTGTCGGGAGAATACTCAATGCTTTTGAATGCCGCATTGCAAGGATTCTTTGATCGACGTCGTATCTTCCATGAATCGTTGACAGCCATCAGACGTGCTGGAGCAAAATATATCATTTCATATTATGCAAAGCAATATTGCATAGATAACTTGTAAAATATCTCTATGAATTTCTTGCCAATAAATATAAATATTGAAGGGAAAAAGATCCTCATCATTGGAGGTGGAAGGGTAGGGCTACACAAGGCCACTATCCTTCACCGTTTTACTGATGATGCCACGATCATCTCTCCTCAGTTCAAAGACGGATTTAAGGATTTGCCATTCACTCTAATCCGTAAAGAATACGAGCCATCCGACCTTGATGGAGTCACTCTCGTTTATATCTGCACCGAAGACTCCGCACTCAATCAGAGTATCAAGAAAGATGCCGAACAACGTCACGTTTTAGCAAGTGTATGCGACAATCCACCATTGTGTGATTTCACATCCCCTGCAATCTTCAAAGACGGTGATTTGACTATCGCAGTGGCAAGCAATGCAAAAGATGTTCATCTCAGTATGCGAATACGCGATGCCATAAAGTCTAATTTTCAATACATTATGGATAGAGCAACTGAGTTCGTGTCGATATACAAATAAAACAAACAATATTGATTTTGAGATTGTCATATACCAAACGTATGTGATATAATCCACTATTTCTTGCGATTTCCTAACCATACCATTGTCTGTAATTTTGCATTCAGAAATTAAACTAATACAGACAAAAAATGGTAAATTCAATAATCGTAAATAATAGAAGCGAATCGCCTATCTTGCTCGCTCCAAGAGAAGATGGCGTATTGCTTAAAACGTGCGCCCGCACTGAATTGTACTGGGGCGACGGTGATGTCCCGGCTGACATTGCCAGACATCTTTTTCGTGTGGCTGCTGGTTTGGAATCTCCTCTTTTGGGTGAAGGGGCGATACTTGGCCAGATTAAGCAATCATATTTTGAAGCAAGAAAATCAGGAAAATTATCACCTGCTATTAATAAACTATTCCAGACAGCATCATACGTAGGGCATCGCACAAGAACCGAAACTGGTATAGCCAGAGGAGCTGTCTCATATTCTCAAGTAACAGTTGATATACTATGCAATGAGATTAAAGATCTTGGAAATAAAGCTGTAAGCATTATTGGTGTCAATGATCTTACAGAATCAATTCTAAATTTCCTTACTGCACGTGGAGCGACAAACATACTCCTTGCTAATAGAAGTTTAGATAAAGCAGAAGCATTAGCACATAAATATAATGTGGATGCGTTTTCGTTAAGTGAAAAACAAGAATTATTCCGATTGTCGGACATTATAATTAGCGCGACATCGGCTCCACATACAATCATAAAAAGTGGTGATCTACCATTTGGAAAAACGCAATTACTCTTTGATCTTGCTAATCCACAAGATATTGAATCCGATGTAAAATCCCTTTATGGTAAGACTCTTTACAATCTTGAGCAGATTGAGTCTATGGCTCAACAGAATCTCCAGAAGCGCACTCTTGAAGTAAGCAAATGTGAGGCTATCATCGAAGAAGAGATTGAGAATCTTCAACACTGGGAGCAATATCGTAAGAAATTAGTAGGATAATACTGGATGATTAAAACCATAACCTACAATCAAATATTAGAAAGTAGGGGCAGGTTTTAAACCCGCCCGAAGGTTAAAAGTAATTGAATTATGAGTAGAGAAAAATCAAAAGCAGCCTTTGAAGAGGCTCAAAAATATATACCTGGAGGAGTAAATAGTCCAGTAAGAGCATTAAGAAGTGTAGGGGCGACACCATTGTTTATTCAAAAAGCAGAGGGCGTTGAACTAACTGATATAGACGGAAATAAATATATCGACTTCTGTCTGTCGTGGGGAGTCTTCATTGCAGGACATGCCAACCCAAAAGTACAGCGTGCGGTGATCAGTGCCATTCCAAATGGAACAAGTTACGGAATCCCAACATTGCTGGAGACACAATTGGCAAAAAGAGTATCTGAGTTGATTCCGTCAATGGAGCAAGTCCGTTTTGTTAACTCAGGAACAGAAGCAACGATGTCAGCGATTCGTTTGGCACGTGGATATACAAAGAGAGATTATATCATCAAGTTCGACGGATGTTATCACGGACATGCAGATCACCTGTTGGTTAGCGCAGGCTCCGGCGTCGCAACGTGTGGAATAAGCAGTTCATCTGGTGTGCCACAGGACTTTGCCAAATATACCCTTGTCGCACCATTCAACGACAAAGAAGCGTTGCGTGAAATCTTCAGTCAGCATAAAGATGAGATTGCCGCAATTATTGTGGAACCAGTGCCATGTAACATGGGAGTTGTGCCTCAGCAGAATGATTTCTTGAAATTCTTACGTGAGATCACAACTGAAAACCAATCACTTTTGATTTTTGATGAAGTAATCACAGGTTTCCGCTTGACATTGGGTGGAGCTCAGAAATTCTATGGAATTGAACCAGATCTCACTACAGTAGGAAAGATTGTGGGTGGAGGATTCCCAGCCGCAACATTCGGAGGACGACGTGATATTATGCAGCTTTTGGCACCGTTGGGACCAGTTTACCAGGCAGGCACACTTTCTGGCAATCCAATCGCAATGACTGCCGGACTCGCAACTCTTGACATTCTTAGCCAACCTAATGTCTATGAGGAACTGAATGCCAAAGCAGAACGATTCATCAGCAAGTTAGCAGAGATTTTGCGTCCGAAAGGAGTGGTGATCAACCACGTCGGCAATATGTTCACTCCATTCTTCACAGGCGGAATCGCGCCCCATGATTTCAGCGATGTGAAAAAGAGCGACACAGAAGCATTCGCACGATTCTTCAGATATATGCTATCACATGGAGTGTATATATCACCATCACAATTTGAAGGCAATTTTGTATCTATCCAACATTCGGAGGCACAACTTTCTGAAATATTGGAGATTGCGAAAGGTTTTGAGGGATAATATAACAAACGTATGTGATACGATTACCATCAAATCGCTATTTTGGGGATGCCGGAAGCAATGTAATTTTGCAAGTGTAAAAAGAAAGAAAACTAAAAAGAAATTAACTATGGCAGAAATTAAAATTACAGACGACAATTACGAAGAATTCCTAAAGAAGGAGGGAGTAGTGGTAATTGATTTTTGGGCGACTTGGTGTGGACCATGCCAGAGATTGTCACCGATCATCGCACAGGTGGCAGACGACTACGAAGGCAAGGCTATCATTGGAAAGTGCAATGCAGAAAACAATGAGGATGCCACTGATCATTTTGGAATAACAAGTATACCAACCATTCTGATCTTGAAGAATGGAGAGGTGGTAGATAGATTAAGCGGTGCTGTGAACAAGTTGAAAATCACAGACACAATAGATAAATATTTATAATGACGTTGACGTTAACGTTGACGATAACAAAATAGAAAGGAATTTGAACTATGGCAAAGATTATTGTAAACGGAGAAAATCAGGAGGTAGAATTGCCTCTAACTGTATCAGAGTTGATTAAACTAAATAAGGTATTCCAGCCTGAGATGGTAAGTGTTCAGGTCAACGAGGAGTTCGTTGAGCGTGAAGATTTCGATACCCTACAGATCAAGGAGGGAGATTCAGTTGATTTCCTTTATTTCATGGGTGGAGGACAGTTTTAATTCATAATTCGTAATTCTTAATTCATAATTGTCGGTGAAATCAACATGACAAATCGGCAATTGGAACAATTAAAACCTAGTTTTATATGTTTGATTTTTCAGAAGAAGAGCTGCTCCGTTATAGCCGACATATCTTGTTGCAAGACGTCGGAGTAGAGGGACAGGAAAAGATAAAAGAGGCCAAGGTATTGGTTGTAGGCGCTGGTGGATTGGGAGCCCCAGTATCGCTATACCTTGCGGCTGCAGGCGTCGGCACAATCGGAATTATCGATGGCGACGTGGTGGATCTATCCAATTTGCAGAGACAGGTGATTCATTTCACAAAAGACGTTGATGTGCCTAAGGTGATCTCAGCTAAAGAGAAGATGTTGGCGATTAATCCGAATGTCAAAGTGAATGCAATCCAGGATTTATTGATGGCAAACAACGCGCTTGATATCATCAAAGATTATGATTTCATCGTCGACGGTACAGATAATTTCCCAGTGAAGTTTTTGATCAACGACGCGTGTGTCCAGGCAGGTAAACCATTCAGCCACGGAGGAATCTTGAGATTCGAAGGCCAGACCTTCACTCACGTGCCAGGCTCAGCATGTTACCGTTGTGTGTTCGGAGCACCACCTCCACCAAACGCAGTGCCAACATGTTCACAGGCTGGCGTGCTAGGAGCAATCGCAGGAATGCTTGGCACGATCCAAGCAGCCGAGACATTGAAGTATATCACCGGCGTCGGCGAATTGTTGACAAACAAATTGCTTACATTCAATGCTAAGACAATGGATTTCCGTAAGATAAGTGTCCGTCACAACAAGCATTGTAAACTTTGTGGAGATAATCCAACAATCACAGAGCTAATCGACTACGAGCAAGCCACTTGCGATCTAAAGAATCACTAATGTTTAATTAATAATTAATAGTGAATAGTTAATAATTAGGTGGATGTCTAATAGACGAAACCTGAAACTATTAATTATTAATCATTAACTATTAACTTGAAACTAACATGACTATAGGAGAACAAACATACGGATGGCAAGAATCCAACGAAGTGATACGCATTACTCAGGAAGCATTCGATTCCATAGTGGAGCAGGCAAAGAAAGACGCGCCAGTGGAAAGTTGCGGATATGCACTCGGAATAGTTGGTGAAGATGGAAAGAAGACGATAACTTATAATTATCCGTTGACCAATATTGACCACGCTGTAGAGCACTTCTCGTTGAATCCCAAAGAACAGTTTGCCGCTATCAAGTATGCCCGCACACACGGTTTGGCGGTCATCGGAGGATGGCACAGTCACCCGGCATCTCCAAGTCGACCATCAGAAGAAGACAAACGTCTTGCTTTTGATCCCAATGCACTCTATCTCATTCTGTCGCTCTCTCCAGATGTCTCAGGACAACCGTATGTGGCTCCTGGAGAACCAGTGCTGAATGCTTTTAGAATAAAGGAAAAGGAAGTTACCCGCTTCCCTGTAATAGTTTAATTTCTTTCGCCCAGACTGTTTGGAAAAATAGTTTGGGCTTCTTTTTTAATTCATAATTCGTAATGCGTAATTCATAAATTGACGGTGAGCGAGCGTTTTGATAAAATTTCATAATTATTCTTTTGTCATAAGCATATTCACATCGTTATTAGAATATTGATCAATCGAAAATTGAATTTAATAGAATAATAATCTATAATTCACCATAAATATTGCTATATTGTTCTTTTTGGAGTAATTTTGTCCTTTGAAAAATGACTTAGAACGAAAAAAGAGATTCAAGATGAATGCAGAACGTATAATCATAGCAGATAATCAAGCACTAACAGCATTGGCTGCTGAGACAATAATACGTGCGCTTCCAGAGTATTCTGGCGGTGCTCCAGAAGTGGAGTATGCATGCAACTGTCAGCAACTTGGTGCGTTGCTTCGAGATAAAAAGCCGACAGCGGTGGTACTCGACTACACACTCTTTGATTTCACTGACTGCGAGAAACTTGTACTCTTGAGTGACGCTAACCCCAACGTCACATTCCTTTTGCTATCAGATGAATTGACTCCTGATTTCCTACGCTACGTCATCTATAATTCGCAGCGTATTGGAGTGGTTTATAAAGATGCAACTTTGGATATTCTACGTGAATCATTTAGATATGTAGTGCGTGGAGAAAGGTATATTTCCCAGCAGGCAACTCAGATTCTGCTTACTCGTGAGACAGAGAAAGAACTTCATAAGGATGATCTTACTCAGACTGAGCGAGAAGTGTTGAAAGCCATTGCTCAGGGAAAGACGACGAAGGAAATCGCCGCAGAACGATTCTCAAGCATACACACAATAAATTCCCACCGTAAGAATATTTTCCGTAAACTGAATGTCAACTGTGCTCACGACGCAATGAAATACGCAATGCGAGCAGGTTTGGTGGACGAAGCGGACTTTTATATTTAATGCGTTTGATTATATCGACAATTATGCATTGTGCATTATGCATTATGAATTAATAATTATATCTTTGCGACGTCGATTTATCTAAAAGCATTAGTATGAAATATCCAATTGGAATACAGACTTTTGAAAAAATCATAGAGGGAGGTTACCAATATGTAGACAAAACTGATTTGGTCTATAGTTT
Organism: Paludibacteraceae bacterium; assembly: GCA_045642085.1. Classification (GTDB taxonomy): domain Bacteria; phylum Bacteroidota; class Bacteroidia; order Bacteroidales; family Paludibacteraceae; genus UBA1723. Next base: position 1,924 of record JAZUIF010000062.1, on the reverse strand, counting down.
GGTGACGACAGGAGAATACTATTTCCTCAGCCGTCCACGTCGTTTCGGAAAGAGTCTGCTTACCACTACTCTTGAGGCTTATTTTCAAGGTAAAAAGGATCTTTTCAAAGGTCTTGCCATGGAAAAACTTGAGCAGGATTGGGTGGAATATCCAGTTTTTCATATAGATTTTACTGGTGCCGACTACACAGATCCTAATGCAGTCAATAATCGAATGAACATATATCTAACGGCATGGGAAAAGGAGTATGGGAAAAGTGATGATGAAATTTCTTTGGGAGACCGTTTTTATGGAGTAGTAAGCAGGGCAAAACAACAGACTGGAAAACAGGTTGTGATCCTTATTGATGAATACGACAAACCGTTGACTGATACTATTGGTTTACAAGAAATTCAAGATAAGAACAGAGCTGCACTTCAAGGACTTTACGGCATTATGAAAAGAGCCGACCAACATATCCGTTTCGCATTTCTTACTGGCGTCACTCGCTATGGCAAACTTGGTATTTTTAGTGCGGCTAATAATCCGAAAGACATTTCAAACAACAATAAATACAATACCATCTGTGGCATATCAGAGGATGAATTGCATTCTTATTTTGATAATGAGGTACAGGCTTTTGCCGACGAGAAAGAGATCTCGAAAGAGCAGATGTATTCTTTGCTAAAAAATAAGTATGACGGCTATCATTTCAGCGAGAAACTTGTTGATGTCTATAATCCTTTCAGTTTGCTAAATTCATTGTCTGATAGACAGTTGGGTAATTATTGGTATGCCACTGGCACTCCGACATATTTGACAAAAATTCTTTCAAAAAGCGATATCGTATTTCCCGAATTCGACGACAATTTGATGGCATCGGGAGAAATGATAGCGTCCTTTGGCAATGGAGAGAGCAATATCATTGCTGCAATGTATCAAAGTGGATATCTGACAATCAAAAGTTTTCAAGATGGTTGTTATTTTCTAGGATTCCCAAATGAGGAGGTTTCAACTGGATTCACCCAGATGCTATTGCCGAATTACGTCGGCGCTACAACAAGCGACAGCAAAGATTTAGACTTGATAAAGCTAAAACGTTATATTTTATCAGACGACGTTGAAGAATTTATGTCTCAGATCCAACTGATAATGGGACAGATACCGTTTGAGAGCAACGAGGTAAAACAAATAGAGGCAAACTTCCGCAACATGATCTACCTGATGATAAGATTCTCAGGTTTCAAAGCAGCAGTGGAGCTTCCAAGATTAGGCGGACGTATCGACGTCTTCTTTGAAACAAACAATCGTGTCTATGTAATCGAATGCAAACGAGACAAGTCTGCCGACGAAGCATTGGCTCAGATCGATATGAAGAAGTATGCCCAGAAGGTCTCTTCCAAAGACAAACCAGTTGTGAAGATTGGAGCCAATTTCAGCACAGAAGAGAGAAATATTGTGGAGTGGAAAGCGGAGAAAAATCGAGTGTAAATGATCGAACACTTTCGGCTACCGATGTTGATGTGGAAAATGAGACAAATAATTCATATTTAAGGATAAAGTAATTCTTGTCCGTTTTTATAATTATAAATGTAATCACATAATTCAAAACTTGACTAGTTCCTTATCTTTGTCATGAATATAAAAACATAAAGTATGAGACAATGCAGACAATGAAATCAGCCAACAAGATGAATGCACTATATTTGAGACAATAAATATCGAAATATATGTTTACTATAAAACGCTATTTGACGTAAACCTATAACACGAAAATTAAGAAAGTAAAAAGATAAATAAATGATTTTTAGACAATGATGTTGATCTGAACCTTCTGTATAATGAAGCCCATCTCCTATATTTCTTTGTTTGCGTTTACTTATTTGCTATATTTGTGTTTGGATGTATCAAATTAACTAATTTAATCTTTTGAAAAATGAACAA
>JAZUIF010000061.1:0-2377 GCA_045642085.1 Paludibacteraceae bacterium | reverse complement strand
TCACAGAACGACATGGCTACGATCCGACTTATCAAGTAGAACCTATAAAACAAAGAAGGATGCTCAATTTGGGCATCCTTCTTCGATTTGTACTATTCCAAACTATCAGTTAATTTTATTTCGTTTTCTTTATTCCGTTCTCAATATAGAATCCTTTTTCTGGAATTTGCGAAAGCTTTTTTCCATTGATATTATAGATTATCTTTGATTCAGATGAATTTGCACGTGTTAGCGACGCGGATGTTGAATTAGCCAATGTAAATGTCACTGCGACGTCGCCATTCCCCAAAACCTTTTTCAAATCATCTGCATTTATATCACGAATTTTGCCAAGACGTGTGTAACTCCACGAATTTGAACCATAAAAAATACAGATATTATTGCCATTATATAGAATAATATCTCCTGGCTCAGTAGTGATCTGCTTGTTGTTCTCGGGAAGGGCATATCCTAATTCTCCAACCTTCTCAAAATCACCATAATCATGAGCTTCATAAGTGATATCTCCTTCTTTCAATAACTCTACGAGAGCCTCTGCTGAGGAGTTGCTTTCGAGATCGACTTTTAATATATTGTTATTGACTTTCAAATACATAGTGTTGTTCGTAGTTGCTGATAAACTTGTATAGTCGACATCGAGAAGCCACTGCTCAAGCATAGACTTTCGTTTTGAATGGTTTGCATTGTTGATCCATAGACTTTTGTTCATGAATTTTCCGTTTGGCACCAATCGTTTGGCATCTGCTTCGACGCCACTGATTCCTGAACTATGGCTGCTTACGATCAGTCCGATATCCTTGCCATCCATCTCCTGACCATACTTAAATAGGAAAGTTTGCATATTGGATGCCATTTGGCTCCACCAGAGTGGAGTAGCGATGATGACTGTGTTGTATTTGCTAATATCCACGTCGACGAGATCAATGGCAGGATAACTGCTTTCTACATCAGGATTGTTTTTAATTTTAGTAAGCTGCTCTGTACCAATAGCATAATTATTGGCAGAATAGTTCAATCCTTTCTCTTCCGGCTCCACCTCAATCACGTCAGCGTTGATCATACCCTTCAAATCAGCCACAATCTCTTCAGTGTGGTTGGTATAACTGTAGTAGACAATAAGTGTCTTAGAACCAATAAATTGATTGCCACCATCCACTGGTTCTGCATCAGCCTCCTCGTTTGAGCAAGCCATCATGAAGACAGCAGTCAGAACAATGTACAATTTAGATAGTAAATGTTTCATTTTGTGTAATTTGTTTAATCACAATGCAAAAATAGACACATAATATCTAAACTCATTTACCTAAAATTTGGAACTTATGACCAATTTTTAGGAAAGAATGGTATCTCTGATAAACATTATTTATGATGGAACGTCTAAACAATAATGGGCAGGTTCAATCAAACCTGCCCATTATATTTGGTGAATTATATAACCAACCCAATTGTCGGTTAACAAATTATGAATTTCGAATTATTTCGCACGCACCGCACGAACAGAGTATGCTAACTGGCGATAGAAGGAGAATGCCATAATCTTCACTTCATTGAATTCCAATTCATTACTATACTCTGAGCTTTCTAGCGAAGACGACCAGTAGCGTCCTTCAGAACTAAAACCATAATTCCTAATTTGATCACAGTAGCCAGCAACGGGAAGGAATATATGAGCATCAGAATCGCTGTAATTAGCTGACGGTGTATTTTTACCATTTACAAACGTTCCCTTATCTTCTGGACTCTTCGCCTTATAGAATATAATACCTTTTACATCCGTGCTGTCTTTGCCAGAAAACCATACCATATAGGTATTTTCTATTAGCTCTTGTTGCTCATTGTACGTTGGCATTCTCCATGCATTGCCCCAATTTACTGTCGCAGCGTCGTCCTCGGGAAGTAGCTCTTTAAGGTTGTCTGCATTGTTATATTTGGAGAAAGTATCTACAGACCAATATTTGTAAGAGTTATCGCCATACAATTTCCTTGGCTTTGTCTCTCCCCATCCGTAGTAATTTCCTACTTCCTCTGGCTTTGTAGCACCTACGTTGTAAGTTGCCCATAGTGTTCCAGAAGGAAGCCCAAGGTCAACGTAAGGATGGTTGGAATCTGGTGTGTCAGAAGGAATTAATGGAGTAGAGTCGTTTGGGACTTCATTACTTGGATCTTTCTGCTCATTACCAGGAGTTGTTGGATCGTTCTCGTCTTCATCAGAACAAGAGACAAAAGGCATCACTGCCAATAGCAGCGATAGCGGAATTAAATGTTTTTGCTTCATATTTTAGAGTTTAAAGATTTGTTCTGCTAATATATAAAAAGTAGAGTAAAAATATTCTCATCCGCTATTTTTTTATTTTTTTTTAATATTAAAACAACTTAC
>JAZUIF010000060.1:0-29734 GCA_045642085.1 Paludibacteraceae bacterium | reverse complement strand
CCGACCAAGTCGCTCCCTTCGTGGGGGCGTGGATTGAAACGTGTAGTCGAGTGTGATGTCCATCGTCGTCTCGGTCGCTCCCTTCGTGGGGGCGTGGATTGAAACTGCGGTAAAACCGACGAAAATAAGCACGACGGCAGTCGCTCCCTTCCTGCGGGCGTGGATTGAAACACGACGGATAATGCGGTTGCCGCACCGACCGCACGTCGCTCCCTTCGTGGGGGCGTGGATTGAAACTTCCACAATGTCTGTATAAGGGTACAGAGCGACTGGTCGCTCCCTTCGTGGGGGCGTGGATTGAAACACTAACATTAGAAATTATATGTTAGAAAAGTATGTCGCTCCCTTCGTGGGGGCGTGGATTGAAACATAATCATCTGTTTTTATCTTGATATTCCATTGTCGCTCCCTTCGTGGGGGCGTGGATTGAAACATTCAACTGCTCAATGATTTCCTTCAGCTTTGAGGTCGCTCCCTTCGTGGGGGCGTGGATTGAAACTGGAAATGATCGTTTATCAGTTTCCCCTCTTTGCGTCGCTCCCTTCGTGGGGGCGTGGATTGTAACTACAAAAAAGGAACAGTGGACGCTGGAATCACTTGTCGCTCCCTTCGTGGGGGCGTGGATTGAAACTTGTAGAGCTTCGATAAACTCATCGCCCTCTTTACGTCGCTCCCTTCGTGGGGGCGTGGATTGAAACTTGCAATAAGGAAACAGCCTGTAAGCGATGTCGGTCGCTCCCTTCGTGGGGGCGTGGATTGAAACACTATTGTCGGCTCAACTGACAGCGAGTGCGGAAGTCGCTCCCTTCGTGGGGGCGTGGATTGAAACCATATCTTGATCAAAGAAGTAGGCAAAAGGTTACTGTCGCTCCCTTCGTGGGGGCGTGGATTGAAACTCAGCTGTCGCATCTCTTCTTGATAAGGAATCCGTCGCTCCCTTCGTGGGGGCGTGGATTGAAACATGTGTCACCCTTATCTCAAGAAGCACGGGCGGGTCGCTCCCTTCGTGGGGGCGTGGATTGAAACCGTTTCCTTTTGGAAAAAACGATAAAGGTTTAGAGTCGCTCCCTTCGTGGGGGCGTGGATTGAAACTGTTGTACGTTCTTATAATGCTTCTACTTCTTCCGTCGCTCCCTTCGTGGGGGCGTGGATTGAAACTTTCTATTCTGAATAGATAAATCATTAGCATATGTCGCTCCCTTCGTGGGGGCGTGGATTGAAACTTCTAGTGAAATAGAAATTAGTGAAATTACTTCTAGTCGCTCCCTTCGTGGGGGCGTGGATTGAAACTGCTATTGAGTTTTATTTACATAAGGATTGTGAGTGTCGCTCCCTTCGTGGGGGCGTGGATTGAAACTCTCTGATTATGCTTTTCGTAATACTGTCATTTGTCGCTCCCTTCGTGGGGGCGTGGATTGAAACTTATTACTAAGGACATTTTTCCATTTTGGAAATACGTCGCTCCCTTCGTGGGGGCGTGGATTGAAACCTTCCCGTTGTCAATGAGGTAAAGGAGCAGATAGGTCGCTCCCTTCGTGGGGGCGTGGATTGAAACGTTAGGTGATGAGGAAAAGAGTGAATTGTTAACAGGTCGCTCCCTTCGTGGGGGCGTGGATTGAAACTTTGAATCTTTCCCGACCAGACTAAACAATTAGGTCGCTCCCTTCGTGGGGGCGTGGATTGAAACCTATCAGTGAAGTTATTTCTACTGCTGATACGTCTGTCGCTCCCTTCGTGGGGGCGTGGATTGAAACATGAAAACATATTTCCAGTTTGTTCCGCTGGTTGATGTCGCTCCCTTCGTGGGGGCGTGGATTGAATCTGTGTAAAACTTTTCTTTCCCGACACCATTAGTTTTTGCAAGCAAAATTTAATGGAATCGGCAGAGAGATATTCGTATTTCGCTATAAATTTGTTACTTTTGCACAAAAATAAATTTGTATAGATGATTTCTGTAAACCAAGTCACTGTCGAGTTTGGTGGCTTTACTCTTTTAGACGATATATCTTTTGTGGTCAACGATAAGGACCGCATCGCTCTTGTCGGCAAAAATGGTGCGGGCAAGTCGACTATGCTGAAAATCTTCGCGGGCATCCAGGCTCCGTCGAAGGGCTCGGTGGCTGTCCCTAAGGAGACAACTATCGGATATCTTCCTCAGCATATGATCCACAACGACAACTGCACTGTGATGCAGGAGGCTGAGAAGGCTTTCTCCCACGTATCTGAACTTCAGGCTAAGATTGACAAGCTTGGAGCTGAACTTGCTGAGCGTACTGATTATGAGAGCGAGTCGTACCATCAGTTAATCGACCGTCTGACTGAGGCTAACGAGAAACTTGATATTCTTGGCGGTGGAAACTATATTGGCGAGATTGAGCGTACTCTTTGCGGTCTAGGTTTCAAACGTGAGGATTTCAATCGTCAGACAAGCGAGTTCAGCGGTGGATGGCGTATGCGTATCGAGCTTGCAAAGATTCTTTTGCAGCGTCCCGACGTGTTGCTTCTCGACGAGCCCACCAACCATTTGGATATCGAGTCTATTTGGTGGCTTGAGAATTTCTTGAAATCATCTGGTTGCGCTGTCGTTCTTGTGTCGCACGACCGTGCATTCATCGATAATGTTACAAACCGTACAATTGAGATCTCATTAGGTCATATCTACGATTATAAGGTAAACTACTCGCACTACGTTCAGCTTCGTAAGGAGAGACGTGAGCAGCAGCTTCGTGCTTATGAAAACCAGCAGAAGCAGATCGCAGATACTGAGGATTTCATCGAGAGATTTCGTTATAAGGCGACTAAAAGCGTACAGGTGCAGAGCCGTATCAAACAGCTTGAGAAAATCGAGAGGATTGAAGTCGACGAGGAGGACAACTCTGCTCTACACCTTAAATTCCCACCTGCTCCACATTCTGGTTCAGTCAGTGTAGATGCTAAGAATCTTACTAAGAGATATGGCGACCATGTGGTGCTCGACAATATCAACATCACTATCAAGCGTGGTGAGAAGGTGGCTTTCGTCGGTAAGAACGGTGAAGGTAAGTCGACACTGGTGAAATGTATCATGGATCAGATCGACTATGAGGGAGAATTGAAACTCGGTCATCTGGTTAAGATCGGATATTTTGCTCAGAACCAGGCTTCTTTGCTTGATGGCGAGCTTACTGTCTTTGACACTATTGATTATGTGGCTACTGGAGAGATCCGTACTAAGATCAAGGATATCCTCGGAGCGTTCATGTTTGGTGGAGAGGCATCTGAGAAGAAGGTTAAGGTGTTGTCGGGAGGCGAGCGAACTCGTTTGGCGATGATACGTCTGCTTCTTGAGCCAGTCAACTTCCTTGTGCTTGATGAGCCTACCAACCACTTGGATATGCGTACTAAGGATGTACTTAAGGAGGCTATTAAGGCTTTCGACGGTACTGTTATCGTCGTTTCGCACGACCGTGAATTCCTTGATGGATTGGTGGAGAAGACATACGAGTTTGCCAACAAGAAGGTGGTTGAGCACCTTGGTGGCATCTACGACTTCCTAAAGAAGAAGCAGATGGAAAACCTTCAGGAGTTGGAGGTTAAGAAAACGACGGCAGATATCACCGTCGCAACAAAGGTCCCAACTGAGGGCAAACTTTCATACGAGGCCCAGAAGGAGAAGCAGAAGCAGGTGCGCAGAGCAGAGAAGGCAGTTGCTGACAACGAGGCTGAGGTGGCAAAACTTGAGAATAAGATTTATGAGATAGAGTCTAAATTGGCGGAGGGACAGACCGACGGCGATTTGCTTGCACAATACGAAAAAGCGAAAAAGAGTCTTGATGAAAAGATGTACGAATGGGAAATCTTGACAGAGGAACTCGAAAAACTAAAGAATGAATAAGCGATGAAAGAGAATGAAATGATATTTGGAATCCGCGCAATCATTGAGGCGATTGAGTCGGACAAGGAGATTGACAAGATCATATTGAAGAAGGATCTTCAGAGTGAGTTGTCGCACGAACTTTTCGAAGTGCTTCGTTCACATCCGTTGATTCAGGTGCAGCGTGTGCCTCTTGAGAGAATCAATAAGTATACTCGCAAGAACCATCAGGGAGCTATCGCTTTCGTCAGCAGCACTCATTATTATAGTGTTGAGAATCTTGTTCAGGATATTTTTGAAGAGGGCAAAGACCCATTCTTTATCATATTGGATGGCGTGACAGACGTCAGAAACTTTGGAGCTATCGCTCGTACTTGCGAGTGTGCCGGTGTCGACGCGGTGGTTATCCCATTCCGTGGAAGTGTGAGCGTTGGTGCCGACGCGATCAAGACATCTGCCGGAGCATTGCACACATTGCCAGTTTGTAAGGAGAAGAACCTTGTGCAGACGGTGAAATACCTAAAGGCGAGTGGTGTACGCGTCGTCGCTGCCACTGAGAAGGGAGATAAAGTCTACACTGAGACAGATATGACAGGTCCGTTGGCTATCGTCATGGGAGCTGAGGATACAGGAGTGTCGCCAGAGATCATCAGATTGTGCGACGACTTGGTGAAGATTCCAATCAACGGAAAAATCTCATCACTTAACGTGTCTGTTGCCGCTGGAGTAATGATTTATGAATCAATCCGTCAGCGTTCAAAGTAAATCCGTCCAAAGTATTCCGATATGGAGGTATTGTACGAAGATAACCATATAATCATTGTTAGCAAGACTTGCAGAGAGATTGTGCAGGGCGACAAGACCGGCGACACTACTCTTGGCGAGCAGATTGCTGAATACCTGAAGGAGAAGTATGCCAAGCCAGGCAACGTCTTCGTGGGAGTGGCTCACCGATTAGACCGTCCGACGAGTGGAGTGGTGGTGTTTGCCAAGACCAGCAAAGCACTCGCTCGTCTATGCGATATGTTTGCAAAGCATGACGTCAAGAAACTCTATTGGGCTGTGGTGAAGAACGCACCCAAGGAGCCAGAAGGCAAGTTGGTCAACTACTTGAAACGCAATGAGAAGCAAAACAAGAGTTTTGTAGTCGGCAAAGGAGTAAAAGATGCAAAAGAAGCCATCCTTTCCTACCGTACGATAGCAAAGTCGGACAACTACACATTGCTTGAGGTAGATTTGTCGACAGGACGTCACCATCAGATACGTTGTCAGTTGGCAAACATCGGTTCGCCAATCAAAGGTGATTTGAAATATGGTTTTGCTCGTTCAAATCCCGACGGAGGAATCTCACTTCATGCTCGTTCAATCGAGTTTATCCATCCAGTGTCGAAGAAGGAAATAAAGGTGGTGGCACCGGTTCCAGACGACAATCTATGGAAGGAGTTGGAAAGATTGGCGATGAAAGACGTTGACGCTGACGTTAACGTTAACTAAGACCATAAATGAGGTTTGCTAAAATTAAAACCACAGAGTCAGGAACTCTCAGAGAAAGCCACTGGCTTTAGATTTTAATTATTAACTATTAATTCTTAACTATTAACTAATAGCGGTGGATATTTTCAGTCAAGAGATAGAGAATTACATCACGTCTCACATAGAGCCAGAACCAGATTTTTTGAAGTCACTTGTGCGAGACACAAATCTATATACGCTAAAGCCACGTATGCTATCAGGCCATTTGCAGGGACGTTTGTTGAAGATGTTCTGTGCGATGACTGGAGCAAAGAGAGTTGTTGAGATCGGTACATTCACTGGATATTCAGCACTTTGTATGGCGGAAGCATTGCCAGCCGACGGTGAAGTCCACACTATCGATATCAACGATGAGTTGGAGGAGTTGATTCTCAACGGATTCGAAAGAGCAGGTGAGGTCGGCAAGAAAGTCCATTTCCATATCGGCGACGCGTCGGAGTTGATTCCACAGATGGAAGGCGAGTTTGATGTCTGCTTTATGGATGGCAACAAACGACACTATATGCAGTATTTGGAGGCCGTCTATCCGAAGATGAAGATGGGAGGATTGATTATCGCCGACAATACACTGTGGGATGGACACGTGTTGGAGGAAGACAGAAACGACGCGCAGACAGCAGGAATCAAACTGTTTAATGATTCTGTTTGTGCCGACGACAGATTCTTCGTCACAATGGTGCCATTGAGAGACGGAATGACATTGATTAGAAAAATAAAGTAATATTATGAATATCAGATTATTATTAGCAATAGCAACACCGCTTTTTGTCGCATCGATATTTTCATCTTGTAAAGACAAGGACGACGATGTAAGCTTGAATACATATCAGGAAACTAAAGAATATGGAGAAAAATTCCTGAGAGATAAAAGAAACGAGGAAGGTATTACAGAGACGGCTTCTGGTTTACTGATAAAGGTCAATACTTTAGGTGCTTCTGATATCCGTCCTGAAGATGGCGACACTATTTTTGCTGTTGTCACGGGAAATAAGATTGAAGGCAAGCAGAACGAATTTAGATATGATACTTTAAGAACTCCAATGTATGGTCAGGTTAAGGCTTTGCAGGAGGGAGTCAAATATATGACTGTTGGTTCCGACTTTGATTTTTGGGCTCCATATTATTTGGCTTATGGTACGATTTCCTATTCGGGAGTCTGTCGTGAACCTAAAATGGCTGTGACGGTAAATCCTTACTCAGCAGTAAAGTTTAATGTCAAATTGCTTGGTGTAAAGAGAGAAGATAAATAATGAAGAGACGCACGTCCGTGCGTCTCTTTATATTTAATGGCGTGCGTCTTATCTCAGAAACACATCTTTTATTGGTTGATTATCAACTTAAGAGCCTGAGCAAACTGGTCAGGACAAGAAGATGGTTTCGGACCGCATGTTGTGCCACCAAACCTTTCAATGACAAATTCAGCTTTTAGACCAACCACCAAACGGCTGATACCAGCTGCGTTGCCAGGACATCCTCCAATAATCTGAGCAGCCTTAATTTCGTGAGTGTTCTCGTCGACGATGATATCCATCATTCTGCTGCAAACACCCTGAGGATAATATCTAGCGATGATATTCCCTTTGTCATCCTTCTTACATTCTATCGTACTTCTGTTAATAAATTCCATGATATTATATTTTTATGCTGTAAAGATACATTTTTAATTCTTAATTTAATGGAATAAAGATTAATTTTGTAAAATTAAGGAGTTCGGCGTGAAGATTTTAGTTAGGACAGTTATATATGTTTTACTGCTTTTGGTGGTATCTTCGTGTGCAGAAAATGCACCCGGGTTCATAAGTCTGCCCAATTTTGACGCTGAATGTGTGCCTGGACATATACATGAACGTGACCATGGCCAAGATTTGGATGTGCATGATTATGAGTTTGTTGATGAAAATACAGAAAATGTTCTTCTTCAGCAAGTTCTTCATGGATACCAGTGTGAAGCTGTATATGGAGATTCCGTTAAATACACATTGCAAGAGAACGATATGTTGGCATTAGGTGATGTGTTGGCAATGGAGATGGCCAAAAGAGGTTTGGAACTTAATCCTGTATTATTTAAGAAAAGATTAGAGGCGACTTACGGAATTAAAGCAGATAGACTATGTTACTATTCCTTGACTGAACGAAGAATGGAATTGTATATGGTCCCTGAATTATATAAACCTGAACCTAAGTATGATTTTAAAATCAATCTTTCTGAATCTCGTTATAATCATGTGGAAGAAGTAGCTCTTGATCCTCGAATCGGACTTATGTTTCCTATAATGTTCCTTCCTGAGATTATAAATTACGCTGAAAAATATCCTGAGATAAAAAAGGCAGAAAAGATAGCAGTGATGCCGAAAAAGTCAGGAACGAGAGTAAAAAAATGGAGCCAGGAGAAGACGGTATTGCCTAATCATGGAGAAGTTCTTTCAATGATTTTCCATATCAACAATTATATTATATATGAAAATTTGGAGAGTCTTGATTGGTTGGTGAAGAATTGTATGCCTGTATTGCAGTCGATGTTTGTCGACTTTAGAATGGAGCATAACCCAATAATAGATTCATTAGTTTTGGTCAGAGCAAGAAGTGGCGGTATGCGAATTGAAAGTTTGTTTGCTGAAAGAAATTCCGATGGCTCCGTTTATGTAAGAGAAGGTCTGCTAGACTATATTTCACAAAAGGAGCGAATGAAAGCACCTAGATTCCATACAACAATTCGTCAATATGTGGCTGGATGTTTCGGATATGATGTCTATTATGATCGAACAGAACGCTTTCCGCAGGTGTTGCTCGATAATTTCACTATTGAGGAAAGAAGAATGATTGTTGCAAAAATTATGAATACAGTTTTCTCTCTTTATTCTGGAGTTGATTCAGGAAAGATAATGAAGATTATCTTAGATAGAGATCCTGAGTTCCTTGATTTTGCAGCGAAGAAGAATTATTATGGTTTGGAAAATTTGCGTTCTGGACTTTCTGTCTACAGAATGCGTTTCCGTGCACAAAAATGGAGAACAATAACTCCATTGCAAGGTGAATTATAAAGATTATGAAAAGTGAAACAAGAACTTGGAGTTCTGAAATAGCTAATGTTGTGCGTCGACAGCCTATTGCTGATGCTCACACAGATGCCGATATAATCGAATCCCTACCACAAATGATAGCTCTTGGGAAATACCAGGAGATAGTTAGTGTCTGTATGAAATATGCCCAGCAGGCGCAACCTGTGCCATCGGTTGGATTTGTAAAGCAAGAGAAAAAGAGTGATGTCAATCCAATTAGTGGATTTTGTCAATTTATTTTAGGCCGATTGAACGAGACTGTGGCGGACGACAAGAAGGCTGCCGCTGATTTCTATAATAAGGCGATACAGAACGGAAACGTTGAGGCTACACTCTATTCTGTGGAAGTGGCGTTGAAGTCTCCTGACGAGAATGTCCGTATGGATGCGGTCAAGATGCTTAAACGTCTGGCTCTTACAGGAAATCCATCTGCGTGTATCCGTTATGCGGTGTACATCCTTGATGAATATAAAGCTTCTGGAAATAAATCACGTCTGAATTTTGCGTTTGAGCTTTTGCGTAAGGTGGAGGATGTTCCGTCGATCGACTCCTTCAAATGCTATCTCTATATGGCTCACTGCTGTAAACTTGGTTGGGGTGTGAAACAGAGCGATCAGGATGCAGAGGATTATTATCAGAAGGCTATTCTGGCTGCTCCTATCCATGAGTTTTATGATAATGCTGGTGCATGTGCGGAAGCATTCCTTGAATTGAAGACTCTTAATAGAGAAGTTGTCGAGGCTGTTCTTCCTTTGGTCCCTGTCGACGTGAGAGTGGCTATGCAGATTATCTATCATTGTGCTTTCATGAGAGACGAAACGTGCAGAAAGATTTTCCTTGATGTGGCTAATTTCTTATTGGAGTCGGATGGAGTAGAGGAACAGTTGAAAATGTTTGCCTATTGGAGTTTGTATGGCTACTATTCGGAGGTGGATGTAGACGACGATAAAGCTCTTGTCTACCTTATGCGTGCAGCCAATATGAAGTGTCCTGACGCAATGATTGAGTTGTCGGAAGCTTATCGCAACGGCGATTATGGTTTGAATGTGGATATGTATCAGGCATACCAGTTGAAGAAAGGTGTCACTCTTATTGATAGTATTAAGGAAGACGCTAATTATCCTACTTGCCTTTTCGACTTAGGTGATTTCCTTTATGGATGTGTCGGCAAGTATGAGTGGGCCGACCAGAAAACAATGATGGAATCTTTCAAGAAGGCCGCTGAACTTGGAGATGATGAGGCAAAACTCCGTCTTGTTCGCATGACTTTGTCCGGCGAATGTAAAGGCATCTACACAAAGAAAGATGCTAAACAGGTGGTGATGGAATTCTTGGAGAAGGATAGTGGTGAACTTGACGACAGAGTCGGATTGATGTTGGATCTGGCTCACATCTATTCAGATAAATCGTTTGGTGAAAATTATGCGGCCGCAATAGAAATCCTCGATGATGCGCTTATCCTTTCCGACAATGATTCTGAAATCCTTGATTATAAGGGTGAACTTCTAATGAATCTTGGTAAGGAAGACGAGATTATGGAGGTTTGGGATGAACTAGTCTCGCTTTATCCTAACTATGTGAAGGAGTCAGAGTCTCTGTTTTGTAAAACGATGAAGGAGAAAATTGCAAATTCGTAATTTGCTTTTATATAGTGTTGATATGCGTAATATTTTGACTGGCATAATCATGTTTTTGGCATTATTGCTGGCGAATGAATCGTCGGCACAACGAGTCATGCCGACAGTCAAGATTTACGGAAATTTTGATTTTGACTATACGAAAGGAAAAATTATCATATGTGATCCCGATTCTCTGGTGCCGGACACATTTGATATGTATGCCAAGTATCGTGGTGGTACATCTTTGAATTTTGAGAAGAAGAATTTTGCGGTCAAACTTGTGGATTCCTTGGATTCAAAAAAGACAAAGCGTCTGCTTGGAATGCGTGACGACAACAGTTGGATTCTTGACGCTATGGCTGTCGACAAAGCCAGGATGCGCAATCGAGTCGCCTTTGATATTTGGAACGCAATGGATGTGAAACCATATTATTCTGAGGCAGAGCCTAAGGTTAAGACTGGAATCAGAGGCAAGTTTGTGGAGTTATATATCAACGATGATTATAATGGAATCTATTGTTTGAATGAAAAACTTGACCGTAAACAGCTGAAACTGAAGAAAATGGCTGATGGCGAAGTGAGAGGCGTTTTGTACAAAGCTTGTGGTTGGAATGGAACAAGTTTTGGAGATGAACCTGAAGAGTACTTCAATGATAACGGTTATTATCAGGATTTTGAGTCTGCCTATCCTGATGTGAAAGACAACGGATTTACTGACTGGAAACCACTAGTTGATAAGGAAGATTTTGTAGTTAATTCTACGCAGGAAGAGTATGCAGAAGG
The DNA here is from genome assembly GCA_045642085.1 of Paludibacteraceae bacterium. Taxonomy (GTDB): domain Bacteria; phylum Bacteroidota; class Bacteroidia; order Bacteroidales; family Paludibacteraceae; genus UBA1723. The sequence goes on along the minus strand of JAZUIF010000060.1, from coordinate 18,887 downwards.
GTATATCGACCATTTTGATGTTCCGGTGTTGATGAATATGCATATCTTGATAAATACGATAGGTGCCATAGACAATAAGGGTAAAAACCAATTCTTTTATATTTATGACATCACTGAAAATCAGAAAATGTCGTTTGCTCCTTGGGATATGGACTGTTCTTTTGGTAGGAGTTATGATGCGTCCGAATATGAAGGCTCGTATGACAGATTGTGGTATGAAAACCATATTATTACTCAGATAAATGAGGTCGATAGTACATTCTTGACTAATACATCTCTACTTTATTTTAAGTTGAGAAAGACAATCCTTGATAACGATAGTTTGAAATCCCGTTTTGACAACTATTTCCAGTTTTTTGATGATAGTGGAGCTGCTTCGCGTGAGCTGGACAGATGGAGTGGGGCAGATGGAATCAAACTCAACTTTGACGAAGAAAAGTCGTTTATCTATCAGTTTATAGATAGAAGATTATCTTTCCTCGATGACTATTACAGAAAATTCACTGATGTGAAGAATATCCCAGCTGATCGAGTCGACGGAATCATCTACGATATCCACGGAAGAAGAGTTTATAATCCACAGCCAGGACATATATATATTATGAATGGAAAAGGCGTTTGGATTAATAGATAAAAGAATACACCCATCCGGCGTGTATAAATGGATTCTTCAATTTAGAGGAATCCATTTTTGTTTTACTTAAACTCCAAATATCTTTCAGCTCTACTATTCAGATTCTCGTCGTATCCATCTTCTGCCTTAATATCCTCAAATGATTTATATTTCTTTCCACTCTTGAGATTTTTCTTGATAGTTTTGATCAATTCCCCCTTCAGATATGGATGCCATAATTTATAAGGTACAGTGTTGTTGATGTCGATCTTAACGATAGATTTCTCGTCGCAGACAATATACTTTTTTAATCTTCCTACAAGATCTGCATCCATGCTATACACTTCAGCCAGCTGATTCACACTATAGAATCCGCCAAGTGAGGTGCGGAATTTCACGATGTTGAGAGCTCTCTTCTCACCGATGCCAGGAAGCTTGCGTAGCTCAGATGTATCTGCGGTGTTTATGTCGACATGGAGATCGGTATGTTTTGTGCGTTGCTGTTGCTGTTCCGTGCGTTGCTGTTGCGTGTGTTGAGGAATTACCTCAACGCACGCAACAGCCTCCTGCTTGAATCTCCTCACATCGGCTTCAAATTCTAATTCGATTTTTGATTTTATCTCCTGAGCATTGGCATTCTTCAGATACATCCGCATTGCCATTACTCCGATAAGCATTGTCGCTATGATAGTCAAACTGACCACCACATTTACATTACGGTTGTGTCGCTCGATTTTTTTGAATAGTTGTTCGTCGTCAATTTCTTCTTGGAATTTTTCTTTTGTATCCATTATAATCCATTTAAGTCTGTTACTATACGTTTATATTTTGTACAAAAATAACAATTTTTGGGTGATTTTTGATTATTTTTGCACCAATTTATGAAAGAAAATACTGATTATGCTTATAAACTTAAATACAAACGATGCTGAAGCTAATTTGCTTCACGCTGCTTTTTCCGACAGATTGATTGGAATTGTGCCAAAGATGGCCAATCGTCATGGTTTGATTGCTGGTGCTACAGGTACTGGTAAGACTGTATCGCTACAGGTGTTGGCTGAGGGATTCTCGCAGATGGGAGTGCCTGTGTTTATGGCCGACATGAAAGGTGACTTGTCTGGTGTTGCCAAAGAGGGCAAGATGAACAAGTTTATGGAGAAGCGACAGGCAGAGTTTGGTGTTGAATATGGATTCCAGGCGTTCCCAGTCGAGTTTTTCGATGTATTTAAGGAGCAGGGTAATCCTATCCGTGTGACTGTCAACGATCTAGGTTCACAGTTGTTGTCGCGAATCCTTGAACTAAATGACACTCAGGAGGGTGTGCTTACAATCACATTCCGTGTAAGTAGAGAACAGAATATGCCGATGGAGACATTGGCAGACCTTCGTAATATGTTGACTTATGTAAGCGAGCATGCACAGGAACTATCTGCGACTCTAGGTGCCGTGTCGACAGCCAGCGTAGGTGCTATCCAGCGTGCTCTTCTTCGTCTAGAAGAGGAGGGTGGCGACAAATTCCTTTGTGGTAAGAGTTTCAACGTGATGGATTTCATCAAGACTAAGGATGGCAAGGGTGTAATCAATATTTTGGCTGCAGATAAACTTGGTAATTCTCCGCTTCTATATTCCACATTCCTATTCTGGCTGTTGACAGCTCTATATGAGAATCTTCCAGAGGTTGGTGACGCTGATAAACCAAAGTTTGTATTCTTCTTTGATGAGGCTCACTTGCTATTCAACGACACACAGAAAGCAGTGTTGGATAAGATCGAGAAGATTGTCCGTTTGATTCGTTCAAAGGGTGTGGGTGTCTACTTCATCACACAGTCGCCAATCGATATTCCTGAGAATGTGTTGGCACAGCTTGGAAACAAGATCCAGCATGCTTTACGTGCGTTCACACCAAAAGATCAGCGTACAATCAAGAGTGTGGCCGACGGATTTAGAGAGAATCCGAAATTCAAGAGTGAAGAGGCACTTCTTGAGTTGGAAACTGGAGAGGCATTGATTTCATTCTTGGATGAGAAAGGAGCTCCTACTATGGTGGAGAGAGCCAAAATGCTTAGCCCTGCAGGTCAGATTGGACCTATCACAGAGGAGGAGAGACGTGAGTTTATCGCAAAATCTTCATTCTATGAGAAGGAGACTCCTGCGGTGAAGAAAGAAAAAGTGGAGGAGAAGGCAGAGGCTAAGGTCAAGGAAGAGCCAAAGGTTGAGGATAAGAGTGCTGAGGTTTTGGCAGAGGTAGAGGAGATGGTTGCCGAGATGCAGGCAAAGGTAGATGAGATCACAGAATTAAAGAATAAGATTGCTGAATTCCGTGCCACAACCAAGAATGCTGACGACGCAAAAGATGACATCAAGGATCCGTTGGCAGACGCACAGAAGTTAAAGAAAGAGGTAAGCCAGATATTCCGCGACGTCGCAAAGAAGGTCGGTGATTCTTCTGACAAGGGATTGAAATCCGCTCTTTCAAAAGCAGAAAAACTTGACAAAGCTGCAGAAAGTGGTCTTGACAAGGTAAAGAAGGAGTATGACACAGTGCGTGGAATGCTTACTAAGCTTGAGGCTAAGGAGAAGAAAGAAAAAGAGAAGAGAAACAAGACAATCTTGAAATTCTTGAAGGATCTGATTCTTATGATATTCAAGGGAGGTAAGAAAAGATAATAAATGGTAATTATATAAATAGAATTAATCTACGCCTTTAGAAGGCGTTAAATATCGGTAGAATATGAAGAAATTATTGATTTCAGCGTTGATGTTATTGTCCACATTGACAGCATCAGCGCAGTTGATCTCTGCAGCGCGAGATAATGAAGGTGTGAAATTCGGCGTTAGAGGTTCGTTTGCGTTGAGCAATATGAATCAGAAGGTTGATAATGCAATTAGCATTTTGGACGTGGCTGGAGCTTCTGCAACATCTAAGCAACTACCTGCCTTTGCAGTTGGTATGGCAATGAATCTTCCTATATTGGAAAGCTTTCACTTCAATATTGAGTTGAAGTATGCAATGAAAGGCCAGAAAACTATAGCTGAGGCTAATTATTTGAGTAAAAACTATGAGACTATCAGATTAGAACGTATTGGTTATTTGGAGTTGCCTATTCAACCTCAGTTCAGACTTAATTTGAGTAGCTCTGCTCATGTTAACGTTAATGTAGGTCCATATCTTGGTTTGGCTTTGCATAGCAATGTCAAGACTAACATACATGAAGAAGGAAAGGATGATGTCACTACAAAATTCTATACTTTCACAGGAAAGAGTTTCTCAAGAGTTGAAGGAGGAAGTAGAAAGTGGACTGATCCATCTGATAATTATAAGGCAAAATATAGCCGTTTGGATGCCGGTTTAGCTTTTGGTGTTGATTTCGAAATCGAACATTTTCATATTGGAGCTTCTTATGACCTAGGTCTAAAAGATATCTATGTTGATGCAAGAGACCAGAAAAACAATAATTACTACAATCCTTTCAAGAATCGCACTGCATTGTTCACTATAGGTGTCGATTTCTAAAATGACTAGAAGATAATATCGTAGAGACGTGGTACGCCACGTCTCTTTTTTTGCATATTATAATTGCACGTGTTCTCAAAAAGATGTATGTTTGCGGGTGAATTTGGAAATGTATTGTTTAGTTAGTAACAGCAGACATTTCTACAGTACGAATTTTTATAAAAACAGTAAAATGAGCAAATATATCAATTTGCGATGTGATTTCGGGTTCAAGTTTTGTATGTCCGACCCGATAATCATGAAGTCCTTCCTAAATGCGATTTTGGATGGTGACGAGGACACAATCACAAGTGTACAGTTTGAAAATGTGGAGGAACCACGAAGGACAGAAGAAGAACGAGGTGTCATTTTCGACCTGCTCTGTACAACCAACAAGGGAGACACAATTCTGATAGAGATGCAGAATTCGAATCAGAAGTATTTCAAGACGCGCGCGAATTTCTACACTTACATGCTTTTCCGTAGGAAGGTTGGAAGAGGTCATGTGTGGAAGGATATGAAGGAAGACATATCCAAGATCATCGGAATTTTCATTATGGGTGACGGAATGAATGGTCTCGACAAGGTTATAACACGAACATCGGAGTGTGATTTAGACACAGGTGAAGAATTTTGGAACAGACATCGAAAATATTTTTTATCTTTGCCGAAGTTTGAGTTGGATGTCAACAATATGACAGTCAAAGACATTTGGATTGAATTTTTTAAGAATTTAGGAGATATGGACAGAATTGACCCGTCGGTATATGAAAGAGCAGACGAAGGTTTGCTTCGATTGTTAAAGAAGGCCAACATCGCGGCTCTTACGGACAAGGAGATCGACTACTATGAAGCTAGTATGAAACGCCTTGAGGATGAAATGGACATGGAAAAGCATGGCATTGAGATAGGTATTGAAAAAGGTATTGAAAAAGGTATTGAAAAAGGAAGAGCCGAGGAACGTGCAAAGACTATCTCCATTCTGAGAGATTTAGGTTTGAGTGATGATGAAATTCAGTCTCGATTGGATGCGTATGACAGATTATCCAAATAAGACGAGGCTCAAAATATTTGAACAATGAATAAGGAAAAATTCGTAGGAATCATTCCTGCAAGATATGCGTCGACGCGTTTTCCAGGCAAACCGTTGGCATCCATCGGTGGAAAACTGATGATTCAGAGAGTGTATGAGCAGGCATCAAAGGTGCTTGATTTGGTTTACGTGGCTACTGACGACCAGCGTATATATGATGCTGTGGTCGGTTTCGGTGGTAAGGCTATCATGACAAGTGATAAGCATAAGAGTGGCACCGACCGCATCTGTGAGGCATACGAGAAGAGTGGCTGCAACAGAGAGGTGGTAGTCAACATCCAGGGTGATGAACCGTTTATTATGCCAAGTCAGATCAGCACAGTTTGCGATCTATTTGATGCTCCTGACACTCAGATCGCTACTCTTGTGAAACCTTTCTCGGCAAACGATTCAATCGCTGATCTTGAGAATCCTAATTCCCCTAAGGTGGTGATCGACGGAGCTAACAATGCAGTCTACTTCTCACGCAGCGTTATTCCATATTTGCGTGGTGTGGAGAAGAGCGAGTGGCTTAAGAAACATACTTTCTTCAAGCATATCGGACTTTACGCCTATAAGGCAGAGGTGTTGAAGCGGGTGACTAAGATGCCTCAGTCGACAAATGAGATCTGCGAAAGCCTTGAGCAGCTTCGTTGGATCGACAACGGTTTGAAGATCAAGGTCGGACAGACTGAGACTCAAACTATCGGAATCGATACTCCTGAGGATATGGCTAAAGCTGAGGAATTCCTAAAAACTATCGAAAAATGAGCATGTTAGACCGTTCTGTTTGCCCGCCTATACATGATATCAAAAGCATAGTTGTCCCTGAGATTGAGACTATCAACCTCAAGAATGGTTCACGTCTTCACTGTATGAAGTCGGGTATCGACGAGGTTGTCCGTGTGACCGTGATAGTTGGCGTCGGCCTTGATGTACAGGAGACTCCGTTGTCCACTCGTATGATGTCGAGTCTGCTTTTTGAGGGAACAAAAAACATGACTCGATCAGAGGTGGCTGAGAAGTTTGATTTCTATGGAGCAAGAAAAAACATCATGCCTGGCATGTACGCCTCTTCATACGACCTTATATGTCTTTCAAAACATCTATCTAAAATCATAGATGTGTTTGTCGACTCTGTGTTTTCTCCTGCTTTTCGTGAGGATGACTTCAAGCGAGTGTCCAGAATCATGAAAACGAACATTAAGGATCTTTATAAGCGTGTCGACTATCTTAGTGATAAGAATCTCGACTATATGCTTTTCGGAGAGAATGCACGACTTCTTCATCCAGAGCAAGAAGATTTCGACAATCTGAAAGTGATGGATTTGAAAAAAGTTCATGCCGATTACTTCAATATTGAGAATATGGAGATTGTGGCATGCGGTATGATCACAGACGAGGTTAAGAAGGTATTGGTTGATACATTCTCAAATATAGCACCGTCGGGAAAATCTCGCAAGGCCGACCGCCCATTGGTGTTGCCGACATTAGATAAAAAATACGATTTCCTTCATCAGAAAGGAGTACAAGCAGGTGTTTGTATCGGTCGCCAACTGTTTGGAAGAACCAACAGTGATGAGCGAGGAATGCGTTTCCTAAATACTGTGTTTGGAGGCTATTTCGGAAGCCGACTATCTTCTAATATACGAGAGGAGAAAGGCTACACTTATGGTATCTATTCTGATGCCTCTATCAATAAGCATCATGGTACGATGTCCATTTCTACTCAGTGCGATAACAAATATGTGCAGAACGTGATTGATGAGACATTCAAAGAGATGGACATCCTTTGCAATGAGAATATGCCAGACGACGAATTGGAGAGAGTGAAGAATTATCTGCTTGGCACGATGTGCAGCACATATGGAAATCCTATAGGATGGAACAACGAGATGATTCGTGCTGTGACGACAGCAAACGGAGGTGAGATTTCTCTTGCTCATATTAATAATTATATCGACTATATACGTTCCGCTTCTGCCGACGATGTGAAGGCGATGGCTCAGAAATATTTTACAAAAGATGATTTCTGTGTATCGGTTGTCGCAGATAAAGACAAATTAAACAAATAATGTAGGGGCAGGTCTTGTACCTGCCCGCCCGCTATTTATTAAAATGAAAATCAAGATAATCGTCGACAATTATGTGGCCCAAAGCAGTGTATTCGCGGAGCATGGATTTTCTGCGTTGATATGCGACGGGGATAGGAATATCCTTTTTGACACAGCTTCTGGTTCACTCGCACTTCTTCATAATCTTGATTGTTTCAAAGTGTCGACAGACAGCATTAGCGATGTCGTGTTGAGCCATGGCCATAACGACCATAGCGGCGGAGTTGTTACATTGATGAATCGTGCAAATAATTGCAAATTCTGGGCTGGCGAAGGATTCGATGTTTCGCGCACTGGTCGACGAGGCGTAGATATTGGTTTGAAACTGACTGCTGAGCAGAAATCTAGATTCAATATTGTCGACGGAATAGTAAAGTTGACTGAAAACGTCTATGCTGTATCTGCCAAAGATTGTGAGCTGACAGAATTGTCGCACACTGATGATTTCTATATTCTATCAGATGAAACAACGATACCTAACTCGTGCCGCGTCTCCGATAATTTCACCGACGAAGTATATATAATATGTATTCATGATGGCAAGATGAGTATTCTCACTGGATGTGCTCATCGTGGAGTCAGCAATATCGTACGTCATGCCAAGACCCTATTCCAGTTTCCTATCGACACGATAATCGGAGGATTCCACACACTACACGATTCCAAAGAGAAGTTGGCACGGCTAGCGTCTGAACTGCAATCAGCATCGCCACGACAAATAATTTGTGGCCATTGCACAGGTGTTGAGGCTTATGCTGAGCTGAAAACCATGATGCCAGGAGTCGAGATGACGCACACACAAGTCGGTATGAATATCTTTTTATGAATAAGTGTCGCACATAAGTCATACAAAAAACAATCGAGTCTGCTATTTTGGCAGACTTTTTTGTTTTATGCCTGAAAGTTGGCATGAAAAAGCCGTTGGCACGCTTTTTGAAATATTATATGCGAACGACGATATGACGTTCATAATAAAAATTGAATAATAATAAAAAGATATAAAGTCATGGGAAAGATTATCGGAATTGACCTTGGTACTACAAACTCGTGCGTAGCCGTAATGGAAGGCGGTAACGCAGTAGTTATTCCAAACAGCGAGGGTAAGAGAACAACTCCTTCCGTAGTAGGATTTTTGGCAGGTGGTGAAAGAAAGATCGGTGACCCAGCAAAGCGTCAGGCGATCACAAACCCAGAAAAGACAGTTTTCTCTATCAAGAGATTCATGGGCGAGACTTACGACAAAGTAGGTGCTGAAATTGCAAGAGTACCTTACAAAGTTGTAAAGGGCGACAATAATACTCCACGTGTAGATATCGACGGACGTCTTTACACACCACAGGAAATCTCAGCAATGGTGCTTCAGAAAATGAAGAAGACAGCTGAGGATTATCTAGGTGAGGAGGTGACAGAAGCCGTTATCACAGTGCCTGCATATTTTGACGACTCACAGCGTCAGGCAACAAAAGAGGCTGGTGAGATCGCAGGTTTGAAGGTTCGTCGTATCGTTAACGAGCCAACAGCATCAGCTTTGGCATTCGGTATCGATAAGAAGGGACAGGATATGAAGATTCTTGTGTTCGACTGTGGTGGTGGTACACATGATGTGTCTGTCCTTGAGTTAGGTGATGGTGTATTTGAGGTAAAGTCAACTGCAGGTGATACTCACCTAGGTGGTGACGACTTCGATGAGAAGGTTATCCAGTGGTTGGTTGACGAGTTCAAGGCAGAGAACTCTGGTTTCGACCTACGTAAGGATCCAATGGCATTGCAGAGATTGAAGGAGGCTGCTGAGAAGGCTAAGATTGAGCTTTCAAACACAACTTCATCAGAGATCAACTTGCCTTATATCACAGTTGTAGACGGAGCTCCAAAGCATTTGGTTAGAACATTGACTCGTGCTAAGTTCGAGCAGTTGGTAGACGACCTAGTACAGCGTACAATTGATCCATGCCGCACAGCTCTTCAGAGTGCAGGTTATTCAACATCAGATATCGACGAGGTTATCCTAGTAGGTGGTTCTACTCGTATCCCAGCAATCCAGAGTGCAGTAGAGAAGTTCTTCGGTAAGGCTCCTAACAAGGGAGTTAACCCAGATGAGGTTGTTGCTCTAGGTGCAGCTATCCAGGGTGGTGTCCTTGGTGGTGATTTGGCAGACATGGGAACTGGTGCAGGTGTGTTGCTACTTGATGTAACTCCACTTTCACTTGGTATCGAGACTTACGGTGGTGTGATGACTAAGCTTATCGACGCCAACACAACAATCCCAACTAAGAAGACACAGGTATTCTCAACAGCTGCTGACAACCAGACATCTGTAGAGATCAACGTACTTCAGGGAGAGCGTCCAATGGCAGCTCAGAACAAGTCAATCGGTCGTTTCCACTTGGACGGAATTCCAGCAGCTCCACGTGGTGTGCCACAGATCGAGGTGTCATTCGATATCGACGCTAACGGTATCCTTAACGTAACTGCTCTTGATAAGGCTACAAACAAGGAGCAGAAGATCCGTATCGAGTCTTCATCTGGTTTGTCGAAGGAGGAGATCGAAAGAATGAAGAACGAGGCAACTGCCAACGCAGCTGCAGACCAGAAGGAGAAGGAGCGTATCGAGAAGATCAACAACGCAGACGCTATGATCTTCCAGGTAGAGAAGCAGCTTAAGGAAATCGGTGATAAGATCCCTTCAAGCAAGCGTGGCCCAATTGAGTCAGCTTTGGCTAAGCTTAAGGATGCTCACAGAACTCAGGATCTTGCAGGTATCGACTCTGCAACTAAGGAGCTTGAGTCTGCTCTTCACGCTGCAAGCCAGGATATGTACAACGCTCAGCAGCAGGCAGGTGGCCAGCAGGGTGGTGGCTTCAACGGTGGTAACGCTGGTGGTCAGTCTGGTCCTAACAAGGATGACATCACTGACGTTGACTTCGAGGAGGTGAAGTAAGATGCTTGAGCAATCTAAAGTTTGCGAAATATTATTTTTCATGTTGTGCCTGGGTACGTTTGCGTGCTCAGGCACTCTTGAAAAAGTAAAGTCGGAGTCGGAAACTCGTAGGGTAGACACAATCTACATCGATAGATTGACTTTGACAGATATTGAGATAATGGCTTTGAATGGAAGACCTATTGTCGAGGTGGCTTGCCGCTATTTTGGCTCGTTTGAATGGGATGAGTATGAATCCGAAGCATATAAGATTCGGGATAGTATAGGAAAAAATCCAGATTACGGAGATAGTCAAGAAGTCAAGGATTTTCATACCCGTTATGAAACGTGTGGTGTGCTTCTTCCATTTCCAACACAATTCATTTTTAATGCAGAAAGGGATCTTGATACATTTGTCAATTACCAATGGCTAATGTTTTTCAAAGAAGACGAGGCGACGGTGAGGAAGAGATGTAAGGAAACCTATTCATATAGGTAAAAGACATCTAAACATCAGAGTGTAGAGTCGCAAAAGGATTCTATAGACCCCAATGTCTATATAAAGTATCCTGATGCAATTCGAAGCTCAGATTTATTTCTAAGCCAAGATAATTAATTTGGATTATACAGATATAAAGACTCCCGTGTGACGAAAGTCGCACGGGAGTTTTTGTGTTTTAATATGAAAACAGCTTTCAATTCTGCTGTAAAAGTAACAGATTTTTATGCGTCAATCATCATTCTATAGCAATTGGTTTCTTTCTTCTGAAATCCCAAAGATTGATAAAGACAATTAGCTGAAACGCGTTTAGGATTAGATGTAAGATGAAGCTCAACAGGTGCAAACGATTTAGCCTGGTCGATGATGTGCTGCAATAATTGTCTGCCAAGATGCTGTCCGCGGAACGATGAAGATACCACCACATCCTCAACGGAAGCCTTTCGTCCAGTAGGGGAGTGGAAGATACAAAGAGAAGCACAACCGATGATATGATCTTCGTTGATGATTACGTAGAGGTGGCAATTCGCGTCGGCTAACACATTTTTAAGTTCCCTTTCTGTGAAGACCACTCTTTCTGAAAGTTCTGCCATAAGTTGTTTTATCTCATCAAATTGTGATGGAGTATATGTTCTTAATTCTTGGATTAGCATAACGATAAGATTTATATTTGATTACAAAGATGCGAATTTTTCTTAGATTGGAATCTATTTCCAATCTCTCTTTTGTACATAGACTCTATCTATATCCACATAGATAGAATCAGTTGGTGGATGATTATAGATGCTCTACCTTTGTCATGTCAAAAGAAAACTAACAATAAAAATTAATGCGTATGGAAAAATTTGTTTGTGACGTTTGTGGTTGGGAGTATGAACCGGAGATTGGAGCTCCTGAGGTTGGAATTGCTCCCGGGACTCCTTGGGAAGATGTGCCGGATAGTTTTGAGTGCCCGTTTTGTGGAGTCGGCAAAGAACAGTTTTCAGAAATGATTTCTTACGAGCAAAACGTAAGATGATGGTAAATCAAATAAGAAATACTATGAGAAGTATATCGACATTACACCTCCAGTATGCTCACCGTTTTTACAAGTTTAAGGGAGAGGCTCAGTATTTGCATGGCCACACAGGTACTTTGACAATTGAGGTGGAGGAGCCAATCAACGAAGGTGTTAACATGGCATATCCATGCAACGAAATCAAAAAAGTGGCATGGAGTGTGCTGAAGAATTTCGACCATGCTCTTATTCTTCGTGAGGATGATCCGCTTCTACCGGCAATTCTTGGAGTCTATGAACAGTCGGGAATTAAGAATGGTTCACCTCAGAATAATATGAAGGGAGAGGCATTCAAGACAGAGTTGGCTCAAGCGTATCCTGATTGCCGACTTGTGGTCACAAAAGAGACGATGACAGTTGAAGGTATGATTAAAATCGTTTATGATTTGCTAAAAGAAAAACTAAACATTGTGAAACTAACATTTGTCAGTGGAGATAACACAGCGTCGGAGGAGTTTCCGTCGCACATAAGTATCGATAGATGCCCTTGTTGTGGTGTCGCATTAAATGGAAAAGGAGTTTGCTATAAGTGTGGATATAAAAAAGAAGACCCCCACCCATATTTTTAATTTTAAGTAGTCAGTTTCATATGTTTAGTTGCTAATGCGACTCAACCGCTCGTTATTTGTATAACGGCGGTTGATTTTGTTTATCTTTGTAGCAATAAACCAACAATCTAAAATATGAATTTACAACAAATTAGATATATATTAGCTGTAGATAGATATCGCAGTTTTGCGAAAGCTGCGGAAGCCTGTAATGTCACCCAGCCAACGTTGAGTGCAATGATAGTCAAATTAGAGGAAGAGTTGGATGTTCGAATTTTCGATCGTGCCAATAAGGTGGTGACTAGTGCGGGTCAAAAGATTATACGTCAGGCAGAAAAGGCACTGTTGGAGATTGATAGGATAAATGAGATTATCCTGGAGGATAAGGGTAAGATTGGCGGTCGATTCTCGCTTTCTGTGGGACCGACTATCGCACCATACATCTTGCCAAAGTTTATCCGATATTATCGTAAAAATTATCCGTTAGTCGACTTGACAATTAACGAGCTGAAAGTCGACTATATGTTTAATGCCTTGCTCCATGGAGAAATTGATGCGGGAATTGCCATTTCGGATAATGTTGCCGACGGTATACTTGAGATTCCTCTCTATACCGAACGTTTTTTTGTCTACTTGGCAGAAAATTGTTGGCGAAAACTACCTGTTTTCAAACCTGAAAATCTTGAAAATGAGGATATGTGGATTATGAAAGACGCTCAGTGTCTGCGAGATAGTGCCTTCTCTTTTCATAAAATAAACGGTAAAGGCAATCGTATATATGAGGCAGGAAGTATTGAAACCTTGATTCGTATTATCGATGAGAATGGAGGCTACACCATCATACCAGAGATGCATCTGCCATTCCTTTGTGAAAAACAACGACAGAATGTCCGACGTATTGACGGAGATTACTTGTCGCAACGACGAGTGTCGTTATATATTAAGGAAGATTATATCCGACAGCGAATGCTCAACACCATCACCGATACCTTAAAGGCGTTTATGCCCAAAGAGATGATGAGTGAAAACATAATGAAGTATGGAATCAGGTTGTGAGGGGGCGAAATAGAGACTTATTTCTCTATTTCCTCCACAAATTCCTTCGGCAGAATGACATTCTCCATCTCAATTGCGTCAGCGAAAAGTGGACCGATTTCTTCGATGGTGAATCCTGCGATACCACAAGCAATTTTAGTCACCAAGAATGTGAGTTCAGGATGCGACTTAGCGCAACTGATAAAATTCTGCACTTTACCAGCAATATAATCCACTCCACCTTCCATCGTAGGAAGAGCATAGCATTGCCCAGTGATACCTTCACCGACACCCCATTCTGCACCAAATTTCATGTTGGCGACGCGAGCTGCACCACCGCCATGCATTCCACGTATGTTGCTACCAAACACGAAAATCTCGTTTGGCTTGAGAGAAGTGATGAATTCGGGAGTAAAAGAACGAGAGTAGGTCATTTTATATAATGTTTTTTATTTATACATGACAAATGATTCCTGTATTTTTCATTATCCTTTTTCGTACCCTTCATAGTAATAGCTCTGCTCGATGCCTTTGAATATGACTTCTCTGTCTTCCGTTTCTGACGTTAGGTTTTGACTAAGCAGATAGCGGATTTCAAGGTCGTTGATAGGAGATCGCTCCATAGCCTGGAGATATTGGTCTTTATCCACATATTGCCAATTGACAACCTTGCCTAATGAGCGTTTCAACATCATGTCAAGCCATATTCGTGTGGAGCGTCCATTGCCTTCTCTAAAAGGGTGACAGACATTCATCTCTACATATTTTTCTATAATGTGTTCGAATGTGTCCTCTGGCATTTTTTCCACGGCAGATAAGGCTGCGTCGAGATAGAGAGTGTTGGCAAAACGAAATCCACCTTTTGATATGTTTTTATTTCGTATTATCCCAGCAAATGAAAATAGCCCATCGAACAGATATTTATGTATCTGTTGTAGCCCCTCTGTAGTGCCTACCGGTATATTATTGATGTCTCCCGACTCAAAGAGGCGTAGGGCATTTTCTAATGATTTCTCGTCTATCTCTTTTCCTGTCATAAATACTTTATTTCTTCTTCTTTGCCATCATCGCCTTTTTCTTCGCCAACTTAGCTGCTTTTGCTGCTGCTGCCGCCTCAGCTGCGGCTTTCTCCGCCTCTGCTGCTTTCAAGATGTTGATTTTGTCTTGAAGTGGCTCGAAGTAGTATTCTTCAGCTTGGAAGAAGCATGACTTACAGTTGGAAGCTTCGATCTCTTTCTTTAGCTGCTCTGCGATAGGCTCTTTTTCTTTTGGATCACCTTCAAGCAATGGCTCGCACTTTCCTTTGAACACTTTGTCGAAATATGCCTCCTCGTAACGGTCCTTTAGATCTGAAACGTTGTTTTCCCATTTTGTATCCTCTACTAACGCTTCTGCATTGTGGATAGCATTGAAGTTAGCAATGACTTTTTCTGCAGACTTTATAGTGTCCGCATCTTTCTCCATTACCATTACATAGACAAGTTTTTCGATTTTCTCTAGCTCTTTGCCATCCTTCAAACTCGCTTTTGCAGCCGACTGCACATCGTTGTAGTGAGCTTTGAATGTGTTCTCATATAAAAACTCCTTCTTCAAGTTTTTCATCATGATTGTATTAAGAAGCTCAGAGTAGTTGTAGATGATAGCTGAAGGATTGATGTTAGTCATTCCCTTCGCCTTATTCTCTTTATAGCTCTTTACCTCCTTGTCGAATGCAAGGTAATCTTTCAAAAGCTCATTCAAATCATCTTCCTGAGTGAAGACATCGTCGCCAATCAGTTTAGATGCGTATAGATTACGTGTTTTCACAACTCGGTCGTTGACGTAAGAGTCGTTGATCTGGTTTGGCTTACGCATGTTTGGCTTATGGCTACTCTTATAGTTTACTGCGACAATGATTGGAGCAGTCTTGTTGGCTACATTCTTTCTGATAGTTGCGTAATCCACGTTTGAGTTGTCGTCGATACACTTCTTCAAAGCCGCATTTGAGAAGTTGCGCTCGATATCCTGGTTGCTTGGAGCGAATTGGTAGAGACATATAGAGTATAGCTTTCTGTCGACATCAAGCTCATTGAATAGAGAGACTGTCGAATTAAAGACATACTGACGCTCCTTCATTTTGCTTTCAAGAAGTTTGCCATATTCCCCAGACACCTTATTCAAAGCAGAATAGTCGTTGCTGACCTTGCCCACGTTGGCAAGCTGGCGGCAAACGAAATCAGTGATGCTCTGTGGCTGCTCCACGTTGATAGCCTCAGCGTAGAATTTCATGTCGACAGGGTTTGTGCCGAAAGTGTTAAGCGGAAGATTGTCTGCGATTCGGATCTTGCCCTGAGTGTTCGCCTTGTTGACAGACAACTCCTTGTTGACAAGTTCCACCGTCAAATTATAAAGCGGATATCTCACATCCTGAGCGACGGAAGTGCTGGACATCTGACCAGAGATGAAGACATTTTTAATTTTGTCTTTCTCCTTACGGCCAGGGAAGATAGTTTCAAGCTGACCTTTGAAAGCCTCTGGGTTAAGAAGGTAAAGATCAGTAGTGAGCATAAGCCAACCGTCTTCGGCGGAAAATTTCGCGTCGCCTTTTATTTCTCCGATTTGCTCGCATTTAAGAGTAAGCTGCTGATCTTGAGCGTTGGAAACGAACGCACAGAACATATATGATAGGGCAACTACTGCTTTTTTTATTTTCTTCATTTTATTCAATTTTGAATTTTAAGTTCTTGTTTCAACAAATATAGGAATAAAAAAACAGAAACGAAGTAAAAATATGAAATAATATATGTAAGAATGAATGTTGCGACAGTCTCATTTATAAAATACGTTTAGTAAAATGAACAAATTCTAGTTTTGCTAGGGTGATTTTGTATTTATTTGGCTATTGTTTTGCATAAATATGATAATATACGGTCTTTGCCTGCATAAATACGAAAAGATATTCACAATTCTTTTATATTGCACACATTTTGAGTAATTTTGCAATCGAGTTACAAAAATGCAACTAGAAAGCAAAAACGATAGCAAAATGTCAAAATGAACGATAAATTTGTGATTTTGGTTTAAAAAGTTCGCTATTTATTTGTTTGTACTTACATTTTGACTAACTTTGCACTCGAAAGAAAGACAAATTGAATATATTAAAGTAATTAAAAATATGGCAGACAACTTGAAAGTAGAAGAATTGGATCAGGTGGTGGTTCGATTCTCAGGCGACTCCGGAGACGGAATGCAGCTTGCTGGAAATATTTTTTCCACTATCTCGGCCACTGTAGGTAATGGTATTTGTACATTCCCTGACTACCCAGCAGATATTCGTGCCCCACAGGGATCTCTAACTGGTGTATCTGGATTCCAGGTAAGTATCGCAGCAGAGAAGGCTTTCACTCCTGGTGATAAGTGTGATGTTTTGGTGGCAATGAACCCTGCAGCCCTAAAGACTCAGTATAAGTTCTGTAAGCCAACATCATCGATCATCATCGACGTTGACAGCTTCAAGAAGGCTGATCTTGAGAAGGCTCAGTTCGAGGCAACAGACGCTGCTGGCGCAATCGCAGAGATGGGAATCAAGCAGGATGTTATCCAGGTGCCTGTCACTTCAATGGTTAAGGATGTTCTTGCAGATTCAGGAATGGATCCAAAGGCTATGCTTAAGTGTAGAAATATGCTTGCTCTTGGTCTTGTTTGCTACATCTTCAACCGTGACCTTTCAATTGCAGAGAAGTTCCTTCGCGACAAGTTCTCTGGAAAGAAGGCGGCTATTGCAGAGAATAACATCAAGGTTATCCACGCAGGTTACGACTTCGGTGCTAACACACACGCATCAGTAAGCCACACATATAATGTAGTATCTAAGCAGACTCCTGCAAAGAAGGGTCGCTACATGGATATCAACGGAAACAAGGCAACTGCATACGGTCTTATCGCTGCAGCTGAGAAGGCAGGTCTTCGCCTATACCTTGGTTCTTACCCTATCACTCCAGCTACAGACGTTCTTCACGAGTTGTCAAAGCACAAGTCTCTTGGTGTGACAACAGTACAGTGTGAGGATGAGATCGCAGGATGTGCATCAGCTCTTGGTGCTTCATTCGCTGGAGCTCTTGCTGCTACTTCAACATCAGGTCCTGGTATCTGTTTGAAGTCGGAGGCAATGAACCTTGCAGTTATCATGGAGCTTCCATTGGTAGTTATCGACGTTCAGCGTGGTGGTCCTGCAACAGGTCTTCCAACAAAGTCAGAGCAGACAGACCTTCTACAGTGTTTGTTCGGACGTAACGGTGAGACTCCAATGCCAGTTATCGCTGCTACAAGCCCAGCTGACTGTTTCGATTCTGCATACGCAGCTTGTAAGATCGCTCTTGAGCACATGACTCCAGTTGTCTTCATGAGCGACGCATATATCGCTAACGGTTCTGAGGCATTCAAGCTTCCTAACCTTGCTGAGTATCCAGCAATCAATCCTCCATACGTGCCTGAGTCAAAGAAGGGTACATGGACTCCATACGAGAGAGATGAGAGAGATGTAAGATACTGGGCTGTTCCAGGTCGTGAGGGATTCGCTCACATCCTTGGTGGTCTTGAGAAGGACAACAAGACAGGTGCTATCTCAACTAACCCAGAGAACCACGACTTGATGACTCGTCTTCGTCAGAGCAAGATCGACAAGATTCCTGTGCCAGATGTAGAGGTAGAGGGCGACAAGGACGACGCAGATCTATTGATCGTTGGTTTCGGTGGTACATACGGACACCTTCACGCTGCTATGGACGAGATGCGTGCTGCAGGTAAGAAGGTAGCTCTTGCACACTTCCGTTTCATCAACCCATTGCCAAAGAACACAGCTGAGGTGATGAAGAAGTACAAGAAGGTGGTTGTAGCTGAGCAGAACCTTGGTCAGTTCGCAGCATTCCTTCGTATGAAGGTTGATGGTTTCGCACCAGCACAGTTCAATGAGGTTAAGGGTCAGCCATTCGTAGTAAGCGAGTTGGTTGCTGCATTTAATAAATTGGTTTAAGAATTAGGAAACTATTCTTAACTCTTAATTCTTAACTTTTAATTTAGAAAGTAAAATGAGCGAATATACAGCTAAAGATTATAAGAAAGGACAGCCACGTTGGTGTCCAGGATGCGGTGACCACTTCTTCTTGGCGTCGCTTCACAAGGCAATGGCAGAGATTGGCGTTGCTCCACATAATATCGCAGTTATCTCTGGTATCGGATGTTCAAGCCGTTTGCCTCACTACATGGCAACATACGGTATGAACACAATCCACGGTCGTGCTGCTGCAATCGCAACAGGTTGTAAGGTTTCTAATCCAGACCTAAGTGTATGGCAGGTATCAGGAGACGGTGATGGTCTAGCTATCGGAGGTAACCACTTCATCCACGCTAACCGTCGTAACATCGACCTAAAGATGATCCTTCTTAACAACCGTATCTACGGTTTGACTAAGGGTCAGTACTCTCCAACTTCACCAAGAGGATTCGTCAGCAAGTCGTCTCCTTACGGTACAGTTGAGGATCCATTCCGTCCAGCAGAGCT
>JAZUIF010000059.1:0-13184 GCA_045642085.1 Paludibacteraceae bacterium | reverse complement strand
GATATACTCCATATTGAGTTTGCCACCAAGAATATATTCTGATTTTGTGACTTTTACCTTACCTGAATTTTCACGCTGATAACGAATAGAAAAATATTCATGGAATATCTCCTCAAATATAGCATTATGAATTGCGACATGTCCGTCTACATTCTTGATATAGGAATACATATCGGCAATCTTAAGAATCTCATCAGCAAGATTATAGCTGTAGGTCTCTCCGTTAACAGAGATTGAATACATGAAATCTCTAAGTTCTTTATTATTGCCAAGATTCTTTGAAATATCGTCAGCGAGCGTATTATCTCCCCTTATGATATATTTAGCTGCTTTGTTGATACCTTCGATTGTCCAATCTCCTTCCAATTCTTCATGAGTAAGGGAGCAAAGATAACTTACAAGCACAGGGTATCCAGATGTAAGTCGACGAATCTCATCTGCAATCAACTTGGTATCCATACCTGTGTGGTAATCAGACTCGTATTCATCAAGCATACCTTTGATACCATCCGCACTGAGTGTCATGTCGACGTTAAAACGGACTGCTATATTCCATGGTGAATTGTATTTTCTCTCCTCGTCGTTGCGAATCTTTAATTTGAGATTTTTGACGTCGTACACACCGGCAAGAATAACAGAATAAAAAGTGGAATCCAAACCATACAAATCTCTATCCAGATATTTGTTGCGGAGCATACCTAAGAAGTTCAAGAACAACTGGTTATCAGTACTTTTATCAACCTCGTCAATCATCAAAATAACTTTTTTGCCTTGAGTTTTGCAAAAATCCGAAACGACAACGGAGAATTCATCCAAATTTGCACAGTTACAATGATCACTCCAATACTTACTTTGATCTTCCGACGTGAATGGCATACGAGAAAGCTTCATGGCAAGTCCATGACAGAATTCAGGTTTTGACTCAAACAAATCTCCGTCTGACTCAAAACTTATCTGATAAACCAGATATTTATCTGACAAACTATTAAAAAGGAAATTCATCGTCGTCGTCTTTCCAAACTGACGTGCGCGATTGATAGTGAAATACTTACCATCGTCGACGAGTTTTTCAATTTTCGCCAACTTGTCATCGATATTCACCATGTAATGACGCTGTGGATTGCAACTTCCTGTTGTATTGAATTCTTTCACCATGTCGTTCAGAAGATTTTGATTACAAAGATAATGAAAATTTTAAAGTTCTCAACGGCAGCTTTTTTATCACCGTGGAAAATCAACCATTACACAGTTGAGATAACCAGAAACTTTCACTCTCTCTTCAACGTCAATCTGCTGACACTGCAAATCGCTGCCAACAATGCTACCGATGATCCTAAATATAATGCGTATCTTGGAGCACTTCCGTTGAATAAATGGAATAGCAGTGCGACGCTGGTTGCTCCCGTCGTCTGCCCGATCAATCTCGCCATCGCCAACATTCCGCTCGCGCTTCCACTTCGGTTTAGCGGTGCCGATGTCATCAATACATTGTTGTTGGGCGACTGGAACATTCCGAATCCAAATCCACAGCAGACGAGTCGCCACGCAATATCTAGGTACGACGGTGAGTCTGGCAACTGTGATAACATAGCCAATCCAAATGACAATAATGCCAATCCTACTCCACCTAAAATTCCGGCGTTGACTTTGCCTATCAATGAGCCTGCCAACGGTGCCGCAAACATGATTGTGAAGGGCCATGCGGAGAACAACATTCCCGTTTCTGACTCGCTGAATCCATACGTGTTTTCAAAGAAGAATGGAATGGATACCATAGCCAACATCTGAGCCGTAAAAGATGCGATACTGGTCATTACCGACAAACTGAAAATGGGTATTCGCATAAGGTCTATGGGCAAAAGTGGAATTTCCTGCTTAAACTGTCGATTTAGGTAAATATAGCCTACGATTAAGCAAGAAGACGCAATTCCGACGATGCTCCACGTGTTGAATCCATGCGAAAATCCTTGGACAATCATGATGAGCAGACCAAAGAACATGGCGTTCATCACCATGTCGTATTTCGGTAACTTTCGCTCGGATCTCACCACATTTTCAGGCAACGCGAAGAAGCCAATTACGAATGCTAAAATGCCAATTGGGATATTAATCAGGAATAGCCATCTCCACGTCAACGACGATAAGATCAAGGCTCCCAACGATGGTCCTAAAACCGACGCTATAGCCACCAACGTCGCATTTAATCCTATTCCCATTCCAAGTATTTTCTTCGGATATGTGAGTCGGAGAATGGTCATATTGATAGCCATCATGGCCGACGCTCCGAAGCCTTGCAACATTCGTCCAGCCACCAATGATACGAGTCCGTTGGATGATGCGCAAACGATGGAGGCGATGGTGAAAACGGAAAGTCCAAACATGTAGACTTTCTTATACGAGAATATCTCGCCTATGGTAGACATCGACAAGAGGCACATGATAATCGCAAGCTGATAACCGTTGACTATCCAGATTGTGTCAGCCTCTGTCAAACTCATACTGACGGACATTGACGGTAAGGCGATATTCATGATTGTGGTGTCGAGAATCGCCAACGTCACACCCAAAGAAACTGTTATAACAGAAAAGACTCTGCGTGGCATTGGTAAGCCATCATAGGTTGACGTTGACGATGACGTTAACGTTGACGTTGACGCAGAGGTATTATTTTCATCCATTTGTTGTATTCGTAAAAAGAATTATCCAAGAAAATTTTACGATTAATTTTTTGGAAATTTTACGTTCATAATCCCCAAAAGACGGGGCATGCCCCGTCTCTACATTGTTACGCAATTACAATACGTCTTATGAAATCGCTTTTCTTAAACGACGGAATTGTGCCAATCACAAAACCATCTGCCTGCATATCACAAACGTAGTAGACGGCATCGTTATATGAGAAGACGTCGTTTCGAATCACTCCACACAAATCCTTGCAGACATTCTCGTTTTCCGCCACTTCCAGTGCCACTCTGCCGTCACGAGCCTGAAGTATATTGACTTTGTAACCCATTGTTGCATAGATTGTCGACGCGAGCACAGCACGATCCATTGCAGTGGCTCTTTTGCTGTAGAGAATCTCCTCAGCCGAACGAAGTCTGCCAGAAGTCAAGCTCTCCTCCACTCTTTCAAACGACTCTCTATCCTGTACGAAATCAAGAATCAACTGCATCTTCTGAACACTTGTCAATCCTTTTCCGATTGTGGTGTTGTCCACAAACCAACGGATCTTCTTCATGTGCAATGAGTCTTTCTCCGCCTCGACGTAATATCTCGCCACATCGGCTGGATCACCGTCGGAATTCAAAAGTTCGGAATTATCATAATTATTAGTCAATCTTGCCATTTCCGACTTGTCAAACTTCAACTGTAGCAAAACCTTATTATTGGCATTCATTCCTGAAATAGTCCAATCATAATGGTTGATGGCAAACAACAACGGATTCGGATTTGGATCTTCAGCACCGTCGTCGACCTTATTGTCATCTATCTCATTTTGCCTTAGCATCGGCACCAATGGGTCATCAACCTTCCATGCCTTAAAATTATGTTTATTGAATGCACCCAAAGAGATTATAAATAAGAAATACAGAATAATCCAATTGAGATCCACCGATGTATAGAAATAGGTTCCAACTAACAAAAAGAATAGCATAACATAGTATGGACCGTTCATACCAGTCCATCTATTCAATAGACTCAAAAATTGGGTGAATTTTGTATTTTTTAATGACACTTCAACATGAATCTCATACAAAATAAACCAAATAAGAAAGTATGTGAGAGACATTGCTATTCCATGAGGCATAAATCTTATCGTACACTTGTCGTCAGCAGGATAAGGTATGCACAATTCTTTGACAATGAACACCACAATAAAGATCAACAGTGCTAGAAATGTCGTGTCGAAAATAGATGGTTTGTTACGTGAATATCCTCCGTCTGTAACAGTGGCATCATATCGCCTACGAATATCTTCTTTGATGGCAAGGTATCCGCACAACAGTTTTCGCATCGGTAGGATTTGCTGCAAATCTTTCTTGAGTGTACCAAACTCACGAATTTTGTAGGTTTCCTTATCCTCTGCTTTTATTTCTGCGTTATTCTTAGGTGCGTCGATTCCATCTTCTGGATCAAGATCTACGTCATCTGGCACATATAATTTTGATTCTTCATCTGACGTTGGTCTGTCAATCGTTGCTTTATAGTCATGACGTGAGAAAAGTGCTTGAAACCAATCTTTTATAGCCTCAAACGACAATTTACCTGCTGACTCATCAACACCAGTCACGCCTACCATACAACCTTTGAAAACCTCGTCGTTGGCCACCCACGACTCAATTGGTTCGTAGTCCACAACCACGTCGTCTTCAAAAGTTTTTCTGATATGGATTTCTGCCTTATTATTTTTGATATAAATATGGCCGACGGGATTTACTGTTCTTGGGAACGTGTCGTCGTATATGGCAAAAGAATCGCTTTCTCGCACAATCTTACACTTTTCAGCGTATGCTTGTGGCCTCAATTTATACCATATAAAGCATGCCAATGCATAAAGAAGCATTGGACCAAGAGTTACTGCTAATAATATCAATAATAGATCACTCATGCCTTGTATTCGTAATTAATTCCGCCGAGGTCATCCCACGGAGTAAATTCAACGTCGTCGGTTGTGTCGCCAAGATATTGGTTGAATAGTTCGTCTCTGTATGAAGAAACTGATTCTGAAGACGCGAGATCTCGCGTCTCTACAGGACCGTCATAATTACACTTCAATCGCCAATCAATCTGGTCTTCAACCTTTTGCCATGTCAAAACAAACAGATATGGATCTGTCTCATGATGTTTGCAAACCAATGGTCCTACTTCATACTGACGTGCTTCATCCATCTCAAACAGCTCATGTTTAGCTTTCACCGCAAACTCTTTGTCCGCTGCACGAAGCAACATAGGCTCTTCTTCATTCGTTGTGACGAACATTCCGTTGAGATCCGCCATCTTATAAAGCGGACGGAATGTTATACTGTCGCCATAGTCACGGTGGAAATCTTCAAAGTCTTTTGGCACATTCGGCAGATTATCAGTGAAGCATTTTTCTATGCGACGAATCAACAAACTATAATCTTTATCAGCTCTTTCTACCTCAAAATCAGCATCTTTCTTATCAAACAACTGATTTCCAGGAAGTGTGACTATCTCAGAAACAAACTTGTCCGCAAAGAGTTTTTGAAGCATATCCTTGTAGTCTGCCTTTGTAAGCTCCGACAATTTGTTTGTCTTTCGATTAAGATATAGCATAGGCTCAAGCAAGAATTTGTCTTTTACTAATTTCTCTCCATTGAACGTAGCCTGAGTAAGATGCTGGTTGAACATCGTCTCCTTCACGTCGACAGTCCAGAATTCTGGTTTATCTTGAGCCAACTCAGATTTTGCCTTATCAATAAGTTTCTGGACATGACGTTTCTGCTGTGAACAGAAATCGTAGAGATCATTGTAGAGATAATCCACTTGATCCTCATAATCCTTACGCATATTGTTGTTTACCTCAAGCAATGTGTTGGCAACAAGCATCTTTTTCAGTTTTCTGACGTATTTGTAGTTTCTGAAATACTTCACAAACGATGCAATCCACGGGATTACGGCTCCAATAGTGACCCAAACCCATGAATATTCCGGTCTCATGACATTATAATAAGTGCTATAAGCTGATAAATCCGTTATAGCTGGAAGTATTTCGTTCAAAAGATAAGGCACGACGTTGATAAGCACAAATATAATGATGACACTCAACACCGATGTTTTGGCAAACAATCCGAGCAATGTCGGCTCATATTCAATCACAGCACTCAATTCCTTCACAAGATCAACAGTTCGCTGTTGTGTTGTCCTATCTTCATCATCCTTGAAATCAAGGTAAAAGTCTTTTATAAATTTAGGACATTTTGCTATATCCTCCTTATCTTCTTTCGCTTGCTCTTTATACTTGCATATCTCTTCCTGCATAGCATCATAATACGCAAGAGTCTGAGGCAGAGTGACATCTGGATTATAAGTGCTTCCGATGAAGTTAGATGCCGACTCACGAATTGTGCTTGCTGCACGCTCATAAATCGCCTCACGATTCTTCACCATAGTGTCGACAGCCTTATATCTCAACGAATATGAAATCTGTTGGTGTCTCTTTACCAAAGTTGGAGGAAGATGTTTCAAATAGTTCTGGAAATAATCACGTAGAAGATTATATCTGTAGAAATCGTCTATTGGATGTGGATCAGGGTTCTCATAAAGTTTATCGAAAACCTCACCAAGATCGCATCCAGCTTTTAGTTTTCCTGATACCTTCGACACATTACGTGCGATCTCATCATCTCCAATGATATCTTCAGTGATGTAGTCGTAGTTGAGATTCTCATCTCGCACCAATGCTTTTAATAAACTGCGTCGGATCTCCCACGCATACATATCATGCTGCGCCTTGCCATCATAAAAGACGGATGTGGCACCAAGCGAATAGTAGCCATGCTGAGTGGCAAGATCGTTGCCAAATATAGTAGCGTCGTTCTCTCCACAGAAATAGATTGACACCAAGTATTGGAATAACAAATCTGTCAACTCATTGGTTTGCAGCTGACAATAGAATCGGTTGGCTACGTATTGGTTTTCCTGATACAACACGACTCTGGCAAACTTCTTCTTTGCCATCATCGCATTAAGTTGTTCAAGAAACTCCACACACTTACGTTTATGCTTCTGACTATGCGACTGGTTGATTGACTCCTTCACACATAAAAATCCCGTCTGCTCCAATCCACGGTTGAGATGCGTCGATAGAATATTTCCGAATTTCTCCTCCAAAATGGATGGCAACAAATGGAAAATCTGCTGAGTCAGTTTCTCCTCTGCATTTCCAAGAATACTTACCTGAAGATTGATGAACGGAAAACCCTTTTCAAGGAAATAGTTCACCATACGCTGCCCTTCCCTTACTGCATACTCAATCATTGCGTCAAAAGAATCTTTGTCATCAATTCCTCTGGCACAACGACGATTGGCAAGGTTGGTCACACGCCAACAGCGACGTTGCTCGCGAGAAAGTTTGCGGAGATTCTCCGCCAACCTCTTGCGAACATCTATATCCTCATTAAGATTTATAATCCAAACTGGAGTCATCAGTCTTTACAAGTGAAATCCTCGAATGTCTTGAATTTATCGTTAAGCACACGCAACATCTCTTTCAATGTCTCCATCTCCTGGAAACTCTGAGCTGTGCGAGCCTCTCTGTACTTGGCATCAAGTGTAGTCTCTACCTTCTGTTTTGCAGCGTTGAATCCAGATACCAAGATGTTGTTATCCAATGCGTTGACAGCCTGCATATAACGCTCGATGAAGTTATCGTAGTGATCGCTCAAATAACGTTTAGCAAACTCATTGCTCAAACTTGTATAGAATAGGTTGCTGTAGCTTGGAGTGAAACGACGTCCCTTCTCAGCAATGTTGATCTGGATCTTCTTGTCTCCCTGAACTTCAAGCGACATATCTGTAGCCCAAACCGCAGAAGCATTGCTCTTCACCTCAAATGGAGTTGATCCGTAGATGCCCTCCAAATAAGACTTGTCTGGAATGACAATGAACTTCTTCATTGTTGCCTCGTCGTAGCTTCCAAGAATCATCAACTTAAGCATTGCGATTGTTGCGTTGGATGCTCCAAGTGGCAATAGGCTCTTGATCTCATCCACATTACCCTCTGTTCTCGCAAACGCCTGGTGGAAATGGTAGTACTCCTTCTTATCGCATCTGTCGTACTCCGACTTGATATTATGATAAGTACGGTAGTACTCGAAATTCATTCCTGTCTTAGCTGTGATGATGTAGAACAACTCTGAATTGTTGTGGCCAATAAACTTCTGAGAGCTAGACTCCTGGAAGTTGAATACCTTCTTTGCATTGTCTCTGTTGTCTGCCACACAGAAATCTCTCTGCTCAAGGATTCCGTCCATCTGGCCGATATTGTAAGAGAAGAACAATGTAGGAGAAAGACGCTTAGTTACCTCATCAAGCTGATCTGTAGTAAGTTCGTTGATCAAATCAGGCAACTTCTTGTCGTACCATCCGTTGACTGCTGAATTTCGACGACACATCAAACCGAAGGCTTTGTATGCAAAGTTTAGAATATCATCGATAGTCTTCTCTGCGCTACGCTCAGTGTTGATGAAGAACTTAGATTTAAGTGTTGCCTCACCATTCTCATCAAGAGCCTCTACAATATAGTTTGCTGACTTCAAATCCGACTCAATCTGATTCTTCATTGTGTTGAAGAAATCTGTCATAGCCTCAGATGTCGGTACACGTACATTTCCAGAAACTGCCTCCTTATCTGGAGTAATTAGTTTCTCATAGTATTCTGAGAACAAGTTGTCACGCTTCCAGCCATCACCGTTAGCGAACTCGCAAATGTTTGGCAAATAGACAGATGTGATATCCTCCTTCTTTCCACGGAATGTCTCAGCAAGATTCTTGAAACTCTGTTTTGGTCCCTTCTCGCTCAACAAACATGTCTTAGCTGCCTCTGACAATGCTCTCAAATGACGAGCAACAACATCCAAGAATCCGTTTTCACCGTAGCAGAACGATTTGATCAACTCAAAGATCTTGTTCTCGATCAAAATCTCACGCTTAAGTTCCAAACCTCTCTTGTAGACACTGTATACGTTGGCAATGTCGTCGGCATTGTTGTTGACGTGAAGAACCTCAAGCAATGTTCTCTCCTCTGCCTTCTCTCTTGCAGTGTCAAGATCGCTCTTCTCCTTGCCTGATGATTTTTCGTATTTAGCATTATTACGATTCAACTCGCTCTTAGTCTGCAAATTAGCAGCATAATCAGCGATGATAGAATCCTGCATCATATCTTTGTCCTTATCATAGTGGTTGAACAAAGATGTGCACTCCTCGTCAAGACGCTCAACCGCAGCGATTGTGTTCTGAAGACCGATTGTTGTAACCAACTCCTCGACACACGACCATATTTTCTGCTCTAGCGCATCCTGAGTAGACTTCTGCAATGCGTCGTTGTCCTGGTCATCAATCACGTCGGCAAGACTTTGAGTTGTCTTCTTAACTGCTGAGTTCATCTTACCAGCGTCGAACTTGTCAACTCTCTTATCTCCCTCAATCACACCTGCGCGCGACTCAGAGAAATTAGTCTTGATAGCCTGGTTCATCTGGCTACGGATCTCGCTGAAATAGTTATTCTCTCCGTCAGGATTAAGCACATAAGCATTGATAGTATCCTTGATCAAGTCTTCTACGACCTTGTTCAAGTCGACTTTATTAGCTTTATCATTGACAGACTTTCCAAGAATACAATGCTCAAGCAAGTCAGCCTGGATACGGCTCTTCATGTAATCCTCGAAATCAGCACTTGGCTTCTTCAACGCTACATAACCCATCGGCATCAAGAAATTCTTCTCTGTGCCTGGAGCCACCTCACCGTCGCGAGTATTATCCATGAACGACTCGAAACCTCTAGCACCTGGACCATCGTGAAGATAGCAAAGAAGCTCAGCAGTATTCGAATACATACTGTCAAGATTTCCAAGGTTGTTGCCAGCCTCTGTCTGGAAGTCAACAGGAATCAACGCCTCAAATGGACGGTATGGTAGAGATGTATTGATACGTGAATAACGATCATTTAGAGCAAGACGGTGGAACAAAGTAGCAGTCTCTGGCTTCTTCGACCATAGCATCTCAGCCTCCAACTCCGACATCACAGCGAATGCGTTGCGAGGATACTTCTCGTTGCGACCATTGTGGTCGATATACCACTGTGGCATATACATAGTAAGGATAACCTTTGGATCAGCCTCGTCGATAGTAGCCTTGTGCATCATATTGACGAAGTACAACACATCGTTGATGATACCTGAACCAGTACCACCCAAGCTTGAACATACCACCCAGTAGCAAACTGTGTTGTTCTCAGCGGCGTTATCCTCAATCTTATTCAAATCCTGAATATTCTTAACCAATTTCTCACAGAACTGATCTGCAAGACGTGCGAAAGCAGTACGTGATTTCAAACGGAAAGCACCAGCACCGAATTTCAACGCGCGGTTGTCCATGTGCATAGCCACCTCGTCGTCACACGACTCAATGATACGCTTGTTGATCTGGATATCCTGAGCCTCCTTAGCCTTCTGGTAGATCACGTAAGGATTCTGTGTACCAAGGTTGATGAGCTCGTTAGTGGAAAGCATCTTCACACGTCCGTTCTCATACTTAGTACGGAATTTCTCATTAAGGTTTTCGATGTCTCCGGCATCAGTATCGATGAACATGAAACGGTAGTTGTCATTCATCACGTCAACCTTGCTACGGTTGCCTGTAACGTTCTGAAGGCTCTCGTACACCTTCATCTTGATTAGAGCCACAGTCTTAGATCCTGCACCTCCACAGCCGATAAAAATATGTTTTCTTGCCATATATTGTATTATTTTTTTTTCTGTTTTCTAAATCCGACAGTTTCACAGCAAGCTGCGAAACAATCGGTTACTATAACCTTTGGTTATGTATTCCCCTCGGGAACAATCTGTCCTTGAGGGTACATATTGACGATAGTTAACAGTATTCGATTGCTTTTTGCAAAACAAAATGCTATCGGTTTCACGCGTTTCCATCAATATCAAGACTGATATCTTTTCCACCTCTTGGATCCCTGATTTGCAAAGGAATTGTAGTGGAATATTTGATAGTCGACGAACCACCTGAAGTGTAATCGTCGCCACCATTAAGGCTATACTCTTGAGAGTTAGTGACTTTCACCTCATATTTCGGTTCACAGCTTAAATTCAAAATTGGAATAAACAGTTTAGCCAAATACTTCTTCTGAGTAAAGACGACATTACACTCTGCCCTCTCCACATCGATTGTAAGATTGCTGACATAACCATTGATCTCCTCAGTGCAGATCTTCTTTGATCCTTGAGTCAATGTGTATTCACCACGAAGTTTATACTTGTTGCTCAAATTACGTTTGAAGCAGTAGATGACACTTATAATATGAAGGGCTATCAAGATCCACATGATGCAGAACCATTTGAATGCCATCGGATGAACAAAGATATTCTCCTGTGGTAACGGAATGTTTGCCTCAATAGTCTGGTTGTCCTTTCCCATAAGTTTGATCAACTCAGCCTCGTAAGGCACTTTGAAAGAGATGTGTGCCATAAGTCTTCCGTTTGGCTTCTCCATATGTGGATTGGAAAGAGATTCATCGTTTCCTCTTATTTGAGCGATGCCGACAAAAGTCTCCTCGATGCCATCACTATTCATTAAATGAGGCAACTTTAATTCAGGATGATCCTCACACTCATCTTCATCAGCCATCACAAGATGCATTCTATTGTCTGTGATGGAGATGGAATCAAGAGTAATTGCGTCGAACACATCGTTAGGCATCCACGACATAGTCATGGACATATGACCGTCGATGTCAAAGTCGACTGAATTAATGGAAGCACCAGCCTCCTGAGTCATCTTTCCTATCAAAAACTGCTTGAATTTCTCAAGTGCGATATCATTCTTCATCTGATCAAACCAACTCTGTAAGGCCTGCTCGTTTGACACCGGAATAGTCTGAGGCTTAAACATAGAGAAAGCATTCATCACATCAGCTGTGCTCGTCTCTCCACTACCCAACTTTGGCAGTTCCAACGCCACAAGTTTGATATTCTTTCCAGCCAACTCCTTCTCGATTCTAGCACGATAGTCGTCCAAATGAAGTTTCTTTGAATGCCCGTCGACGGGATCATTCAAGAAATCAGTGATAAGAAAAACGAATTTAAGATTGTTTCTGCCAGTACGAGTAAGATCCTTCTCCAAATATTCTAGCATATTTAGAAGGTCTGTATAGGCAGTGAATTTCTTTCTCTCCTCAGCCGACGCCGGTTTATCATACACACGGTCAGCATAGCTAACAAGACTCTGACGCATAGCAGCGTTGACGGTACCAAAACCGTTAGGCTCATTCTTTGCCTCGCCACCAAACTTGATTACAGAGACATAATCACCATCTTGAACAGAGCGGAAAAAGCTTTTTAGGGCAGGAACCACGATTTTTTCATATTTGTTCATAGTTCCAGACACATCAATAGCGAAGACATAATCAGCGTGTTCATTTTTAAGTTCTTCGCCGAATTTTTTCATAAGTTCAGGGAAATCATTTGCCAATGCATCATAAGCACGATTATCCTGTGCAGTCGACGTTGCAAAACCAAGCATCAGCAACAACAATGAGATGTATATTTTAATCAATTTCATAGTCAGAAAATGGTTATCCTTTTATTAAAAACCTTCTATAAAAATAGAGTTATGCCAATCAACACATAACATTTTCTAAAAATACAATATATTATATTCTTTTATACTGCGCCACAATATTTTTTATTCACAATTAACTATTTTTAGATATTCGGAGGATTGTTAGGCTTAGTTTTTTGATTAATTTTGTATTGTTATTGATGCATAGTCAAGCAAAATTATCATAAACATAAATTTACAAAATGGAAAACAGGATTACAACAGTATCAGAAAATTCTGATGTACAGTTTTATTCTCAGGAAAATATACAGCAAAAGATTTATAATATACGAGGGTTGCAAATCATGTTAGATCGTGATTTAGCCAATATTTATAATGTTGAAACCAAGGTATTAAATCAAGCAGTAAAACGCAATATAAAACGTTTTCCAAATCACTTTATGTTCCAATTATCGGAATCAGAATGGAATGATTGGAAGTCACAATTTGTGACCTCCAATTTTATGTCGGAACAGGAAATTCAATCAATTAAAATAGGAATTAGAAGACCTCCTTATGCATTTACCGAGCAAGGAGTCAGCCAGCTTTCTTCTGTATTAAAAAGTGATTATGCAATTGAGATATCAATTAAAATAATAGATGCATTTGTAGCAATGAGAAGGTATATCACTGCTAATGCCGGTATATTTCAACGACTAGAAGCAGTAGAGTTAAAACAAATTGCGACAGACGAAAAGATAAACAATATATTGAGCCGTCTAGACGATGGTTCACTCAAGCAAAAACTTGGTGTTTTCTTTGACGGACAAATGTTTGATGCATTTGTTCTTGTTGAGGAATTGATAAAGAAAGCAAACAAACGAATAATT
>JAZUIF010000058.1:0-54260 GCA_045642085.1 Paludibacteraceae bacterium | reverse complement strand
CTATATTACACGTCGCCCACTTCACACTCAATCCAAGATCAACATAGTCGTGCCCTTGGATCGTTCCGCTGATGTCCTGCATCTTCGCCTCTTCTTGATCATCTTGCTTTTGTTCATTCGCTTCCTGTCCTATCTTCTTTTCATCAGCAGAATCAAGCAAATGATCCATAACTTGCTTGGACAGATACGACACAAAGGCTATAATAATGTATATGAATATGTCCGATTTCTTAAAACTATATTTCATTTTGCAATCTACATTTTAATTGATCCTCATTCCTAATTCTTTAAGAATTCTGGCAATTTCAACGCACGGATCTGTCTATCCACTATTCTGTGCGACACTCCGTAGGTCTTGTCGAACAAGCCCCAGAAATTTGGTCCGTGATCCATATATATAGTATGACACAACTCATGCACGACAACACTGCGTATTAGATGCAATGGCATCAACATTGTATATAATGAGAAATTAAGCGATCCTTTGGATGAGCAACTACCCCACCTTGTCTGGGCTGAATTGATCTTGACGGTGCTGTACTTGAATCCGTTCGCGTCGGCTATCTCTTTTACTATCAAAGGCAAACGTTTTTTTGCCTCATATCGTAGCACGGCCAACGAGGCTTCTTTCACCATCTGTACGGTTTCTGGTTTTTGGAAATCGCTATTGAGTGGCATCTCAAACACCATCTCGTCTTTGTCTGTTGGGCAACCACAAGGGTTTGCCCCTACAGATGTTTTGATTTTCTTCAATCGACATCCGTCGGCATTGGTCAAAGCGATTCTCATAATGGCAAAATGGGTGTCAAGGACATAGTTCTCGTCGACATGAATCTCTTCTCGCCTCGCCTCATGTCTTTTAATAAAGGAGAACATTCTCTGCTCATTCTCATCGATAAGCATAGCTATGGACGCCATGGGATATCCTTCCGGAGCGGAAATAGTGAAACGTTCATTCTTGAAACTCATCCTTATATTGCGGATGTTACTTTTCCACACGACGGTGATCAATCCCAATCGTTCGTGTCTGTATGTCTTTTCTGTATTTGCCATAATGCAAAAATAAAGAATTTCGCTTAAAAACAGAATCTTTTTCGGGAGGGTTTAGAATTCTGATTTGACCGTAGGGGCTGGGTTCAAACCTGCCCGCCATAATTTATCAATACTTCATAGAATAACACTGGTGTAGGTTTGCGAAAGTTAAATATTAAGATTAAATTTGTGGAAAATCAAAAAAGGATGAGCATGGATACGAATTTGAGATGGGACGAAATTAAAATAGGATTCGACAAATATGTGTCGATCGCAGAGGAAAAACTACCTATTGGTGCACTAAATCCAGTGCGCGATGCAATAACTCGTTTCGAGGAGAAAGTCAAATCAAATAATGTATCGGAAGAGGAGATCGACCACATGGAACGTGGTGTGCAGACTGCCCTTATCCTTGCCGACGAGGTGAGCTTGGGTGGCGGTCCGAGTGTCGCTAAAATCCTGTTTGAGATGATACAATGCGGAATAATGTCGGAGGCGGAAATCACAAAATCATTCCCCGACAGCATCGTCGCACTCGTACATGGCGAGCAAAAAGTGGATGAATTCTATCGTCGACGTGTCGGTGTAGAGAATGAAAACTTCAGAAAACTGCTAATGAGTTTGGCTGAGGATATCCGCGTCATCATCATCCTTATCTGCGAGGTACTTTACCTCATCCGCAAATATAATCCGATTGAAGATTCTGAGGACGGTGACCGTGTAGCAAGAGAGGCAAGCTACTTGTTTGCTCCCCTAGCCCACCGTCTTGGTCTATATAAAGTAAAGAGTGAGCTTGAGGATTTGTCGATGAAGCGTCTGCATCGTGAGACTTACCGTGAGATCGCTCATAAACTTAATGAGACAAAACGCAGTCGTGACAAATATATCGCAGACTTTATCGATCCGTTGAAGAAGAAACTTGAGGATGCTGGTTTCAAATTCACGATCAAAGGTAGAACAAAAAGTATCTACTCCATCTGGAACAAGATGCGTAAGCAGAACACTACCTTCGAGCATGTCTACGACCTGTTCGCCATCCGTATCATCCTCGACAGTGAGTTGGCGGAGGAGAAGAGCGACTGTTGGCGTGTCTACTCTATCGTGACAGACGAGTATCAGCCAAACCCAAAACGTTTGCGCGACTGGCTATCAATACCAAAGACAAACGGTTACGAGAGTCTTCATACCACTGTGATGGGACCGCAAGGAAAGTGGGTGGAGGTGCAGATCCGTACCGAGCGTATGGACGAAATCGCAGAGAAGGGTTTTGCCGCACACTTTAAATATAAAGGAGTCAAGAGCGAGAATATGCTCGACACTTGGATGGCCAACGTGCGTGAGATTCTTGAGAATCCCGACGTAGCCAACGAGGAGTGCATCTCCGAATTCAAGATGAACCTCTACGACAAGGAGGTCTTCATCTTCACTCCAAATGGTGATTTGGTGCATCTTCCTAAGGGAGCGACTCTACTCGACTTCGCTTATCTAATACACAGTAATCTTGGAAACCACTGTGTCGGCGGTAAGATTGGAGGCAAGAACGTCTCTATAAGATATGAGGTTAACAACGGCGACCAGCTTGAGGTGTTGACAAGCAACACGCAGAAGCCAAAGGAAGAGTGGCTAAGCATCGTCAAGACAAGTAAGGCGAAGAGCAGAATCAAAGCATTCTTGCGTGAGGAGGAAAACTCAAATGCGTCGCTTGGAAAAGAGATGATCAACCGTCGTTTCAAGAACTGGAAGATTGATCTTGAAGAGTCGTTTTTGGCAAAGACAATCAAACGTTTAGGATATAAGGTTGCGACAGAATTCTACAATGATATCGTAGAGGAGAAACTTGATGTAGCCAAGATTCGTGATGTCTACACAGAAATCGTAGACAAGGAGTTGCATCCAGAATTGGGTTACGAGATCAAGAGTGCGGAGGATTTCGAGCATCACCAGACTACATCAGACGACAAATCGAAAGACGACGTGCTTACAATTGATGATAATTTGAAAGGCATCGACTATTCGCTTGCGAAATGTTGTAATCCTATTTATGGCGACGACATCTTCGGATTCATTCTTTCACAGGGAGGAATCAAGATCCACCGTAAGGATTGTCCGAACGCACCGATGATGATCCAACGCTTCGGTTACCGCTACGTCAAAGCACGTTGGAGTGGCAAGCAAGGCAGCCAATACGTCTGCACGTTGAGAGTCATCGGAAACGATGATTTGGGAATCGTCACAAACATCACTTCGCTGATTCAGAAGGAAAGCAATATTTCGATGCGTTCAATCTCTGTGGATAGTGTCGCCGGACTATTCCAAGGTCACATCTCATTGCTTGTCAACGATCTACAACAGGTGGATAACATGATGAAGAAGATCAAGGCGATCAAGGGAGTGAAGAGTGTGGAGAGAAGCTGATTCAATTCATAATTCGTAATGCATAATTCGTAATTGTCGGTACAAGCCGACAGATTGGAGAATCCATATTTAAGATTCTACGGTTTGAATTTGTACTATAGATCAAATTCATGATCGTAGGATCTTTTGATTTTGCAGTTGTCCAAAACTGAGGATTGTTAAGGGCGGAACGCCCTAACTCACCTCCCAACGCGAGCCCGGAGGGCGAGCGTATAAAGAAAAAGCGTGAGTTGGACAACTCGTATATAATTGCCTTTTTGATTTTGGGAAATATGTATTTTCAATTGAAAAAATGGTTATATTTGCAAACACAAAAAAATTAGTAACACGTTTTTATATGAAACAGACAGAATTTTCATCATTTGAGGACTTGCTAAAATACGTCCAAGTGAATTCAAAAGAAGTAATCTTGGTTAAGAGCAATCAGATCACCGAAGAAAAAGAACCGATTAGAAGAATTAAAAATCACACGTTAAAGCTAAAACGAAAGCTCTAAAATTTGTGGTGATTATATAGTATTGTACAAAATGAGGATTGCAAAATAAAAAAATATCAGAATATGAACACAATGAGTTATAAAGGCTATATAGGGCATGTCGAGTTTAGCGAAGAAGACGATGTTTTTTTCGGAAAACTAGAAGGGATTGGAAGTGTAGTGACGTACGAAGGTGCTAGTGTCAGCGAACTGAAAAAAGCATTTCATGAAGCAGTAGATGATTATCTTGCTTTTTGTGAAGAACATGGGATTGAACCACAAAAGACATACTCAGGTTCTTTGAATGTGAGATTAACCCCGTCCATACATAGCCAAGTGGCAATGTTGGCAAAAAAAGCAGGTATTTCTATCAATGCCTTTATCAAAGATGCTGTAGAGAAGAAAGTCGCAATGATGTTGTAATCTAATTTACAATTTCAATACCATAGCGGAATGCAGAAAAACTGTGTTCCGCTTTTTTATTATATCATGTTTGATTTATTAAACAAATGTTATACATTTGCACTACAATGTATAACATATATATAACATGGAAGCAGTAGTCACAAGAAAACAAACAGCTTTTCGTTTGAGTGAAAAGCTCCTTGCAGATTTGAAAATTCAAGCCCAGCGATGCAATCGTAGTTTGAACAATTATGTAGAAAGTCTTTTAATAGAAGCTTTATATAATACGCCTAACGAAGAGACTAAGCAAGCCATAGAAGAAACGAGAAAAGGCAAACATGCTGGCACTCTTAACATGAGTAGTTTTGACAATTTCCTTAATAGTATTGACGAAGCAGAATGAAGGAGGTCCGCTATTCCACGAAAGCAAAAAAAGATCTAAAAAAATACCGCAATGATCTTGATAAAATGCGTGATTTATATGAAGTCCTAACTACATTAGCTTCAGGAGGAACCCTAGATGCAAAATATCGTCCACACATGCTAACAGGAAACTATAAAGATTGTATGGAATGTCATGTAGGAAATGATTTTCTTCTAATATGGATAGACACAGATGCAATTTATGTTGAACGAGTAGGAAGCCATTCAGAATTGTTCAAATAGGGAATACCTATACCATAGCGGAATACAGAGAAATCTGTGTTCCGTTTTTTTATGCTTTTCGCAAACCAACGCCCAAATTTGGCACACCTTTGCAATATATTTGCGTTGAATTTACAAATACATAAATATATGGAACAAAATCGAATTAGCAAAAAAGCATTCTACCCTATCAACAGCAAACAAATCCAACTACCTGGATGTAATATAAAAGCATACGTAGATTCATGCTGTTATGAGTTTCAGGAAACAGACACCGACACGAAACTAATGCATCTGCTTTACGTTACAGACAAAGGATTGGACGTCGTTGCGGAGATTGAAGAATTTCTTAAGAGTCATGAATACGTGAGTGAAGAGAGTATCAAAAGCACGTTGGCTGATTTCATAGTAGAGTTGAGATATCCAGGAGAAGACAAATATAGTGTGATCGACAGGATATACACCTCGGAATACATCACCGAGTATTGGAGTCTTGACGACATCTATGAAATTCTAATGATTGAGGCACGAAAGAATTTCTCATATACAGAAGACAATATCTATATAGAATTCTCAAGAAGGTAAACGATTTGTCCAAACATGCTCATTTTTAATCCGCTCGCCCTACGGGCTCGCACAAGTGCATTGGGGGTAGGAACAATCCTCATTTTCTACCAACATTCAATCCCTACGGGATAAATTAATATTTCCTCAGCATAAAATAGGGCTACGTCTTTAGACGTTAAATATCGGAAGACATGGTTACGTGTTTGGGAAATTTTTCGAATCATTTTACGGAAATTTACGTTCCCATTTAAACACACAAAGGCGTTGCAATGCAACGCCTTTTTTGAATATAAATCGTTTTGAACGAATTATTTCTTAAGTTGTGGATTCTGAGGCTGAGGGTTTCCTGTGCTCATATCACATGTACCTGTGAACTTAGCATTTGGCTCAACTGACAATATCTTTGTCTTGATCTCTCCTTCGATTTTTGATGTTGCTCTCAACTGAAGAGCCTCTGTAACGATAAGCTTACCTGTAAACTTACCTAGGATCTCCGCATTAATACACTCCAATGTGCCTTCCATTGCACCATTCTGACCAATGATTACCTTTCCTCTACACTTTAAAGTTCCGTTAATCTGTCCGTCCAAACGGAAGTTTGTATCAGAAGTGATGTCACCTGTCATCTTTGTTCCTGCTGCAATAATATTGTACTGCGAGCTCTGGCTTTCTGTTTCTTTTGACATAAATTTCCTGTTTATGTTAAACTTCTATTAATATGCTGATTTAAACTGCTCAAGGAATCTTACGTCGTTCTCTGAGAACATACGCAAATCCTTGACTCTGTACTTCAAGTTTGTGATACGCTCAACTCCTAGTCCGAACGCATATCCTGAATATACCTTGCTGTCGATACCACATGCCTCCAACACTGCTGGATCCACCATACCGCATCCTAGGATCTCTACCCATCCTGTGTTCTTGCAGAATGCACATCCTACTCCACCACAGATATTACATGAGATATCCATCTCTGCACTTGGCTCTGTGAATGGGAAGTATGACGGACGCAAACGGATCTGTGTCTGCTCTCCAAACATCTCCTTAGCGAAGTATAGCAACGCCTGCTTTAAGTCGGCAAACGAAATATTCTTATCGATATACAATCCCTCTACCTGGTGGAAGAAACAGTGTGCACGATATGAGATCGCCTCATTACGGTATACACGTCCTGGGCAAAGCACACGGATAGGTGGCTGCTGGCTTGTCATCACACGGCTCTGTACTGATGATGTATGTGTACGTAGCAATACATCTGGATCACGAGTGATGAAGAATGTGTCCTGCATATCACGCGCTGGATGCTCAGGTGGGAAATTAAGAGCTGAGAATACATGCCAGTCGTCCTCAACCTCTGGTCCCTCTGCGATAGAGAATCCGATACGTGAGAAAATATCTACGATTTCATTCTTTACCAATGACAATGGGTGGCGTGTACCTACCTCGATTGGATCTGGTGTACGAGTCACATCTGGAGCATCTGCCTGAGCCTGCTGTGCGTCAAACTCAGCCTTCATCTCTGCGATACGCTCTGTAGCCTTTGTCTTCAACTCGTTCAAAAGTCCACCAATCTCTCTCTTCTGTTCTGCTGCTACATTCTTGAAATCATTGAACAAAGCTGAGATTTCTCCCTTCTTGCTCAAATATTTGATTCTAAGTGCCTCCAACTGCTCTGCATTCTCAGCAGATAGCTTGGAAACCTCTTCAAGAAGTTCACTTATTCTATCTTTCATTTTATTCTATATTTTTCATTTTTCTAACTTCTCTGCAGACATCCTCGTAGATGCCTCCGGGCAAAAAGAATCTTACATCTTTGCCCTTCTCTACCGATTCTCTGATGAATGTCGACGACACTTCTATTATCGGAGTCTCAATTCTGCTCATATTATTATATGGCAGTTCTTCTGTGTATCCTCGACGTGGATATACCATGACGTGATACTTTTCTAGAATCTTATCGTAGTTGCGCCACTTGTCGAACACCTCCACATTATCGGCTCCCATCAACAGGATGTACTCATGCTCTGGGTGCGACTGTCGCAAATATTCCAAAGTATCGTATGTGTACGACGGAATCGGAAGTCCAAACTCAACATCTGAAACCTCAATCTTATCATATCCTTCCACTGCCTTACGAAGCATGTTCAATCTCACTTCATTAGGAAGCAGTGTGTTGCCTGCCTTCAACGGATTCAACGGCGACACAATCATCATCACCTTATCCACGTTGCCATACTCAGCCACGTAATTGGCCAATGCCACGTGTCCGATATGAACGGGGTTGAATGAGCCGAAAAACAATGCTATTTTCATCCGTCTGTACGTTTAGGATTATTTATCCAAATATTCAAGAATGACTCTCTCGATATCTGCCTTTGCCTTCTCCAAGTCGTCGTTGATGACTACCTTGTCAAACTTCTCTGCAAATGTCAACTCGAAAGCGGCACGCTCGATTCTCTTCTCAATCACCTCTGGAGCATCTGTTGCTCTGCCGACAAGACGCGCACGTAATGCCTCGATGCTTGGTGGCTGGATGAAAACCGACATTGCTCTGTCGCCGTAAAACTTCTTGATGTTCATTCCGCCTTTCACGTCGACATCAAAAATAGCAACTTTGCCAGCCTTGATAATTCGCTCCACCTCACTCTTCAAAGTGCCGTAGAACTTGTCTGTGTATACCTCCTCATACTCAAGGAACTCGTCGTTAGCAATCTTCTGCTTGAACTCCTCTGGTGTAAGGAAATAATACTCCACTCCATTCTGCTCTGTTCCGCGAGGAGCTCGGCTTGTGGCTGAGATAGAAAACTCAAACACATCCATCTTGCTCATCAAATGGTTGATGAGTGTGCTCTTGCCCGAACCAGAAGGTGCGGAAAATATAATGATTTTATCGTTATTCATACTCATATATTATAGTACGTTAAGCACCTGCTCCTTAATCTGCTCAAGTTCATCCTTCATCTTCACCACGATCATCTGCATCTCAGCCTGATTAGACTTCGATCCAAGTGTGTTGATCTCACGACCCATCTCCTGAGCAATGAATCCAAGTTTCTTACCGATACCCTCGTCTTTCATATCCATAGTGTCGTAGAAAGCCTTGATATGGTGAGTAAGACGGTTCTTCTCCTCGCTGATATCCAATTTCTCGATGTAGAAGATCATCTCCTGCTCGAAACGGTTCTTGTCGACCTCAACATTTAGAGAAGCAAGACTCTCACGGATTCTGTTCTTGATAGTCTCAACACGGCTCTTCTCGTATGGCTCGACACTAGCAAGCAACGCTGAGATTGCCTCCAAATTCTTCACGAACACATTCTTCAAAGAGACTCCCTCGCACTTACGATACTCGACGATCTTTACCAAAGCCTCCTCGACTACCTTCTTTGCAGCTTCCCACTCAGCCTCATCAATCTCAGCTAGCTCATTCTGCATCACGTCTGGCATACGAAGAAGAAGTGGCATCCAGTCTGCTGGCTCTGCTACTCCCAACTCACTTGCAGCCTCAGAAATCTGACGCTTGTAAGATGCAAGCACCGACTTGTTGATCTTGTTAGATGACTCAGTGTCCTTCGACTCAACAAACAACATGAAATCCACTTTACCTCTCTGAAGTGAATTTCCAATCATCGTGCGCAACTCAATCTCTTTCTCTTTGTATACAGAGGGCATACGAACCGATAGGTCAAGCTGCTTACTGTTGAGCGACTTGATCTCAACGATGAATCTTTTTTTGCCATATTCACCGATTGCACGGCCGAACCCGGTCATCGACAATACCATAATCTCAATTTTTACACTAAAATTAAGGCAAAAATAACTTTTTAATTTCTTTAAGTGAACTAATTAGTGTATAAAGTGTACTTTTGTTAAAAAAAATACGAAATATATGGCTACAATCATAAATATTGAGACCTCTACATCGTCTTGTTCGCTCTCTTTGGCGGCCGACGGAAAGATTTTGTACTCTGCATGTGAACCTTCAGGTATGAACCATGCAAAACTTCTTGGCGGATATGCGAAGGAGGCTGAAAATGTGTTGAAGGAGAAAAATTTGACACTCGACGCTGTATGCGTGAGCAAAGGTCCAGGATCTTACACTGGTCTTAGAATCGGTGTGTCGATGGCAAAAGGTCTTTGTTTCGGAGCTGATGCGAAACTTCTTGCTGTAGACACTCTAGCGTTGATCGCCCACACAGCAATCAAGACAGGTGCCGTAGCATCCGACGCATTGGTTTGCCCGATGATCGACGCACGCCGTATGGAGGTTTACGCCTCTTTCTTCGACGCTGAGCTTAAGCAGGTTCGCGAAACGTCGGCTGATATCATCGACGAAAACTCGTATGCTGATTATCTAAGCAGCAAGGAGGTTTACTTCTGCGGAAACGGTTCAGACAAATGCAAAAGTGTGTTGACAGGAGCAAACGCGAAATTCGTCGACGGCATCATCCCTACCGCTGAGAACATGGTAGAGTTGAGCGAGAAATTGTATGCCGAAAAGAAATTTGAGGACGTTGCCTATTTCGAACCAGAATACGTTAAGGAATTTGTGGCAACTGTCGCAAAAAACAAGGTTTTAGGTTGAAAAAGATAATAATCATCATAGGAATAACACTCGGAATTCTGCTTGTGGCTCTTACCGCCATAGGCTTCTACGTCGTGGATGCCAACCTTGCGATGAAGCATCGTGGGCAGGACATAGAAGCGTCGCATAAAGAGATGGCAGAGAGATATCCCGAGATGATTCCATGGCTTGATTCTATCCAGTCGACTGGAGCATTGAAAGATTCCACACTGCTTCGCGATGGCGACACCAAAGTGCACTACTACTACGTCTACGCTCCTCAGCCCACAGGCAAGACAGCAATTCTTTGCCATGGCTATACAGATAACGCCATGCGTATCATGAT
The DNA here is from genome assembly GCA_045642085.1 of Paludibacteraceae bacterium. Lineage (GTDB taxonomy): Bacteria > Bacteroidota > Bacteroidia > Bacteroidales > Paludibacteraceae > UBA1723. The sequence goes on along the minus strand of JAZUIF010000058.1, from coordinate 43,811 downwards.
GATCGCAAGAATCTATAATGAGCTGTTCGGCTACAATATCATCGTGCCAGATATGCCCCACGCAGGATTGAGCGAAGACAACCATATCAGCATGGGCTACTACGAAAGCAAAATCGCCATTAGTTTGGCAAAGTCGGCACAGGACATCTTCGGAAACGACTCGACAAAAGCGGAACTCGTCATCACAGGAATTTCAATGGGAGCCGCCACAGCAATGATGATTGTAGCCGACGACGAAGTGAATAAAGAGCTGAATATCAAGTGTGCGGTGGAGGATTGCGGCTATACCTCTTGTTGGGATGAATTCGCACAAGAGATCACCAACGCGTACGGCATTCCACCGTTTCCTCTACTTCACGTCGCAGATATAATATGCAATCTCAAATATGGTTGGTGCTTCCACGACGTATCCCCATTGGAAGCCGTGAAGAGCAGTTCACTCCCTATCCTATTCATCCATGGCGACGCAGACACCTTCGTGCCGACATACATGGTGAATACCTTATACGAAGCCAAGACAAAAGGCTATAAGGAGTTGTGGTACGGAGAAGGTTCGGAGCATGCCCGCTCGTATCTCGACCATAAAGAAGAGTACATTCAGAAAGTCGGGGGATTCCTACGCAAATGCCAAATGCTGGATTAGAAAATTCATTTTGTCAACTCAAACAATTTGACTACCTTTGCAATATAGTAACAAACAAAAATTAATAAAGTATGTGCATACCAGGTATAGCGAATAGTCGCTACATAAATTTCTACACAGATTTTGCCTTCAAAAAACTTTTTGGAACGGAGGCAAACAAAGACCTGTTGATCAGTTTTCTTAATGCTTTGCTTGATTTGAAAGACAACAAAGAAATCATCAACCTAACTTATCTCAACACAGAGAAATTAGGATTCAACAACAATGAAAGACGAGCTATATACGATGTTTATTGTCAGACAGCAGAAGGCAATCATTTCATTGTGGAGATGCAAAAAGCACAGCAAGATCATTTCAAAGACAGAGCACTCTACTATTCTTCTTTTGCCATTCAAGAACAAGGGCAAAAAGGGTTAAGAGACAATATTTCTTGGAATTATAAATTGTCACCAGTCTACGTCATAGGCATTCTTAACTTCAAGATGGACGATTCAAAAGAAAAGTCTGATAAAGTGATTACAAGAGTGAGGCTTAAAGATGATGACAACGAAGTTTTCAATGAGAATTTGAATTTCATCTTCATTGAGATGCCTAAATTCAGAAAAAATGAATCCGAGTTGGAATCATTCATAGACAAGTGGCTTTACGCAATCAAAAATCTCAACCGATTGGAAGACAAACCGGAAGCAATGTCAGAAAGTATCTTCAAGAAACTGTTTGAGGTGGCAGAAATCGCAGCCTACTCTAAAAATGAGAGATACGACTACGAGGAGAGTTTGAAAAATTTCCGAGACTGGTATAGCGTTCTTTCTACAGCTGAAAGAAAAGGAAGAGAAGAGGAACGCTTGGAAATGGCCAAAGGTATGAAATCAGAAGGTGTAGATATTGACATCATCCGTAAACTTACCAATCTTTCAATTGAAGAGATTGAAAAATTATAACTTATAAAGTCTCAACTAAAAAGGCCATAAATAGAATGATAGAAAAGAATTACAATAAAGCAGACTATACAGATGTCGAGTCGCCATGTTACGTGGTGAGTGAGAAACATTTGCGTGCCAACTTGAGCCTCATCAAATCGGTGGCAGAGAGTGCAGGAGTGGAGATCATCATGGCGTTCAAAGCCTTCGCATTGTGGAAGGTATTCCCAATCGTGCGTGAATATATCGGTTGCACTACAGCCAGTTCTCTTTCAGAGGCATGTCTTGCAGTCGACGAGATGAAGAATCTTGCCCACACATACGCTCCAGTCTACACAGATAAGGAGTTTGATGAGATTGCCAAATGCTCGTCTCACATCACATTCAACAGCCTTTCTCAGTTTGAGAAATATAAGAATCGACTTGTTGTCGACGGTAGAAAAATCTCTGCTGGAGTACGTATCAATCCTGAGTACTCGGCTGTGGAGACAGACCTCTACAACCCATGTGCACCAGGCAGTCGTCTTGGTGTAACACTCGACAATTTGAAGAAAGCCGACTTGACAGGTATCGACGGTTTCCACTGCCACACACTATGCGAAAGCACATCGTATGAGCTTGAGAAGACATTGAAAATCATAGAGGAGAAGTTTGGAGAGTTTCTTCCTAAGATCAAGTGGCTCAACATGGGAGGCGGACATCTTATGACTCGTGCAGACTACGACACCGACCATTTGATCTCAGTGTTGAAAGCATTCAAGAGCCGACACCCACACTTGCATATCATCCTTGAGCCAGGAAGTGCGTTTGCTTGGCAGACAGGTGAACTTGTGGCTGAGGTGCAGGATATCGTGGAGAATCACGGAGTGAAGACAGCCATCTTGGACGTGTCGTTTGCATGCCACATGCCAGACTGCCTTGAGATGCCATACAAACCAGCCATCTTGGGTGAGGTGGAAGACAGAAGCACACCATACGTCTACAGGATGGGTGGCAACAGTTGCCTAAGTGGAGATTTCTATTCAGATTGGACTTTCGACCATGAGTTGAAAGTCGGCGAGAAGATCATCTTCATGGATATGAACCACTACACAACAGTGAAGACAACGATGTTCAACGGAATCACACATCCGTCGATCGCACTACGCAAATTGAACGGCGAGTTGGAACTGCTAAGAAAATACACTTACACTGACTACAAGAGCAGAATGGCGTAATGATTGACGGTTGACGGTTAACGTTATAGATAAAGAGACGTTGCAATGAATTTTGCAGCGTCTTTTTATATATAATACAACACAGCCATATAAACGAGCAAAGAGGCCACGGATCACTCAGTAGCCTCTTTTATTGGATTTTATTTTGGATTAATATTATGATTCTGTGTTTATGTAGATAAAATCAAAATCTGAAATCATAATCGGATTGAATCAATAGACACAATCTCAAGAGATCTATACAATCCCTATTATATCTGACTCTGATTTTAAGTAATTTTTTGTTTTAGGTCTAGAATGCCTTTTTGTTTAGATGTTTTTTTACGATTACGACCTAAACAGTAGGTCGGCTTACATCATTTACAATTTCTGTACGGGAGGCAATTACTGCAAATTATTTTCTACCCGTGTTAATATCCTTTTTTGCTACACTTCTACAAGACGATTATCTCTCAATCGTCTTATACAAAGCTAATCCACGATTTTTAGATATGCAAGCGTTTTTCATAAAAAAATGTCGATTTATATTCTCAAACATATAGAGGATTCAATAATTGTTTTAAGCAACATATAATTGACTATTTATAAAATATAAAAAGGTCCACTACAAAAGCAGCGGACCCTATTTCATTTTATATTTCTATTTTTATTTGTCAACGTAAACCTTCTTGTTGCCGATGATATAGAATCCTTTCTTAAGGTCTATCAATGCCTCAGATAGTTTCACATTATTCTTCAATACAATTCCGTCGACAGTATATACATTTACAACTGCGTTTACATCAGTATCTATACTATTCACATTTGTAGGAATTGAATCGCAATTATTACCATAAACAGAGAATCCAACAATGGCAGGTGCAGCACCCTCAGCATCAGCTACAAGCTTAAACTCTTTTCTTCCGACATAATCAACATCAATATTCAAATCATATGCGTCAATATCAGAACCCAACTTCTGCCATCCTGATTCCTCTTTTGCATACCATGTATAAACAGTTCCCATAGGGAATCCAGCTGCATGAGCAGTTGTCGTTTCTCCCTTACAAACAACGTCATAACCAATCAAAACATCGCTCAATTCAAAATCCATATAGTCTATTGAGAAGGTTGAGCAAGGGAATTGAGACACTTCTATAGTCACATTTTCGCTTCTCAATCCATTAGCCTTATCTGGTACCATTCCATAATATTCCACATCAAAACGCAAACGATGATATACAGTGTCTGTTTTAGGGAAATCCTTGCCTTTTAACAAACTGCTTAGATAAACAACACAATCGCCTTGAAGAGATCCTCTTGTAACACCTAAAAACTCACCAGTAACTTCATCATAAGCCGAGACTATCATACTAGGCTCTTTTTGCAAACCGCTTACTGTTCGGATAACAATCTTAGCATTTTTGTCAAACATACAAGTAGGCTCCAAATATGCACTCATAGCAAAGCGATACCCCTTACCAGCATAACGATCAAAAGGAATCTCAAATTTAGCAATACGAGCATTTGGATTAACGACATTCATAAAGTAGTTCTCATTCTCATCCGATGTGATAGTGTAATCACAATCTCCTTTTGAGAATATGATGTCATTCTCCACAAATTTATTCTCAACATCTTTATCCAAATCACCTGTATTAGATCCAGTTGGATTAAAGTCTGTGCCATGATCAAAAATCTTAGCCTTTATAATCGAGTCGTCATTACAGCCACAATTCATTCCATATATATTAAACTCAAGCTCTCTTTTTCCAACAAAAGCCAATTCGTTACTTACCACAACCTTGTAACGGGCAGCACCTGCTTTCTCCACAAGAATTTCAACAGTTCCATATCCATCTCCCTCTCCACTAACATCCTCTAATTTCACCCAATCGTTGCCATCCTTCTTATACCATTCATAACTTGAATTCTGTTGAAATCCTGCAGCATGAGCAGTGACATATTCTCCTTTGCATGCAGTCGTAGAAGATATACAGTAAGCTTCATACTCTGCTGCAATACACTCAACAGCTGCCTTAGTGCATTCAAATTGTGATAACACAGGTGATAATTTGAAAGACTCTAGAGAACCAGCCTCTTCTGGGAACTTTCCAGAAATTTCAACATCCAAACGAATTATGTCTCCTAATGCAACACTATCTAAATTAAACAATTTAGATAATTCAACAGAAGATCCGCCATCACTTAAAGAAGCGGCTTTGGATACGACACCATCAATAGCTTTATCCTCACCTACCAACAAATTGTCATTTGAATCGTATGCCTTTATTCCAAGGATATCATATTCTGAAGACGGGAATTCTGTTCTGACTCCAATAGAAGCATTTACCCATGCTTGTGCAACTGATTTAGCACAATATTCAGGTGCTTGGATATAGACTCGCATTTTATAACGATACGCTTTCCCCTTCATCTCCTCAACAGGAAGATATCCTAAAGTATAAATAATGCCATTTGGATTTTCAAGGAACAAACAATCAGATTCCTCTAAAACAGCATTGCCAAAAATTACAGGCTTTCCAAAAAATCCCCTTAAATCTGAACCGAACTGAGAATACATACCCTTATTCACTTCAAAAGAGATGCCATATTCTTCAAAATAATCAGTTATGTAATTTGATTTTTTATCTGTACCAGCTAAATAATCGTTCCTATAAGCCCACATTTTACACTCTGGCAAATCATCTTCTGAAGATTGTGCAGAAGCATTTGTTTGCACTCCAGCCATCATGGACAAAGCCAACAAATAATTTTTCGCACTAAGCCATTTCTTTGAAATGAGCTCTTGATGCATTAGTAAATTTTTTCCCATTCAAAAATTGTTTATACGTTTATATTATATCATCAGCCTCAACATCATCAAACAAACAGCACAAAATTAAAAAAAAATCATTTCATATATAAATATTCTTAACATTTTTTAATTCTGTAATACAACAAAAAAGGCAGCTGAAAAATCAACTGCCTTGTCTAATTTCACTATCGGTGGCTCGCTTGGGGCTCGAACCCAAGACCCCATCCTTAAAAGGGATGTGCTCTACCAGCTGAGCTAGCGAACCATCGGTCTTGAAAACCGAGTGCAAAAGTAATGCTTTTTTCTGTATTTGCAAATTTTTATGCCGGAAAAGTGAATTTTAGATATGACAAATCATCAAAATCGATAATTTATCTGTCGTTTCTAATGATTTTTTCTATCAGATTCGACGGAACAGTGGTGCGTGGAATCTTCATCTTGAACCATCGGCTCAACGGATAATCGAATCCGACGCCATGCATATAGTTGTAGGTGGCGAAACGTAGTCCCTCTCCCATCTTTTCACTGTCGTAGTCGATTTCCTCCTCAAATGGGATTTCATTGTTGCAAAAGGAGTTGCAGGCACACTTGGCTTTCTTGACTCCAAATTCTTTCGGATTTTGTCCGCTTGGACTATGCACCGTCATCGCATAACGATGCCAGAACGCAGATTGCACCAATCCATTGGCAAACAGTTGACGTACCACCTCAAGTGCATCGATACACTCCTGGAATGTCTCAGTAGGGAAACCATACATCAAATATGTGTGGACCATGATGCCAGCGTCAGTAAGATGTTTGCAAGCTAATGTGGTCTGCTCGATAGTCACACCCTTTCTCATCAGTTTCAGAAGACGATCACTCGCCACCTCAAGTCCTCCACTGGCAGCAATCATTCCACTTTCTGACAGCATCTCACATAATTCCGCTGTATAGGTTTTATCAAAACGGATATTGCCCCAATAGCTAACCGTTAGTTTTCTATCCTTAAGCTCCTGAGCCACCTCCTTCAGCAAACGTGGCGGCATAGCCTCATCGGTGAAATGGAAGCCACTCTCTCCTGTCTGATTCATAATACTCTCCATACGATCAACCACAAGTTTTGCACTTGGAGCATCGTATCTGCGAATATAATCGAGTGTCACATCGCAGAAAGCGCACTTAGCCCAATAGCATCCGTGAGCCATCACAAGTTTATTCCATCTTCCACTCTGCCATAGAGTATGCATAGGATTGCTTCCCTCTGTAGTGGAGATGTACAGATCTAGTTTGAGTCCGCTGAAATCTGGGATACCGGTGTCGGCAAACTTTACATTCTCCTGATCATTACCGCTATATAGAATCTTTTCCCTGTCGGAGTCAAGATAATAAGTTCTCACCAACTTGTCGGCATCAGACTTACCTTCAAGATATTCGCAAAGACGTTTCAACGGCAACTCACCATCATCGAGAGTCATATAGTCGACGTAGCTGAAAAATCTCGCGTCAGAAATTTGGCGAAGCTCAGTGTTGGGATATCCTCCACCCGCAGTAACAATCACATTAGGATAATTCTTTTTGACGAACTGCGCACAACGAAGAGCCGCATACAGACATCCAGGGAAAGGAATAGACAAACCGATCAACTGAGGCTCACACGATTTGATCTTCTCGTCGAGCAGTTGAAGCATCCATTCATCAGTGAGATATAATGGAGCCTGGAGCGACTTGTCGACTTTATCAAACTTCGGAGCATAGCTGCCAAGATGCTCCGCATAACGGACAAGGTCGAAGTGTGGAGATACCGTCTCACGAATATAGTCGGCCACATCCTCAATATATTTAGTCGCCAGATAACGAGCCTCATCACTCTTTCCTGCAAGACCAAAAGCCATCTCCGTGTCGATAAGATTCTCAAAACGAGGACCTTCAGGAAGCAGAGTATGGCTTGCAATTCTTCCGGCGATAGTCTGATCCTTTCCACGAAGGAAACGCATCACCGTATCCACGCAGTTGATATAATCCTCACGTCCGTCGAAGATAAACTGCATTGCCTCATCCTTACGCTTTTTCTCGCTATAGGAGAAGATTTCAGTCAATCCCTTTCTACTATAGATGCGGTCGACGAGCTCGATACCGAGATCCATCTGATCCACCTGATGGCCAAGAGTATTCAAATAACCCTTAAGCACCATAGTGGCAGGATACGGAGTATTGAGCTGAGTAAGCGGCGGAGTGATGAGGAGGATTTTCATTGCGTCTAAAAATTAAAAAAGAGACGCGAAAAAAGATTCGCGTCCCTATGTATATCATAACGATATTTTCAAAACCTAAATCTTGACACGCACGTCCGTGCGTCTCTACGAGTATTAAACTAGGTAATTCTCGCTGATTGACTCATTGTCAAGCACGCGGCGGATAGTGTCGGCGAACAATGGAGCAACACTCAAAGCCTTAGCCTTCTTGCAAGACTTGTGGAATGGAATAGAGTTAGTGAAGATGATCTCCTCCAAGCTTGACTCCATAACACGAGTAGAAGCAGGGTCACTCATGACTGGGTGAGAAACGATAGCACGAACGCTCTTTGCTCCACCGTTAGTCATAAGGTCAGCAGCCTTAGTAAGAGTACCAGCTGTATCTACCATATCGTCAAGGATGATTACGTTTCTACCCTTAACATCACCGATGATAGTCATCTCGCTGACAACGTTAGCCTTCTCACGGCTCTTGTGGCAAAGTACCATTGGCACACCAAGATACTTAGCGTAAGAGTTAGCTCTCTTAGAACCACCAACATCTGGAGATGCGATAGTCAAATCCTCAAGCTTCATGCTCTGGATGTAAGGCAAGAAGATAGAAGAAGCGTATAGATGGTCAACTGGAATATTGAAGAAACCTTGGATCTGATCTGCGTGAAGGTCCATAGTGATAAGGCGATCGATACCAGCAGTTGCAAGCATATCAGCAACAAGCTTTGCACCGATAGCAACTCTTGGCTTATCCTTTCTGTCCTGACGAGCCCAACCGAAGTAAGGGATTACAGCTACGATCTTGTAAGCAGAAGCACGCTTAGCTGCGTCTACCATAAGAAGAAGCTCCATCAAATTGTCAGCATTAGGGAATGTAGACTGAACGATAAACACATAGTTACCACGAATACTCTCTTCGTAGCTTACGCCAAATTCACCGTCAGCAAAGTGCTGTACATTGCACTTACCAAGCGGACAACCCAATTGTGCGCAGATTTCCTCAGCCAAATACTTGCTATTTGTACCAGAGAAAACTTTAAAAGGTCTGTTCTCCATTGTTGTTTTTTAGTTTGTTGTTGTTGTTGCTACAAAATTACTGCTTTTTTGTATTGGATGTTCTTTTTTTTGCCACTTTTTGCGAAAAATTGTGTTTTTCAGCATAAGAAATTATCAACAACCATAAATTGCAAATTGTGGATAAAGTCGTCAGACATGTCATGCGATTTCACAACTCCATAAAGGCAAAAGAGCTTAAACAAGCTTCTAACAAAGAGCACTTATATAACAAACAAGCCGTTTTAGAGGGTCTCTCCAAAACGGCTTGTCATATATCACAAAATATAATTCTATATTTTCTTACTTATTAACTACGCCACGGACATTTCGTCCCATATCCTGGCTACCCCAGTTCACCTGAACAAAACGAAACGAATTTGAAATACTAGCAAAATAAGTAGCCGCGCTATATGCATAAGTTCCATCATATCCTAGTGTACTTGTCCAATAAGTAGCAGCAGTTCCCTCTCTTTCTACAACAGACTTAGCATATCCACTAAAAGGCAAGAAAATGACGTTTTTATTAGTCTTACTTATTCCTACCATTCCGGCAATACCTTTGCCTCCAAAGTCTTCTGCTATTTTCCAAACACATCCATTAGCCAACTCTACAAATTCTTCATGAGTTGGAGTACGCCACTTATCTCCCCAATTTACAGTTGCAGCATCATCTTCGGCAACCAAAACAGTGTCTCCTGCCGCCACTGAATATTTTCCTTCTTTCTTATAATTGCTACTAACATATGAGCTCTTAACAGTAGTCTCTCCCCAAGCAAAAAAGTCTCCATAGCTAAATGGATCTTCAGTACCTACATTGCATGTTGCCCATAGTGTTCCGCTTTTAAGGCCTAAGTCGACATATTCGTATCCTGCCACCTTTCCACTGACAGTCACACCATCCGGTATGTATTCTACTTCATATTGTGCATAGATGTTTAAGTCGGAATGGACGTCAGTAAACGAGGAATCACTCCATCCGACAAAATCATACCCGTTCAATTGAGGTGCATTGCTACAGATAACTGATCCTCCTTCTTCCACGGATTGAGACAATATGATAGTGCTGTCTGCTTTGTAGTAAGTCACAACATAATACTTTTTACTTACAACTCGTGGGCCTGACACTCCACGCGCAGGAAGTCCAAATACACGATGGCTACTATATATGCCAGTCTTGTCACCATCAAAAGCAAAAATACGAGCATTTGAGCCATAATAATCCGGGTCTACTGAAGAAGTCCAATAGTTACCATCGCGACCCGACAGAAAATCATAATTATACTCGCCACAAGCAGGGAAAAAAATGAAATTGCCATTGATTTTACTGGTTCCAACATTTCCTTTAACACCTGTGCCTTTGAAATCGTTAGTCCATTGCCAATTACAACCGGCAATCAGTTCTTCGTATTCTTCATCAGTTGGCATTCTCCAATCTTCTCCCATTCTCACTGATGCCACATCATCATCTGCTTCCAATACGCTTTTTCCATCAACAATATTTTTGTGACTATACAATATATACTTTGTATAATCATAAGTGTCATTATAATCGTACCACTTATAAGTGTGTTCAGAATAACTATCCTTAGATTCAGTCTCACCCCATGAGATATAAGAACCCGACTGACTAGGCTTTTGGGCTCCTACATTACAAACAGCCCATTTCAAACCGCTTGACAATCCAAGGTCAACGTAATTATAATCTCCTACTTTTCCACTTACAGAAACGCCATCAACAAGTTTAGCTTCTTCAGCTTCCAAGAACTCTATGTTTTTGATTTTTGCAACTTCTATTTGTGAGAATTTTCCTTCTTTGTCCTTTACGGTCAAATATTTCTCAGCATTGACAACAAATGCCAATGAGCTGACCCCAACTGCAGCAAGTACGAATTTCTTCATATTGGTATCATTAAATTTTCATTACAAGTATTCGCAAATATTAGAATCTGACATTCAATATCGCAATAAATATAGACCACAAAAGTAATGAATTCGTGTAAATTTGCCAAAAGCTATAGTATCTTTTATCAAAAGACGCCTATCTTTTCTGTTACGTTTCCAAAATTCATCAAATAATCACTAAATTTGCAACAAAATAGACGCATTAACGTTCTTACCGAAACAAACATGAGAAGAGTATTTTTACAATTAATTTGCATAGCTGTCGTGGCTAATGTCTTCGCACAAAAGAAGATGTATGTCCTTCAAAAAGATGGCACCACTGATGTTTTCGATGTCAACGATATAGTCGACATCAGTTTCATGACAACAGAGACGAAGTCGTTCAATGTCAATGGAGTATCATTCAATATGATAAAAGTTGACGCGGGAAAATTCTCAATGGGAATGATCGATGGCGACACGTACGGATTGAGTCATCAGGAGACGCCTCATGAGGTGACACTGACCAAAGATTTCTATCTTGCGGAGACGGAATGCACTCAAGCTTTGTGGAATGCTGTGATGGGGACAAACCCAAGCCGCTTCAAAGGAGACAACAAGCCAGTGGACAAGATTGAATGGCATGATGCTATGGCATTCATAGAAAAACTGAATGAAATTACCGGCGAACAATTCCGTCTGCCTACAGAAGCAGAATGGGAATATGCAGCCAAGGGAGGGAACAAGTCGAACGGCTATCTTTACGCCGGCAGCGACAGCCTTGGAGAGGTGGCATGGTATGCAGGCAACGCCACTTTTGAAAGCAATAAGCCAGACCATGGCACTCATCCTGTCGGCATGAAAAAGCCCAACGAACTTGGACTTTACGATATGAGCGGTAATGTGTGGGAATGGTGTGCAGACGAATTCAATTTCTACACCGGAGAGCCACAAACCGATCCTTTGGTAGATGATGGAGGTAGAAATCCTTACGTATTCAAAGGTGGAGGTTGGGATTTCTTGGACGATTATTGTAGGTCATCATACCATTTTCTGCCAGGAAATAGAAATTACGAGGTCGGGTTCCGACTTTGTATGACAAAAAAGTAAAAACGAAGACGAGAACATGAATAAATTATTGGAGGCAACTATTTACGGCAACACTCTCATACAATGGGGGATTGCAATCCTTTATATGGCAGGAGCAGGTTTCATTGCCAAGATGACTTATTGGGTTATCAGAAAATTTGTAAAAAGGGTTGCTAAGAAGACTACCACAAAACTGGACGACATTCTTGTCGACATGTTTGAAGAGCCGTTTGTTTTTGCCATCATTCTGTTCGGCAGCTACCTAGCGGCCAAACATCTCACACTACCTGAAGCTATAACAGACTGGACTTCTAAACTCTACACTTTCCTTGTCATCATCAACATCACTTGGTTTTTAGCAAGAACCGTGATATCATTGATGGATAACTATCTGCGTCCGAAAATGCAGAACTCAAAGGATATGGACAAACAGGTGTTCCCTGTCCTACGTAAGACCGTGGCGACATTCATCTGGGGAGTAGGAGTCGTCATGGCCCTAAACAATGCGGGATACGATATCACTGCCATGATTGCCGGTCTTGGAATCGGAGGTTTGGCTCTTGCCATGGCAGCTCAGGACTCAGTGTCGAATTTCTTCGGAGGATTCACTATTCTCACCGACCACCCTTTCAAAGCCGGTGATAGAATCAACATCAATGGTTACGCAGGTACAGTATGCGAGATTGGCATGCGTTCATTCCGCCTAAAGACCTACGACAAGACAGAAATTGTGATTCCAAACTCGCAGGTTACAAACAGCATCATCGAGAATATCTCAAGGGCTCCAGCAAAGAAAATCATCCTTGAACTGGGGTTGACTTACGATACTCCCGTCGACAAAATGAAAGAGGCTCAGGAAATTCTAAAGGATATAGCGGAAAAGGAAGAGGATGTCATCAATCCTGAAACTTATTTTCTAACCTTCGGCGATTTTTCGCTCGGCATCCGTTTCATTTACTATATAAAGCATAAAAGAGTCACCACAACGATGGTCAAAAGAAAAGAAAACGGAGTAAATAAAGAGTTCGAAGAGAAGAAAGCAATCGATGTCGACAAACTGCAAGTACAGAACGATGTCAACATGGAAATTTTACGAAGATTCAATGAAGCAGGTCTGAATTTTGCATTCCCATCACAGACGATTTATACAGTCAATTCATAATGTATAATTCATAATGCATAATTAGGGATTTTTTGGGGAAATGTGCAAGGATGCCCAATATAAAGAGATTTTAAATCAATCATAATTACAAATGACCGAACAAAACATCTACAAACAACCGAACAAAACGACTACAAACGACCGAAAAATAACCCTTTATTGTTAATTACTATATATTTATTATTAAATTTGCATGCAATAAAGGTTTATATAAAATGTACAAAAATCGCATAGCAGACATATTGCTTGAAAGAAAGTTAGCTGGTAAGGGTGCTGTTTTGATTGAAGGGCCAAAATGGTGTGGCAAAACTACCACTGCATCAATTCAAGCCAAAAGCATATTGGATCTTGGAGACAGTGAAATCCTTAAAGAGAGCAAAATCATGATGGAGATAAGTTCCAAAAAATTGCTTGATGGAGAAACTCCGAGACTTATAGATGAATGGCAGACAATCCCCCCACTTTGGGATTCTATTCGCAATGCAGTTGACAAGCGAAAAGAACCGTCCCAATTCATACTTACTGGTTCCTCTGTTTTGCCTGAAGCTATGGAAACGACACATAGTGGAACTGGTCGTATTGGGAGAATACGTATGCGTCCCATGAGCTTGTATGAATCGGGAGAGTCTAATGGCAGTGTAAGCCTGAGGGAACTTTTTGCAGGTAAAGAAATGCAGGTGCAAGACTGCAATCTTGAAATTGAGGATCTTGCATACTTAATTTGCCGTGGAGGATGGCCTGCCGCCGTCACTTTGAAAAACAAAGAGATTGCTCTTGACCAGGCACTTGACTATGTTGATTCTGTTATTGACTATGACATCCAGAGAGTGGACGGAGTTCGACGAGATCCACAGAGAGTGCGTAGACTAATGCGCTCATACGCAAGAAACACTGCAGCTCAAATCTCATATGCCACATTCAAGGCAGACATGAAAAGTAATGACACTGATACATTGGATGAGGATACTGTTGCAGACTATATCAAAGCTCTAAAAAAACTTTTTGTCATTGAAGACCTTGAGGCATGGAATCCTAACCTTAGGAGTAAAGCAGCTATACGCACAAGTGATACAAGATATTTTGTGGATCCAAGCATCGCAACCGCTTCTCTCGGAATCGGACCGAATGACCTTATAAACGATTTAGAATCTTTCGGACTGCTCTTAGAATCTATGGCTGTCAGAGACCTTCGTGTCTATGCGGAAGCTTTGGATGGCAAACTCTACCACTATCGTGACAGTACGGGACTAGAATGTGACACTGTTCTGCATAGAAGAAACGGCACTTATGCTCTTATTGAGGTGAAACTTGGTGGAGAAACTAGAATTGAGGAGGGAGCTACCAATCTTAAATCTCTTGCAAATAAAATTGACTCTACACGTATGCCAAACCCTTCTTTCATGATGGTACTTGTAGGAAAAGGTAAATATGCCTACCGTCGTCCGGATGGCGTTTATGTAGTGCCTATTGGTTGCTTAAAAGACTAGCGAATTCAAATTAAAGGCATTGCGTAGTTAAGAAAATCAAAGATTTTGAAGGACACGAAGTTATATTTTTTGGGAAATGTGCAAGCACACAAAAAAACGAGTGTAATTCTACACTCGTTTTTTGTTGCATACCATTATTTAAGTTTGTTTGACTTAGTTGTAGTAGTGCAATATAACCTCCATAATTATGCATTATGAATTAGTTTTCTCGTCCCTTCTCGCAAACAAATTAGCTAAAATCGTTCCTGAGATTGAATGCCAGGCACAAGAGATAGCACATGGCACAATGCTTAATGGATTTGTCGCCATGAAGAATGTCGACGACAACACTGTGGCAAGTCCGGCGTTCTGCATTCCAACCTCGATTGAGACAGTGCGTTTCTTCGCTTTCGAGAATTTGAATAGAGTGCCGACACTATAGCCGATCAGATATCCTAATGTGTTGTGGCAGAACACCACCGAGAATGTCAACGCCAATAATTCCAAACCACCGTTGACGATGTGCGGATGTACGGCTGAAATCACGCCTCCTACAATACATGCCAAGCCTAAAACTGAGAAGACAGGCATCGCTTTCTTTGTCTCCTCAAACTTCTCATTTCCTCCGTAGAAATGGTTGATCGCAAAACCAATCGCCACCGGAAGTATCGTGACATACAAGATATTCAAGAACATGCTCGGAGCATCCACGTCGACACGCTCTCCTGCCAACATTAACACAAGGAACGGTGTGGCGACTGGAGCCAATAATGTCGAAACGGTTGTCATACCGACTGAAAAAGCGACGTCGCCTTTACACAAGTAACTCATGATATTCGATGACACTCCACCCGGACAGCATCCCACAAGAATGATTCCGATCGCAAGCTGATTATCCAATCCAAACACTTTGCAAAGTGTATACGCCACCAATGGCATAACTGTAAACTGTGCACATGTTCCAATCAGAATATCTACCGGACGTGAAAGAAGAATCTTGAAATCATTCAACGATAGAGTCAAACCCATCGTTAGCATAATGAAGCCGAGGAGCAACGTTTGTGTCAAGCCGTGAACCCATGTGAACAGGCTTGGAACGAACATTGTGATGATGGCAATCGCAATAATGAATGCCGAAGTATGTTTCGTCATAAAGTCGACGAACGAACTGAATGCTTTATTTCCCATTATTTTATCCTTTTCTCAACACATTGATATGCAACCACGCTGAACAACGCGATAAAAATCAAACAAACCACCGTCATCGATAGAGCGTTCATCTCTCCGCCCCATAATCTCAAAGCGAAATTAAAGCCGACGGCATGAAGCAAGTAGACGGAATAGCTGTAATTGCCGACCACAGTGATTGGAGTCCATGCCACACTCAAACGGTTGAATCCGATGAAGAGTAGTGTGCCGACGCAATAAGTGAAGAAGTAGCGGTACCACGTCTCCTGGTGTTCTGTAGCAAAATTGTATGCCATCAGAGTGATTGGCACCAATGCGATGATGAAAACCGCGTAGAGATACCATAGACGCTTTCTTGAGAATATACTATCGTCGCACATTCTTGTGTAGTATCCTAGTAGCGACGTGATAGCCAACAACGGTAGAGCCACAGGCAATTTGACGTGGGCATATCCACGTGCGGCAGCCATCAAAAGTGTTGCGGCAACAGTCGCACCAAACAATCCTGTCACCACATTCTCATTATCCAATCGTTTTCTGAAGACAGTGAACATTCCGCAAATAATCAACTCAATAGGCAAAGTCCAGTAACAGCCAAGAATATCCTGCTGACGGAAAAACATCTGCAGCATTGTGAAATTGGCGGCAATAGCCTTCCATGAGAATGTATCTTTAAGAATATGTATTCCTTCCGCCGAGAAGACGGTGCCAAGAAAAGCAATGGCACAGATGATGGAGAACCAATAGGTTGGAAATAATCGTTTGCAGCGGCCCCACCAGAAGTCTTTTGTCGACTTCCTTTTTACACTCACAACAAAATATCCACATAGGAAAAAGAAGATGCTCACACCGATTTTGCCAGCGTCGAGCACATCCATAGTCATAAAATCACAAAAGGAGTTTTCCACTCCATATACCTCCTGAATAGCTAGCCACAGATGACAGAACACCACCAATAGTGCACCGACACCTCTCAACGACTGAGCCCACTCTAATTTTTTCTTCTCTGCCATGAATTAAATGCTAAATCCGGATTACAAAATTAGGAATATAAATGTGAAATTCGAAATATGGCATCAATGATTTTGTAGGAGCAGGTTTCAAACTTGCCCGTATGAATTTAATCTTTCACAAAAAAAAGAGCGATGATTACTCACCGCTCTACAAAAATATTCTTTATCAAACATTAGCGTGTAGCCATACGGAATGATACTGGCAAATTGAACTTTGTACGAACAGCGTGACCCTGCATCATACCTGGAGTCCAAGACGGCATCATCTTAACCACACGTACAGCCTCAGCATCTAATCTCTCGTGTACACCGCTAAGCACCTCAACCTGCTCGATTGAACCATCCTTGTTAACCACGAACGAAACAATCACACGTCCCTGAATTCCAGCATCCGAACAAACAGAAGGATACTTAATATTGTCTCTCAAGAACTTCATCATAGCAGCTGTTCCACCTGGGAAAGCAGGTTGTACTTCAGCACGGACATGAATAATCTCCTCATCTACCTTCTCTGGTTCAGCAGCTACAATAGGTGCAATTGGCTCATCAGTTGTACCATCAGGAATAACTAGATCAAAATCTGGGACATCTGTTTTTTCAACCACTACAATTGTAGGTGCGATCACACGAGGTGGAGCGACAACAGCTGGAGCAGGAGGAGTAAGTGGCTTCTGTATAGTGACAGGCAACATATCCTCTATATCAAATACATTTTCTTGAACAACTGGTGCGTTTTTCTTCACATCAGTAGTAGACCACTCAAAAGCGATAAATAAGAATCCCAATGCAACAACTAGTCCCATCAAAAGGAAATCATGCGTCTTGTTCTCCAAGCTCGCACTTGATACTTTTTTAGTTTCCATACGCATTAAATTTAAAAGGTTTGTACTCAATTATTATATCTAACTCACTGGCTAAAGTAGTATTTTTTTTATTCCATCAAACTTTCAGAGCATTTTTTAACAGTAAAATGCGTAAAAAATGGGGCATTTTTACGTTTATGGGAATAAAACAAGCGATCAAAACCAATTTTTAAAAGTTTAGGAAAAATGCGAGATCAGTTACAAATGTCATAAAGCATTGTTTTTCATACCTATGCAAGGTCATAAAGGATTAAATTTAAAATAAAAAAACTGGTATCGTTTATACGACACCAGTTTTATTTCATTGAAATTGCTTCAATTTACTTTACCTTAGCTACAACAGCCTTGAAAGCTTCTGGCTGATTCATAGCTAGATCTGCTAACACCTTACGGTTCATCTCGATACCTGCCTTGTGGATAGCACCCATAAGCTTTGAGTATGAAAGACCCTCAAGTCTTGCAGCAGCGTTAATTCTCTGGATCCATAGGCCACGGAAGTTACGCTTCTTGTTCTTACGGTCACGGAAAGCGTAAGTCAAACCCTTCTCCCAAGTGTTCTTAGCTACTGTCCAAACATTCTTTCTAGCTCCGTAGTAACCTCTTGTAAGCTTTAGAATTCTCTTTCTCTTTGCTCTTGAAGCAACGTGATTGACTGATCTTGGCATTTTTTTTAGTTTTGTGAGTAATAGCGTCTCATTATGAGAACTTTATGGCTATCATCTCTGTTTAATAAATTAAAAATTTTGTTTTGACAAATATTCTTAGTTTACCTGAATACTCAGACTTATCTAAGATTTAGCAAATCTCTTACTTCCTTACGGTCACAAGATGCTACGATTGCATCGTGAGTTAGGTTAAGCTTCTGCTTCTTTGTCTTCTTTGTCAAAATGTGACGCTTGTAAGCGTGCTTTCTTTTGATCTTTCCTGTTCCGGTAAGAAGAAATCTTTTTTTGGCACCGGAATTAGTCTTAACTTTTGGCATTTTTTTAATTTTTAATTAACCTTTATACCTAGTATTTTACTTGGTCTTTTTCTTAGGAGAAAGTGTGATGATCATTCTCTTTCCTTCAAGCAAAGGCATCTGATCTACCTTTCCATACTCCTCCAAATCGTTTGCAAAGCGAAGCAACAATACCTCTCCCTGCTCCTTGAATAGGATAGAGCGTCCCTTGAAGAATACGAATGCCTTAATCTTGGCTCCCTCTTTCAAGAACTCAATAGCATGGCGAAGCTTGAACTCGTAGTCATGATCATCAGTCTGAGGACCGAATCTAATTTCCTTGACTACAACTTTCACCTGCTTTGATTTCAATTCCTTCTCACGCTTTTTCTGCTGATATAGGAATTTCTGATAATCAATAACTTTACATACAGGTGGCTCGGCATTTGGCGAAATCTCAACTAGGTCAAGCTCCAATTCGTCAGCAATCTGAAGTGCTTTCTCCAATGAGAAAACTCCCTGCTCTACGTTGTCGCCCACCAAACGAACTTCTCTTGCGCGAATTTCTTCATTTATCTTGTGAGCCTGCTCTTT
The DNA here is from genome assembly GCA_045642085.1 of Paludibacteraceae bacterium. GTDB lineage: Bacteria > Bacteroidota > Bacteroidia > Bacteroidales > Paludibacteraceae > UBA1723. The sequence continues at coordinate 24,754 of JAZUIF010000058.1, read as the reverse complement.
CTGAGAACCCTTTGAATCTCTAGATTCCTTCTGAGCTGGTGCTGGTCTGTTGCCTGCAGCTGAATCAGCTGGTTTTGGCTTTTTGTTAAATGGTTGAGTTGCGATAGCAATATCCTCCTTAAATAGTTATTAATTATCTAGTTACATTCTTGAATTTTAGAATTCGCTCAACATTTGAGCTACTTCTGCATTCAAATTCTCGGCAAATGTAGTAAATTTAATTGAACCTTTATCACCTTCGCCCTGTTTTCTTACAGAAACTTCATCATTTTCTGCTTCTTTCTCTCCTACAATCAACATGTAAGGGATATGTTTGATCTCGTTGTCGCGAATCTTTCTTCCGATTTTCTCGTTTCTGTCGTCGACAATAGCTCTTACATCTTTGCTGTCTAGGTATGCCTGAACCTTCTTTGCGTAGTCGTTGTACTTTTCGCTGATTGGAAGGATAGCTACCTGGTCTGGAGTCAACCACAATGGGAACTTACCTGCTGTGTGCTCGATCAATACGGCTACGAATCTCTCCATAGATCCGAATGGCGCGCGGTGGATCATTACTGGACGGTGCTTCTGGTTGTCCTCTCCTACATACTCAAGACCAAATCTCTCTGGCAAGTTGTAGTCTACCTGGATTGTACCTAGCTGCCAACGACGTCCTAGTGCATCCTTAACCATGAAGTCAAGCTTTGGTCCGTAGAATGCTGCCTCACCGTACTCTACGCGTGCTGGCATTCCCTTCTCCTGACAAGCCTCGATGATTGCCTGCTCTGCCTTTGCCCAATTTTCTTCTGTACCTACATATTTAGTAGTGTTGTTAGGATCTCTCAACGAAATCTGAGCCTCAAAGTTCTGGAAATTCAAAGCTTTGAAAATGATAGCGATGATATCCATAACACGCATGAACTCCTCCTTAACCTGGTCTGGACGTACGAACAAGTGAGCATCATCCTGTGTGAATGAACGTACACGTGTCAATCCGTGAAGCTCACCGCTCTGCTCATATCTATATACAGTACCGAACTCTGCAAGACGCAAAGGTAGGTCACGGTATGAACGTGGCTGATACTTGAAGATCATACAGTGGTGAGGACAGTTCATTGGCTTAAGCAAGTAGATCTCGCCTTCCTCTGGAGTCTGGATTGGCTGGAATGAATCCTTACCGTAATGATCCCAGTGTCCTGAAGTCACGTATAGATCCTTGTTTCCGATATGTGGAGTCATTACCTGCTGGTAACCGAATCTCTTCTGGATCTTCTTCAACATCTCCTCAAGACGCAAGCGTAGTGCTGTACCCTTTGGAAGCCACATTGGAAGTCCCTTACCAACCATATCAGTGAACATGAACAACTCCATCTCCTTACCGATCTTTCTGTGGTCGCGCTTCTTAGCCTCTTCCAAAAGTTCAAGATACTCATCAAGCATCTTCTTCTTAGGGAATGTGATAGCGTATAGACGAGTAAGCTGCTTTCTCTTCTCGTCGCCTCTCCAGTAAGCTCCTGCAAGTGAAGTGATCTTAACTGCCTTGATTGGAGACACATCTTTCAAGTGTGGTCCACGGCAAAGGTCTGTGAAGCTTCCCTGCTCATATAGAGTGATCTTACCGTCTTCAAGCTCGCTGATAAGCTCTGTCTTATATACTTCGCCTCTCTGCTCGAACATCTTCAAAGCATCTGCCTTTGAGATGTCGACGCGAGTAAGCGTCTGCTTTGTTGCTACGATTTCCAACATCTTCTTCTCGATAGCGGCGAAATCAGACTCCTTCAATGTGACATCACCGAAGTCGATGTCGTAGTAGAATCCGTTCTCGATAGCTGGACCGATACCGAATTTTGCGTTTGGATAAATCATCTGGATTGCCTGAGCCATCAAGTGGGCTGATGTATGCCAGAATGTGTGCTTACCCTCTTCGTCTTCAAATTTGAACAACTTGATTGCTGCATCTTCATTGATTGCACGATTCAAGTCTCTTGTCTCTCCGTTTACGCTGATAGCCAACACGTCCTGTGCTAGGCGTGAAGAAATGCTCTCTGCGATCTGGTAACCTGTGACGCCGTTCTCATACTCACGAACGGAACCGTCTGGGAATGTAATTTTAATCATCTTTTTTCTCTACTTACAAATGTAGTCTTTTTTAAAACTTGGCAAAGATAACCTTTGTATGGCGAACTTACAATTAGTTTTTGCAATTTTTACTTTTTAGCCATGTCATATGCCCGTGTAGACGTGGATTATCGCGTCTTTGGCAATAACAATATCGTTAAAAATCCAAGTTTTGATTTCTCTTGTAGTCTCTCCACAAATCACAGTGCGTACATAGCTGTTGGGCTGCCATAGTTTCCGGATATTTGTCAATTATCTCTTTGTTTCGTACAAACATGTGGAGATAATAGGCTTTCAATTCTCTGTCTTCAATGGCATCAATGCCCTTGTCTATCGCTTTTTTACTGTCGCTTATGTCTACGAATTGTTCATAATGCTTTGACGAATCTTTTTTTGTGGCGTAGTAATTTAAAAATGAGTCTCTGTAACGAGATAGTGCCCAACAATACTCTTTTTGATTGCGTAGTCCGATTCCGTAACGTATCATTGCTTGTCCACGAGCGTCTGCAGTAGCTTCATGTTTCATTTTATCTTCGAGTGCTGACATCTCTTTGGCAAATTTGAGTTTGTAATCAAATTTGTCTTTGATATGTTCTCGTTTTTTCATTATGGAACCGTATCCAATATTGTAGCAGAACGGATTTCTGTCGTAGTATTCCCATGTTGGTTGAGCACTCTGAAATTCATGATTAACATTCTCCAACCATTTCACTGCCTCATTATAATTATGTTCGGCTATGTAGTATGTTCCGATTTTGTCGGACCAATAAGCAGAGTCTGCCAACCCGGATCTGGCTACCAGAGAATCAATGGCTCGCGTCGGATGTGTTATATGCTCATACATTTTGACGATGTCTGATGCTTTGCATGTGTCTCCCCAATTTTCCATAGTCGTAGTGATTCTTGACGTTGGAATTTTGACTCCTGGGTTATTCTCCATGACATTTCTTGCAAACCAGAAGTGGCCAAGATTTGTATATAGCAAGGCCTCTGACATGTTTCCGCTCGCTTTTAGACGTGGGACAAGGACATCTACGAGTATGCGGTTGATGACGTCGCTCCAATAATAAGCATTCATGTCATTCATATAATAGCTATTATTTGCTATTGTTGTAAGCTCCTCTTTTAATGCAGGTGTTAGATTCTCCAACCCTTTGTCGTTAAGCCATTTCAAGTCGTTCCACAACTTGGCTTGATATTGAGTGTTGTATGGAGAGATCTCCGCTTCGATTTTTATGCGCAGCACTTTCATGCTGTTGGCAAGGAACGATCCTTCGACGCAATGTTTCTCTCCCTGCTTTATTGTTGCCAACGATTGAGTCTTTTGTCCGATGATGTCTTCCAATGCGGCTTTTGTATAATACCACATCGCTACATCGGTCACTCTCTTGTCTTTCGTCGCTTTGTCTGCAAATTTGATGATAGGCTTGATATCATCTATGTCAAAACTATAATATGACCTTTCTAAAAATCTGTTGTCGAGATGGGTGAGAAGGTATTGCAGTTCATGCTTAAAGAATGGTGAATTAGGACATTGCTCAAATACAATATCCCATGCTTTATTGTATTCGAAGCCACTGTCGCATAAAGATTTCACGTCGCCTTGCTCTGCATATATTTTAATGGCTTTGTCCTTATCTCCGGTATGGAGGTATGCACGTGCGATATTTCGTTCTGCCATCTCTTTTAGAATGTCGCGAGGAAGTGATTTCTCATGTTTCTCCCAATATGATATGGCCTCTTCAAATTCCGACAATGAGTTTAGAATTCGCACCACCTGTAGAGCGTAACGTGTGGCATAACGTCCCTGGTAAGCCTTTGCCTCGTCAAGGCGGTTCTTGATATTTTTCTCGAGTGTGTCGCCTTTGTATGGATAATACCACGGATCGTTTTTGTAGGCTATGAATTTCTCACAATCTTTGGCTATGCATAGAAGGTTGTACCCGTCGTCACCGAAAATGGCGATGGCTCTTTCTTTCTTGTTTTTTAGTTCTTTGGGCGACGACTTGTAGACAAACCAATTGAGGCTATCTTCACTGATGTCTGTCTTCGTCTGCTCACGCCACAATCTTAAATTCTCGGTTGTTGGGTTTTGTGCTTTTGAATATGATAATTCATGTTCGCCTATGTAATTGTAATATGGAACAACATCTTCAACCAAGCGGTATATCATGTTGTCGACGCTTTGTGGTTCGTAGTATCCGCATGCAAGAATGTGGATAGAGATTGTCAACAAACTAATTATTGTAAATATTCTTGATCTGTTCATCGCTGTAATTTTTGATGTTTTTCTCGTTTAAGTGGTACAAAATAGTAGAGTGGTGCCCTTTCTGAAGATTTAGGTGTTTGTTTAAAAGAGACTGTGTCTTTTCAATAGTCTCGTATGGGACACTCTCAAATTTGACTTCTTCGTCATTCTCTAGACTCTCGGATTTTTCGGAAGAAATTCTTTTGAAGTTTCCTTCTTTGCCAAACACAAGATACCACTGATAAATAGGCAACGCAATATCAAGCGGAAGGTTGAAGTCTTCTTTCCCTTTCGAAAGATATAGTTCGACGGTGTTGTCGTTTAGAATGGAGTTTTCTGTATCAGGGTTGTGGAAATCATCGGTGTTGTATACCATCAGGACTCCATAATCCACCGGTGGAGCGGATTGGCTTAACTGGTGGAGACGGATGGTACTGCTAAGGAGTTTGTCTTTGGGTAGTTTTTCACGAACCTTTTCGCATAGGCGGAAAAACTTATCTCTTGTCTGTTGTGTCCAGTCGCAGTCGAGCTGGATTTCATGCCAATTCTCAACGTCGTTCCACGAGCAAATATGGTCAATACGGTCTACAATCTTGGATGCAAGTGTTGATATTTCGTCATCTTCATCCATATATCGTATGGCATTAACGGTGATGAAAACCGTAGGGACGATTTCCAAACTGTCTGGCATTTTCTGTTTGAAAACCACCGTCGCATTTGGAATTGGATTGCTTTGATAATTATATCCTTGATTTACAACATCAAACATTCTGAGGTACATTCTTCCCACGTTATTCTTTTTCAAGAAAGCAAGTTCGTCCTCTGACGGGTTGAAAACAGTACGCCAATAATAGATGGAATTGGTTGGCTTGTGGAGATCGTCTATTGATGTGGTTTTAGTAGTGGTTGAAGCACACGATACCACCTCTAACAATAAGACAATCATCAGCAATGGGGTTAGTCCCCAACGTCGTAATTTTGACATGATTATAAATTGGTTATAGGTTCTTTATTTGGCTGCAAAGATATACAAAATAAAGTATATGACGCAAGAACATAAAGAACTATATAATAAAAGTGGAACCACATTTCTGCAATTCCACTCTTAATTATGTCGTCAACGTTAACGTAATCGTCAACGTCATGATTTAAGTTTACTTTCTGATGACTTTCAACGACTTCTTTGCTGCTGTAAGTACGTAGACACCCTTAGTCTCTGGCAACTTTACTGTTGCTACCCCCTCTGAATCAGCATTAACTGATGTCAAAACCTGTCCGTAGATGTTTACAAGTGTCACCAAAGATGAAGCCTCAAGATTCTGCACCTGGATAGTAGCGTTGTCGATGCTCACGATACGGATATCTCCTGCGGAAATAGTCTCAGCCGCAGTGTTTTCCCCCTCTGTGAAATGGAAATTCATAACTCCGTCAATTGAGTAGGAAGTCTCGGCACTACCGTTGACCACAAGCTCTCCGTTAGAGAATGTGATGACCGGCTTGTCTGAAAGCAAGAAATTGTATTTGTTACCAGCCTTAAGCTCTACTGTCAGATGTGTCGCAGCTGCATTTAGAGTCATGATCCCCAATAGAAGCATGACAAGTGCTGAAAAGAATTTTTTCATATTTATATCATATTATAAGTTTATTTCTCATGAGAGTGAATTCCTATGTTGGGAATACCATCGTTGCAAATTTATCAAATTTTTTACTATTGATATTACATGTATGATAAAAATGATGATGATTGATGTAATGTTATTTGATGGATCGAAAAATTATCAAGTTGTTGTTTGAGAAAAACGCGATGTTAAATTAAGGTAATTATATACGAGTTGTCCAAACACGCTTATTTTTATACGCTCGTCCTACGGGCTCGCGTTGGAGGGGAGAGTTAGGGCCCAAATAATTAAACATGGGCCCTTAACAATCCTCATTTTGGACAACTGCTATATAATCTCCAAATTTAATATGCCTATTTTTCGTTTTTTCATTTGTGGTATTGCATAAAACTGAATTTTAATTCTCTTTTGGACTGATAAAATATACGAATACCCAGATTTGTACGATTAAACCTTATAATTTTACATTTTTTCACAAATGAAATAAAAAAAATATTCATATTATTTCTGTTGTTTTTGCAATGGTTTAACTTTGCATTAGATATTTTATGATATGGAAGAGAATAAGGATTTCAAGGACAAAAACGATTTAGAAATTGTTTTTTCCAAAGCCGTAAAGGCAGGAAAGAGAATCTACTATTTCGATGTAAAGAAGAATCGTAGAGGCGAGTTGTTCCTTGCTATTACGGAGAGCAAGAAGAAGGTTGGCGAAGACGAGTCTCAGGTATCGTTTGAGAAGCATAAGATTTTCCTTTACAAGGAGGATTTCGAAAAGTTCGCAAACGGGTTGTCTGAGGTGACATCGTTTATCGACAGAGTCAATAAAGAGAATGGAATAGAGAGGCGTCAGTCGGAAGAATGATCTTATATTGAAATGAGCACTTAATTAAACGGGTGCTCTTTTTTTGTGATTGCATGTAGATTGTCTAATTTTGCAGAAAATAGATAATTTATAAATTTTGCTACTATGCTTAACCCAACGGAAGCTGATGAACGAGAATATCTAAAGTCGACACTAGAATTCATTGATGATATGATTCTGGGGATTGATGCCTTTATCCACCAGCAGGTGAAGGACATGAAGGCATTCAAGGAGTATTTGTGGGAAAATCTATCTGAGCTCGACCGTGCAGAGAAGAGTGCGACACGAAATTTCGTGACTCAAGCTGTGATGAGTGCAGAAGAGATGGAGAACACGAAGCGTCGATTGAAAAGAATGAAACTTGTTCCATATTTCGGAAGAGTTGATTTCCGCGTCGACGGTGAAAACGAGTCGACTCCTTTGTACGTAGGAATACATTCACTATACGATTCAAAAAACAGAAAAAATCTTATCTACGACTGGAGAGCCCCTATCTCCACTATGTTCTACGACTTCGATTTTGGCAAAGCGTTCTATGAGTCTCCGCTAGGCAGAGTGGATGGAATGATTGAGCTCAAACGCCAGTTTAGAATCCGCAACTCTATTATGGAGTTCATGATTCAGAACAGCATCAATATCGACGACGAGTTGTTGCAGAAGGAGTTGAGCACTACATCGGATGAGCGAATGAAAAATATCGTTGCGACAATCCAACGAGAACAGAACGCAATCATCCGAGATGAAGAGTCGCATAATCTAATAATTCAGGGAGTCGCAGGATCAGGAAAGACATCCATCGCACTTCACCGTGTGGCATACATATTATATAGGTTTAAGGGTCAAATCACTTCCGACGACATTCTAATCATCTCGCCTAATAAAGTTTTTGCCGACTATATCTCTAATGTGTTGCCAGAACTGGGAGAGGAGACAATCAAGGAATGCGGTATGGAGGAGTTGCTTTCAGACATGTTGGATGGCAAAGTGAAATTCCAGACCTTCTTTGAGCAAGTGAATGATCTGCTTGAAAATAAGAACGCTGCGACAATAGAGCGCACAAAGTTTAAGGCTACATTCGAGTTCGTCCAGCTACTTGACAAATACCTGGTTCATCTCGAGAACACTTGTTTCCAACCAGAGGACATTGCAGTAGGAATCATACCAGTCGCCAAAGAGTGGATATTGGAGAAATTCCATTCGCACGACAGATTGCCGATCAGACAGCGTTTGGATCTCATTGCGAACGACATCAAGAATGAGTTTAAGATTTCATTCAGACGCGTGTTGACAACAGAGGAGATGAGAAAGATACGTGCAGATTTGAAGAAGATGCTTCATCTAGGTTCTGATGCAGCGGTATACAAAGAGATGTTTGAATGGCTAGGTAAACCAGAATATCTTAAGAAGACCAAAGACAAGAAGATGGAGTATGCCGACGTCGCCCCACTCATCTATCTTAAGATTTCGCTTGAAGGACTAAAGGAGAAGAGCAAAGTGAAGCATCTGCTTGTAGACGAGATGCAAGACTACTCTCCTGTGCAATATCGATTACTTTCAAAGCTATTCCCATGCAAGAAGACCATACTTGGCGACGCCGCTCAGAACGTCAATCCATACAGTTCGACTACAGCCGACGATATTCGCAGAGCATTGTATAAAGCAGAGATAATGAAGCTCAACAAGAGTTATCGATCAGGCTATGAGATAACAGAGTTAGCAAAGAGCATATCCGGCAATTCAGAGATAGAAGTAGTAGAGCGTCATACTGAAATGCCACAGCTCATAGAAGTCTCTAACAAAGAAGCAGAAAAGCAGTTGATGCAAGAGATGATAGCAGCGGCAGATGTCAACAATCCAACGTCGACAGCATACATATTTAAATTAGAGAAAGATGCGATAGCATTCTTCGAAACATTGGGAGAATTGCAGAAAAGAGCGACATTGCTAGTAAGTGGTTGCCAGGCATTCACAAATGGAATTGTAGTGACGACACCACACATGGCCAAAGGATTGGAGTTTGACGAAGTGGTTATTTCAGACGTCACGAAAGCGAACTACAATGACGAAATGGACAAAAGTTTATTGTACATTGCATGTACTCGAGCTATGCATAGTTTGAAAATGATTTTTGACGGAGAGCATACAGAATTTATCAACAAAGGACTATGCAACGCCAAAAAAAAATAATTTTATAGTGAATTGTATAAAATAAATTGTAATTTTGCACCGATATTACTATATATAATGTCTAACGACTAATTGTATAATTAAACAAAATGAGTGATTTAACAAAGAATGTAGCTCCTGTAGAGGATTTCGATTGGGAAGGCTACAAGAATGGCGAGAGCTTGACAGCTGCAGCTCGTCAGGAGCAAGAGTCAAAGTACGACCAGACTCTTAACTCTATCAAAGACAACGAGGTTGTAATTGGTAAGGTAATCTCTTTGAACAAGAGAGAGGTCGTAGTGAACGTAGGTGGAAAGTCAGATGGTATCGTTTCTACTAACGAATTCCGTTACAATCCAGATTTGAAGATTGGTGACGAGGTAGAGGTTTACATTGAAAACCAGGAGGACAAGAAAGGACAGTTGAATCTTTCTCACCGTAAGGCACGTGCTGCACGTTCTTGGGATCGTGTTAACGAGGCTTTGGAGAAGGACGAGATTATCAAGGGATATATCAAGTGCAGAACTAAGGGTGGTATGATCGTTGACGTATTCGGCATCGAGGCATTCTTGCCAGGTTCTCAGATTGACGTTAAGCCTATCCGCGATTACGATGTATTCGTAGGAAAGACAATGGAGTTCAAGGTTGTTAAGATCAACCACGAGTTCAAGAACGTAGTTGTTTCTCACAAGGCACTTATCGAGGCAGAGCTTGAGCAGCAGAAGTCTCAGATCATCTCTAAGTTGGAGAAGGGTCAGGTACTTGAGGGAACAGTTAAGAACATCACATCATACGGTGTATTCATCGATCTTGGTGGCGTAGATGGTCTTATCCACATCACAGACCTTTCATGGGGCCGTGTAAACGATCCTAAGGAGGTTGTTGAGCTAGATCAGAAGATCAATGTTGTTATCCTTGATTTCGATAACGACAAGAAGAGAATCGCTCTAGGTTTGAAGCAGCTTACTCCTCATCCATGGGATGGTTTGAAGTCAGACTTGAAGGTTGGCGACAAGGTACAGGGTAAGGTAGTTGTCATGACTGATTACGGTGCATTCGTAGAGATCGCTCCAGGTGTAGAGGGTCTAATCCACGTATCAGAGATGTCATGGAGCCAGCACTTAAGAAGTGCACAGGATTTCTTGTCAGTAGGAGATACAGTAGAGGCTGTAGTATTGACATTGGATCGTGAGCAGAGAAAGATGAGCCTAGGTGTAAAGCAGCTTAAGGCAGATCCTTGGGAGGCAATCGACACTAAGTATGCAGTAGGAACAAAGCACACTGCAAAGGTTCGTAACTTCACAAACTTCGGTGTATTTGTTGAGATCGAAGAGGGAGTTGATGGTTTGATCCACATCTCAGACCTATCATGGACAAAGAAGGTAAAGCACCCATCAGAGTTCACAACTATCGGTGCAGACATCGAGGTTCAGGTATTGGAGATCGACAAGGAGAACCGTCGTTTGAGCCTAGGTCACAAGCAGCTTGAGGATAATCCTTGGGATGTATTTGAGACAATCTTCACAGAGGGTTCAGTACACGAGGGAACAATCACAGAGATCGTAGACAAGGGAGCAATCGTTATGTTGCCTTACGGAGTTGAAGGTTTCTGTACTCCAAAGCACTTGACTAAGGAGGATGGTTCAGTAGCAAAGGTTGAGGAGAAGCTTCCATTCAAGGTTCTTGAGTTCAACAAGGAGTCTAAGAGAATCATCGTTTCTCACAGCAGAACATTCGAAGAGGGTGCTTCTGAGGAGAAGAAAGATTTCAAGAAGAAGAAGTCAACAAAGAAGGCAGAGGCTACAGCAGCAACTACTTTGGAGAAGACAACTCTTGGAGATATCGAGCAGTTGGCAGCATTGAAGAGCCAGCTAGGAAAGTAATCAACGAATAATGTCTAATTTTAACTTATAAAAAATGTCAAAGAAAATTTTAGCTTTAGCAGCAGCTGCAACACTTGCTTGCAATGCATTCGCTCAGGAGGAGGCTACTGCAGATACAGCTACAGCAAAGGGTATTTGCCACTGGTCTCTAGGTCTAAAGGGTGGTGTTAACTACTTGAGACACGCTCCTATCGCAGAGGCAGATCGTACACTAAGTGGAACAATCAATGGTCAGTTTGGTATTTTCACTGAGGCTACATTCAACCCTCGTTGGGGTCTTGGCTTGCAGTACATGTACGCAATGAACAACCAGGAGACTTATGATGCAGTTAACCACGACATCATTCTTCACTCTTCATTCAACTTGTCTAATATCGTTGCTCCATATAGAAGCATGGGTCTACAGAAGCTTAACGTATACGTTAACCCAGGTATCGTTGGAACAATTGGTGTTTGGGAAAATGAGAAATGGGGTGCGCCAGATGACCACAAGTTTGTTCTTGGTCTTTACGGAGCAGGTCAGATTGAGTACAATGTAAGCAAGTACTTTGCTATCGGTTTGGAGGCTACATCTATCTACCGTTTGCGTCAGAGCTACCCTGCAGGTGGTCACCTAACTTTCGGTGCTAACCTAGAGGTACGTTACAAGTTCGGTGGTGATCGTAACATCCGTAACATCGCTTGGGTAGATTACGCACCTAAGTGTGAGGTTCCTGATTTGACTCCAATTCTTGAGGAGCAGAAGCGTCAGTGTGAGGAGCTTACAGCTAAGCTTGAGGAGCAGATCGTTAACCAGAACGTAGCTATCAACAAGCTACAGCAGCAGATCAAGTTCACTCAGGACTCTCTTGATTCTCATATCAGAGCTACTCGTGAGCCAGTTCGTTACGTTCCAACTAAGGAGGAGGACGAGATCATCAAGACAGCTTTCGCTCAGCTTGAGTTCGAGTCAGCAAAGGCTATCATCAAGCAGTCTTCTTACTCTTCTCTAGACGGTCTTGCAATGTTGCTTAAGTCTCACCCAGAGTGGTCTGTAACTCTTAAGGGTTACACAGATAACTCAGGTAACGCAGCTAAGAACCTTCAGTTGTCTAAGGATCGTGCAGCTTCAGTTAAGAACTACTTGATCAACAAGGGAGTTTCTGCTGCTAACATCCAGTCACAGGGTTACGGTTCAGCTAACCCAGTTGCTTCTAACTCTACACTTGCAGGTCGTGCAAAGAACCGTCGTGTAGAAATCGAGCTTTTCTCTAAGTAAGAATAAGTTTTGAAGCTATACTAATAGGAGGCACATCGTAAGGTGTGCCTCTTTTTATTTCAAGTAAGATGGAAGATAATTCTCTTAAAATATTAGGCTCGTGCGCTGCCCTACCGTCTCTGAAAATGAACCAGTCGGCTTACGCTTTGGATATGAATTCAAAGACATACCTTATCGACTGCGGAGAGAACACCCAGCAAGCTTTGCGTCATTATTGTGTCAACCACTCTAGGATGAATCATATTTTCATATCTCATCTCCACGGTGACCACTGTTTTGGATTGATTGGTTTGATTTCAACACTCGATCTCCTCGGCAGACGCAGCGACATCACTATCCATGCTCATAAAGGGTTGGAGGAAGCATTGCGTCCACAACTCGATTTTTTCTGCAATTATCTTCATTTCAAAGTAAATTTCGAGACTTACTCCCCTTTTTCCAGCGATGTCATTTACGAAAATGACAAAATGGAAGTTGTATCTATTCCTTTAAAACACTCCATTCCAACGTCGGGATTCTTATTCCGTGAGAAACCACACCGACGTCATCTAAAGGCGGACAAAGCTAAATTCTACAACATACCGATTGAACAATACAAATTCATTCTCGCAGGTGAGGATTATGTGACACCCGACGGAATCATTGTGCCAAATAATATTCTGACGCTTCCACCGTCGCCACAGAAATCTTTCGCTTATCTATCTGATACGGCATATAGCGAGAAGACAATAGACATAATCAAGGGGGTGGACCTTCTCTTCCACGAATCAACATTCCTTGATAAAGACAAAATAAGAGCCAAGCAGACCTTCCATTCCACCGCTTCAGACGCCGCAAAAATCGCGTCGTTGGCAGAAGTCAAAAAACTTGTGATCGGACATTTTTCAGCAAGATATCGAGATCGCAAAATGTTTTTGGAAGAGGCCAAAGCTATCTTTGAAAATACTTTTTTAGGCAATGACGGTAATGAATTTACCTTTTAATATATTTTGCATATACATAAAAATCATATAATTTTGCAAGCATTAAATGAAAATCATATTATGGACATAAAGAGAACTAAAATAGTCGACGCCTTAGGGTTGACAAACTACGGATCTGAGATTAACGTAAAGGGTTGGGTTCGTACAAAGCGTGGCAATAAGAATGTAAGCTTCATCGCTTTGAATGATGGTTCAACAATCAAGAATATTCAGCTTGTTGTAGACGCTGGCACTATCAGCGAGGACATCTTGAAGGATGTCACAACAGGAGCATGTATCAGCTGTATCGGAACATTGGTTCAGTCGCAGGGTGCTGGCCAGACTGTGGAGGTGCTAGCAAAGAGCATCGAGATCTACGGTAAGGCTGACGTTAATGAATACCCATTGCAGAAGAAGGGTTGTTCGATGGAGTTTTTGCGTGAGATCGCTCACCTTCGTCCTCGTACAAACACATTCGGTGCAGTGTTCCGTATCCGTCACAACATGGCGATCGCTATCCACAAGTTCTTCCACGATAGAGGATTCTTCTATTTCCACACTCCAATCATCACAGCTTCCGACTGTGAGGGTGCTGGTCAGATGTTCCAGGTGACAACAAAGAATCTTTATGATTTGAAGAAAGACGAGAACGGCAGCATCATTTACGATGATGATTTCTTCGGTAAGATGGCAAGTTTGACTGTATCTGGTCAGCTTGAGGGTGAGCTTGCCGCTACTGCTCTTGGTTCTATCTATACTTTCGGTCCTACTTTCCGTGCAGAGAATTCCAACACTCCACGCCACTTGGCTGAGTTCTGGATGATCGAGCCTGAGGTTGCTTTCAACGACCTTTACGATAACATGGACCTTGCTGAGGAGTTCATCAAGTATTGTGTACAGTGGGCTCTTGACAACTGTCAGGATGATCTTGCATTCTTGAACCAGATGATCGACAAGGGCTTGATCGAGAGATTACAGAGCGTGTTGAAGGCTCCATTCACTCGTCTTCCTTACACAAAAGGTATCAAGATTCTAGAGGAGGCTATTGCCAAAGGTAAGAAGTTTGAGTTCCCTGTATACTGGGGTTGCGACCTTGCTTCAGAGCACGAGCGTTACTTGGTAGAGGAACACTTCAAGAATCCTGTTATCTTGACAGACTATCCTAAGGAGATCAAGGCATTCTACATGAAGCAGAATGAGGATGGCAAGACTGTTCGCGCTATGGACGTATTGTTCCCAACTATCGGTGAGATTATCGGTGGTTCTGAACGTGAGGCTGACTACAATAAGTTGCTTACAAGAATCCAGGAGCTAAACATTCCTATGAAGGATATGTGGTGGTATCTTGACACTCGTAAATTCGGTTCATGTCCTCACTCAGGATTCGGACTTGGTTTCGAGCGCTTGCTATTGTTCGTGACTGGTATGACAAATATCCGCGACGTGATTCCGTTCCCAAGAACACCACGTTCGGCAGAATTCTAAAATTTGTACGACCTGCAATTCAGATTTCTGTTTTGCAGGTCTTTTTATTATATAGTCTATGAAAATCCAACATTTAATAATGTCCGTGACTGCCTCATTAGGATTGGCATCTTGTATGGACGTACCAGCAGACTACTATACACAAGTGAACGATATTTTCAACAATGTAGTTCACGAGACAACAAAAGTAGATGCGAAAATACAGGCTAACGATACTACTGACGTCGCAAGTATGGTAGAGGACATGAAGTTTGTCAAGAAAACTTTGATAGCTATCGGTCCATTCCGTCAGGATTCATCGTTAATCAACAGTGTGGTTGATTTCGTAGATCTTTATTCCGACAAATTCATGAATAATGGATTCGACCGTTATGCAGAATTGGTTACTGCGGATTCATTGTCGGAGGAGCAGACAGTTGAGCTTGAAGTCATCAAATCAACATTTTTCACTAATGCTCAGTCTTCGATTATCAATGCAACAAATGCGCATAAGGATTTTCAGGTAAAGTATGAGTTAATGAACGGACCTATGGTCGCCCAATAAATTAATTTGCAAATTGATTATGAGAGAACTAATTGATATCATAACAGAAAGAAGAAGCACACGCAAGTTTACAGACCAACCTATTGAGCAGGAAAAACTTGATATGATTTTGAAAGCCGCACTTATGGCTCCGTCTTCAAAAAGATGTACTCCTTGGCATTTTGTAGTTTTGGAAGATGCAAATGATCTTCAGGCAATCTCAGAGTCGCGCCAGATGGGTAGTGCGTTTGTCTCAGGAGCAAAGATGGCAATCGTGGTGCTTGCGGAGGAGGAGAAGAGCGACGTGTGGGTCGAGGATGCTTCAATCGCAGCTTCATACATTCAGCTAATGGCAGAAAGCCTTGGCATTGGTTCTTGCTGGGTGCAGGTTAGAAACAGAAAGAATAATGACGGTGAGACAACAGAGAATGTATTGAAATCGTTGCTAAATATTCCTGATGGATTACGTGCGGAGTGTGTCATCGCTCTTGGCTACAAGGGTGAGGAAAAGGCACCTTTCGATCAGTCGAAATTGAAATTGGATCGTATCCACAAAGGAAAATTCTAACGAAGACGTAGAATTGATGAAAATCGTTTTTCTTGGAAGCGGAAATGTAGCGACACATTTGTCGCAGGCGTTGAACAGATCAACATTGAATGAGGTAGTTCAGGTGTACAGTCCGACTGCCGAAAATGCAAAATCGCTAGCCGAGAAATTGTCGTGTCAATATTGCACGGATATTAATGATGTCGACTTGAATGCAGACATCTACGTTTGCAGCGTTAAGGATTCCGTCCAACAACAAGTTTGGAAAGATTTGAAACACCAATTCGTAGATTCTGGCATCGACATCGCAAAAAAGATAGTGGTACATACTGCCGGTGCTTTGGCGATGGATGGCGACGAAGGTCTTTCGTACTTTTTTCCAAACTGTGGAGTTGTCTACCCAGTGCAAAGTTTCTCAAAGCAGAGAGCTGTGGATTTATCGCACACACCGTTTTTAGTCGAGGCTGCTTTACCGTCGACATTGGAAAAATTGAAAGAGCTTGTGTCGACAATATCCGACAGATGTTACGATGCCTCTACCAAGCAACGCAACGCATTACATCCAGCAGCTGTGTTTGCAAGCAATTTTGCCAACCACATGTATGCGATAGCCAATCGTCTGATGGAGAAGAATGGATTACCATTTGAAATCCTTGTTCCACTGATTCAAGAGACAGCACAAAAGGTGATGGAAGTCACTCCTGTCGCAGCTCAGACAGGTCCAGCAGTAAGAGGAGACGAAGTAGTGATGCGAAAGCAAGAAAAAGGACTTATGGCTGAAGGTCGTGAGGCAGAACTTGAGATCTACCGTTTAATCAGCCAAAACATACAAAAATATAGAGATGAATTTCAAAGAGAATCTTGACAAGATAAAAGCATTTGTTTTTGATGTCGACGGAGTGTTATCCTCCGCTACAGTGCCTCTTCATCCAAGTGGAGAGCCAATGCGAGTTGTGAACATCAAAGACGGATATGCCATACAATATGCCGTGAAAAAAGGCTATTGTCTTGCTATCATCACAGGAGGTAAGACAGAAGCTGTAAGAAAAAGATTCGTAGGCTTAGGCATCAAAGATGTCTATATGGCATCGGCAGTGAAAATCAAGGATTTCCACGATTTTCTCGAGAAAAACGATCTGTCGGCAGACGAGGTCATGTATATGGGTGACGACATTCCTGACTATGAAGTGATGAAGGAGTGTGGATTCCCATGTTGTCCTGCAGATGCGGCACCAGAGATTAAAAATATAAGTTGTTATGTGTCGGACAAAAAAGCTGGAGAGGGATGCGGACGCGACGTTATCGAGCAAGTGATGAAGGCACAAGGCAAATGGATGGATGATAAAGTAGCATTTGGTTGGTAATATGGGAATTATAATTATGAAAATAGCCCTACTTTTGGTAGGGTTCGTAATCCTAATCAAAGGAGCAGATTTTTTTGTGGACGGAGCGTCAAGTTTGGCGAAACGCTTTAATATTCCTGCTTTTATTGTAGGTTTGACAATCTGTGCATTAGGAACAAGCGCACCTGAATTAGCGGTGAGTATCACTGCCGCAACATCGGGGTCTAACTCATTAGCAATAGGAAATGTGTTAGGTTCCAACTTTTTCAATTTGATGGTTGTGCTTGGTGTTTGTGCCATAATCAAACCAATACCAGTGACAAAGACATTGCTACGACGCGATTATCCTGTTTCTATTGCAGCAATGACCTTATTGTCTGTATTCCTGATGTCAGATGCTGATGTCAGCCGAGTTGAAGCGGGAATCTTGTTCTCTTGTTTGATTGGCTATATCGTATGGACAATCATAGATACTAAGAAACATCCAGAGGAAGCTGGAATCGAAGAGGATGAAGATGAGGAATTTGTGGCGTGGAAATGTGCTCTTTGGATTATCGGTGGAGCAATTGCTATTGTGTGGGGAGGTGACTTGGTTGTAGAGTCGGCCAAATATCTTGGAAATTCAATTGGTATGAATGAGAAACTGATTGGTTTCACGATTTGTGCGATTGGAACATCATTACCAGAGCTAGTCACTTCATACACAGCATCGAAGAAAGGTCAGAATGACATGGCTATGGGAAATGTTATTGGTTCCAACATCTTCAATATCCTTTGTATCCTAGGCATTTCCGGAATGATCACACCAATTGCCATTGGAGAAGCGAATCTAAACGCCACTTTGATTGATTGCGGAATCAACATGGGAGTTTGCATTCTTGCATATATTTTCTGTATCACCGACAAGAAAGTCGAGCGATGGGAAGGAGGAGTGCTTGTCGGCATCTACCTTACATATATGGTTTACAATATTGTGAAAGACTTGTTCTAATCTATTAATATGAAGACATTAACAAGCATAATAAAGTTAACACGTCTGCCTCTTTTATTGTTGGTAGTGGCAATACAACTTGCGACACACTATTGTATTGTAGAGCCGATAATAAAGCATGCCGAGGGAGAAGTGCAGATGGGAACATTCCCATTGACATTATGTATCATAACAACAGTATTCATTGCGTTAGGAGGATTCTTAGTCAACGACTATTTCGACGTCAAGATAGACAGAATCAATCGTCCAATCACACGTTTAGTGGATTTGTTTGTATCGCGTGATACAATCTTCAATGCCTACGTCGGAGTGACTGCCGTTGCAATTATCTGTGCTGGATGGCTAAGTTATTTGGCATCAGCATTCGACTATTTCTTCATCTTCGTAGCGGTAATCGGAGTCTTATGGTTTTATTCGTCAAGCTACAAGCGTACAGTATGGGGAAGCTTATTGTTAGCGATATCCGTTGCGATGATACCAGTTATTGTGTGCATGTACGACAACTGGTTCATACTCATGACAGAAGTATCCAAACAGATTGGAGAGAATGAGATGGCAGCCCTATCAGCATTTCTCAATGATGTGTTGAAGAAAGCAGGAATATTCGGATTATTATTGGCAATGTGGACAATCATAATCGACATTATCAGAGCGATGATTGAGGAGAAGGGAGAAAGAGAGATGGAGTGTCATTCATTGCCAATTGTTTATGGACACACAGTGGCAAAAGTTATTTGCTATGTGGTTGCAATATTGGCAGTGCTTGGTTGTGGAAAGGTTGCATTAGAGTCGACGGCATACCTTTCGTCTAAGGCAATCAACTATTTCTTGTTCACGATAGCACCGTTGACAATAGGTTTGATTTTCCAGCTAAAAAAGAGTAAAATCAGACTTGATTATTTGATCACAACTGGCATCATATACGCAATCGTGATTTTCATGATTGGGTTTGTTGTATTTCTAGGTTATTATTACGAATAAAAAAAATAGCAATTGTTGATATATTCTTGCAAAATTGCATAGAGATTTGACATTTTTTATACATATTTGCAATATATTGGCAAAACGAAATATAGTAATGAAGAAATTAGTATTATTAATAGTTGGGTCCTTCTTGCTATCGATGGCATCGAATGCAAGAATAAAGAGAGTATGTAATGCTCCTGAAGTGAACGCTGAATACAGCACACTTGAAAACGCTTTGATGGACTGTGCCGCTGGCGACACAATATTCCTTGAAGCTTCCAGCACAGAATATGGTCCTGGAGACGCGTATGGTTTTGACCCTATCAGAATCACTAAGCCAATAACTATTGTTGGTCCAGGTTATTTATACAAGGAGAACAAGGTAGTGAACTATCCAACAGGAGAAAGTTTCATCGCAAGTCCACTACGAATCTATAGCAATAAAGTTACACTTTCAGGATTAGTTCTAAACAATGTTGAGGTGTTTGGAAACGAGTGTACAATTGCAAAATGTCAGATTTTGGCAGGTTCTCAGACAGCCATTGAGATTGCAGACACAGTCAACGGTTGTATCCTACGTCAGAATTTCATCGTTGGTAACATCCAAGGAAACGGAACGCCACAAAACGTCAATATATCAAACAATATCATTTGTGGTGTAGTCAGCAGCATGGAAAGATCACGTATTGAGCGCAACACGTTCGGTAAGTTCAACAGATTTGGTGGTGTCTACAACCTAAGATTCTGTACATTGATTGAGAATATCATGAACTACGATCTTAAGAAGTCGAGAACAAACACATGTTCGTTCTTGAACAACTTCAATGGCGACTTCCGTCCAGAGATGACAAATCCAGATTTCTCATTAGACAGCAATTATAAAATCAAGGAGACAAGTAAGCTTTTCGACATGGCATCCGATGGAGACCAGGTAGGAGCTTACGGTGGAGCTATGCCATATGTCACTAGCGGTTTGCAGGACACACCTGTAATTGAGAGTTATGTTGCTGCAAACGAGGCCAATCAGAGTGTAGGTCTTGAGGTTACAATCAAATATAAAATGGAGAAATAATCATGAAAAAGATATTTGCATCTATTTATGCCGTAGCCATTGCAATGTCAAGCGCATTTGCAGAGGTCATCACAACAGAGTATTTCTTTGACGAGGATCCTGGTTACGGAAAGGGCTTTAAGGCTGGTGTCACTACTAACGGAACAATCAAATTCAAAGCAAGAGTAAGAAACCTTAACAATGGTTTCCACACTCTATATGTAAGAGGAAAGAACTATGACGGATGGTCACACTGTGTTGCCATTCCAGTCACAATGTTCGAGAAAAGTTCAGAAATCGTAGGTTCTGAGTACTTCTTCGATGAAGATCCAGGTGAAGGCAAAGGAAAGTTCGTTGAGACTACAGCCGACGCTACAGCAGCAGTTGTAATCAACGAGAGCGATTTGTCTAAGTTGAAGCCAGGCTTCCACGACTTGTATTCCAGAGCTTTGTCTAACACTAACACTTGGACTTCTCCATTCAGCACTCCATATGTCTACCTTCCAATCGTTGGTCAGATCAAACGTGCTGAGTTCTATATCGACAAAGATCCAGGAGAGAGCAATGGCAAAGCCGCTTCTTGCTTTGGCTCTAATGTCGCTTTCCAGATCAACACTGGATCAATGAGAGAAGGCAACCATACATTGTACATCCGTACTATGGATGCCAACGGAAACTGGAATTTGGATTACGGTATTCCTTTCACATACAGCTATGCGACAGGAAACGTGCATTGGAGAGATGTTGTTTCTCTATCTCCTAACCCAACAATGTTCAACTTCGATGTTAACATCGACGACAAAACTGGTTCAAGAGCTAACATCTCTATTATCTCTCGTTCTGGTAAAGTTGTTGGCGAAGCTATTCAGCAGCTTCCAGTCGACGGAAAAATCAACATGAATGTCAAAGAGTTGGCTCCTGGCGACTATCAAGTAGTTGTTGAGTGCGCAGGTGAGACATCTGTCCGTCGCCTTGTTATCAAGCGATAATTTTTGCAGAATATTCCTGCGAAATACAAATGATATATAAAAGGTGGACTTTATAGTCCGCCTTTTTATGTTAAATACTAAATGATGAATGCCAAATGATAGATTTGCGTAAATTTATAAATATCCTATTGTTTATTCTCCTATGCCATTCTAGCTATGGACAAGAAAACTTGCAAGATATCTTCAATGCTTTGAAAAGCGACACTATCGCTGATGCTCAGAAAGTATCTTTAAGCAAAAAAGCAGAGAAGATTCTAGTGGACAGCTTAAAGAAAACCAAATCTTTTGCTCCGACATTCAACTGCAAGGAAATAGGACGCATATTGTCCAACGACAACAAGGTTTGCATCTACTCATGGGGATATCAATTGAGCGATAAAAGCTACAACTATGGATCAATCGTACAGACAAAACTTAGGAAAAGTTCACGAGTAGAAGCTCTCAATATCCGAAAAGCCCCTTTCCTACCCCAACCTACAGAAAGAATTACTCGCCAAAACTGGTACGGAGCACTCTATTATAAGATAGCACACGTGAGATACCGTCGCGATGATTACTACATCATGCTCGGATGGGCTGGTTTTTCGTCGATTACCCACTATAAACTGATTGAAGTTCTTCGTGTCGACAAGTCAGGCAGACCAATGTTCGGAAAACAAGTGCTAAAAAAGAAAGGCAGACAGACCTGGAGCCGACACATCTTCGAATATAACGCTGAAGGCAAAATGGTCTTAAATTATGACGATGCCGCAAAAATGATTGTGTTCGACCATCTTGTTCCAGAGAGTGTTATGTTCACTGATATCCCATCCTACTACGGACCGGATTTCACATACGACACTTACAATCTTCATGAAGGCAAGTGGTTTTACAACGATAATGTTGACATAAGAAATAAAGATTAATGAAAAAACTAATATTTAGTATCATTGCGTCGGCTGCATTGACAGCGTGCGGAAATACAGATACACAAAAAGAATCAGATATGGAAACGACTTTCAAATACGACGTAGAGAAATTCTACGACCTTCAGATATTGCGTTATCAGGTGCCAGAGTTTGAGACTCTGTCGTTGAACCAGAAACTTCTTATATATCATCTTTCTCTTGCTGCAGAAGAAGGACGTGATATTCTTTTCGACCAAAACTGTAAATTCAACCTGCCAATCCGCCGCACGTTGGAGTCAATCTACGCTGACAAAATCGGAGCAGACAACGCTTCTGAGTTTGAATCACTGGAGAAATATTTGAAGCGAGTATGGTTTTCTAATGGTATCCACCATCACTATTCTTGCGACAAATTCTTGCCCGACTTCTCAAAGGAGTTTTTCAACTCATGTCTTGAAAAATTGGGTGATGATAAGTTGACTTCTTTGCTGGCGAACGTAGATGGCAAAACTCTTGCAGAAAAGAAGGCGTTGCTTGTCGACGTGATGTTCAATCCTGCAATCTATGCTAAACGTGTCAACCAAGCTGATGGTCAGGATTTGATCGCCACTTCAGCCAACCATTATTATGATGGCGTTACCCAAACTGAAGTTGAGAAATTCTACGACGCTATGCGCGACACTGCTGACAAGTCGCCAATATCATATGGTTTGAACTCGCTGCTTACAAAGGATGAGGCAGGAAAACTTGTGGAGAAGGTTTGGAAATCGGGAGGAATGTACGGAAAGGCAATCGACAAGATTGTCGGACATTTGAAGGATGCCCTTCCTTATGCTGAAAACGATAAGCAAAAGAAAGTCATTGAGCTTTTGATTGAGTTCTATAACACTGGCGACTTGAAGAAATTCGATGAGTACAGCATCGCATGGGTTGCAGATTCGACATCGAAGATTGATTTCGTCAACGGATTCATTGAGACCTACGGAGACCCACTTGGATTGAAGGCAAGTTGGGAGTCAATTGTCAATTTCAAGAATGAGAAAGCGACAAAACGCACTGAGGTATTGAGCGAGAACGCACAGTGGTTTGAGGATAATTCTCCTGTCGACTCAAGATTCAAGAAGAAAGAGTGCAAAGGAGTGACTGCAAAGGTCATCACAACTGCAATCTTGGCTGGCGACTGTTATCCTGCCACACCAATCGGAATCAATCTTCCGAATGCCAACTGGATTCGTGAAACTTACGGATCAAAGTCTGTTACAATTGAAAATATCACTTATGCATACGATCAGGCAGCAAAAGGCAACGGTTTCAAAGAAGAATTTGTTGACTGTGCAGCCGACAGAGAGATGATTGAGAAATACGGATACATCACTGATAATATCCACACAGATTTACACGAGTGTTTGGGCCACGGTAGCGGACAGTTATTGCCAGGAGTTAGCCAAGATGCGTTGAAGGCATATGGAGCCACAGTAGAAGAAGCCCGAGCTGATTTGTTTGGACTTTACTATGCCGCAGATCCAAAGATGGTAGAATTAGGTTTGCTTCCATCAGCCGATGCATATAAAGCAGAGTACTACACCTATCTAATGAACGGATTGATGACACAGCTTGTCCGCATCAACATTGGAGATCAGATCGAGGAGGCACACATGCGCAACCGAGCTTTGATTGCTCACTGGGTGTACGAGAAGGGAGCTGCAGATAAGGTAGTAGAGTTGGAGAAACGAGATGGAAAGACATACGTTAAGATCAACGATTACGGAAAATTGAGAGGTTTGTTTGGCGACTTGCTTGCAGAGATTCAGAGAATCAAGTCGGAGGGAGATTTTGAGACTGCAAGAAAATTAGTTGAGAATTACGCAGTCAATATTGACCCAGAACTACACAAAGAAATCAAAGACAGATATGCCAAGTTGAATATCTCTCCATACAAAGGATTCATCAATCCAACATACGAGTTGGTTGAGAAAGATGGCAAAGTTGTTGATGTCAAAGTCGACTACAAAGAAAGTTATACAGAGCAGATGATTCGTTACTCGAAGTGCAATAACAACGTAGATTAATTAGCATCTGTACAAACGTGATACACCAACCATAAATTTAGGATATTGTTAAAAAAACTTTGGCGAAAATGAGCAAAAAAGCAAATAATTCACTATTTTTGCTTTTGACTTTGTATAAAGCATAGAATATTAACGAAATTTATAAATAGAAATGGAAGTAAAAAAATCCGCTAGCGCTAGTCTAGAGAATAAGTCGCACGACTTTCTTCTAATGGGACTAGTTGTTGCTTTGGGCTTCCTTTTTATCATCTTCGAATGGACAACTACAGACGTTAAGAAGATTGATACAAGTGATGCTCAGGCCATCTTCGAAGAGGAGGAGATGATGGAGGTAACTATCCAGAAGGATGTTCCACCACCACCACCAGCAGCTGCAGCTCCACCACCAGTAGTAGCACCAGAGATCAAGGT
This sequence comes from Paludibacteraceae bacterium, assembly GCA_045642085.1. Lineage (GTDB taxonomy): Bacteria > Bacteroidota > Bacteroidia > Bacteroidales > Paludibacteraceae > UBA1723. The sequence goes on along the minus strand of JAZUIF010000058.1, from coordinate 397 downwards.
GGTAGAGAACAATGTAGAGACAAAAGAGGTTGATATCAAGTCTTCAGAGGAGACAGGAGATCCTGTTGCAGAGGCAGCTCCAGTAGATAACGGTCCAGAAGAGGTTGAGGAGGAGGAAATCTTCATGCGTGTGGAGAAAGCACCTTCATTCCCAGGTGGACAGAAAGCTATGATGGAGTACTTGTCAAAGAATATCAAGTATCCTGCATCATGTCAGGAGTCAGGTATTCAGGGACGTGTAATCGTATCATTCGTTGTTAACAAGGATGGTACAATCCAGAACGTAGAGGTTATCCGTGGCGTACACGAGAAGCTAGATGCAGAAGCTGTACGTGTGGTTAAGTCTATGCCAGCATGGTCACCAGGTGAGCAGCAGGGAAGAAAGGTACGTTCAAAG
>JAZUIF010000057.1:0-9854 GCA_045642085.1 Paludibacteraceae bacterium | reverse complement strand
CAAGTCAATAACCTCTTCAACCAAAGGTCTTGCGTATATTCGTGATTAAGCCTTCAACCTTCAACCTTCAACCTTCAACCATCAATCTCCCTTCGTCCATCCAAACAATAGGTTCATACCTGTTGAGACATGCGTTCCCATCGTATGCACTGGCAATCCACCTTTCCATTTTAACGGCACCTGATCAGCCGCTAAGAACAAATTGATTGGACCAAGATTAAAATTGGCTCCAAACGCCAAATTATGTGCCGCACCTGTCACAAAATCATAACCAACAGATAAATCCACGAATCTGTGTGGACGGAAATTTCCAAATACTGAAAACTCCTCACGAGTTCTGCATTTACCCATATACATCTTCGACAATAGGCCTACACTGATTTTATCCTGCAAAAACGAATACTCGCCACCTATAAATAGTTTGGGAGTTAATTTAGTACTGTATGAAATACTTTTAGATGTATCAGCATAGTAGAACTTGTTGAATTCCACTCTATTGAATTCATCCAGCAAAAGATTAATCATATCGTTTGGAGTGTCGCCATCCTGCATATTGGCCGCTTCAAACTTAAATCCTGCGTCGGCATCCAAAACAATTCGCTGAGCTGATTTAGACCAGTTTATGAATCCCCAGTCGAGCAAACTTGCTGACAGAGTCAAACGATTGTCCAGAATCTTATATGTGGCTCCTAAATCAGCCGCAAATCCATGTCCCTGCGGCTTAACAAAATCTACAGGGTCGATATTATATTCATAATCAATAACCTCTCCCTTATCGTTCTTTATTTCCTTTTGAGTGATGTCGAAATAAAGCTGACCATTGTCCATATTCTCAATCTTAAGAACAGGCCAAGACACATACATATCTCCTTTTCCTTTCAAAATCCACTCATTATAATTCATCTCTACTTTTAGGCTCTGCAAATCCATATGAGCGCTGACATGACCCATCAGATATTTGAACTTTGCACCGACTGTAAGTTTATCATCCAATTTCTCCGTCCATCCCAAAGCCACTTCCGAATAGAGATTCACATCCGTAGTAGTGCGCGACAAATCGAAGGAACCAGACAATTGCGTCAAGTCTTTAGTGTCAAACATATATTTGATCCAAGGAGACGGTACAGATGCAGAGACATCCGTTCTCAATGACACACCGAAACTGATGAAATGAGTATCTTTAATAGAGAATCCAAAATTAAGGATGTTCTCAGTGTTCGAAAAATTCGCTTTCACCGTGTTTTTGGCCTCAGAAAGGACCTCGCTGATTCCAATCAACGGATCTTCATCAAACACAGAATATACCTTTCCATTCCTTATTTTACAGAAATCACTTAAAACGTAGGAGTTGTTTCCAGCGTTCACGTCGATATTAGACAAGCCAGGAATTCCGACATAAACCCTGTATCCTTCAGGCATAAACGCAGGATTTAGAGTATGTCTCACAGGACTGTGTTTAGTAAAATAAAGCACAGACGCATTCTCCGCAAACGTATTCAACAGAGATGTAGCTAAAACCAATATAATTAGTGAAATTCTTTTCATACCTTTTATGCTATTTGTATTTTGACAAATATAAAGAAAATTGCGATATGATGAATGACAAACAGGAAATGAAAGTTGTAAAATCATAAAAGTAGAACTATTGGTTTATTATTTTTCTTATTTTTGAGATACAAAACCATAATAATATGAAGAGATTTATAACTAGCATATTATCACTACTATTTTTTCTGTCGACATCTACAGCAGAGTCGATCATCCAAAATTTGGATTATTCAGATTCGTTGGAAGAGATTGAAAATCCACATATTGGCTTCTACCGTCCCGTAGGAAAGCATTTCACGCCAGAAGGAAATACTACGTCAAATACGTGGGGAAACCTCGTGCATTTGCGTATGGATATCTCTGCTTTTTCTGACAACGCACTCCTTTCTGTCGACAAAACAACGGGAGACTCGACTTTCGGTGTGTCACAACCGTTGACGCAGGATATGCTCGATTCTTTTGAAGCCATGCTGGATGGTGTACGCAAAAGAGGCAAAAGTGCGATAGTACGTTTTGCGTACGATCCGTGGTATGATGGTGCTAAAAATTGTGATCCCGACCAGAGTTTGATTCTTACACATTTGAGGCAATTAGCCGAGGTTTACTCCAGAAACACCGATGTAATCGTCTTTGTTGAACTTGGAATGTATGGCAGTTGGGGTGAGATGCATTCAAGCAAGAATGGAACAAATGCGAATATCGCAGAGGCATTGCAGACGTTGCTCTCCTCCACTCCATCAGAGATAAAAGTTGGTGTGCGTCGACCTGATATCGTGGCTGAATGGCTAAAAGTGAACGATGGAAACGACTATTCCGGATTCGATATCGATTCTGAGAAATTTCAAAAAGCATTGGCAGAGAAAGGAGATACCATCTATCGTGTGGGAATGTACAACGATGGCTATTTAGGGTCAAGCAGTGATCTTGGCACCGTCGGCATGGGAGCATCTGGCCATCAGATGACACGTGAGATGATGGTGAAGTGGCTTGAAAAGTATTCGCAGAACACACCGTACGGTGGAGAGTTAGTTGCAAACTATAATGGTGATAATCCGATCAATACGCCTGAATATCTATCAAAAGAGGCATTTCGCACACACACTTCCTATCTCAATTATGAATGGCATCAGCCGACGATATTGGGTTGGAAAGAGATGGTTTTTAAAAACGTTGACGTTAACGATAACGTTGACGAATATAACGGTTGTGACGGCTATACCTATGTTGCCAACCATCTTGGCTACAGGTTTGTTCTGCGCAACTCTACCCTTCCCGATTCCGTCGCTCCAAACAAAGATATTCCGATCAATTTGACGATTGAGAACGTCGGGTTCGGAAATCTTACCAAAGCCAAGAAAGTCTCTTTCGTATTAGTAGGAGAAAACGAGATTTATGAAATTGAGCCAAATAACGGCATAAATCCACGCGATTGGGAATCTGGAAAGTCCGTTAATCTCCAGACATCAATAACGTTGCCAAACGGCGTTGGAATGGGCAATTATCAATTATATCTTCGTATTTCTGAGCATGGAAATCTCACTACCGACAACAATCTCTACTGCATACAGTTTGGCAACCCGTCGTCGCAATACGATTCCAAACTTGGAGCCAATCTGATTGGAAATATTATAGTGTCGAAAAACGCGTCAGGAACGACAAATTATCCAACAGAACCGTCGTGCTATATGGAAGGGAACATATTGCACTTTCCGAATTGCGATGAAGTGACAATCCATTCCGTCGACGGCAAATTGATTTTGAGGAAAATAGGATTATCTGAAACTGAGAACACAATCAATTTAAGCAAATTGAAAGAGAATATATTGATTATCAGAATAAAAAGGAAAGGCTATATTGTACAAAATAAAATAGTTAAATATTTGGAGTAGTCGCAAATGAGGATTATATACTATACGCCCTAATAAAATTACAACTAAAAACCATATCGTATTATTTAATTTTATTAATTTTGCAAATACGATTGAGTAACATTAAATGAAACTAACATTATGAGTAACAAACAAGGATTGGCAGAGGATAAATCACAATTGATTGAAGAACCATCTTTTATATACGAAACTAAGGCTTCAAAAGCAATTTCCACATATCAGATGCAAATATTGGAATGTATTGCTAATGTAAAAGATGAAGAAGAAATGAAAGATATCAGAAATCTAATTGCTGAATATTTTTCAAATAAAGCATTGGACGCCATGGATAAATTGTGTGACGAAGGCAATCTATCAACCAAAGAAATTGAATCATGGAATAAAGAACATTTGATGGCATCAGCCAAAACATCATAAGTCACATTAAAAGAACTCATAATATACCATCTGGAAGTTTTGTGATTTTGTGTTCTGTGCGTGGAATAATATAACTACCCAACTTGACTTTGTAAAAGGGCACAAAAAATTTTTTAGCAGTTTTTTTTCGTACCGGAGCTTTGATATGCTCGAAATCTTCCCATTTTGGATTTTTCAAATCTACCATTACTAAATTCAATAAAAATTAATACTTTAAGGAATAATCCTTATATGTACAAAATTATAACATTTTCTGAATATTTATATCGCTTTTCTCCTTTTTTTTATAATCTTCATTTTGGACAACTGCTATATAATCTTCAAAAATATTAATATAAAATAAGGGCAGGTACAAGACCTGCCCCTACGATAAAACCAAATTACTGTCTTTTTGAAACCTCTACCCAATCGTTCTTCTCATGAGTGAAATCCTCAAACGATGGTTTGATTTTCAAACTGTTGTTTGAAGCCAAACCGCTAATTGCCGCAAACAAAGCATCCTTGTTTTTGCCATCATAATACTTAGCCAAGTCAACATCTAGTTTGGCTATCATCATGCTGTCTGTAACGGATAGAATATTAAGCGGCTGAGAGATCTTCAACTGAGGAAAGTCTAACTCAGCATCTACTTTCTTTAATCCATCTAATTTCAAATTTGAACAGATCTGTAGTTCACAACTCAACTTCAAATCTCCGTTCTGCAGACGATTAGCTAGTAAAGAGCTCTGACCATCAGAAAATGAGAATCGATCACTCTCTATATTCATCAATCGAACATCACAGATAGAATTCAAATACCAGTCTCTCTCCTGTTGGATCTCATCTTCTGGATCTTCTACATTATTGGAGAACAACTCCCCAGCAAAAAATACAGCGACAAAAATACCCAACAATACAGGAATGGTAAATCCTAGTTTTCTCATAATTAAACCTCCAACTGACCGATTATATCGGTGATTGACTTAAAGTTATGTCTATCCAAATACTCATTGATTCCGTCGACTACCTTCACTGTTGTCTCTGGATCGATGAAGTTGGCTGTTCCGATCTCAATTGCTGTTGCTCCTGCCAAGAAGAACTCGATAGCATCTGTAGCATTCATGATACCACCCAAACCAACGATTGGAATATTCACTGCCTTTGATACCTGCCATACACAACGTAATGCCACTGGCTTGACACATGGTCCGCTCAATCCACCTGTCACCATGCTCAACAAGGGTTTTCTACGCTCTGCATCAATTGCCATTCCCATCAATGTGTTGATAAGCGAAACAGAATCAGCTCCTGCAGCCTCAGCAGCCTTGGCGATATCTGTGATAGATGTCACATTTGGAGAAAGCTTTACGATCAATGTCTTATTGTATGCTTTTCTTACTGCCGACACAACCTGCTCAACTCCCTGAGTGGTAGTACCGAATGCCATACCTCCCTGCTTAACATTAGGGCAAGAGATATTCAACTCGATAGCCTGCACCTTATCCATTGTGCCGATAATCTGAGCAGCCTCAGCATAGTCTTCTACTGTGCTTCCTGACAGATTGACGATCAAGCATGAGTCGACATCCTTGATATTTGGATAGATATGATCCTTCAAATAGTGGACACCCTTGTTCTGCAAACCTACACAGTTCAACATTCCTGAAGGAGTTTCAGCCATACGTGGATATGGATTACCCTCACGTGGATTCAACGTTGTGCCCTTTATGATGTAGCCGCCTAGACGCGACAAATCGATAAATTCAGAAAATTCTGTGCCGTAACCAAAAGTTCCAGATGCAGTCAACACTGGATTCTTTAGTGTAAGACCGGCTATTTTAGTTTCTAGTTTTGCCATGGTAGTTCGTTGATATTAAATACTGGTCCTTCTGAACAAACACATCTGTTATGTCCATTCTTATCTTCAGTCACACAACATAAACAAGCACCAAGTCCACATGCCATCTTGTTCTCAAGAGATACGTAGCACTCGATATTCTTGCTGTAAGCATATTTTGCGACAGCCTTCATCATTGGTGTTGGTCCACACACAAAGATTTCATCAAACTGTTCCTTCTCAAGAATAGAATGGTTTGTGACGAATCCCTTCTCCCCTACACTACCATCTTCAGTTGTAAGGTAAAGAGAGCCAAACTGCTTGAATGAATCCTCTAGCATCACACCACCAGCGTTGCGAGCACCAAGCAAGAATGACACCTGATGACCAGCAGCCTTTAGTCTGTCGCCAAGATATAGAAGTGGAGCGATTCCCACACCACCACCGACAAGCAGACACTTAGCTCCGGCTTTTGTCGGCATAGGGAAACCATTTCCTAGAGGAAGCAAAACGCTTACCTCATCTCCAACTGAAAGAGTAGCCATCTTGCGTGTACCGTCGCCGACAAGAGCGACAAGCAGATCAAGACGCTGCTTTGCATAATCCACGAAGTGAACTGAGATAGGACGACGCAAGAAAACTGTAGGAGCATTGTCAACCTTTACCTCCACAAACTGTCCTGCCTTTATCTCCGGCATATCACCATTAGGAGCAACCAAACTCAATAGGATGTGCTGCTCTGTGATCTTCTTTAAATTCTCAACCTTGAGATTTAACTGTTTTTTCATTAGAAGGATAAATTTTGTGCAAAAGTAACCAAAAATGGGAAGAAACGGAAAATTAGAGACACAAATCTATTCTTCAATCATCTTTCCAACAGCTGGCATTCGAAAATAGAATGTTGTTTTTCCTCCAAACGAAGAAACAAAAATCTCTCCTAGATTGACCACATCCATCCCGATCAGCATATCATAGTCGATATAATCTCCACACATAACCTCTACTCCTTCAATTCTATAGCCATTTTCAAAACACAAATCAATGGTATAAACATCTGTTTCAACAATACCAGCAAATGAAGAAATTGAAGATTTTCCTGTAGGTTTTAATCCAAGTGCATCAACAACATCACGAGAAATAATACTATTCGTTGCACCGGTATCCCATACTGCATTTTCTAACTTACAATATCTACGATCCCCATTATCATCTACAATACCTTCAGGCATGACCACATAACATTCTGTAATTACAGCTTCAACAATTTCATTGAAGCTCTTTTTAAGTATTTTCATTTTTGAATGACAAATGATTTTATCTTCTTTTTTGAAACTGTACTTGAATCCGTTTTAATAACTTTAATCGATGTCACTTTTGCGACATGCGATTCTGAAATAGGCTCTGCTTTTACAGAGTAAATAATTTTCGGTAATCTATTACTTTCCATATTCTCCTTTTTTTGCAAAGATAATATTTTAATTTCTCAAACAAAAAAACAAATACAAAAAAAGGAGGATACTCCCGCATCCTCCTTTTCAAACACATAAATAATTTATTTATATACTCTAAACTCTTTCAAAATCTCAATGTCGCCATTTGTATAGATGGTGCGAACCACGTTCATACCATCATATGGCTTATCGCTAACAAGTCCAAGAGGTGAGATATACTCTGTCTTCAAAACCTCTCTTTCCATCGCGATATCTTCAATTTCTGTAGGATCTTTCATCACAAGTTCAATCGACTTGATCTGAACTCCATCACCTCCTCCTAATGTCCAGAATCCAGCGATATAGATGTGTGAAGGATCAAGTTTTTCTCCTGACTCGCCCTTCATGCACTCGCTCAACTTGATCTCTCCTACTGTTGCATTATTCGTAAAATCAAAGGCGTATGGTGTCGACCAGTAACTGCTCTCATCAAACAATCGGAATGATGCCGAACGATCACATGGTTTTTCCAATGTGACGATGATCTTGTCGTAACCGCTCAAATCGATTGGCTGATCATATTTCCATCCTCCGAATCCATACTGACCTGTGATCAATGTCTGTGTCTTATAGTTATAAGAACCTGTCTCCCAGATATTCGGATCAAAACAGCCTCTTGTCAACGGGAAGAATCCCTGGCAATCGATTGGTTCCAAATCATCAGCGCAGAACTGTGGATAATTGACCTTGGCATACTCCTTATACCAATCCCAACATGCTTTTCCACACGCGTCCTCCGCATCCTCTTTGCCATAGAAAGCATAACGGATCTCACCTGTGCTCAAATAGTGAGCGACGTCGATATAATCATCAGCTCCTGTCAAAGTAAGAGAAAGATTATACTTGTCCATCACAGCCTTGAAATAGCTTCCCCACTTGCTTGTTCTACCAGTAGCCCATGTTCCAAGATTCTCCGATTTCAAAGATCCATCAAAATTCGTTCCGACAACGTGGCCCGGACTCCAGTCGCACTCAGTAACCACTACAGGATATTTGTCGACAACGGGAACCTGATCATGGAAATTCTTAATGAAGCTCTGAGCTGATCCATTTTCATCGGAATTTCCGTACCAACCAGAATAAACATGACAAGCGAATCCAAGGTTATTCTCAGGATCGTTCAACGGATAATTTATATAACCTCTATATTCCGACTGGTAGCCTGTACCGGAACTCCATACGATTCCCTTGAATCCGTTTTTACGAATCACATCAAGCACCGGCTGGAAGAAATCTCTAAGAGCCCAACCGTTCTTCAATTCGCCCGTCCAAGTCACTTCATACTTACCTCCGTTTTTGTCGTACAAAACGACCGGTTCGTTAGCAAGCTCAAGAGAAATGGCTCCAGAATACTTCTTTATCGAGTCGTTAGACGATACGATATCCCAAACAGTCTTAAGATATTCATTATATGCATCGCCGACTTTAATCTCATGAGGGCAAACTCCAGGCGGACGCATGATCACATACATACCATGCTTGATAGCCTCCTTAGCCAACGGGAAGTAAAGATTCTCAAGGAAATACTTCATACGCTCGGCTGAGAAACGGCTGATATTCTGTTCACCACCTTCGCCTACTAGCTCCTTGTTCTTATCGTTGGTCCAGCAAGGGTCCATATGAAGACGGAAGACATTACAATATACACCTTTGTCTTGTGAACTAAGAGCAGTATAAAGTTTCTTAAAATATCCAGTCACATTAGGAATCGCAGTAGGGTCATCATACTCTGTACCCCAATGAAAATCCCAATATTTAAAATTTCCGTTGAAATAGGCATTTGGAGTGTCCATCACACCATGTAGCACTACCTGATTGCCACAATCATCCACAAGTTTATTTCCCTCCACATGAATCGGAGGTGTCTGACCGAATCCTTCAGTACGGCCATTCAAACAAGTTGTCTGAGCAGAAACTGATGCGAAAGCACCGAAAGTAAGTGTCGACAACAAACAATTTCTGAAAAAGCTGTAAGTGTGTTTCATGATAATGAGCTTTAAATCCGTTAATACTACGGGTCTCATATTAAATCCGTATCACAAACATAACAAATAAAAGGGTGCATTGTACTTATAAAATGACATAAAAAGCCGTAAAACATCTTTTGTAACGCAAAAATGATACGTTTGACCATTATGGTTGGTTAATGATTAATGATGAAGGATTAATGGTTGAAGGTTGAGGGTTGAAGGTTGAAGGTTGAGGGTTGAAGGTTGAAGGTTGAGGGTTGAAGGTTGAGGGTTGAGGGTTGAAGGTTGAGGGTTGAGGGTTGAGGGTTGAAGGTTGAGGGTTGAGGGTTAAGGTTAAGGTTAAGGTTAAGGTTAAGGTTAAGGTTGAGGTTAAGGTTAAGGTTAAGGTTGAGGGTTGAAGGTTGAGGGTTGAGGGTTGAGGGTTAAGGTTAATGGTTAAGGTCAAGGTTAAGGTTAAGGTTAAGGTTGAAGGTTCCGTGGAATAAATAGATGTTGGCAGACATATATAGAAAAAAAGGTTCATGTTTATAGGCATAAATAAGGTAAAAATGAATAGGATTTATTTGTTTTCTAAATTCAATTGGAGACTGTAAATTAAACTGTGTCATACAATAAAAAAGAAACAAAAACGTTAAAGAAGTATGGACACAAAAGAAACAGAAGAATTCGTAAGAATGCGAGAGGAGATAGTCAAGCAATGCTTGGCAGGGAAGCCGTTGTTCGG
>JAZUIF010000056.1:0-10083 GCA_045642085.1 Paludibacteraceae bacterium | reverse complement strand
ATCTCTGCACTCGAAAGAGTAGATTTAAAAGACCTAATCACCAAGCCCAAAGGGCCAACCTTTCAAAAACAAAATATCAAAGAACTCACTTTATTTGATGATTTTTAATAACAGTGCGATTTTATCGCACCAGTACTAATCCTTAATCATCAACCATCAACCCTCAACCATCAACCCTCAACCCTCAACCCTCAACCCTCAATCCTCAATCCTCAATCCTCAACCCTCAACCATCAACCGACCTGAAACATTTAATCTAATCCTTTAAAAATCACATCACGTTTAGGATTTTTCGGTAAAAATTAGGATTAATCAGTCAAAATGCGTGTAACATGAGCAAATAAATATGCGATGTTACACCTGTCATTTTTTACTTTTCTACTTTTGGCGTCGGAAAACAAAGACTCATAATTACTCTAATAACATACTCTAAAAACTCATTAATAACACATTATTTATGAAATTTATTAACACATTATTGATGATGGCGGCAACTTCTGCTGCAATGGCAGAAGTTCCACTATCATATCCGGTAGAGAATACCGGAGCTGAGTATCCTGATCCTGCTTTCCCTTCTGCAGCACAGTGTCCTACTATTCAAGGTTTCCCTAATCCATTTGAGTTTTCTGATGGTAGTGGTGTGGTTGAGAGTTTCTGCCAGTGGAGCCAACGTCGTAATGAAATCAAAAGAGAGATTGAACATTATGAGATTGGCGACAAACCAGCTTTTGAAAGTGTAGATGCTACTTATTCAGGTGGTACTCTTACTGTTACTGTTAAGAATGCTGGTAAGACTTTGAAACTTACTGCTAAGATTAGCGTACCAAGTGGTTCTGGACCTCATCCTATCGTTATCGGTATGGATGGCAACACAGGAAGTTTATCGTCAAGCTACTTCTCTAAATGTATCCAAGTTCCTTTCACTCACTCTCAGATTGCTGAGTATAATAGCGGTTTTGGTGGAGCCGGAAAGAGCCAGAACGACCCATTCTTCCAGTTTTATCCTAATTCTTTCCATAAAGGAGATTACTGTGCTTGGTCGTGGGGAATTAGTCGTTTGATTGATGGATTGGAGATCGTTAAAGATCAGATTCATGCCGACTTAGGACACATTGCGGTTACTGGTTGTTCATACGCTGGTAAGATGGCATTGTTTGCTGGTGCATTCGACGAACGTATTGCGTTGACTATCGCTCAGGAGTCGGGTGGTGGAGGAATCAACTCATGGAGAGTAAGTGAGCAGATTGGTAGTGATGTAGAAGGTATTTCTAATACCAACTACGATTGGTTCATGTCGTCATTCAAGACAAACTTCAATGGCAAGACATCAAAGATTCCATACGACCATCATGAGTTGATCGCAATGATCGCTCCACGTGCATTCTTGGCTTTCGGTAATCCGGATTACACTTGGCTTGGAGACAAGTCTGGATATATCTCATTGCGTGCGGCTGAAGAGGTTTGGAAAGCAATGGGAATCGACGAACGATTTGGTTATGTGATTGAAGGTGGTCATTCGCATTGTCAGGCATCTTCTAAGCAAAACAGTGCTGCTCAGGCATTTATCAATAAATTCTTGTACGGACAGGAAGCAAATACGAATATCCGTACAAGTACAGTAAACGGAGATGCTGATTCTTGGAAGAAGGCGTGGGCTGGACACAAGATTGATATGTCAGAAGTTGATTGTGGCAATGGTGGAAGTGCACCAGAACCAGATCCTGAGTTTGCTTTCAATATGGAAGGTGTAGAAAATCTCTGTGCTGGCAAGTCGAATGAAATCTCTTGGACAATGACAGGTGAGACTACCAAGTCGTTCAAGTTGATGTGGAACACTGGTAAGAACGGAGAAAAGATTACTCCATCAGATGCTACAGCTTCGAGCGAGTGGAGTGAAGGTGGATCATTCAAGTGGGCTGCAAGCAATGCGTTGACAGACGACGGAAAGAATGGAGAGAGCAGTCGTTGGGGCGCATTGGAAGGTAAAGATGGCTTTGCCGGATCATGGCTACAGGTGAATTTGTCTGGCACTCAGGTTGTTGCTGGTGTTCAGATTGATGAGTTTGAGAAATACGGTGCGATCTCTGAATTTGAGATTCAGGTAGATAAGGCTGGTAAATGGGAGACTGTGCTTGAAGGCACAACAATCGGAAAGAAATATTCTGCATCTTTCTCACCTGTTCAGACATCAAAGATGCGTTTGTATATCAAAGCAGCAGAGAATGTGAATATCAATTATATGTTCCCGACTGGAACATCTGCTGAAGAATTGACTAATGATATCACAGACTCTGGTTCATTCATGTGGAATCTAAAAGATAATGCTGACGAAGCTGGAATCTTGACTATCTGTAAGTCGACAGGTAAAGTGTTAGCGTCGACAAATATCTTGCAGCAAAAGAAATGTGTCGAGACGGATGTCGATAATATCAATATAAAGAGTTCTTTGGTAATCGTTCCTAATCCAGCATCTGGAGAATTCGATATTGTCTCAGACGACGAAATCAAAAGTATTGAGGTTGTCAATACCCTATCAGAAGTTGTAATTAAGACAGATTCTACTAAAGTAAATATTTCTACATTGCCTGAAGGTTGTTATTTTGTTAAAGCAACAACGAAGTCGGGTGATATTATTTTCGAAAAGTTGATTGTAAGAAATTAATTAAGTTTTCATTTGTGTGTTTATTGGGGACATTCGATGTGTAATCGAGTGTCCTCTTTTTTGTTAGTTAAGAATTACATAATTAGTCAATAATTGGTATCAAATTTAGGGATGGGTCATTTTATGAGTTATCTTTGCATTCAAATTTTTGAAAAAGATGGCTTCAATCAAGGAATATTTCCCGTTTTACAAACGAAATCTAAGAGTAGCGCTACCAATTATGTTTGCTCAGTTGGGTGGTGCTGTTGTGCAGTTTGCCGACGTAAAGATGGTAGGTGCTTTAGGTACAGTTGAGCTTGCCGCTGTTGCGTTTGCCAACTCTGTTTTGGTGATTGCGTTGGTTGCTTCTATGACTTTATTGCAGAGTATCACACCGTTGACTGCATATAAATATGTGAATCATGAGCATGAGGAGGTTACTAAATATCTTCAGAATGGTTTGGTACAGTGTCTTATCGTATGCGTTTGTATTCTTGCTGTGTTGGGAATCGCGTATTTCAATCTCGAAAAGTTTGGACAAGATCCAGCGGTTTGCTCATTAGCGAAAAACTATTTCAAGATTGTAGCTTTAAGTTTTATACCAGTCATACTATTTGAAGGTTTACGACAGTTTCTCGCCGCACTTGGAAACACCTCAGTGGCAATGTGGATAACGTTGATTTCCAATGCTGTGAATGTCATCTTTAATTATCTTCTTATTTATGGAGAGTATGGATTTCCGCAGTTGGGAGTCGACGGAGCCGCAATATCGACATTTTTATCCAGAGTCCTTTCTCCTTTGGCGATTTTCGGAGTTATGCTTTATAATAAAAAGTGGCGACTTTACATCGTAGGAATGAATAAGAAACTGTTTTCTAAAACCCATCTGGCTGAACTTTTCAAAGTGGGTATACCAATCTCACTTCGCAGTACAGTGGAGGTTACAGCATTCGCGTTCAGTGGAATCATGGTAGGATGGCTTGGAGCAGTGGAGTTGGCATCCAACCAGATTGCGTCGTCAGTCGGCCATATGGTATTTATGATTGTGCTTGGAATTGGAGCGGCGACAACCATCCGAGTTAGCCATCAATACGGAAGAAAAGATTATAATGCGGTTTGTATGGCTGCTAATGCGTCGATCCATCTTGCTTTTCTCAACAATCTCATAATGGGCGCATTGATTATCATATACCGATATGAGATTGCCAAATTCTTTTCCAACGATCCGCTTGTTATCGAGCAAACAGCCTCGATTTTGATTTTAGCTGGAATTTATCAAGTGTCTGATGGATTACAATGTGTTGGAATTGGAATTCTTAATGGACTTACAGATGTGAGATATACGATGTGGTGTGCCTTCGTCTCATATCTATTGGTTAATCTTCCAGTCGGCTATTATCTTGGTTTTATACGAGGATGGGGAGCAGAAGGCGTGTGGACAGGATTCATTTTTGGACTCACATTGGCTGCCATTTTGTTCCATTTAAGATGGTATAAAATGATGAATAGGATAAAAAAACAGGCAGAAAAGGATGATTCTAATGGTGAAAATACAGAAATTGCAAGATAATAAAATGATAAATTTCGGCAAAAAATACCCGTTTGTCTATTTTTTAACGGCAAACGTATAATATTTTTGGTCGGTATTAATATATGTCATACTTTTGCAATCAGTAAAAGTGAAGATACTTTTTCATAATAGTGTTTGTTTTTGCGGTGTTTGATTGGGAAATTTAACATTCGTTAGCCTCGAGGAAATCCCCGAGGTTTTTTTTTGCCTGAAAGTTAGAGTTCTGAATTTTTTAATCTTTATATTTGTGATACTTGAATTTTGATAACTGACAATTCCAACTTCTATGAAGAAGATCCTATTGTATTTAATTTGCTGCTTTTCTTTTCAGATAGTTTTGCTTTTAGGCGTCTGCGACACAAACCTTTCGATTCCAAATGAGTCAGATGATAATTGGTCTGATACAGTTAAATGGGTGAATGAAACATTGTTAAATTATGATACTTTATATGCAGACAGAATTGATTCTGCTTTGACTCTGATCAAAAACTCTCCTAAAGAGGAATATAGAGCTGCATTGTCCACATTTGGCAGAAAAGTGTTGTTTTATGACAAATCAAATTCTCGAATTATTAGATTATGTTTAAGGGCTTTGATGGCCTACAATGATTGGAGATCGTATTACTTCATAAATAGTTTTTGCTCACATTCAAGATATATTAAATATGTTGCCAAATGTTTTTGTGATGTTTATGATGAAAATAACAACAAATTTTTTGCACCTATTAGAAGAAAGTTAGCAACTCCGGAATTCATAAACAAATATCAAATATTGGACGAGTCTAATATTAATCAATTTTTTGAGGATTGGAATAAATATTCCCTAACTGAGATGGAGAAGGATAAAGAAAATCCGCTAAATATAAAAATTCAAGAATTTTATAGATGGAAGGAAAATAAAGATAAAACTTATTATGCAGAAAATTGTAAGGAAAGAGATAGCCTAAAGACTTTAGGCAAACGAAAATACAAAGATGAAATTAGTTATTTACAAAACAATATCGATAACTATCTCCGACATAAAAAAGTATGTGTGATGCCTCATTACATTGATGTATATTTTAGTCACGATACTTTTTCAAATTATAAAGATTCCGTATGCCTAATTCCACCACATCAATCTTTTTTAGCTCCTGGCAAACGTGATAGTCACACAGTTGTAGTGCCATTTTTGTCGGAAAATGTATTGAATTTAGAGAAAAATCACATGTTTTTTTTGAGTGATAACCAAGTAGAGTCTTTTATGGCAAATCATGTTTTCTATTCTGATGATATGAGGGATAAAATGACTGAACTTATTGGAATAGATATTTATCAATTTTTTGATTACATGAATATCTTTTCAGCCCTGTTTTATTCGGATGGGGTAGTGTTTCAAATTGCCTACGGACCAATTGGTGGAGAATTAGGATATGAGTCAGGTGGCGGCTTTGCTGTCTTTATTCCTAACGATAAAAATAAAGAAATAGAGGATTTTTGTTATTGGATTCCATAAATTGCTAATGATCCATGAATATTTGATCACGAATAATGAATTACGAATTATGAATTATATCTAAAATTCTGTAATTTTGCAGAAAATTAAAAATCGCATAAATTTTCCATAGATATGGCTGTTTGCAAACCTTCAATTCCAAAAGGTACACGTGATTTTTCGCCAATTGAGATGGCGAGAAGAAATTATATTTTCGACACTATCAAGAGTGTGTTCCGTCTTTACGGTTTTTCTCAGATCGAGACTCCTGCGATGGAGAATCTTTCTACTTTGATGGGAAAGTATGGTGAAGAGGGAGATAAACTTCTTTTCAAGATTGTCAATTCAGGTGATTTCTTGGCCGACGTTAATAAGGCTGATCTTGAGTCTGGAAACAGTGTAAAGGTACTTAAGCAAATTAGCGACAAGGGTCTTCGTTATGATTTGACTGTTCCTTTCGCTCGTTACGTTGTGATGAACCGTGGTAATTTGTCGTTCCCATTCAAGAGATTCCAGATTCAGCCAGTTTGGCGTGCCGACAAGCCTCAGAAGGGTAGATATCGTGAATTCTATCAGTGCGACGTGGATGTCGTTGGTTCTGACTCTTTGCTTAACGAGGTTGAACTAATCCAGATTGTGGATGAGGTTTATCGTCGCCTTAAGATCAACGTGGTGTTGAAGATCAACAACCGTAAGATCCTTTCTGGTATCGCTGAGGTAATTGGTGAGGCAGACAAGTTGGTTGATATCACTGTCGCAATCGATAAACTTGATAAGATCGGAGTCGATAATGTAAACGCTGAACTTAGAGAGAAGGGTGTTAGCGAGGATGGTATCCAGAAGCTACAGCCTATCATTAATATGACTGGAAGCAATGAGGAGAAACTTAATGTCATTGCTGAGGTGTTGAAGACAAGTGAGGTTGGTTTGAAGGGTGTTGAGGAACTTCGTACTATCCTTAAATATGTTAAGATGCTTAACGTCGCTACAGAGGTTGAGATCGATTTGACTTTGGCTCGTGGTTTGAACTACTACACTGGAGCAATCTTCGAGGTTAAGGCTAAAGACGTGGTTATCGGTTCAATCACAGGTGGTGGACGCTACGATAACTTGACTGGTGTATTTGGTCTTGATGGAATGTCAGGAGTAGGTATATCATTCGGTGCTGACCGTATCTACGATGTGTTGAATCAGCTTGAGCTTTATCCACAGGAGCTTCTTGCGTCGACTCAGGTTCTATTCGCCACATTCGGAGAGAACGAGTTCAATTTCGCTTTGAATTTCTTGAAGGAGGTTCGCAACAACGGAATCTCAGCAGAGATCTATCCAGAACCAGTTAAGATGAAGAAGCAGATGAGCTACGCCGACAATAAAGCTATCCCTTACGTTGCAATCGTTGGTGAGACTGAGATGGCTGAGAATAAGGTTATGCTTAAGAATATGGCTACAGGTGAGCAGCAGTTGGTTGACATCGCTGGTCTTGTGGCTGTATTGAAGAAATAAAATTTGTAGAGACGGGGCATGTCCCCCGTCTTTTTTATTTATATTAAGAAATTTATTTTTCAAAAAATTGGTGACTTTGTCACTGTATATGTAATAAGGTATTGATAATTAGATATTCATGGGTAGAAAAGGAGTTGTGGTTGCAGGTTTATCCGCATTGATTATGTCGGGCTGCACAACAAAGACAACAGAATCTACAGAGTCCGTAGATGAAAAAATCAACCGTATTTATGAGAATATGACTGATGGTGAGCGTCTTGCTCAACTTCAGAGTACATATATGACTCAGTTTTTCGATGAGAACGATAAACTGGATACTGCATTATGCCGACGTCTAATGCCAGACGGTATCGGCCATTTCTCACAGTTTACAATGAACTACCGCAAGACTCCAGATGAAGTTCGCGACATGGTGGCTCAGATGCAGGATTGGTTGATCCATAACACTAAATCTGGCATTCCAGCGTTGCTTCATGAAGAGGTGTTGAGTGGAATCAATGGTTATGATGCGACTGTCTATCCTCAGCAGATTGGATTGGCTTGTTCGTTTAATCCTGAGTTGGCAGAGAAAAAAACATACGAGACTGCGTCTGATCTACGCAAGGTTGGTGGCATGCAGGCACTTTCTCCGATGGTCGACGTTGTGAGAAATCCGTCATTCAATCGTTTGGAGGAGTCGTATGGTGAGGATGGTTATCTTTCAGCTGCAATGGGAGTCGCTTTTGTAAAAGGTTTGCAACATGGAGATTTGAAAGAGGGTGTTGCCGCTTGTTCAAAACATTTCCTTGGTTACGGTGGTGGCGGAAACGCTGATAAGAAAGAGTTGATGGAGGAGATTCTTCTTCCTCACGAAGCCATCATACGTGTTGCAGATAGTAAGGTTGTGATGACTGGTTATCATCTGTTTGATACTGTTAAATGTGTGGCTAACAGACATTTGCAGCAGGGAATCCTACGTGATTATCTTCACTTTGATGGAATCATGGTCAGCGATTACAGTTCTATTGAGCAGATCGACGATAAACTTGATACTACAATGCGTGCAGCTAAGGCTTTGAACGCTGGAAACGATTGTGATTTCCCAGAAGGAAAGTGTTACAAGTTTATTCCTGAGGCAATTCAGAAAGGTTTGGTTAGCGAGCAGACATTTGAGACAGCAGTCAAGAGAGTCTTGAAGCATAAGGCAAGACTTGGTATGCTCGACAAGAATGCAAAACTATTTGAGACTGGACACATTGAGTGGGATTCAAAGGATAATCGTCAGACAGCATATAAATTGGCTACACAATCAGTTGTGATGCTTAAGAACAACGGAGTATTGCCATTGAGTAAACCATCTAAGATTGCGTTGGTTGGACCAAATGCCAATTCAATGTGGGCTATGCTTGGTGATTACTCATACCATTCAATGCGTTACTTCTGGAAGAAAGAGATTGAGAACGACATGAATCCAAGAATCGTCAATTTGAAATCTGGTATGGAGGCAAATATTCCTGCTGGCTCAACATTGAAATACAGCCGTGGATGCGATTGGACAGAGGTCGTAGAGACTGTTGTAGAGCAGGGTGGTGACCCACGTGTAGCCTATATGCAGGATATTCAGAATCGTAAGATTGATTCTGGTGAGGAGGCTAATCTTGACGAAGCATTGAAGATTGCTGCTGAGAGCGATGTGATTGTAGCCGCAGTTGGTGAGAATGTGATGTTGTGTGGAGAGAATCGTGATCGTACGACATTACGTTTGCCAGGAAAGCAGGAGGAGTTTGTTGAGAAACTTATTGCTACAGGAAAACCAGTTGTGCTTGTGATGTTTGGTGGACGTGCTCAGATTATCAGTGGTTTGGCAGATAAATGTGCTGCGGTTATCCAAGCTTGGTATCCTGGTGAGGAGGGTGGAAATGCCGTCGCTGATATTATCTACGGTAAGGTTAATCCTTCAGGAAAGTTGAGTGTAAGTTATCCAAATACAGAGATTAACGAGGCAATCTGCTACAACAGATCAGTCGAGAAGGATACTCGCGTCGCATATCCATTTGGTTATGGTTTGAGCTATACTACATTTGAGTATTCAAATGTCAAGGCTGATTCAGCAGTTGCTACAAATGCAGAAAAAGTCACAATCAGTGTCGACGTGAAGAATACAGGAAAGGTTGCTGGCGACGAGATTGTTCAGCTATATTTGAGTCCAGCAGATGGAAACAAGAATATCCGACCAATTCAGTTGCAGGGATTTGCTCGCGTCTCACTAAATCCAGATGAGACAAAGACAGTGACATTTGAGATGGCACCATCACAGATGGGTTATTATAGTGAGAATCATTGGGTGATTGATCCAGGAAAATACACAATCAAGATAGCTGCGTCATCACAAGATATCAGACAGTCTGCAGTTGTTGAGTTGACTGGAAACCAAAAGGTTTTGGATTTGAGAACAAAGTATTTTGCTGAGGTAAAGTAAAAATAATTTGATAATTAGATAAAAAAGCTCCCCTCGGGGAGCTTTTTTTGTGTCTTCATCAAACATTGTAGTTTAACAAGTCTAGTCTCTAATAAACCTTTGCTCTTTCCTTCCTGTTATTCCGATAACAGGCTCGTGTAGTCGAATGGTATACCACTTTTATCTCTGTAACAATTTTCAGAATCCCACTTATAAACCTTTAACACCTCATCAAAATTTGGAATGTCGTAATAATTATGCTGCTTTGCAACTTCTATAAGAGTGTCATTCAGGCATTGAAATGCAATCGACAATGCGTCACTATCATTAAACCATCCAGAATTATTTGATATACAGTGTTTTTTGTTTAATGTCACTTCCATCTTTAGAAATCTGCACAAATGTTCTAAAAAGTCTATTTTTCGTGATTCTGGGAAATGTTTGCCGGGAGCGTACAT
>JAZUIF010000055.1:0-3965 GCA_045642085.1 Paludibacteraceae bacterium | reverse complement strand
TGTTGTTACTAATACACATTACAAGTCCTGCAACAGAACATATTGACCCAATAACACCCAATATACCATGAAGGTATATTCTAAAGAAATCTAATATTTTTTGCATGTTTTAAGCGTCTGTTCCCATAGTTGATTGTTTTTAGTTGTTATTCCGTTTTCTATTTCACACCACAAAATTAATATTAAATTGCCGATATGCAATAGTTTTCTCGTTTTTTTATTAAAATACAAAAGTAGCAACCATTTTCATGATTGCTACTTGTATTTTGTTTCATCAGATTAGTAACGGAATTCTCCAAACTCGCTCTTGATAATAAGCTCTTTCTTTGAAGACTCTTCGCAGTGTCCGATGATCTTTGCATCGATACCGAACGACTTTGAAATCTCGATGACCTTGTCTGCGTTCTTCTTGTCAAGGTAAATCTCCATACGGTGTCCCATATTGAATACCTTGTACATCTCAGCCCAATCTGTGCCGCTCTGCTCCTGAATTGTCTTGAACAATGGTGGAACGTCGAACATGTTGTCCTTCACAACCTTCAAGTTGTCGATGAAGTGAAGAATCTTTGTCTGTGCACCACCTGAACAGTGAACCATTCCGTGGATTTCGCTTCTCAACTCATCAAGAATCTTCTTGATTACTGGAGCGTATGTACGTGTTGGTGATAAAACCAACTTTCCAGCGTCGATAGGTGATCCTTCAACCTTATCTGTAAGCTTCAATCCTCCTGAGTATACCAACTCGTCTGGAACTGCCTTGTCGTAGCTTTCTGGATATTTCTCTGCTAGATATTTAGAGAATACGTCGTGGCGTGCAGAAGTCAAACCGTTGCTTCCCATTCCTCCGTTGTAGCCCTTCTCGTATGTTGCCTGACCGTAACTTGCCAAACCGACGATTACATCTCCTGGCTTGATGTTAGCATTGTTGACTACATCACTACGCTTCATACGGCAAGTGACTGTGCTGTCTACAATGATTGTACGTACCAAGTCGCCGACATCAGCAGTCTCACCACCTGTTGCGTAAACTCCAACTCCCATCTCACGTAGCTCTGCAAGAAGCTCGTCTGTTCCGTTGATGATAGCGCTGATTACCTCACCTGGCACCAATAGTTTGTTTCTTCCAATTGTAGATGAAACCAAGATATTGTCTGTCGCTCCTACACATAGAAGGTCGTCGATGTTCATGATCAACGCATCCTGTGCAATGCCTTTCCACACTGACAAATCTCCCGTCTCTTTCCAATACATGTAAGCCAAAGATGACTTTGTTCCAGCACCGTCGGCGTGCATGATGTTGCAGTATTCAGCGTCGCCACCAAGAATATCTGGGATAATCTTGCAGAACGCTTTTGGGAAAATTCCTTTGTCGATGTTTTTGATTGCGTTGTGTACGTCTTCCTTTCCAGCCGACACTCCACGCATAGCATATCTCTTGTCGCTCATCTTAAATTAGTTTATTTTCTGCAAAATTACTTATTTATTTTGTTTTTGGACCTAATTTGTCTTCAAAAATTACAATGCAATAATCAAAAGTAGGATATTGCAGACACAGATGATTCCGAATCCAAAGCAAAGGTCTTTCATCAACTTGTTGCCTGAGAAGAACATTCCATAGAACATCTTGACTACGTTGTTGCTGATGATTGCTTGGAATGCCGCCAAAATGACAAGTTGACCTGTGACATTCTGATTTTGGAATAGATTGATGATAAATGGATTGATGTCTGTGACTCCAACGATTATAGATAAGATTCTCAATCCGCTATCGCCAAAGTAAACCAATGCGTAGTTTGTAACCAATGTGAAGGCGATAAATAGGATGGCAAATAGAATTGCGACTTTGAATTCCAACGGATTCTTCTCTTCCTCTTCTATCTTAGTCATCTCTTCTATGTCTTTTGCTTTTGGCTTTTGACGGTAGAATACGACCGCTACAATTGCTGAAACAACAATCATGATGACGAAAAGATACCAGTACTGCATCATCAAATCAGCGTTGAAGATTCCAAGCAAGATGAAAATCTTGAAATACATCATTGTGATGGCACAGAAAATTGCTGAGACGTATTCTTTTAAATCTCCTGTATGGTCTTTGGCTTTCTTCGCTAAGATGATACATGTGGCTGTACTACTATAGATTCCTCCAAGAATTCCTGTTATGATAACTCCTCCATCTGGAAATAAGTATTTCTTGACCAAATAGCTGACATATGAGATCCCAGATATGACGACTGTGGCAAGCCAGATTGTGTATGGAGTCAAACCTGTACCTTCTACTAATTCATTCTTGGGTAGGATAGGGAGCACTACTCCAGCGATGATAAGGAATTTGGCAAGATTGATAAACTCTTCGTCGTTCATCTTCTTTGTGAATTCCACAAATTTGTCTTTCATCTCTGCCAATACAAGCACTGATACCACCACAAGAATAGCTATCGTCAATGATTTATAGGCGATTGGCGCAATGCAATAGGTGATTAAGGCAATCATGATTGACGTGATTCCCGTACGCTGACGAATGAATAGTTTATACGCGTACATTATTGATAGCAAAAGAGCTAATGTCGCACCTCCAAATAAAAATGGAGTGAGACTTCCGCTTCCTACCATATATAATACGTATCCTAGTATTCCTATCAGAGTGAAGGTTCTGTCCGAACCGAATGTGTTTATTATGTCGCTGTTCTTTTCGTAAAGTTTTCTCTGTGATAATCCAATCACTAATGACATTAAGGCAACTACAGCGAAATTGACAATGTCAGCTGAGAATATATTTGTTATTGATTCCATGACGTATGCTTTTAGTCAAAAGTATTATCCTTTGAAACAAATATAATATATTTCCTGGTAATATAAAACCTACTCGTACATTTTAATTCATAATTTTCCATCAAAATATCAATTTGTTGGCTACTATTTGTTATTTTTGTAGCAACAAAGAATTACGAAGAACTAAAAATATTCAATGATGAGAAAAATTTTGTATTTATTCCTATCAGCTTCTCTTTTTTGCTCTTGTGTGCCAAAGAAGAAGTTCGTTGAACTAAGCGAGGAACTTGATGATTGTTACAAGGTAAAGACAGCTAATCAGAAGACAATTGCTGCAAACAAACAGTCTATTGCTGACCTTGAGGCTAATAAAAAGTATATGCAGGAGGCTATCGACGCTTTGGCTAAGGATACTTTGGCTAAGGGTAAACTTCTTTCTCAGAATAAGGCAGACATTGAGAGCCTAAATAATCTTAACAAGAAACTTGCTGATCAGCTTAAGAATTCACGTAGCGAAAGCGAGGTTAAGGCTTTGTTGAACCAGCTTCAGTCTATCCAGAACAAACTAGCTTCTCGTGAGGATAGTATTGCTGCAAAGGAGAAGGAGATGCAGAAACTTACTGCTATGATCAACCGTCAGGATTCGCTTATGAAGAGTCTAAAGAAGAAGGTGAGCGACGCGTTGACAAACTTCGAGGGTAAGGGATTGTCTGTTGTTAACAAGAATGGCCGTGTCTACGTGTCAATGGATGAGAAGCTTCTATTCAAGTCGGGTAGCTATGATGTCGACTCAAAAGGTATTCAGGCTTTGAACAGCATCGGTGATTTCCTTGTGGAGAATCAGGATATCCACGTTGTGATTGAGGGTCACACTGATAATGTGCCTTACACTGGTAATGGTTACCTTCTTGACAACTGGGACTTGTCTGCTAAACGTGCTACTGCAATTGTTCGTGCTCTTATCGGCAACAAGAATATTGATCCTTCACGTATCACAGCCAGTGGTCGTGCTGAGTATGTTCCTCTTGATCCTGCCGACACTAAGGAGGCTCGTCAGAAGAACCGTCGTACTGAGATCATCTTGAGTCCTAACATGGATGAATTGATGAAGGCTCTTTCTGGTGAATAATTCTGAAAATATAAATAACGGGGATTTCTTCCTGCGTATTTTGATAATGTAGAGACGGGGCTTG
>JAZUIF010000054.1:0-17397 GCA_045642085.1 Paludibacteraceae bacterium | reverse complement strand
ATCTTGGGATGATATGCGTCCCTTCCCAAATCAGAGTATAAATCGTCGAAAATGCTGATTTTTAGGCCGTCTACGACAGCATCGACAACTCTGACGGGATCGTTCTCGTCTATATCTTTATCCAGCCTCTCAGGAAAAAGTCGCATTTGTTTGGGATTGTAATCCCTAAAGTGTAACTTTGTAGCCATTAAGTATTTGATTTCTATAAAGATACAAAATCTTTATGAAAACACAAAGCCCCAGCTTGAGAAAGTCGGGGCTTTTTTGATTTTTTTTCGTTGATTTTTAAATACGAAAAGAGGGCATATCAATTTTGATACACCCTCATGAATATAAAAAATTAGGAGCTAATTATATGAACTCCAATTTTAGTCTTCTTTTTTTAGTTGGTCATAAATAAATTTTCCAAAAACAAAGAATATCAATCCATACAAAATCGCATAGCAGATATATGCAATCGGTTGAGCGGATCTTACAGAGTCTGGGTCAAAGACAAATTCGATCTTGTGTCTGCCGGCTGGGACGTTCAATGCTCTTAGAACGTAGTTGACACGGAAATGAGGAACTTCCACACCGTCGATGGATGCCTTCCAACCGTAAGGATAGTAAATTTCAGAGAACACAATAGTACCGTCTTTATACGACTCCGACTGGTATTCCAACTTGTTTGGTGCATATGATATCTCCTTTACGGTTGCCAAACTGTCTCGAGTTAGATTATCTGATACAAAGTCTGCAAATTGAGCATCCGTTACTGCGTTCTTTGTCAAATCAATTGTCCTCAAAGCATCAGATTCCTCATTAGGAGTGTTGACGACAGTGATTGAATCAACGTACCAGGCATTTCCCATAGCGTTAGGGTTACGCTGAGGAACAACTTCTCCTTTGGCATTCTTTGTGATAATATACTTTGTGTTTAGCATATTAAGCACAGCCCAGTTTGATTGAGATATGTGCTGCTCGATCAAATCCTGATAACGGCGCAACTTAGCTGCGTGATATCCACCGATTGATTTGAAATAGTATGATGTGCGAGATTCGTTGAATGTGTTGGTTGTAAGGTTCAACACTCGATAGTTCATATCTGTTTCTGTAGACAATAGCCTCTCTTCCCATGGCTGCTTCTTAAAGTAATTCTTTGCTTGCTTTTCAGAAATAAAGCAGGTGTCATTTAGATAACGCTTGTCTACCTGCCACATGTCTATTAGAATAGCAGCTCCCAATATCGCAACGAATACGCCTTCCTTTAGCTTGCCTTTTATGTACAAGTATAATGAACTTACAGCTATTGCGATGAAAATGAAAGAGCGGAAAGCATCTCCTTTTAACATCGAAACTCGATCAGCAACGATTGCTTCAGACATCCATTCAGGGAAACTCTGGAAATTTCTTTCGTCGTACGATGTAGAAAAATCGAAGATCACACCTCCAAACAAAGCAAAGATTAGGCAAATACCTCCTGTTATTCCGGCTGAAATATAGATGTTCTTCAAGGCAGACTCTTTGTCAATCTTTGATTCCATTATTTCCTTTAGTGCCAAGAATCCAAGAA
The DNA here is from genome assembly GCA_045642085.1 of Paludibacteraceae bacterium. GTDB lineage: Bacteria > Bacteroidota > Bacteroidia > Bacteroidales > Paludibacteraceae > UBA1723. The sequence goes on along the minus strand of JAZUIF010000054.1, from coordinate 15,845 downwards.
GAGGCATTGTTATTTCCGCAATAATTAGAATTGACGATACAGCACGGAATTTGCTGTACATTGGGAAATACTTGAAGAAGAATTCTGTAAGCGACATGAAATTATGTCCCCAAGAAAGGAATATAGAGAACAATGTCGCAACCAGCAATGCCCATTTGTATGGAGTCTTCACAATCAATAATCCTAGAACAAACAAGAAACAGATGATAGATCCCATGTAGACAGGTCCTGCAGTAAATGGCTGTTCTCCCCAGTATGTAGGCATTTGTTTTGAATAGTCTTTTGCGACTGAACGGGAAACTCCATGCTTGATCATGCTGTCGTAGACTTCAGAATCTGTTCCGACATTGTATCCTGAAGCGTTACCCATAAATCCAGGCACTAGGAATGTGAATGTTTCATCGATTCCGTAGCTCCACGCTGTAGCATAATCCAAGTCAAGTCCGGAAGTCTTGTTCTCAGTGTCACTCTCCTTTGCAAGCTCGGAATGTCCGCCTCGCATTGTCTCTGATACATACTCCATATTAGCTTTGTATTTTGGATATGAGACGCCTAAGCCGACAATCATTGATCCAATGAAAATTGCACATCCTATACCGAAGTCTTTCAGTCTCTTATTCTTGATGTGAGTATAAAGTTCCGCGATTCCTAAACAACCAATCAGCATACAATAATAGTAAGACATCTGAGGGTGCTTCATAAATCCAACAGCGACATATAGCATGGTTACCAATGCTCCCCACAGGTATTTTTTCTGAAATGTCAGGAAGAAACCTCCTATGACTGGTGCCATCAATGCAATCGTTTCTACCTTTGTGTTGTGTCCTGCTGCGATGATAATGAAGAAATAAGAAGACAATGTCATTGCGATTGAACCAACTGCTGAAAGTCCCGTCTTAAATCGGAATGACTTGAATAGTATGAAGAAACAAACGAAATAGTTTAGGATGTAGTAAATTGTGTCGTTTGTTATGAAATAACGCATCGCTTTAGTCAATGGATCGTACACATAAGAAGAAAGATATTGTCCTCCTCCAATCTGATATGATGGCATACCAGAAAACATTGAACCTGTCCACCATGTAGGATTGCCATTGTCTTTTGAGGTCATTGCCTCTTGAACCATTCCTTTCCAACTTATGTAGTCGCCTCCATGGATGTCATTGCCTTCGAATACAGGGTATGCATAGACGCATGTCAATAATAAGAACAATGCGAATGTTCCTATGTAAGGAATTGCCTTAGTCATCAATTTCTTAAGAATCTGTACATTCATTTTCTCTCTTCAATTATTAATGTCACTCTATTAGTTTACTTGATTTTGTTTAGTTTTTCTGCTAAAACTTGGGCGTCGTAGATATTGTCTTCCAATGAACAATATTTCCAAGCTCCGTATCGTCCGATTGAATAAATGGAATCTTCTTCCATAATTCTCATTTTCTCTATTTTGTCTGATTCCGACGATTTTGTGATATGTACGTAGGCAGGATTCATCATGATTGTAGCGTAGGAGATAAGTTTCTCGTCGCTGACGATACCTGCTTTCTTCAAATCGGCAAGCACTTTTTGCAAAAGCAACTCCTCATTGACAGTCTCCTGGTCTTTTGAAAACCCAACTTCAACGTATAGCGACATCCTGTCCTGACCTATGATATTGTCGTAGAAGCCTACTCTGTAGAAACAAAGATCTTTATCTGGGAAATAAATCCAGTTGTTGACTTTTTGACTGCCTTTTTTGTCGAAACCTAGATTATACACAAGAACCTTATTCCAAGAATAAACATTCTTGTTGTATTCAATTGAAGCCTTATCCATAAGAAGAGGAAAAGGCATTGTTGAGATTAGGTTGTCATAGTGGATTTCTCTCTTGTCTGTATATGCAATCTTTTTGTTTTTGTCGATTCTGACAAGACGCTCGTTGAGAGAAATCTTATTTGAGTCTACTCGAGATGCTATAGATTTTACAATTTCAAATGCACCTTTTTTAGGATATAAAAAGAATGCGTTGTACGACTGATTAGTTGAATTGCGGAAATTCAAGACTATTTGTTCTTTGTTGGCATATGGAAAAAATCTTCCCATTGCATCGACGTCAAGTTGATTCAAGTCGACAGCATACAACTTCTCATTATATGGAATCAAGAATTTCTCTGCTATAGATTTTCCAAACTTAGCATAAAGCATCATTTTGAATGAATCTACGGCAGCATCTCCTTTTTCCGCAAATAAATCGTAAAGACAATCGATAAACTCTTCCTTTTCCAATTGATGGATATTCATTTGGAAAGGATAGTCGATGAACCTTCCTTTATAGTATATTTGAGTGAATTTGAATACCTTAAGGATGTCTTCTTCACTGAGGTTTTTCATGACATAATCTTTGATTTCCTGTCTTTGGAAATGGAAGAAATGACCTGAATAATCCCAGATGAATCCATCTTTGTTGATGGTTTTGCAATATCCTCCGATACTATCAGATTGCTCAACAATCAAATAGTCGTTTTTTGTGGCGGCTGCATACGCAATGCCGCTTATTCCTGCTCCAATTATCAAATCCATATTATATCAACATCTCTTTTCTTGATACATAGACTCTTATTATCTTAACTGCTAAAGATGGGCAGAGCTTGATTAATGTTGTCAATCCTCTAAGCGAAATCTTATTCTTATAGTAGCTGTTCTTGTTATAGTCAGGAATCAACTCTATCAATTCCTTATAAATATCGGAGATTACACTTGTCTTAGGCTCCAATGAGTTTACAACATAATTGAAAACAGATCCCATATATCCTTTTTTGATATATATGAAGTTGATTTCATCCATGAACTCTGAATATACACCTGATTTCTTGGCATATCCTAATAGATCGCTGAACACCTTCAATCGTTTCTGATATTTTGTGCTATCTTTAGTTGTGCATACAGAACCTGGACGTATCAAATATTTGTAGAAACTTTTGTCTATGTATGAAATAGATTTGGCGGTCATCCATACACATGAGACGAAATAACTATCGTCGGCACAACGGTCGCTGTGGAATCTGATTTCGTTCTCTTCGATAAAAGAACGCTTATAGATGAATGTGGCGAATAGAGAGACGTAATTAGATAGAATCTCTTTCCTCTTAGCTTTTGTTATCTCGCCATCTCCTACGTAAGGGTTCTTTAGAATCTCACCTTCGCTGCCATCAGGGTAGACCTTTTTGATTTGACAGCAGCAGATGTCGCTATTATTTTTGTTGGCTTTCTCATACATCTCTTCAAACATAGTAGGCTCTACCCAGTCGTCAGGGTCGACAAAAGAGATATACTCGCCTTTTGCATGAGATATTGCAAAATTTCTTGCCATTCCAGCTCCCAAATTGTGCTCTGGACGTAGAAATACAAATTGGTCTTTTCTCGGATGATTCTCGATTGTCTGTTTCGCAATGTCTATGCTGTTATCTGGCCCATGATCATCCACAAAAATGAATTCCATATCCTCCAAAGTCTGCGACAACAAACTTCGGGTGCACTTCTCAATGAATTGAGCTACTCCGTAAGCAGGGAGTATGACTGATACTTTTGGCATGGCTGCGACTTACAAATTAATTAATTGCCAAAATTACAAAAAAAAACATGCCTAAACAAATAAGACAGAATAATAGTCAATTGACAGGTGGCTGCTGGCACTAAAATCAATTAATCTGTTTTCAAAGCGATGAAAACAGATCAATCCATCGCTCTATTGTTTTGTCTTTAGAGAATTTGTTACAATCAGACATTGCTGATTGCCCCATACTAATGCGCATCTCCTTATTTGTCATCAAATCATAAAGAGCTTTTGTATATGCGTTGTCGTCATCTTTGGAAATCAACACTCCATCGACTCCTGAATTTATGATGGTAGAGGCTGCTCCATAAGTGTTGAATACAATAGGGACACAACCATGTTGCATGGCTTCTGTCAAGGTTAATCCCCATCCTTCATAATCAGAAGTCATCAAAAAGATTGATGATTCTTTATAATATTGTTTTGGATCTTTTTTCCCAAGAAAGAAGACATTTTTAGAGTGGTTTTTGCGGACTCTTGATTCATAGATTTGCTTGTCTGGACCATCTCCTAAGACGGATAAGGTCCAGTCGGGAAATGAGTTTTCCACTTTGCTCCAGATGTCAAATGCTTTTGACAGCCTCTTTTGCTGCTCCTCTAGTCTGGAAACAATCAAAACATTCTGCTTCTTTGATTCAAACTCAATTTCTCCAACTTCGTCATATGTCAATGGGTTGCCGATGGCGTGATATTTATTTGATACTCCGTCGTTTCCAATGATGTTGTTGTAAATTGAAAAATACGACGAATCCAGCAATACTAATGCATCTGCACTATCGAATAATAATCTATATTTTGGTTTGATGATATTTGTAAATCTTTTTTTCCCTAAAATTCGTAACAGTATTTGTTTTGCCAACAAATCTAGATTCTCTTTTACGTCTATACCTTTTGAAATCCTATTGAAAAATATAGATAGTGGAGATTTTACCAATTCAATTCCTGGCTCACTGTGGTATAATGCCACATGCTTAAGATTTGAAAATTCAGTTTTTAGATTTGTTAAACAAGGCAACACAATGCTGCGATTCGACTTTGTCATATAATGACTGAACAACAAATCTATTTTTTCGTCCCTGATTATAGATCTCAACTGATTGGAAACGTGATCTTTGTTTAATTGAAATTTTTTTACAAACGGAGCCGGGTCAGTTGTGAGAGTTTCTCCTGCATACAAAAGAAAGCAATTTATTCCTTTTTTGTAAAATCCGTCAGACAGAGTTGACACCAATCTTTCTATGCCCCCGTTTTGAGGAACACAGTCGTGATCTGTAAGAAAGAGAATGTTCATTACAGTTAATCCAAAAATTTTATGTTTATCGCATGTGTCTCTCTTTTTTCTTTAGGAGGTATTCTCATATAATCTCCAAAAAGAGAAGTCAAAAACGCATCTGGATTGTTGGGACCTAAAACGTCAACCCCTTCAAACTTGATGTTTTTCACTGGGAAAATGTGCTTTCCTTCAATACAATTGTATGATTCCCAACCAAAAACATGTCCCCACATTTTTGGTTTGAATATTTTCGCCAATAATCTGTAGCACTCAACCACTGTTCTTGCAGGAATCCACAAAAGATAAGCTATTATGATGTCTTTTGTTGTATAATTGTAGAAATGTCGCACACCTCTACAACAACGGGCATATACAAAGTCGATTATTTTCTTGCTTTTCAAAGAAAAAAATGGTTCGATAGGAATGATATCTATATATATTCCTGGAATTTCTCCTTCACAATCATAGTCATTTTCTCCTGTGAAAATTGTATGTCTGTCTCTTACTTTAGCAAATTCCCACCAATAATGCTTATTGGTCGTTTTGTCTTGATAATACAAATGTTCTGGCAATTCGGCTTGGAGAATTTTGCGGAGACGTTTCATATCGCTCACTTTTACATTAATATCGATATCGTCGTCCCATGGTATAAAGCCTCCGTGGCGTACTGCTCCCAGACATGTTCCACCATCAAGAATATAGTCGATATTGTGTTTTCTGCAAATCTCGTCTACCTGCTTTAAAATTTCTAACATTACATTCTGTGCTTTGCGTAATGTCGTCCCTTCTCCATTATAAACGGAAAAATCTTCATTCTCCATAAGCCTCGCTCCTTAGACGTTTCAAAGTTTCATTTATAAGTGTTGAAGATGTCCCTTGTGTATATGGAAAGTATATGATTTGAACACCTATTTCGTTCATCTCTTTTTCAATTTTGTTCCACTTGTCTGTGCCTTTCCAATCGTCACCTACAAACATGACATTGAACCCATATTTGCGCCAGGCCTCCATTTTATCCATATTTTGCTGAGTGACAACCTCATCAACGGATTTGATCGCACCTACGATGGCTTTTCTTTCTTCAAAAGGTATGACTGATCTTTTACCTTTGTATTCTACCAAATTGTCTGTAGAGACTCCAACAATCAGGTAATCGCACATTGCCTTAGCTTTGTTTAAAAGGTTAAGATGGCCAATGTGAAACAAATCATAAACGCCTGTTGTATAACCAATTTTCAATGGTTCGTACATATTCAGAAATGTCTCCAAACAATACATCTGCCATTTTTGATTTCCTGTGAACCTACTCATGTCAATGTCTCTTTTGAATTCAGGTCGAGTTGGACCTGCCCAATCCTTAAAATAGAAGTCGACAGGACGAGGCATCGGCACTTTGTTTGGTATTGGAATTTCTGGATATTTTGAATGGAAAAGTTCTCTAATCAAATATTTAGGCTCTCCATTTCTGACTCTATTTAAATCCAATGGCTCTTTCATTCTTAATTTTGCATAAGGATCCAAGTAATTTAATCCTGCGATTGCAAAAGCGTTCATATAAGAGCTGGAACTTTCGATGGAAAATACTTCATCCATAAAAGTCAGATAATCTATTTTATCATTGTCTTTTCGGTATCTGTCGTATAGATAATCCATATCGACTGGATCTTTTAATATATCGGATGGCTCCAAGAAAGTGTATCTTCTCTTGAATGCTTCGTAACTCCACTCTTGAGAAATCAATTGGTCCATGCCTCCAAACAATAAGTCACTGCTTTCTCCGATTATCATCAATTCTACTCCATCTGCTTTGGCTTGCATTGCACCTGCTAGTATTTGTGGCTCGATAGAGTGTACAGGGGCATTTTTCGCCTTAATACATAATGGCAAGTATTTCTTTACTACATTCCAATCAATGTCAACGTAATGAAGTTTAAGATTATAATATTTTGCATAGTATTCTGCACGAGCGAGTTCTTCTTTGCCAAATTCTCCATTTAAAAATCTAAATGTATAGGCATCGCAACCTTTCATGTAAGAGGCTAAATTAGCAGAATCCATTCCTCCAGAAAGCAAAATGCCTAACTTCTTGCCTTTTATTTGATCAAATTGTTTTTGTATTTCTCTGTCGATATCCTGAGAAGAAGAAACTTTAATTGTATCCTCAATAGGAAGTGGTGTTATATTTCGATGTTTTAATCCGTCGTAAAAATCCATGTCATCTCGTTCAATATAACGAAATGACAAGTAAGAACTCATACAGAATTTTTTGTTTATCATGATATTTGTGAAAGTTTATAGTCGAGTTAATATCTGCAAAAATAGTTTTTTTTTGTATATGCCGACTCTTGATTTCTAAGAATTTTATCCTCCATGCGGATGGTACTGCATGATCTGATCTCTTAAATGATCCACATTGATGTGCGTATATATTTCCGTTGTCAGGATCGATTCGTGGCCTAACATCTCTTGTATGCTACGCAGATCTGCGCCTCCCTCAAGCAAGTGAGTTGCAAACGAGTGACGGAATGTATGTGGACTTATATTCTTCGTTATTCCGGCTTTTTCAGCTAACTCTTTGATCAGTACAAATATAGTGATGCGAGAAATATGTTTTCCACGGTTGGAAAGGAAGAGATAGTCACGTTCGTTATCCTTCACATTATCCATCTCCATTCTGTCGTTGAGCCAATCCTTTACTATGTCTATGCTTCCTTCTCCGATAGGTACTAGTCGTTGCTTGTCTCCCTTTCCGAAGACGACGATGAATTCTTCTTCAAGAGCAAGGTTTGAAATCTTCAAGTTGGATAGCTCGCTCACACGTAACCCGCAGCTGTAGAGCATCTCGATGATGGCGAGATTACGCTTGCCTGTCGGAGTCGATGTGTCGATCTGGGCTTCTATATTATCAATCTCCTCTATGGAAAGTACCTCTGGAAGATGTCGTCCGAGAGTAGGGCATTCAAGCAACTCTGTCGGATCGTCGGCGATAGCGTCTTCCAAAATAAGAAATTTATAAAAGGATTTTATACCCGATATGATTCTCGCCTGTGAACGGGCGGATATTCCCAATTCCACCAACGACGTCACGAAACACTCCAAATCCGTCAACGTCACATCCTCCGCTTCTATCTTCTCTCCTTCCAGATACGACAAAAGCTTTGCCAAATCCTCTAGATAGGCCTCTTTGGTGTTGCCACTAAGCGATCGCTCGACCATGAGATACTGCTCATAGTCGCGAACCATAGGAAGATGTCGGAATTTATCTATATTCATGACGTTAACGTTGACGTTGACGTTAACGTTGACATTGACGTTAACGTTATTTTTCACAAATATAAGATGATTTTTTGCCACTTGGATAAAAAAGAGTAATTTTGCGGCGTTTTTGTAACACATCATAGCAAAGGAATGAATATCATTATTATCAATGGACCCAATCTTAATCTTTTGGGCAAGAGAGAACCATCTATCTACGGAAGTCAGTCGTTTGAAGACTATTTGGATGTGCTTAAACAGCGTTACCCTGATGTGAATATTGAATATTACCAGTCGAATGTGGAGGGTGAACTGATTGATACTATCCAGGAGACAGGTTTCATTTCAGACGGTATCGTGCTTAACGCTGGTGCTTACACTCACACATCTGTGGCTATCCCAGACGCTATCCGCGCTATCAAATGTCCGGTGATCGAGGTTCATATCTCTAACACACACAAGAGAGAAGAGTTCCGACACAAATCATTCCTTACAGCCGCTTGCTGGGGAACAATCCTTGGATTCGGTATGGATTCGTACAGACTTGCAATCGAGGCTCTAATCGAATACAACAAGTCGAAAGAAGACGATAAAGAATAATTTATAACGACTGAAATATTATGGCAAAAAAAACGAAAATTATTGCCACCGTCTCTGACATTCGTTGCGACGTCGATTTCGTACGTCAGCTATGGGAGAACGGAATGAATGTGGCACGAATGAACTCGGCCCACATTACTGACGAGGGATTCCTTCGTATCATCAACAATGTAAGAGCTGTATCTCCAGAGATCGGTATCTTGATGGATACTAAGGGTCCAGAAGTGCGTACTACTATTCTTGAGGGTGACGACGGCAACACTAAAATCCAGATCAAGAGCGGTGATATCCTAAAGATTGCCGGTGATGCTACTAAAAAGAGTAAGCCAGGTGAGATTTATGTCACTTATCCTGATTTCGTGAAGGATGTAAAGGTTGGCGACCATATCCTTTTCGACGATGGTGAGATCGACATCAAGGTGTTGAGCAAGAATGACGAGTGCTTGACTTGTGAGGCTCAGAATGACGGTGAACTTGGTTCACGCAAGAGTGTCAATGTGCCAGGTGTAAGAATCAACCTTCCATCGTTAACTGAAAGAGATAAACATAACATCCTTTTTGCAATCGAGCATGATGTCGACTTTATCGCTCACTCGTTTGTACGCTCTAAGCAGGATGTGCTAGATATTCAGCAGATTCTTGATGAGCATAACAGCCAGATTAAGATTATCGCTAAGATTGAGAATCAGGAGGGTGTCGACAATATCGACGAGATCCTTGAGGCTGCATACGGTGTGATGATCGCTCGTGGAGACTTAGGTATCGAGGTGCCACAGGAGAAGATTCCTGGAATCCAGCGTGTATTGATCCGCAAGTGTGTTGTGGCACGCAAACCAGTGATTGTTGCCACTCAGATGCTTCACTCAATGATCAAGAATCCACGTCCTACTCGTGCTGAGGTGACAGATATCGCCAACGCAATCTTCTACCGTACTGATGCTTTGATGCTAAGTGGTGAGACTGCATATGGTAAATATCCAATCGAGGCCATCTCTACAATGAGTAAGATTGCAGAGGAGGCTGAGAAAACTAAGTTGAAAGACAATGATATCAAGGTGCCATTGGCAACAGGTTCGGATGATATCACATCATATTTGACAGAGCAGGCAGCACGTTCAGCTGAGCTTCTTCATACAAAAGCAATCGTGACTGATAGTACAACAGGCCGTACAGCACGCTTCATTGCTGCTTATCGTGGAGATATCACAGTGTTGGCAATCTGCTATAAGGAGAGATTGATTCGTCAGTTGGCATTGTCATACGGAGTTATTCCAATCTATCAGGCACCAAAGGAAGACAACCGTCACTATTTCTTCGCAGCTCTTAAGATGCTTATCGAAGATGGATTCTTGAAGTTCCATGACCGTGTGGTTTATATCAGTGGAAGCCAGGCTCCAGGTGAGGGTAGAGGAAATACATTCTTGGAAATCAATAGCATCGATAATATCTTTGCTAATCAGAATGGATACCTTCTTCCAAATTTCTAATCGAAAATTAATAATTAAATATGCAGAGACGGGGCATGCCCCGTCTTTTTAATGTATGCATAATGTGTGCATATTGAAATATGCCCGTGACATGGTATGTCACGGCACGAAACAGACGGCACGAAACAGAGGGACAAAAAATGGCAAAAGTGATCGATATATTCAATTCCAAAGTGGAGAGACCGTTGGCTCTAACCATCGGTTTTTTCGACGGTGTGCATCTCGGACACCGCTATTTGGTGTCGGAATTGTCGAACTTGGCCAAGGAAAAAGGATTAGATTCAGCAGTGCTTACTTTCCGCACCCATCCACGTCAGGTGTTGCATTCTGATTATATTCCGTCGTTGCTTACGACTGCAGATGAAAAAATCGAATTGTTGCAGTCGACTGGGGTGGATTATATAGTGATGACAGAGTTCACTCAAGAACTTTCACAGTTGTCTGCTCAGGAGTTTATGCGTCTTCTTCATGATAATCTCAACGTCAAATGCCTAATGATAGGTTATGACCATCGTTTTGGCCATAATCGAAGCGAGAGTTTTGAGGATTATGTGGAGTTTGGCAGAGAGATTGGTGTCGACGTTGTGCAGTCGTCGCCACTTACTGTGGATGAGATAAATGTAAGTTCATCTGCGGTGAGAAAAGCAATCTCAGAAGGAAATGTGTCTAAGGCATCCCAATTATTGGGTAGGGAATTCTCTTTATCTGGGAAAGTAGTAAAAGGGTTTCAAGTCGGCAGAACAATCGGCTACCCGACAGCCAATATCGCCTACGATGATTGCAGAATGTTGCCAAAAGACGGTGTATATGCCGCAAAACTGCTCGTAGAGACGCACGAACGTGCGTGTGACCATTCCAATGGAGATGATAAATCCTACGATGCGATGCTTTATGTCGGGTCAAGGCCGACAGTCAACACAGGAAAAGTAAGTGTTGAGGCTTATTTGTTTGATTTTTCCGGAGACCTTTATGGAAAGGAAGTGAAGGTGACTTTCGTGGAGAGAGTCAGAGATAGCGTCAAATTTGATTCCGTAGAGGAATTGAAGATGCAATTAAAGAAAGATGAGATAGATGTGAGAAATATCCTTACAACTAATATCCTTATGACACTGTCGTAAGGCACGTGACAGCTGGGTGCGATTATTCCGCATTCCTAATTCCTAATTTCGCATTTATTTCTTTAGTGCGTCAATATCCACCAAACCATTTACGATAGCGTAGATAGTAAGTCCGGCAGGAGAATGGATCTGCAGTTTCCTCGCAATGTTTTTTCTATGAGTAATAGCAGTGTTGACAGAGATGCAGAGATGGTCTGCAATCTCTTTGTTGCTCATTCCTTGCACTACAGCCACAATAACCTCCTTCTCACGCTCTGAAATCGTCTCTGTGGGCGTTTCTGTGTCTGCGTTGGCAAAAGCGGAAATAGCACTGTTTATACGCTCTGATTTCAAATCGTTCTCTATCTTTCTAATCAACGGAACAAAGATTTTGTCCTCCACCTCCTGATGGTTAGAGAGCCAATCTTCGTTGTTGTAGATAAAATAAAGAGCTGAAGTCAGACGATTACTGTTTGTTATATCGTTCGGAAGATATTTAAGGATAAGGTTTTTTAGCTCCTTCAGACTTTTGTCGGCATCGGTATGATGCTTAGCGAAAGTATCAATGTTATATGTTGTCGACATTTCGCCGTGTAGGAGTTTCTCAACGTAAGGGAATAAAGTTTTCTCCTCATAATTCATGTGTTTATGAATCTCACGTGAATACTGGTCGTAAAGCTGGAGGATTAATCTGTCGACATTATCGTTGTGGTTGTGGGAAAGGTCGGAGCTATCACCCACGGCAGCCTCAAGTTCGCGACGTACGAAAGGCAACTGGTAATCCAGATAGTAGCGATGACCTGCACTTAGATAGTGGAGTAGAGTAGAGGCAGATAAATTATCAAGGTCGTATTCATTAGTTCCGTTGATAGTCAGATTTACCACAGCTAGGAAGGTTGCTGTGTCGACATTATTCGCACGGCAAGTCTCCTCCACGGTTTTATCACCAAAACCAAGAGAGATTCCAAACGAGTTCAACGACTGCAGAATATTGTAATTGTCGCGGATGAGGCTGATCATTTTGTCTGCCGCCTCGTACATTTTCATTGCCTTCATAATCCACCTTAATTTTGCTGCAAAGATAGTGGATTTGGGGAGATTGTGTGATACCTAAATTTGGGTATTATTCTTACGTAAAAGGATAAAAGATACGGCAAATAAACATTATGACGTGTCTATCTTGTTATTTGACCCTTATTTTACAAAGATTGTCTCCTACTACAACAAAATATATTCCTTGATTTGGAACTGTTAATCTAACGTCACGTTCTCCGTCACTTGATACTTTCTGCAACATACGGCCGTAAATGTCATAGAGTGTGACAAATCCGTTGATTTCAGATATAATAATATCTTTGTCTTGTATGTGGATTGAAAGAGAATTGTCGGTATTTGTCTCTTCTAAAGAGCTAATCTCAATATAATTGTAATAATTATTCTCGAAGTAGACGGTGCGATGGCTTTTGTCCAGCACTGGATACTTGTCGAATATACCGTTTGCTATGTCAAGACCTGCCGTGTCTCCACGGACTTCCGCCAAATTTTGATAGAATGGTTGTGTCCCATCAGTAACACTGTTGTTCAAAAGATAACAAATCTGTCCACTTTCAAAATCCACTGCAGACGTAGGTATTCCTATGCTTGAACTTGGATGGTCAAGGTCGTACAAATAATAGTTGTCGTGGCATTTTTCTTGGTTGTTTCTTCCATTACATAATAAAGCATCCATGCCACTGTTGCGTGAACTGGTTGCGAGATTTGTTATTTTTCCTATATTGAAACAACGTGTTAGTCTGAAGTCTGCATTTTTATAAATAGATCCGATACCTCCGATATTACCTAATCCTGTGATGTCTCCAACATTATAACAAGCGTCGATATCGATAAAGTTAGAGGAATAGCCGACTACACCTCCAATGAGCAATGGTCCAGAGATTGTGCCGTAATTACAACATTTTCTGACATATGTAGAATCACCATAAATGCATCCAATTACTCCTCCAATATATCCTTCACCATAGCTCTCAACTGCGTCTATTGTTCCTGAATTTGAGCATCCGATGACAGTGTTATATTTGCCGTCGATATGACCGACCACACCTCCCATAAGATGACCTCCGTTCACAGTACTATGGTTATGGCAATTTTCAATAGTCACATGGTCAATCAAATAGCCTGCGATTGAACCTACATAAATACTTCCATATACGTAAGAACAATCTATTGTCACGTTTTTGATTTCCGCATGGTCCAGAGATCCGAATAATCCTATCTTTTCGAAATCCTCAGAGTTGTTGCGATCATAATTTGTATTGAAATACAAACCTGAAATAGAGAAACCCTGTCCATCAAAAGATCCTGTATATGGATTTGATTTTCCTATTGGAGTCCAAATGTTGATGGATAGAGTGGAGTCTTCAACAATGTTGGTAAAACAAGTGTCGTTCAAATAGATATCGTCCGTCAATTTTGCGTCGACGTCGTAATGTCCACTGTTTACAAAATTTGCAAACCATCTTAACTCGTCGGCATTTGAAATTGGATAGTATCCATTAACCATTTTGACGTAATCAGGAATGACATATCCACATCGTTTACATTTGTAAGCCTCATAGTCATGGCTTTGGATGCTTACATCCTCTGGCATTGAGTTTTTGAAAGTTGTATTGCTATTGTACAATCCGTCGCATCCGATTTCAGTGGACATGTATACAGTCCCAAGAGTAGAGTCGGTTTTTGGATACCCTTCTCCACATTTTTGAAACCATACAATAGAATCGCCTGGCATGTTTTTGTTGAGCAGGCAACATAATGCACCAGAAGAAACTATACTGCTGTCGTTAAATGTGATGACGGATCGATTTTTGTCATCTCGAGGAACCCACCCTTTCTGAACTCCTAAAGCGTATGTTTTTGAACCGTCGCCAAGAGTAGCACACCCTTCTCTATAGAAACAGTTTTTGAAAATTGTGTCTTGAAGATTGTCTCCAGCAGTAAGAGCACCTGTCTGATAAGCTCCTCCTTTGATTGTCCCTGTGTTGTAAGAACTGATTAACACAGAGCTTTTTAGTTTGCCTGCCAAACCTGCAATGTAATCTCCTGAAGCAGAAATGTCAGTCACGTTGCCCACATTACCACAATAAGCTATTACTCCATTGCTGTATATGTTCCCGACTATGCCACCTAATGATCTCTTTCCGACAATGTTTCCTTCATTAAAACAATTGATGATTTTTGAATTCGACTGAGCTGTCTCACATATACCTCCGGCATTATTCATGCTGACTGTTATTGAAGCTTTATTGGTACAGTTTTTTACTATTGATGCATACGATAAATCACTTACGATGCCTGCACATCCATTATATGATGAAATGGAACCTTCCACAACGCAACCATCAATAGTAGTATACTCTGCATATGCACATATACCTGCGGCAGAACTCATTGTCGTTGATATATTGCAATTCTTTAGATGAATGTTTTTTAAGGTAGCATGTTTGGCGTAGGAACAGAATGCGAGTTTGCTGACTGAGTCATTCTTAATAGTAAGGTTTTCTATCTTGAAGTTCTGGCCATCATACGAGCCTTTATATTTATTTTCCCCATTACCGAATGGATTCCATTCTTTTTCCAAAACGATATCTGCTGATTGTACAGCATGAGCAGAGTCGTATCCTAAATTCACGGTGTCAGCAAAACTGAACAAATCGTTTTCTGTAGAAATTATGAAAGGGGATTCAGGAGTACCTTGACCTTCCAAAGCGTAAGAAGAAGTTATACCTAAAAGTGCAAAAAACAAAACGAGATACTTCATTTTCGCAAATATAATTTAGTAAACAATAAAATTGATGCAAAAAAATACCGACTGAAGTAGCCGGCATCATTACTTAAGCGGAGAGAGAGGGATTCGAACCCCCGGTACCCTTACGAGTACACCGGTTTTCAAGACCGGCTCATTCGACCACTCTGACATCTCTCCAAAATTTCTAACTTGACTTTCGTCTTGTTTAGTGAACCGGGTGGGGGTCGAACCCACGACCCACAGATTAAGAGTCTGTTGCTCTACCAACTGAGCTACCGATCCATTTTTGTGTTGTTTTTAGGTCGTTTCTTAAAAACGATGCAAAGATACTGCTTTTTTTGATAACTGCAAATAAAATCGAAAAAAATGATGAAAAATGTGTTTTTTTTGTGATTCAAGTTCGTGAATTCAAGTTTCAGATATGAAATGAAATAAAAAACGGATTATTTTAGATGGAAAATGATAGAAACACGCGGCTGACGATTATACGATTTGAATTTGTACTTCAATTGATATTAATACTTCTGTTTAAGCTCTTCTATTATAGTGATGAACATACTCTCTATGTTTACTTGTTCTTCCTTGCTCAAATTATTCTTTGAGTTCTCATATTTTTGTTTGACCGTTACGATTAAAGAGATTATATCCGGCACGTCTTTTCCTGTTGCATCTTGTGTTTTTTTTAAGATTTCGTTCAGTTCTGTTTCTAAGTCGTAGAAATTAGAAATACTTGTCT
>JAZUIF010000053.1:0-6740 GCA_045642085.1 Paludibacteraceae bacterium | reverse complement strand
TTCCTGGAAAGGATATAACTCCTGAACAAAGAAATAATTATTCGAGATACCTTGAAAATGAAGAATGGTTTTTTGAAGAAATGCCTGATGCTCTGATGAAATATTATCTTGAAAATTATGAAGATATAGAAGAATGGTGGGAGAATATGCCAACAAAATTCAACAAACATAATGTGACTAAAGACTCACTTATGGAGCTTATCAGTTTTCACAGACTATTTTTTAATGAAGATGGAATTCGTTATGGCTGGTTATGTGGATGTCCATGGGACACTACACATGGTTTATCCTTTTACTATAAAGGAGAAAGTGATGAGATGCATGTCGGTTGGAAAGATAGTTTATTTGATTAGATTCTATAATACTAAATATAATCTGATATAATTATAAAGCCTGCATGATACCAGTATTCTGCAGGCTTTCTTGTAAACATCTATTGATTCCCCAATTCGTTGGTTTGTGTCGACAATTACGCATTAAATTCGATTTTCCACTCAGTGATGTTTCTTTCCTCAGTATTGAAATTCACACCAATTTTCACAACCGGTTTGTTCTTTGAAGAAATCTTCTGCGCATATTTCTTCATATCAATCTGAGCCAGGGCTTTATCTGCGGATTGGTCTCGTTTGCACTCCATGACATAGACTTGTTTGTTAGTCTCGAAGAAAACGTCAATTCGGCCATTTGACACAGGAAACTCAACAGAAGTGTTGATTCCTGTAGATCGTACCATTAAGTAGAGTAAGTTGCGGAAATTTGCCTCAATGAGTTTTACATCATTGCTCTCAAATGGAATTTGCGAAAGGATAAACTGCATTTGTTGCATAAATCCCTCTACATCATCGTTCTTCAGAAATCTTTTTAAGGTGATAATATCATAATCCCACTCATCGATATCTTTACTTGCAAATTCAACCGCAAGATACTTAAGGAATCCATCTGCCACTTCCTCATTAGGGAAACCAAGCATATAGATGCCATCTTCATAGCTTTTGATTGTCAGATATCCACTTTGATACAACGCTGCAATAATGTTATTTTCTCCATTGCCAAAAGAGGCCATGCCTTCAGAAGATGTTGGCACGTCGTCATTTAGCTTTGTCAAATCAAAATTCTTGGCTTTTAAGATTTTTGCCAAATATGTTGGCGTACCTGTGGCGAACCATTTGTTTTCTAAAGCTTTTGATTTTAACGATCCTAGTAAACTAAAAGGATTGTAAATATCTTCACTGTTCGCACAGAAATGATATCCATCATATTTCTTTTTTAATATTTCATACATGTCATCCTTGCTGATATTTATTTTGTCAGCAAAAGATTGTAATTCGGAATCAAAATATATGTGTAGCTCCTTATCTGTAATACCGCATATTGAAGCATAGTCTTCAACCATTGAAATGTCATCCGGATTATTAGCTGCGCTAAAAATACCAAGTTTGCCATAACGAGTGACTCCAGTCAGGAAAGCGAATTGAATATATTGGTCGGCTCTTTTCATGACGCCATATATTCCTTGAAGAATGGTTCTATTCTGATCTTGGACTTCTGTTCGACCGATTGTGTCAGTCAATGGTTTGTCGTATTCGTCAATCAGAATCACTACTTTTTTGCCAGTCACTTCCTTAGCTCTGCTGACTACACCATAAAAACGTTCTCCTAATGACGTCTCAACATCATTTTTCCCGTACTGTTTTTCCCATTGAGTCAAATAGACATTCATTCTGTCGGCAACCATATTAGGATTGGTATAGTCTGCCGCGCTGAAGTCGATATGAAATACAGGATATTCAATCCAATCCTTTTCAAGAGAATCGATAGCAAGACCTTTGAATAATTCCTTTTTTCCCTTGAAGTAGGCCTCAAGAGTAGTGGTAAGCAGACTTTTTCCGAAACGACGCGGGCGGCTGAGGAAATAGTATTTTCCCTCATCCACAAGTTTATGAATAAGATCCGTTTTGTCCACATAAACGTATCCGCCTTCAATTATATCTTGAAAAGTCTGTATTCCAATAGGATATTTCATAGCATACTTTGCATATTAACACCTACAAAGATAGTGAAAGTTTTTGAAGTAGAAATTGAATATTATTGATATATATCCTCAATCCGTTGGCTTGTCTCGACAATTCTGCATTCTACATTCTGCATTATGAATTAATTGAGTATCTTTGCGACGTCGGAATAATGAAGGAAGAAAATGAAAGAAATTGCAACAAGTGTTTTTGACTTTGAGTCTTTGATCTCAACTAACCAAATGTATGTGGATAAAACCAGATATGTTTGGAAAATTGTGAGCAGTGGAGAAAAGAGTTTCTTCCTCTCTCGCCCACGTCGCTTTGGCAAGAGTCTGTTGCTTTCCACTTTCAAAGCTTTCTTCCAGGGCAAGAAGCATCTGTTCAAAGGTCTTGAAATCGAACGTCTCGCTCCTGATGTGTGGGAGACATATCCTGTGATTCATCTGGATCTTGCCAGCGGATCATCGTATGAGGGAGTCGGAGCTATAGAATCGGCAATGAAGATGCAGTTGATTAAATCTTGCAGAGATATGGATGTCGAGATTGCGGATTCCGATGTGCCAACTATGTTTGACAATCTTATAGATTCGGTTTATAGAAAATATAAGAAGCATGTGGTTGTCCTTATCGACGAATACGACAAGCCTATTCTTGATTCTTTGTTCAAACCTTATTCTAATGAGGTCGTTGAATTAATGGCTGATTTTTATCAAAGATTGAAATCCGCTAACGATAAGGAGCGTTTTGTCTTCGTCACTGGTGTCACTAAATTCGCTCATGTCTCGCTTTTCTCTGGAGCCAATAATATTAAGGATTTGACAAGAGACAAAAACTTTGCGACTATGTTGGGCTATACTGAGGACGAAATGAGAGCTAACTTCTGTGAGCATATTGATGCCGCTGCTTCTGAATTAGAAATGAGTCGTGATGAACTCCTTCATAATTTAAAATTGAACTATAACGGAGTCAGATTTGTAAGAGCCTGCGACTCTGTGTACAACCCAGTGTCTATAGGAGAATTTTTCAACAAGCAGGATTTTGACAACTATTGGATAAATACAGGCACACCGAGATTCTTACTGGATATGGTAAGAAACAATCCTTTCGAGTTGAATGACATCACTCAGCAGTGGATGTTGGATGAGAATGATTACAAATATGACCTGGACGATTTGAAATTACAAAGTGTCGCTTTTCAAACTGGGTATCTATCCATAGCTGAATGGAAAAAATATTCCCCTACGAAGTGGATTATTAGATACGATTTCCCTAATATTGAGATCCGCGACAGTTGGTATAAAAACATTCTGAGTCTAAAGAGAAACTCTAGTTTCTCCCTTAATCCTTTGTTGATTTCTTTGTCAGATGATCTTAACAATCAGAATGTCAATGCTTTCATGGAGAAGGTGTGCTATTTCTTCTCTGGCATCCCATACGAGAACGCTGGTGAAATCACGGAGGGCTATTTTCGCAACCATCTCCGCACTTTGTTCTGCCTCTTCGGTATTCCAAACCAGTGCGAGATTATGGAGGCAAGCCAACGCGTCGATATAGTGGCTCAAACGGCAAAGATGGCTCTTGTGTTTGAACTGAAGATGTTGAATAAAGATGAGGCTGATCCCGAGTCGAAGAAGATGGAACTTCTAAACGAGGCTATTGAGCAGTTGAGGCAGAAAGGCTATGCTGAAAAGTACAAAAATGAAAGCGAGGAGGTCCATTCCATCGGCATTGTGTTCGATGAGAAGACACGCAAAGTGGCGTGCTGGAAGATGATGGATATGAATTAAATTGCATACAATGAAGAAGGTTTGCATAATCGGAGCTGGTGTTGCCGGAATGTCGTGTGGAATCCATTTGCAGAAAAATGGTTTCCAAACTGTCATATATGAAAGTGGCATGACTCCCGGCGGATTATGCACGGGGTGGAGCAGAGGCGGTTACTCTTTCAACGGTTGTATGCATTGGCTGTTGGGAGCGGAGAAAGGCAGCTCATTTCACACAATGTGGAATGAAATCGTTGATTTAACGCAGATTGACTTCGTTGAACATAAGGAACGTGTTCAGTTTGAAATTAAATCTCTCGTAGAGATGCACGGACGTGCGTCTAATATTACCGATAAATATGGCTCCAATATTTTCCATTTCTATAACAAAACTGATGATTTTGAAAAATATCTTTTAGATATAGCTCCTGAGGATGCTCCGCTGATTAAGAAGTGGATGGCATGTGTGAGAGGCTTGAATAAGTTTCAGGAGATTCTTCCTCCTGTTCTTGCCGACGACGCAAATCTGTGGCAGAAAATAAAGTTTTGGGGCATTAAGATGACAGTCCGTATGCATCAGTTTGGCTTCCACTATCTCAGATATCGTTTCGCTGGCATTATGCAAGGCACGACTCATACGTTTGCAGAAAAATTCAAGAATCCATTTTTGCGTGAGGCAATCAAGAATCTCTACGAGAAAGAGATGTCAATGTATTTGCTATGCTTTGTGCAGAGTTACGCTGATTTAGGCGTGGCTAAATATCCTAAAGGTGGATCGGAAGCGTTTGCTAAGTTTTTGGCAGACAGCTATTTGAAGTCGGGAGGCGTAATAAAATATAATTCCCCAGTCGAGAAGATTATTGTAGACGACGGTGCTCATAGGGCTAAAGGTGTTCAGCTGAAGAGTGGAGAGATCATCGACGCTGACTACGTCGTGTCTGCCGCCGACTGGCATTGGACGATGTTTGACGCACTAGGTGAGAAGTATATCCCGTCGTCGCAATTAAAATATAAGGAGGTTGCCAAGAGCGACGTCTTCTATTCTTATTGCATTCTTTATTTGGGAGTGAAAGACGGGATGAAAGATCATCCGCATTTTCTTCGTTACTACACTGAGCCATATTCGTTGCCAGACGGTACTCAATTCGACAAAATGGAAGTCCATCTCTACAATTATGATGAGACTTTAGCTGGCGACGACAGATGCACCATCGCAGTCTACTTCCAGACGCAAAACGGTGATTATTGGATAGATAAACGAGCCAACGACAGAATTGGCTATGAAGCGATCAAGAAGGAATTCACAGCGTTGGCCATTCAAAAACTGTCGGAGCATTTCGGAAATGATTTCGTGGATAAGATTGAGGTCTCAGACCTCACAACTCCTGCGACATATTATCGCTACACTCATAATCTTTACGGCTCATCACAGGGTTGGATGCCGACGATTGGACGACGCAGTTTCGGCAATGTGAAAGGTATTTCCAACGTCTTCCTATGCGGACATTGGACTGTGTCCGGAGGTGGTTTGCCAATCGCGTTGAAGAGCGGTCGCGACGTCGCGAAGAAAATAATAAAATAGAATTAACCACAGAGACACTTGTAGGGGCAGGTTTCAAACCTGCCCGATATGATAACAATGCGGATGGGTTTGAAACCCACCCCTACGGACATAGATATTTTATTGATGAATACAATCACAATTGACAACAAAACATATACTCGTGAAAATCTCAATGAGATTGAGAATGAAAGCGTGCGAGAATTCCTCATTGAATGGTTTTCTGATTCCCCCACGGTCAATCTCCATACTTCTGGTTCAACAGGTGTACCCAAACTGATTGTGGCTGAGAAATCACGTATGGTGGCGAGTGCAAGAATGACATTGGATTATCTTGGACTAAAGCCTGGCGATACTGCTTTGCTTTGTTTATCAGTCAATTACATTGCAGGCAAGATGATGGTGGTGCGAGCCATTGTGGGCGGATTGAATCTGCTTATCGGTGATGTGTCGAGCAATCCTTTGCAGAATGAAGAGCGACATATTGATTTCGCAGCGATGGTGCCATTGCAGGTTTATAATTCCTACAGAGATAATAAAGACCGTTTCTTTGACATCCGTAAGGTGATAATCGGAGGTGGAGCTATCAGCCGTAGTGAAGAGTCGGCATACAGTTCAGCACCTAATGAGATTTATGCCACATACGGAATGACAGAGACACTCTCACATATCGCCATGCGTCGAATCAACGGATCGTCAAGAAGCGATTATTTTACTCCGATGGAGAACGTTAACGTTAACGTTGACGAAAACAAAGACGAAGACACTTGTGGTTGTTCAAATAACGTTGGGACATTGGTAATCAATGCTCCACACCTATGTGCTGAGACGCTCCACACCAATGATAATGTAGAGATGAGGTCCGATCATTCGTTTAGAATACTTGGCAGAAAAGATAATGTTGTTTGTTCGGGAGGAATCAAACTGCAGATTGAGGAGATTGAGGCGAAATTAGCCAATGTTATCCACGCAGATTTTGCCATCTCATCCAAACCAGATGAAAAACTTGGAGAGAAATTGGTTTTGGTGATAGAAGGAGAAGAAGGATCGTTAACGTTAACGTCAGCGTCAACGTTATCTAAATACGAGATACCTAAGGAGGTATTTTATATCCTACATTTGCCACGAACGGAGAGTGGAAAGATCGCTAGGGCAGAGGTGAAGAAAATGCTGAATGATAAATGATAAATGCAGAGTGAACAAATATGTATCATTCATCAATAAAGAAAAAAGGCGGCTCGTTGTGAGTCGCCTTTACTTTGAGACTGTAAATTAAACTGTGTCATACAATAAAAAAGAAACAAAAACGTTAAAGAAGTATGGACACAAAAGAA
Source organism: Paludibacteraceae bacterium (assembly GCA_045642085.1). Lineage (GTDB taxonomy): Bacteria > Bacteroidota > Bacteroidia > Bacteroidales > Paludibacteraceae > UBA1723. Next base: position 67 of record JAZUIF010000053.1, on the reverse strand, counting down.
ACAGAAGAATTCGTAAGAATGCGAGAGGAGATAGTCAAGCAATGCTTGGCAGGGAAGCCGTTGTTCG
>JAZUIF010000052.1:0-80172 GCA_045642085.1 Paludibacteraceae bacterium | reverse complement strand
TACAGGATTTGTCAACTGGTTTGTTGGCTTTGGATTAGCGATGACTGTGATCTCGTCATCTATGTCACAAGGAGTAGACGATAGACTAGGATCATAATTGTCATGGAATGAAATCTTATACTTCTTTCCTGCTGCGCCTGCAGCTACAACATCATCATAAGAGACTGTGATTGTAGGTGCTTCATAATCTGCATCGCTACATGGTTTTGTAGTTCCGTCAGACCAGCTCACGTCATATCCATGATAAGTGTCACCGTTTTTGTCTTTACCTGAGACGTCTTCTTTTATACCGATTACGGCTGTCTCTCCCTCACAAAGCTCTAGTACTTTTCCTGTGAGTTTTCCCTTATCTGCTGTAAATGTCACACCAGCATCCTCAAAATCTAGATGAGAACATGCCGCACATTTCAAACCAGCCTTGATAGGAATTGTTGAGATAGATACCGCACGGCAAGGGTTGAATGCAGACTGCTTCTTCCATATATCGGTAGTTGTAAGATAATTCCTATCTCCGATAACTACACGGAAATAGACATTTTCCTCTGTACCATCCTTAATATTGCTAAATGCGACATGAGCAGAAGGATCTGTAATTTTAATTGATCCCTGAGTTAGATATTTCTCCCCTGATCCATTCTCCAGATCATGCCATTCCATATCTTCATCAGCGACAACATCAGGATTTTGATTTGACCATTGGAAAAGATACGTGATATTATCATAGTACTCCAAAGTGGAACTTGACACATCCGCCTTCAATTCGAGAGTCTCGTTGCTACAAAGCTCAAGCAGACTAGTTCCTCCTGTAAGCAATGCGTCTACATCTACATCCGGAGGTGTACAGACTTGGAATAGAATATTATCTACAGCATAGTCGCGAGAGCTCTCTCCTGCAGGGATTTTTTCGCCATTAGATTTGTATGGATAGTGGCTAAGTTTCATTTGAATTTGAATCTCTTCCGTATTAGGATCCACATCCTCAGGTCTGATTTCAAGTTCACCCTTCACAGGATGCCATTTTCCTACAATACCTGGATTCCCTTTCTCGAATACTACTTTATCGTAAAAGTAACTTTTATCTCCGTATTCCAAAGATACTTCAATACCTCCGTTGATATCGTTGATTGCAGCAAGGTCAGCACTAAAGTTGATTTTTGTGCCTACACAGATATGTTTAATGTCAATATTGAAGAATTGGTCCATCGGACATTCATCACAATACACACCTTTCGAAATCTCATCTTGCAAATCAAATTGAAGCATACCTCCATTCTCATTATTATCCGCATCTCTTATGATTCCACCATTATAGCCACCACGTTTAGAGATAAGATACACGCCATGATCGTACATCTCCGTTTTGATACCTTGTTCTCCCCAATCTTTTGGAAGATTATCTCCTAGGAAAGGTATATCTAGCGTCGCTCCACTATACTCAATATTATAGGCTCTAACATAAGGAATTTTTTCCCCGACTGATTGGGCATCATGTATTTGATTCGAAGGGATAGTCTCAGTATGTATCATACCTGATCTATCAGTCCATTCATAAGTATCATCCGAAACAAATGTGCCGAAATCATCAAAGAAGATGTTTTTCATCGCCATAGGATGTCCATTGTTTTCACAACATGTTCCAGAAGTGATTTCAATAGGATCTGCATCAAAAATTTCATCACAATCAGGTAACTTTACGCTACATGTCACAGTGTATTTTGTCTGCGCAGCCTGAGGCTCGAATCTAAATACCTTATCAGTTGAACTTTGGCCAGTGACACTTTCTTTCCAAGTATATTTAGTGCCTTCTGGGAAAGATTGTTTTGTAAATACTCGTAGTTCTTGCTTTGGACAAGGATTACCTGAATATACAATTTGAGGCTGAACACTTCCCGTCACCTTCAAATTGTCTATTCCTAATGGAACCTTAAAGCAATCCGTTGATCTATAGAATACAAATGAAACACTACCAGATGGAGAAGCAGTGGCTTTATGAGTGACAGTCTCTGTCGCTCCAAAGTCAACAATTTTCGTAGTTGGTGTAGCACTGGTAAGTCTAAGAACACCATAATTACTATTGTCAACTGTATACGACTGATCACTCGAAACCACAGATACAGACAATGGTTTTGAAGAGCTAATAGCACCTCCCGAGTAAGTGTAGTCATTAATAAAATCAGTTAATCGTTTACCCGCCGCACCTACACATACTTCTGTAGTAAGATATTGAAAGTAAGACTCATCCATTAGGCTTGACACATCAAAAGTCAATGTCACTTCTGAATTTGGTTCAAATCCACTGATTGAGTATACTAGAAAAGGATAATTTTGAAGTGATCCCAAGTTGACGAACATTCCATTTGCGGAAGTATTCGCCTTAAAGAAAGGGTGTAGCAATTTTGGTTGTGCGGTAACAGCCGACGCACCATATTGTGTTCCAGAAGCATCAGGTCCGACATAGTATTGGACGAACATGTCATCAAGTTTATCTTTGTCCCATACACTACTACCTGATGTAGATAGGGCTGCTGGAAGGCCCAGATGCTTGACATGCTCCAAACCAGTAGTCATATTTCCCTGGCAAACAGAGGATACATCTAAAGTGGGGTCATACCATCCTGTTGCGTCCAATGTCATAGTGGGACAACATAGGTTGACATTTGCATCAAAATGTGTTTCTGTGATAACACAGTCAGCAGCAAACGTAGAATGAAGTAGTCCTATACTGCTTATTAGAGTTATTAAACCTTTAAAACCTTTATTCATTTTAAATCCCTATTAATCATACTATTGATAAGTGTTATGTTATTACGTCATGATGATAGATGAGTATATTCTACATCAAAACTCGCCAAATTTAATATATTTTTTTGGAATTGACATAGAAAATTAAAATTTGGAGTGAAAAATGAGGAGATATCTGAAAGAGACGCACGTCCGTGCGTCTCTACATGGCAAAAAAAAGAGACGCAATTAATTGCATCTCTCTATGTGGTCTCACTAGGATTCGAACCTAGGACCCTCTGCTTGTAAGGCAGATGCTCTGAACCAACTGAGCTATAAGACCATTGAACCTTTATTTTGAGAGGTGTTCTGTCGTTCCTCTATGTGGTCTCACTAGGATTCGAACCTAGGACCCTCTGCTTGTAAGGCAGATGCTCTGAACCAACTGAGCTATAAGACCATTGAACCTTTATTTTGAGAGGTTGTTCTGTCGTTCCTCTTTGTGGTCTCACTAGGATTCGAACCTAGGACCCTCTGCTTGTAAGGCAGATGCTCTGAACCAACTGAGCTATAAGACCATTGAAGTGGTACCACCAGGAATCGAACCGGGGACACAAGGATTTTCAGTCCTTTGCTCTACCAACTGAGCTATGGCACCATTCAGCAACCGTTGTTTTCCGAATTGCGATGCAAAAGTATACTTTATTTACATTCTCTCCAAACGAAATGAGAGATTTTTTGAAAAATTCTTTATATCTTACTGTTTGATAGAAAATTGCACCGTGCTTGGATAATGGTCGGAATACTCCACATCTCCACTTTCATAATTCAAACAATCAAATCCATCCGTCTGATATAAAATATGATCTATGCAGAAAAAGAATGGAGCTTCACGGAATGTATAGTCGTATCCCCATCCCATTTCTTCATTTGCCACACTAAATCTCTCTCCTTTGATCTTGTGATATACATACGACACTGGCACATCGTTAAAGTCGCCACAAACAATCACTTTATGTTTTGTGATGGCAAGCACGCTGTCGATATCATTCGCCATTCGCTCTCTTAGCACATAGTTGTCAGACATTTTCCTTTCAAGGGTATGGATTTTATTCTTGACCTGATTGACCTTCTGACCATGACGTATACTGTCGATCTCCTGCTTGTCCTCAAATGAGATATGGTTGCTTGTCAAATGCGCGTTTATCACTCGTATTGTATCATTTCCCAATGCGACGTCGGAAAAGATGGCTCTGTTGTTGCCCTGACCTTTGCTCGCCACCCCACTCTTCACAATCTTATGCTTGGACAACGTGACCACACGGTTGTGGCTATCCACAGACATATCTCCAACAGTGCTGTACGGATATTTTGCCAACACTTTTTTGAACTCCACATTCTCCTCCGCCCTAAAGATGATATACTCCTGCATACAGACGACGTCGTAATCTCCATCCATAATAAGCTTAGCTATTCCCGTCGTCGCACCTTCCTCATATTTGAACGCACCCACATTATACGTCAATAAGCTAAATGTCTTTGCATTCGGATCCACCTTAGGAGACGTGAAGTTAATCGGAAAAGTGTCAAGCATTATAGGTCCACATAATAAAGTGGGCAAAAGCAGCATCAGATGTTTCCACGCACCAAATATTAGGAGGACAACAATCCATATCAGATATACAATAAGAGTGACCGGAAATCCTAATCCCAAATATGCAATCGGCATGAAATCAGACGGTGCGACGAATCGACATCCCCACGCTCCCATCATCGCGATGAGGATGAACAACGTCGGCACAAGAAGCAATACACCTCTGATAGTGGAAAAAAACATTTTAGTTTTCTGCCATTTTCCGCAAGAATTCTCTTTCTGTTGCTGACAATGAATCATATCCACTGATTTTTATCTTATCTAAAATGTCGTCAAGCAATTCCTTCTCCGTCTTAATACGGAAATCTGGATTCTGGTATGCAACCTTAAATCTCGGCTGCTTCTTCTTCGTGATCTTGTCGACGACTCTCCAAATCCATGCTGTGACGTTTATCCTTTTGCTTTTTAATAGGCTAGCGAACAATGCTCCTGTGGCAATACCTCCAAGATGGGCGAACTGCCCTGCCCAGTTGACGCTAAGCATATTCAATAATGTAATCAAAACATACACCAGTGCAACCCACTTGAGTTTCACTCTTCCAATCAAAGTAAGATAGATCTCATAGTTGGGAGAGTAGACTGCAGGTGCTACAATCAATGCCATCACGGGAGCTGAACAGCCCGACAATATTCCGTGGGCATTCATCAGCTCACAAGCTATGACAAAACATGCTCCTCCCACTAAAGCCGACAGAATATAGACTCCTAAAAGATCTCTGGCGGTGAAAAATTCCTTAAAGAGCCTGCCTGCCATCGCAAGCAGCAGCACATTTATTATAAAGTGTATGAAATCCCCATGCAAAAACGCATACGTGATAATCTGCCATGGATGTGTGATGAGATGCCAGACCGACGACGATAGAAAAGACCAATCATACAACCAGCTGACATCTATCGACGCAAAACTTGCGATGGCTGATACCGCACACACTCCGACGAACGCGACACAGTTGATTGCTATCAGCCATGTGAGCGAGTCTCCTCGTCGGAGCATAATTTTTATATCATCGAAATCGCCTGCCACAACGAGTCTAGATTACATTAATCCGCCATATCTGTTGTCTAAGTCTCCCCTTTTTCTCCAATAAAGGATCAATAGGACTCCGAACAACATTCCGCCCAAATGAGCAAAATGAGCGACTCCTGAGGCTACTCCGTGAACTCCCATAAACAACTCCAACACAGCGTATCCTATCACTACATATTTGGCTTTCACAGGGACCGGAATAAACATGATGAACATTGACATATTCGGGAATATCATTCCGAACGCCAACAAGATTCCAAACACCGCTCCTGAAGCTCCCACAGTAGTAGGTCTGCTTAGAATAGAATCAGAATAATCATTCCATTGTTCCAACGAACGCATTACGATTCCATCCACTCTATAATCAGATGTTTGCAAAACACCTTCCGCAGCCATATTGGTTATCTCATTCGTTATGGTACTCAACTGCTGAAGCATCGGCCAGAAATCAATCGTCCAAGTGACCTCCTGAACAATCGCCGCACCAATTCCACAAAAGACATAGTAGGTCAAAAATTTCTTTGCTCCTAACACCTGCTCAAGCAAACGTCCAAACATAAATAGCGAAAACATATTGAATAGGACATGTGTCCAATCCAACGAATGCAAAAACATATACGTGAAGAGCTGTGCCGGATGAAAAGCAGAACTTTTCCAAAAATGCAGAGAAAGATAGGAATACCAATCAAAACTTGGCTGCACCTTATGCGAAACAGTCGCAGAAAGCGCAATCAAAAAGTTTATAATCAATAAATTTCGCGTCACCGCCACAGACGGATCGTTGAAAAAATTTCGTTCATTCATATTGGACGTCCTTAAATTTTCGCAAAAATAGCAAATTCAATCCGTAAATCATAATTCGTTATTCGTAATTGTAAAGTGAGAATTCCATCTTTTCAAATTATCTTTGCAAAAAAATGATTTTAAAGTGAAATTCAGATTATTTTTTGCCGTTCTCATATCTTTGATTTGTCTTACGTCACACGCGCAAATCAGTTTTGGTGGTCTGCCGACAACAATGCAGTCAAGTTCTCTACGTCATGCGGATCTCATTCCTTGCATAACTGTCAATCCCGACACCACTACTGAGATTGAATCTAATCAGTTTGCCTATCCGAATGATGTAGACATCGACATCATCAAAGAGGCAACGTCTAGGATCGTAGACGACAAAATCATATACCGTCTGCTTATTAATAGTCAGAACGCAAAATCAATCAACTTGATTTTCAACAATATCCATCTTCCAAACAAGGCGAAAATGTTTCTGTCTCGTCCTGACTGCGGAGAAATATACGGTGCATACACCAACGAATCTTTTGTAGGGGATGTGTTTGCGACGACTCCCGTCTCTGGCGACAGCATCTTGATACAATGTGAGATTCCTGCCGCATCTGCCGACTCCTTTTCCGCCACAATATCAGCAGTCAACACTGGATTTGACGCATTGAGGTTGTTGCCATCAATAGGCAAATCTCAAATGTGCGAAACAAACGCTATTTGCCAAATCAACGGCTTAGAAGATCAAAGCAGATCAACATGCCTCATCATAATCAATGGAATCCGCTACTGCAGCGGATCTCTCATCGCGACAAACGGTAACAACTCAAAATCATTTGTATTGACATCGGCACATTGTATGCGTAACAGTTCCTATACTTTTGATTCCACTTTGGCAAAAAAATGCGTTTTCTACTTTGGATATAACACTCCAATTTGCGAATCACAGATTGTAGGCAGCTACGAAAAATCGATTTCTGGAAGCCAAGTGGCAAGTGCTCATCCAGGAAAAGATATGGCACTACTTCAACTTTCCCATCGTCCGCCTGTCGACTATATGACCTATGAAAGCGGATGGAACATTGCTTCGGAGCCACAAGGTCCAGTCTCTTGCTTGCACTATCCCAATGGTAATATTATGAAGATAAGTATCAGCGACGACAATCCATCACCTATATCATTTCCAGTCGAAGGACTTGAGGAAGACTCTCACTGGCTTATCAAAAATTGGCATGTGGGAATCACGGAAGACGGATCGTCGGGATCTCCTCTTTACGATGCCGAAGGTCTAATTATCGGAGCTTTGTCGGGCGGAACTTCTTTCTGCAGCCAAAGAGGCAATGACAAATTCTGGCGTCTCAACAGCGTTTGGGATAATTCTTTATCAACTCCGACGTCCTTAATGTCGGTGATCGACTCATCGTTGTCGGGCCGTATCAAAACAAAAGGCAAAGAGAGTTACGAAAAACGATGCTATCAGCTGAAAAACTACGATTCTTTTTCAGAGTTGGATGAGCTTTACAAAAATGGATACGGTTATGCGTCAGGCACAAACAAACTCGGCTTGGAAGAGTTTGCTGAGAAATTCACCTCAGAGTATTCAGCAACAGAAATCCATGGCGTATCATTCATTCCAATCTTAGGACAATTCAGCAGCAAGAAACCAGTATATTTAAGAATTTACACAGGGGAAGAGACACCAGATTCTCTTGTTTATGAATCAGTTGTGAAAATCACTGCTAAAGAATACCAGTCGGCAATCGGCACCACAATCGATACTAAAATAAGCAACTGGTCGTACAAAGAAAATTATATAAAACTAGATTCTGTGGTGAAAGTTGGCAAGACCTTTTTCGTCTCTTTCCTTACAGATTATGAAACTTATGATTTTGCACTTCTTACCACCGTATCAGATACCAAAACTGCCTATTTCAAAATGGACGGAACTTGGGATATCTGGGACCACCATCCTTTCAACAACAGCGTTGGCAGCCTTCTTATAAGCGCAGTAGTGAGAGAATATAATAGCGAGGATGATGGTGTTAGAAATATCATCGGCAATGGCGATATCTCCATCTATCCAAATCCAGCAAAAGAGACTCTCCAAATCGTCGCAACAGAAGAGATCAAGAATATAAAAGTTTACTCTCTAGGAGCGACTTTTATTCCAATCTATTCGCAAAAAAGCGATTCAAATAAGAGAATAATAGACCTAAAAGATTTGCCAAAAGGTATTTATACTATCGAAACAATCACAGAAAACAACAAATATCACACAAAATTCATCAAAGAATAATGTTGGTTAGTTGTTTTTTAGTATTTTTACACACATAACGCACGTAGAGACGACAGATGAGTCTCAATCCAAAACACGCAAACATGCGTTTATCAAACACATTAATAACATAAATAATAGGGCAATATGAAGAGACTAACTACAATATTTGCCATAATTTTGGCAGGACTTACAGCAAACGCAGAAGTGGCGACAGAGTCGTTCACAAGAGTAATGAATCCAGTTTATGCTAAAAACTACTCAGAGAAACCCGTTCAGATTGAGGCGGAGTTTTATAAGCTTGGTTTGCCTAAATTCTACCGTATACCACCATTCATGAAAGAGGGTTACTGCATTTTCCAATGCAAACGTATAGATGGCAAAGAGAGCGAGCTAAGCACTCTAAACGGTGAATACTATGGAGAGGTATTCTTGATAGAAGAATCGAGAAAAGCTGAAATTGAGGGACTTACAGCAGGGACAAAACTCACATTCATCGGCAAGACAAAGTCGTATGCCAACCCATTGGCTTTTGGCAAAGAGGAGGTTTACTTCATTGTAGAATCGGTTGCTCCAATCAAATAAGCAAATGAGATTCGGTCAGAAAATAGCAAAATACATTCTATCTTTGATAATGTTAGCCAGCATGACTATTATGTTGGCTCAGAGTCTTACTGACCCAATATTCAATGTCTACATCAATACACCTAATCAAAGGGCTAACGGCAACTACTACCTTTGCGATGAGGAGCTGTCGCAAGATATTCGTATAGCCGCATTCAACGAGGCATCCCAGCGAATTGGAAATATCGACGCTGAGATTTATGCTAACGAGGCAGATGCCTTGGCTGGAAACACAGGTAGAGCACTGGCAACATACACCAATACTCTTCCCAGGGATATCAGATACACCGTAAACAGGTCAGATATCAACCCAAACAATGATCCAAGTCGCAACAAGTCCTACTATGTAAGAATAACTCCTTCAGACAGGAGTTTTCCAAGCATCGTGGAAAACATAACCGTGGAAGCAGTCCATCTTGAGGCCACGCTACCTGAATTTGCCCCCTATTGCAGTAACGATATGCCATCTTCTATCAGAACTTATGTCATGACTCATTCTTCGAACAAATACCATTGGTATGGTGAAGGTGGAGTTGCAGAATCGGGACTTAGTGCAATAGTAAAACTAACGTCGCTAGGAGAAGGTGACCACACCTATTATCTACAATTATGGGAAAACGGTTGCAAAAGTGATATGGCAAGCATGACACTTCATGTGCTTGGCAACGGACCTCTTACTCTCAATCTTCCTGCCGTAATGCGAATTATCGTTTACCAATCCGAAGACATCAAAAATGGCAGATACACAAATACCGTTTTAGAGCAGGTCAAAAGTCAGTATGGCGTTGAATTATACGACAATAAATACTGCGACTTAATTTGGAGAGACAACGTTGGTAACATCATTGATGATTTTGAAAACTACATTCCAGACGTTCCAGATAAGACAGAGATTTCCAAAATCACAGTGGAAAAAGATTGTGGATGCGGGGGAGTATCAGAAAAAGTTTCCATAACTTTGATGATGATTGTCACACCAAAACCTACTGTTGAGGATTTGGAATTCTGCGTCGGCGACTCTCACGCATCTGACGGATTTAATGCCCAAATAAATTTGTCGGGGACTGCCAATGAAGCTCCTTACAAGTTGGAATTCAGCGAGAACGCTGATATGAGAGACTCTGTGGTTCTAGAAATCGGACAAACACACTTCGATTACACTTTCGATGTGTCCAAGCCTTCTACTAAAACATTCTATGTCCGTCAGCAAAAAATAGAAAGGCTAGAACTAAATGACCCTGTGTCATTCAGTGAAATCGTACCATTTGATGTTGTTGTAAAACAACCTGATGCCCCAGTGCTTAAAAATTTGAACGTCTGTGCCAACGACGAACAAAGCATTCCTCTTTCCTCTATCAGCAATGAATCAAACTTAATATGGAAAGATGCGAACGACAATACCCTCTCAACAAATGTGCCAGTCAAAAAGCGTGGTGATATCACCGTCAGTGCACAAAAGATTGAGACGATAAATGGAGAGCAGTGTCTCAGCAAACCGGCTACTGCCACAATACATGTCGACTCTCTTGATGTGAAAATCTCTGGTGTCAACACATTGTTGCCCGGCCAGACCGGCAAGGTAGAACTAGGAATTAAAGGAAGTGGAAACCAAACTATCTCTTGGAGCACAAGCGTAGAAAACTCCATCTTAGGCGATGCCAACAAAAATGAGGTTGAGATTAAGATGGGTGTACGTAATAATCTTCTGACTGCGGTCGTGACAGATGGTACTTGCTCAAAATCAGCAAATTGGCAAGTACAGGCAGACCTTTTCCAATGTCCGTCGCCAACAGTTAATGGCATCGACTTCTGTCTTAACGACCCTCGTGCCGCAGACGGTTTTGACGCTAACATAACTCTCGAAAACAACACTGACAACAAGTCGAACTATACACTTAGCGTCAGCAAGAATCCTGATATGAGTGGAGCTAAAACACTTGCTCCAGGAGTGACTCATTTTGATTATACGTTTGATGTTTCCAGCGTGGGGACACAGACAATCTATATCCAGCAAACAGAAATATCACGCAATCTGTCGAGTGCTATTATTCCTCTGACAATTACAGTCAGCCAGCCAGTTGCTCCATCAGCGAACACTGCAGCTATCTGCCTCAACGACAATGACGTTATCCAACTATCGGAACTTAGCACAAAGACCAACCTGCAGTGGTACGATGAAAATAGAAATGAATTGACAACCTCCGTCCGTTTCACTACTAAAGGTACTCACCCACTCTATCTTAAACAGTATGAAATAGTAAATGGGGAAAAATGTTGGAGTGAACTGTCGTCGGTGAATATCACGGTTGATTCCCTTGGCATTAATTTGAACGGTGACAATCATCTCTGCCCAGGCTCAGAAGGTAAAGTGGCAATGGAAAGCCTTGGTACAAGTGTGAGCTCAATACAATGGACAAGTAATATAACTAATACTCTTAAAAACGCAACTTCGCCTGTCGTCGATGTAATGATGGACATGAACGACATTGACATTAAATGCTCTGTTATTGCAGGAGTCTGTTCTGCTAACAAAACTTGGCAAGTCACTGTCGGCACAGGAAAAGTGTCAGGAAAAATCAAGTTTACTGAAGGCGACAAAGTAAGAGAATCCAATACATTGGCAAACGTTGAATTCAGCAGTTGTGGAGGAAACGTGTCAGTAGAGGCAACTATTGAACATACCTCATCAGATTTTACAGTCAAAAAAGACAATAATACTTTAGGCACATACTCCTTCGTTGGCGACATCGCTAATTTTAATATTGAAGGAGCCGGTACCTATACCATCACCTACGAAAACGATTGTGAGACATTCTTCTCATTTATCGTGACTGTAATGACTATCCAACCTAATATTACGACATCCAAATGGAGTAGCTGTTACGGCGGATATATCGCTGCTGAGATCAGCAATGTTGACGGATGTAAGATTGTATGGAAAAGAGATGGCACTGAAATAGCTAAGGAGACTCAAACACTAAGAATCGACAACGTCTCTACAAACCACATAGGCGACTATACTTATGAGCTAGTCTGCGACGGTTGTCCTGCTGACGGTGTCGTCTCAACAAGTCAGCCAGATATTTATTCTCCATTAACTATCACTACATCTCAATCAGCAGACACAATATGCGAAAAGGATGAAGTAGACATAGAAATAGGAATATCTCCATTGAGCGATAAAGTATCGTATATCTGGGCACCAGACAATGACCTTCAGTCTTTCAACAATGGAGCCTCAGCAACTGTAGCACCATTCTATTCAAAAAGTTTCTCTGTATTGGTGAAAAATGGAGACTGTGAGCCACAGACAAAAACAATAAAAGTGAATGTGCATCCACAGATGAATGGCAATATCGAAGCTGGTAGCATAATGTGTGAAGGCGATAGCACACAAATCGACGCCAGCAGTTTGGAAGCCGAGAGATATGAATGGAAACACACCGATTCTAAATCGCCGATAATCACCGTCATACCAAACGGAGTAGAGAACAAATACACTGTGACTGCTTATCGAGGGAAGTGTGTGCTTGAGAAAGATTTCACATTGATGGTCGGAGCTACTCCAAAACTTGCATCAGTGGATTCTATCGGTCTGGACGACGTAATGATCAATATGGAGACTGCTGGCGACTATAAATTTATAGTCGACGGGAAAGCCAATTCCATTGATGTGGCGGATAATGAGAAGAGACATGTAGGATTTGGATCACATACATTGCGCATCATAGATATGGCAGGATGCACAACAGACACCTCTTTCTTCATTGTCGAACCACCTTTTGAGATTCAAAGCTTTATCAAGCCAAATTCAGGTGGTAAGGATGCCACATTCAGAATACCTGATGCGGTGATAGTCTATCCCGGCACCACAATGAACATCTACGACCGTTGGGGTAAAAAAATTGCGACACTAACATCAGCGGACGAAGAAGGTTGGGATGGCACATACAATGGCAAAAACATGCCTACTTCCGACTATTGGTACGACTTGAACGTAGATGCTATCGACAAAACATATTTCGGACATTTTACTCTGATTAGAGAATAGTTTCAGGTTTCAAGGATGAGCGTAAAGATAGCACGTCGACGGGAGAGCGTACCGTCGCATACCTTAATCCATATTATGCCATCTTAGGTTTGGATAATTCCGCTTCTGAAGAGGAGAACAAGAAAGCCTATCATGCTCTTGCGTTGGAGCACCATCCTGATTTGCCGAAGAATGCCGGTAGGATTCAGGAATGCGAGGAAATGATGGCTAAGATCAACGAGGCGTATGAGAAGATTAGAAAATGTTTGGAAGTCATGAATATATTAGATAAAGAATTCTTAGTAAGATACGAAGAATCACAAAACAGTTCAATTGTATGGACTATTTTGATGACGATTCCGCTTAAAATATTGCAGATACTTTGTGTACTAGTAACCTTTTTTTGTCTCATTCTTACCATTTTAACTAATCTCCCTTTTATATTATCAGGAATAGCAATTTGGAATCATGAGTTTTGGCCATTTATAATTTTTTCCATTTTGGGTATATTTGCAGTTATTATAAAAGAAAAAGTCTTGGATAATATTAAGACTGCATTAGAGTTGTTTTTATTAACTCTAAAATATCTCATAAAATTTGATACGATCAAAGAATTCATAACGCAAAAGAAAAAAAGAGACGCTTTTCTTGACGACTTTGGCATAAGTGAAAAAGAAGCAAAACATCAATACCATATAGCAAGACACATATTCTATTTCGCAAAGGTGCAACAAGCATGTAAGGTCAATCCTATGCAAAGAGAGGCTCAGGAGAAACTGCTAATAGGACTGTTTGGCTTAGACAAAACAGAAATAAACCAATTCATTTTTGAAACGGAATATAATCAAGATGACTTAGTTTTCTTTTCCTCCCACAGTAGAGAAATGAAAGCAACCGAAAAAACTCGTTTTAATAAATTGCTTCTCAAGTTAGCGGTTACAAAAGAGAGAGGTAATAATAACGAATGGGAAAAGGTAGGATATTTCTACTATTTCGCAATGATTCAGAAAATATGTGCATTGAATGAGAGTGCAATGTATAGCCAGAAAGAGTTGTTGAAGGGATTGTTTGGATTCGACAAATCCACAATTCAAGAATATATCTATGAAAGTGAGTACACTGAAGATGATTTGAAATTCTATGGGGAACATGCAAAAGCAATGGACTTTAAGGAGAAAAAATCATTAGCCGACTTGCTCTTCAAATTGGCAATCGTACAAGATGGAATCCACAATGACGAGTGGAAACTCTTGATGCAGATACTCGCAGACTTAAAATTCAATAACAATTATATCAATCTTTTCATAAGACGCTATGGCCCACTACGCACTGAGTTTGAGGATGAGCGTAAAGATAGCACGTCGACGGGAGAGCGTACCGTCGCATACCTTAATCCATACTATGCCATTTTAGGTTTGGATAGTTCCGCATCAGATGAAGAGATAAAGAAAGCCTACCATAGTTTAGCTTTGGAGCACCATCCTGACCTACCGAAGAATGCAAGTCGCATCCAGGAATGTGAGGAGATGATGGCAAGGATCAACGAGGCGTATGACAAGATTAGAAACTAATTGGAAGTCATGAATATATCAGAAAAAGATTTTATAGAAGAATACAAGGAATTGCGTCATTGTACGGATTTTGATGGATGCTTGGACAAATTAGGTCTCAGCATATACTTCCTTTTTTTATCCTTATGCTTTTCAATTTTTGTTTGTTCTTTTGTTATAGGGATATGTGAGAGTTTTGGTTTTTCCTGCTTCTTCGGCATTCTTGCTGGCATTGTTAGCACGATATTCATATTCACTTATTTAATAATATGTGAGTTCAAAGATAGAAAGGAGAAAATTGCCAAAAAAAGAATACTCCTTGAAAAAACAAACTTGAGCGAAGACGAATGCAACAAAATTTATGATGAGTTTAAAAAAGTAAAAAATCACTTGACATATTTCTCCATAATCCAGCAAGTATGCAGGCTAAACCCCAATGCGAGCTATAGCCAAGAAGATTTGTTGAAGGGATTATTTGGATTCGACGACGCCACTATCAAAAAATATGTCTTTGAAAAAGAGTACACTGAGGAAGATTTGAAATTCTATGGGGAACTTGCAATAGCAATGGACTTAAAGGAGAAAAAATCATTCGTAGACTTGCTCTTCAAATTGGCTATCGTGTTAGATGGCATCCACAACGACGAGTGGGAATTCTTGATGCAGATTCTTGTCGACTTAAAATTCAATAAGAACTATATCAATCTTTTCATAAAACGCTACGGCCCTCTTCGTACTGAGTTTGAAGATGAGCAAAAAGAGCAGACGTCGACGGGAGAGCATACCGTCGCATTCCTTAATCCATATTATGCCGTTTTAGGTTTGGATAATTCTGCCACTGAAGAAGAAATCAAAAAAGCCTATCATGCTCTTGCGTTGGAGCACCATCCTGATTTGCCAAAGAATGCCGGTAGGATTCAGGAATGCGAGGAGATGATGGCGAAGATCAACGAGGCGTACGAGAAGATTAGAGATTAAAGATTAAAGCTTAAAGCTTAGATATTTTGAGATTTCGTATACAAACACGAAAAAAGATTTTGAGATTTCGTGTACAAACGACCAAAAAGATTTTGAGATTTCAATAATCGTTTGTATTTTTACTATGATTATTAAATAGTTGAGAATATGAAAGAACACAAGCACGTTTTTCGCAGAAAACTCTATGACAAAATGTTAGAGTGGAAACACACAAAAAATGGAGAAACAGCTTTGTTGATCAAGGGAGCTCGACGTATTGGGAAGTCCACTATTGTGGAACAATTCGCCAAAAATGAGTATGAATCATATATTCTTATTGACTTCTCCGATGCTCCGACCGCCGTCTTGGAAGCAGTAGACAAGATTGCTGATAAAAATAACTTTTTCTTTCAATTACAATTTATCTATGGTGTAAAGCTATACGAAAGGAAATCTGTTATCATATTTGACGAGGTCCAACTATGTCCGAAGGCTCGTCAAGCAATAAAGCATTTAGTAAAAGATGGCCGTTACGATTATATAGAGACCGGATCATTGCTTTCAATAAAGAAAAACATAAAAGACATAGTCATACCATCAGAAGAGACTCGTATCACAATGTATCCTATGGATTATGAGGAGTTTCGTTGGGCACTTGGCGATGAGATTACCATACCATTGCTTCGTGAAGCATTTGACTCCAAACGTTCTCTTGGAGATGCTGTGACTCGTCAACTTCTAAGAGATTTTAGACTATACATGCTTGTGGGAGGAATGCCACAAGCTATCAACACCTATCTCTCCACAAACAATCTGAGTGATGTTGATGCCACCAAACGAGAAATTATCGAATTGTACGCAGACGATTTCAGAAAAGTCGATCCTTCAGGTCGCGCAGGACGCTTGTTCAAAGCCATACCATCAGAATTAGCAAAAAACGCTTCTCGTTATCAGACAACAAGCGTCATCGGTCCAAAGGGGAAACCTGAAGATATGGAACGTTTGCTAGAGGATATGGAAGACAGTCTTGTTGTCAATTTCTCGTATCACGCAAACAGCCCATCTGTCGGTTTATCGCTACATAAAGACATGAATGCATACAAGATGTTTGTTGCCGACACCGGATTGTTTATCACACTTGCCTTTTGGGACAAATCGGCGGCTGAAAATGAAATATACCACAAACTGCTTTCAGACAAACTTCCTGCAGATCTAGGATACGTTTATGAAAACGTCGTTGCACAGATGTTGAAATCATCAGGAAACGAGCTTTATTATCACACCTGGCCAACAGAAAGTGGCAAACACAACTATGAAGTCGACTTCCTACTTTCCCGTGGCAACAAACTATGGCCTATTGAAGTAAAGTCATCCGGATATTCCAATCATAAGTCGCTCGACGAATTTTGTAAAAAATATTCTGAGTGGGTTTCCAATCGATTCCTTGTCTACACTAAAGATTATCGTAAAGATAGTGAGACTACTTTACTCCCTGTGTTTATGGTCGCATTATTATAAACCAATAGGAATGTGAGAAGATGATGGCGAAGATCAACGAAGCGTATGACAAGATTAGAGGATAAACTTCTCATTATTCCATCAAATTTCATAACTTTGCAAAAAATATACACAACAATAATATGAAGGTCGGAATTATTCAGGAAAGCCATACGGCAAACATAGAGCAGAATATTGCAAAACTAACTTCTAAAATTGAGGAGTTGGCTAAGAAGGGTGCACAACTAATCGTGTTGTCGGAACTTCATAACTCTCTATATTTCTGTCAGGTGGAGGACGTTGACAATTTTGATTTGGCTGAGTCTATCCCTGGCAAATCTACCGACCATTTCTCTGCTGTAGCTAAGCGTCTTGGCGTGGTGATCGTGATCTCACTTTTCGAGAAACGTGCCACAGGACTTTACCACAACACTGCTGTTGTGCTTGAAAAAGACGGAACTGTCGCTGGCAAGTATCGCAAGATGCATATTCCAGACGATCCCGCATACTACGAAAAATTCTATTTCACTCCTGGCGACTTGGGGTTCCACCCAATCCAGACTTCCCTTGGCAAACTTGGACTTATGGTTTGCTGGGATCAGTGGTATCCAGAAGGAGCAAGACTTATGGCTCTTGCCGGAGCCGACATGCTCATCTACCCTACTGCTATCGGTTGGGAGAGCACCGACACCGACGACGAGAAAGCACGTCAGCGTGGAGCTTGGATGACAGTGCAGCGCGGACATGCCGTTGCCAACGGACTACCTGTGGTGACAGTCAACCGTGTAGGCTATGAGGCTGATCCATCAGGTGAGACAGGCGGAATCCAGTTTTGGGGCAGCAGTTTCGTGGCTGGTCCACAAGGAGAGCTCCTTTACGAAGGACCAACAGACAAAGAGGAGAGCATCATCGTCGACATCGATATGGAGAGAAGCGAGAACGTTCGCCGTATCTGGCCTTTCCTAAGAGATAGAAGAATCGAAGAATTTGGCGACTTGACACGCAGATTCAGAGATTAAAACCGAAGACGTTCGACGTCACAATGTGACGTCAATTAATCATGTGATGTCGAATAAATTATAAAAGCTATGTACAGACTGATTTTATTCATAACCTCACTACTTATCTCATTATCTGGGTTTGCACAGACTCCGTCTGATTCCCTACAGCAAGTTCGCAAAGCTCAGATAGAGAAAGCACGTGCCGCTGCAAGAGCAAAAGCAGAGGCAAGATCCGCTGAACGAGCAAAAATGGAGGCACAGAAACAGGAGGCTGATGCAAAAAAGGAGACAGATTCAAAGAAAAGCTCATCTAAAAATGTAGATGCCGACAAGACAAGCAAAGCCGACTCAAAAAAGGCAGAGGCAAAAGTCAACGACAAAGCCGACAATGAAAAGCCAAAGCGTGACAAAAAAGCACGCGAAGAGAAAGCAAAAGAACCTTCTACTCCATCTGCAAAGACACAAGTAGCAAAAACACCAGCTGCAAAGGAAGATCCAAAGAAAGAAGAGAAGCCCAAGAAGCCATCTATAAAAGAGCGTAACATGGCAGACACCGCTATCGCTAAAAGCAAATATGGTCCGGGCACATTCGGTTTGAGAGGCAATGTCGGAGCATCAATCGCATGGTGTGACTACAGCGACAGAGATAATAAAATTGGATTCGACTCTTGGGGATTCGTATTATACGGTGGTGTAGGCTATCGTATCAACCATACAGCTTATGCAGGCTTACTATTTGATGTTGAAGCAATTGAGATGCTAGCGTTCTCGCCAATGATTGATTTTGTTGTGTCGGCACCCACACCAATCAGCCCATTTTTAGAGTTATCTGCAGGTCCGTATATATCTTACGATGTAAATCGTAAATGGGTGTTCCAGCCACGTGCCGGACTATCATACAGAGGTAAAAAGAACAAGATCATGCGATTCGGATTCGGTTTAAGAATGTACGACGACGCATTTGATTCAGACTCATTTAAGCCACAATACGCAGCGAGCGTCACAGCAGAATTCTAAAGGAGGATATTTAAGCAATGGCACTGCAACTTTTCATCATCTTCGCAATGTTGGCATTCGGAGAATTGGTGGTTTGGCTTACTGGAATACCTATTCCATCATCAATCATTGGAATGCTGACTCTCACTTTACTACTTGAGCTTGGTGTAATCAAACTACGTTGGGTAAAGTCGGCAAGCAGCGTGCTCACTGGCAATCTGACCTTCTTTTTCATCGCACCAGGAGTATCGTTGATTCTATACTACGAACTAATTAAAAACCAATGGATTCCAATCACTGTCTCAATCATTGTCAGCACAATATTAGTGATGGTCGTAACCGTCTGGACTTATAAACTTGTCAGAAAACGCAATGGAGATTCTAGAAAATAAATACGTTCTTATTGCACTGACGTTTGGCATCTACGCAGTGTCGAAACACCTTCAAAAGCGTACAAATATATTATTGCTCAACCCCATCCTTGTCAGTATTGCAGCAATAATTATCTTTTTGAAAATCACAGGCATAGACTATAGCAAATACAAAGAGGCCTCAACAGCTATTGAGATCTGGCTATCGCCATGCGTGGTGGCGATGGGTGTGCCACTCTACCAGCAGTTAGATAATATCAAGAAGCAGATTGTGCCGATTCTCATATCACAGATTGTCGGCTGTCTGGTCGGCTTGTTCAGCGTCGTCTATATAGCGAAATGGCTTGGAGCGACAGACGAGGTGGTGCTTTCACTCGCACCTAAATCAGTGACGACTCCTATCGCTATGCAGGTAGCCGACATGACCGGAGGAATCCCAGCCCTTACCGTATCCGCAGTGGTGATAACAGGAATCTTCGGAGGCGTATTCGGTTTGAGCATATTCAATCTTTCTAAAGCAAAGACTCCTATCGGGGAAAGCCTCAGCATGGGTACAGCATCACACGCTGTCGGCACTTCAAGAGTCATGGAAATCAGTTCACGCTACGGAGCCTACGCCGGACTTGGCTTGTCGCTCAACGGCATCCTGACTGCCATTATCGCGCCAACGATTTTGAGTTGGATAATGTAGTTTTTAATAATATGCTGTTCCTCCACCAGCACCAACAAGAATTGCATCATTTTGACGACAAATGATGCAATTAATACAATTTGATGCAATTAATTTAGGTAATCATATACGAGTTGCCCAAAATCTAACATTAACTCTTAACAATCCTCATTTTGCAGAAAATCAAGAAAAACCTTCATAAAAAGAGAAAAAAGTAGTAGTTTTGTAGGAAACGAAGACTTTTTCTCAAGAGAATAGAATAAAATGAGTATAAGCGGTAAAATATCCATTGCCTTCTGGGCAATCTTTTTGATAGTTATAGGTGCTGTCGTCGCCATGTTTGTAGGAATCAAAAATGGTTCATTCGGCCACCTTCCCCCAGTAGAAGAACTTCAGAGTCCTAAGAATAAATTCGCAACAGAGATTTTCTCATGCGATGGCGCAGTGCTCGGACGTTACTTCCAATCGAGCGAAAACCGTGTCTACACAGCCTACGAGGACATCTCTCCTAATCTTGTCAACGCTTTGATAGCCACTGAGGATATCCGTTTCAAAGAGCATTCAGGTATCGACTTCAGATCTCTATTCCGTGCTATCTTCAAATCAGTGATCCTTCAGCAGAAAAACTCAGGTGGTGGTTCGACTATCACTCAGCAGCTTGCAAAATTGCTCTACACTGAAGTGGCTCAGGATAAACTTGAACGTGCTATGCAGAAGCCTACAGAATGGGTGATTGCCGCAAAACTTGAGAAATACTACACTAAGGAAGAGATCATGACTATGTACCTTAACAAGTTTGACTTCCTTAACAATGCAGTTGGTATCCGTTCTGCCGCACAGGTCTACTTCTCTACTACTCCAGACAAACTAAAACAGGAGGAGGCAGCGTTGCTTGTGGGTATGCTAAAGAACCCCGCTCTTTACAACCCTCACCGTGAGAAGCGTTACGATATGTGTCTAGGCCGACGCAACGTCGTTTTCAGCCAGATGGAGAAAGCTGGTTTCCTTTCTGCAGCAGAGAGAGACTCATTGTCGAAACTCCCTATCACTTTGCATTTCAACAAGGTAGACCACAAAGAGGGTCTTGCTCCATATTTCCGTGAGCATCTAAGAAAAGTGATGACTGCGGACAAACCAGACAAGAGTAAGTATCCAAAGTGGGCTCGTCAGAAATACTACGAG
The DNA here is from genome assembly GCA_045642085.1 of Paludibacteraceae bacterium. GTDB lineage: Bacteria > Bacteroidota > Bacteroidia > Bacteroidales > Paludibacteraceae > UBA1723. The sequence continues at coordinate 58,837 of JAZUIF010000052.1, read as the reverse complement.
GATTCGTTGGCTTGGGCTACAGATCCTCTTTACGGATGGTGCAACAAGAACAATAAGCCAGACGGAACTCCCTACAACCTTTACACTGATGGTTTGAAGATCCACACTACTATCGATTCTCGTATGCAGAAATATGCAGAGGACGCTATCAGAGAGACTTTAGGTGGACATATCCAGCAGTTGTTCTTCAAAGAGAAGAAAGGACGCAAGACTGCACCATATTCAACAAAGACAACTCAAGCTCAGAGAGACTCAATGCTTCAGAAGGCAATGCGTCTAACTGATAGATACCAGCGTATGAAGGCTGCTGGAGCATCAGCGGCTGAAATCAAAAAGGCATTCAACACTCCTGTCCAGATGCAAGTGTTCGACTGGGAGAAAGGTTCTAAAGACACAGTGCTTTCTCCTATGGACTCTCTAATCTACAACAAGAGCCACCTTCGCAGTGGTATGATGAGTATCGATCCAAAGAATGGTCATGTCAAGGCTTACGTGGGAGGTCCGGACTTCCGCTACTTCCAATATGATATGTGTACAGTCGGTCGTCGACAGGTAGGATCAACAATCAAGCCATTCCTTTACGCTTATGCTATGGAGAACGGTATGAATCCTTGCGACGAGGTGGCTAACACTCAGCCATCAGTGAAGGTTCAGACTGGTGCTAGAGAGGAAGACTACACAATCTGGCAACCTAAGAATGTGCCTTACGGTGAGTCTGGCAAGAAGGAGATCGGTCAGATGATCACTTTGAAACGTGGTTTGCAGACTTCCAACAACTGGACATCAGCAAGAATCATGATGCAGTATCACCCAGAGGGATTCGTTAAACTTCTTCACTCATTCGGTATCAAGAACCAGGAGATCGAGCCAGTTTACTCTCTATGTCTTGGAGTTTGCGACTTGACAATCGCCGAGATGTGTGGCGCATACACAGCATTTGCCAACCATGGTATTCAGATTGAACCAGTCTACGTGGAGAGCATCTTCGACAATAACGGAAACCTATTGGCGACATTCAGCCCACGTATGAAGGAGATCTTCAGCGACGAGACATCAGAGAAGATGATCTCATTGATGAGAGGTGTGATCGACGGAGGTACTGGTTTGAGAATCCGTTCGTCTGCAGCATCATTCAACTTCACAATTCCATGGGAGCCAGGTCAGCCAAAGCACGCTTATAGAATCGGTTGGGAGACTGAGATGGCAGGTAAGACAGGAACAACTCAGAACAACTCAGACGGTTGGTTTATGGCATTCATTCCTGACCTAATCACTGGTGTATGGGTAGGTGGTGAGGACCGTGATATCCACTTCGACAACTTGCGTAACGGACAGGGTTCATCTACAGCGCTTCCTATCTGGGGTGTCTACATGAACAAAGTATTCGATGACCCTAATCTTCACTACGACAGAAAGACTAATTTCAATGTGAAGGAGTCTTACAACTGTAAGAACCAGAACGAAGGCGAGCAGAAAGTAGAGGAGAACGCCGTCGAAGGAATCTTTGAATAATTGGCAATCAATACAATTAATAATGTAGAGACGGGGTGATTCTCCGTCTCTATTTGTTTTAGGCTATTAATCTACCTGATAAAAGGACTAAAATGAGTATAAGCGGAAAAATAGAGGAAACACTTTTTAGAATAAACTAATAAACACACATCAAAATAAACTAATAAAACAGCCTTAGATTTACACAAAATATACGAGCTAATTTTGCAATATATAGTTATATTTGCATAATAAACTAATAAATACACATCAAAATAAACTAATAAATGGCAACAACTAACGAAAGACTAGCTTCTTCGCTTTCTGAATTGAGAAAGTATCAGGAAGAGAATAATACTGGAGTTGTGAAAGGATCTTCTACTTTAGGAAGGACTCATCTTCAAAGGTTGGTTGAAAACGGATGGTTGGAGCCTGTAATTAAAGGATGGTATATTTCATCATCCCCTGAAGATGTCGGATCTACCTCAGTCTGGTATGCCAATTATTGGAATTTTATTGTAGAATATTGTAATAATAGATATGGAGACGATTGGAGTTTGACGGCAGAAGAATCTCTTACGCTCCATAGTGGAAACATGGTAGTGCCAACACATATTGTTATTCGCTCTCCTAAGGCTACAAACAATATGGTTGAACTTAAACATGGACATTCCTTATTGGAAATATCTTCTCCTGCTGCTTCTGATGTGACTTTTGATCCAATATATGGTATCAGGCTATATAGTATAGCTGAAGCCTTGCTATTTACTTCTCCTAATTATTTCAGATCTGATCCTGTCAATGCTAGAGCAAGTCTAGCATCATTGGAGAATTCAGCTCAGATAGTCAGGATTGCTTCAAATAATGGGATTTCCAGTAAAGCAGGTAGAATCATAGGTGCATTGAAAAATATAGGACGAGATAGTTTGGCAGAGGAAATATTGAAGTTCATGCAACGCCTAGGGTATGATATAAGAGTTGAAGACCCCTTTGATGACGTGGTAAAGGTTACTGCCTCCCAGTCTCCCTACGAGACTCGTATAAAACTGTTATGGGAGAAGATGAGAAAACAGATTGTTTCAATGAACCTGAATCTTTCCCACAACAAAATCAAGGACATGAATGCCATCCTGAAATCAATGGAATCTAATTATGTCAAAGATGCTTATCATTCATTGTCTATAGAAGGATACCGTGTAACTGAATCTTTAATTGAACGTGTAAAAAGCGGAGCATGGAATCCCGACAATGAGGATGCGGATCGCAGAAACGCTTTAGCAGCAAGAGGATATTTTCAAGCTTTTCAGCGTCTTCAGAAGTCTGTATCTTTAAGTTTGGGAGGAACCAAGATAGCGCTTGAGTCAGAAATCAATGATTGGCACTATGAGTTGTTTGAACCTTGTGTTCAAGCAGGTATTATATCTCCTACTGACTTGATAGGATATAGAACTATGCAGGTGTACATACGAGGTTCTAAACATACTCCCCTTCCTGTAAATGCTGTCAATTCATCAATACATGCTTTATGTGAATTGATCGAAAATGAAGATGATGACTTTGTCAAAGCTGTTTTAGCTCATTTCTTCTTTGTTTATATTCATCCATATATGGATGGCAATGGCAGAACTGCAAGATTTTTAATGAATATGCTGCTTTGTTCTTCTGGATACTCATGGATTGTTGTGCCAGTTGAAAGGAGATCGGAATATATGCATTCTTTGGAAAAGGCAAGTATTGAAGAAGATATTCGTGATTTTACAAAGTTTATTTTAAGTCTGCTTGACTAAATAGGCTTATTGCAATCATGTTTTGTTGCAATCAAGAAATTTCACCTCCCCATCTACAATATATCCTTTTTTTCCTTATATTTACCAAAACAAAATCATAAACCATTAAAATATTGATACTATGAAAAACGAAGAACAGCATATCAAATTCATGCAGATGGCTATCGACCTATCTGCTAAGAGTGTAGAGGAAGGTGGAGGCCCTTTCGGAGCCGTAATCGTAAATAAAGAGGGAGAGATTATCGCTGCAGCGCACAACTGCGTGACTCTTAATAATGATCCTACTGCCCATGCAGAGGTCACAGCAATCAGAGAAGCTTGCCAAAAGCTAAAGACTTTCGACCTAAGCGGCTGCACACTTTACGCATCTTGCGAACCATGTCCTATGTGTTTGTCGGCAATGTACTGGGCTCACATCGAGAAGTACTACTACGCAGGCACTCAACACGATGCCGCAGAGATCGGTTTTGATGATAAATTCATCTACGACGAGATCGCTCAGAAACCTAAGGATAGATTCATGAGCAGAAAGCAGATCCTTCGCGACGCAACACTTAAGGTGTTCAACACTTGGAAAGAGAAAGCAGATAAGATTGAGTATTAATAGTTAATCTTAATAGAAAGAGGGGATATCAAATTCGTTTTGATATCCCCTCAATTTGTATTGGTCATGATAGTTACATTTTTTTCAATTCCTCACATTCACGCAGATGTTTCTCTTTTTCACAACGTCCTAATGCCATAATAAATCCATCTTTATTCAGTACCCTTATTCCTTCTACCTTTTGAGTATATTTCTCCAATATACCATATGGCAGATTGGCTATCTCATATGTGACGTCGATAATAGCTGGTTCGTAGCCTAACAACTTCTTAACCCCACGAAAATAGAATCGTCCACGCAGTATGTCATAATCAAACCCTTCCACCACAGGATCCTGCCAAGAGTAGACCATATATCCGTCGGCTTGCAACATGGCTATAATCTGCAGAAGATTATCTCGATCACCTGCCGCAAAAAGATCTGCGTCATGTGGAGCTTCTGGCAACACCTGAGGAAATGTCAACTGCAATCCAAGGCTTCCAAATAGAAGACAATTGCATTGTGTGGTCAACTCTTTAGCCACCCTTTTTAGCTCAAAATATGGTATCATAGGCATTATTATTAAAATTCTTATACCCAATCTAATCTGGCTTTCATATTCCAGTCTTTACAAAGAATTCCGTTTGGATAATAGATAAGTTTATAGATCTTATCGGCTTCCATATCGTTGTGATATTTGATCATCTCCTCATAATCACTCATCTCAAAATTCACGTTCATTCGATCTCCAAACTTATATCCGAAGCTGAAATAGTAGTATCCCTTCACTATCTTTTCAATCTTAAACTTGTCGGCTGGCAATTCAGTAAGCAGATCCATCAGTTCAACTCTATTGTCGACAATATACTTCTGTGTGCGACCAAGCTCAACACAATCACCAAACATCGCCAACTCACGAAATACTACATCTGTCACTCCCATCTCTTCTGCAAACTTAAGATATTCGATTATCTCGTCGACTTTACCCACTCCTGCTTTCTGAAGTACACATACCATCTTGACTGGGACTATCTTATTCAAACGTTTCACTACGTCGGCAAAAACTTTATTTTGCTTTATTGGCTTCACGTCGCCATTATATTTTTTGAATTTGACTATCCACTGGTTTTTCTCCTCATCGTAGTGGTGTCTACTGCACTCTATACGAGTCAAATTCTGGTCTTTTATCACATCTACCAAGCCATCAAAATCTTTTGCAAATCCACTCAAATTACTATACATCACCTTGTCTGTAACGATTCCTCCATCCTTCTGGAATTTGCGTACCACATCAAGGATTATTCTCAAGTGATCCTTGCTTTCTGTCGGCTCTTTTCCACTTAAAGATAAGAATAGCGGTGTGGCTTTCACTCTATTTAATATACTCTCGAATTTCTCCGCATAATCATCGCATATTCCATTGCATACTGTGATGCTGCCGCCTCTGACTAGTTTTTCACTGCAAAACTGACAATTAGCACTACATGCATTGTAGATGTAAGGAGTGATTGACAACTGATCATTCTCCATCTTATTTTCAATGACTACTCTATTATTTTCCTTCTCTACCAATTGCTTTGCGAACTGGAAGTAATCTGCATAAAACTTATTCATACGCTCAAATTTTAGATTCGTTCTGTATCTTTGTGTATTATTTACACCACAAAAATACAAACAGTTTCCGAATCCGCAAGGTTATTTTGCGTTATTTTTACATCTTTATGCATAATCAATTGATTTTAGGGAAAATAAAAATGAGGACATAACTGATATGCCCTCATCCACTTATAAGAATTAACGATATTTATACAACTACAAAAGAGTCTTTTTACTTCCAAAGAGCCTCGTAAGCTTCCTTTTCTTTCTGCCACTTCTCACAATCTCTTGCAAGTGCAGCAGCATCGGCAAACTTCTTATCCTTACCTTTCTCCTTCGGATCAGTCTCTACAGCCTTAAATTGTGCTGCAGCCTTGCCAAACTCCTTTTTGAAAATATAGTAGACACCAAGATCATAACGGATAGCCGACTCAATCTCCTTAGTGATAAAATCATAGTTTTCTGAGCCGACACTATCAATTGCGCTCTTCAATACACTCTCTACGCCATCCGTCTCCATTGCGAATGCGTCTTTATTCCATTCGTCCTCTTTTAGATAGTTCAAGCCGACTTTCAACTTATTGACGGCATCGTTGATCTCAATATAATCAGCGGCACGCTTCTTAGATCTTGCAAAATAGCAAGTAATATCTCTCTCCTTGAAAAGATACGAGGCACCTACAAGCCCTGCTATCTTCTTGTTGCTAAACTCACTCACCACGGCCTCATACGACATCACTGAGGCATCCTCCTGCACTTTAGCCACCGCAGCTCCTTCTGTCGGCATCCATCCTGAATTGAAATTCTTTCCTAGCTTCACATCTTCTGTATAGGCAATACTCTTGTCGGGAAGAGTGATGGCGACATGAAATGAGAATTGAAGATGCATATAAGCACAGTAGTATTTAGATGAACTGTTCATCGACGTAGGTATCTGACCTGGTTTCATATTAGCCGATCCAGGAGGATCAGTTCGTGTAGGCACTGCATAAGCTCCGACCTTAATCTTCTGTTTGCGCTGCATAGGATTAAACTTATCCACAGCCATAGGAGTCTCTGCTTCAAATTTGGAATAACGAATCAAGAAGTTCGTCTCCATAGGATTATCGATACGAATGAACGACTCATTCTTAAGTTGGGCGACAGCAGCTGTGAACGTACCATCCTCAGCCAACGTGCCATTCTCCACCAATGCGTAAAGCTTTTTGCCAAGCGGCATCTTTAATTTTGGATAACCGGACATGCTATATTTTCCGATCACCTCGGGTTCTGCTTCCTGCGCCGATATCGACATCGACACAACAGAGAAAATAAGGACTAATATTTTCTTAATCATATCGCAATTTTACTAACTCGGGGCAAAGATAATAAAAAATGTAGAGACACCATAAAAGTGCCTCTACATTTGTTTATATTTCAAACAATTATATTAATTGGTTGTTGCAAACTGGCAACCATACTGAAGGTTGGCCTTCATATACCTTTCAAATGCAGCGTCCTCATTTTTGCCTGCCGCCTTGAATCCATTAGGTGTATCAAGCCAAATCTCAGAATAACGTGATTCCGGAGCGTAGAAATATAGCTTGTCTTTTGTTCTCAAAGCATATTTTTCTCCGTAGCCAAAGAATACGGTGTCTCTCTGCGAGCGAGCAAGGTCGATACCATAACCTAAGAATTTCTCGTAGTTGATACCTGTCATCGCTAGCATTGTAGGCAATACATCATACTGGACTCCCAACGTTGGATCGACTCTTGGTGTGATCTCTGGATGGTTGAACATAAGAGGAATATGATTACTTGCCAAAAGATCCGACACGTAGTATCTTCCATGGTCTGATACAAACACGAACAACGCATCTTTACCCCACTCTTTGCTTCTTACCTTATTGAACAACATCTTCAACTGAGCATCTGAGTAGTAGACCGCAGCCTCCTCTTCTGTGAATCCTTTCTTGCAATACTCCTTAGGTGTTGCAAAAGGTGGGTGGTTGGAACAACCATATACCACACTCATTGTCTTCTTTACTCCTGACGCAACCAATGAGTCTGTCTTGTGAACCACAAAGTTAAACAAGTATTCATCTGGAGCACCCCAACAAAGTTTTTCAAACTTCTGAGGATAGTCGTCATGACAATACTGGAAATCGAACGGATCTGAAGAGAAGAATCCATACACATTGTCGAATGACGATGTGTTAGGCACATAGAACTGTGTTGTATACCCCTCCTGCCTATAAACAGTAGAGATGACAGATCTTCTTATTGGAGCCTGTGACATAGAGTGGAAATGAGCAAAAGTAGGACATGTGCTGAATGTAGCGCACATTCCTTTCTGTGTCACAATTCCTGCACTATAGAAATTACAATAAGACAATGATTCATGATAGATAGAATCTAGGAAAGGTGCGATACTCTTTGGATATCCAAACTCCTTCATGACCTTAGCACTCATGCCCTCCATAAGCACTAGGAAAATATGGTCGCTCTTCTTAATATGGTTGGCATCTGCCTCATGTGGATAATTCTGGTATTTTGTCACTATATCCTTTGCTTTGTCTGGTGACATATACTTAAATTTTCCTTTTACTGCCTGTGTCTTAGATCTCTCAACAAAGAAGAAGTCGTTCATGGCAGAAAGATTAAACAACATCTGCTTGCTATACTCAGCAAATGAAGTGTTAAGAGGATTTCCTATAATGGCGGCAATTGTATTCATCTTCTTAGCTTTCTTTCCTTTCAGATCACTACGGCCTCTGATTCCTACAACCATTAGCAAAGCTAACACAACAAAGATGATAATGTTGACAGTGCGGCTCTGATTGCCCTCCTTCACAAATTTGTTGAACAATAAATACAACAAATAAATAAATCCGCCACAAAAGATTGTAGACAACAAGAATGCTATCAAATATGGTCCAGTGGTGATCATATCCAATACCTCTGATCCCATTCCTACCTCTTTTAGCGACTCGAAATTCAAGTTGGCTAGCTGGTACTTGACATACACAATGTTAGCACAACAAATGGCAAACTCAACAAAATATATTACCGCAGTAAGCCAAAATCCTATTTTAGAAACTATCTTGTTCTCTTTACCGATAATACTTTGCACTCCTAAAACAAGGGCTACAGGCACAAGAGCTAGAAGCGAACAGTGATTGTCGTAAACAACTCCTCTAGCAAAACATTCTAAATATTCTAATACCTTAGTGCTGCGTTTCAATGCCTCTGAACAGTATGCTATTTGCACACCACGTATAATGGCAAATCCCAATAGTGCCGACAAATGTGCCAACAAAACAAATTGCCAATAACTAATTGTTTTCCTTTTCTCCATCTAAATTTTATTTAATGACGCAAAAATAATCAATTTTATCATTTACAGCAAATCTTGGTTGATCCATATTTTTTTTGCACATTTGTAAATCTAATCATTCTGAATATGAGATTATTTATAAATATTTTCACGGCTTTGCTATTCGTTATTCCTGCTAATGCAGCCAATAACGTAGTCGACAATGCTATTAATCTTGCAAAAAAGTTTTGTGAGTCGCCTTTCCTAAAGAAGACTGGAGCGAAATCTTCCTCACAACTTCGCTCTGCATCAGTGGAATCTCCCTCGTATTTCATTTTCTCAGATAATACAAGTGATAAATTCTGCATCGTTTCCGGCGACGGTGAAAAGGTGCTTGGTTATGGCGACAACTACTCTGATGAATTGCCTCCTCAGCTACAAGAGGCTCTAGATATGTATTCTAATTGCGACAATCACAACGATGGATTGAGAAGTGCAACCGTGAGAGAGAATATCCCAGCATTTATGGATGTGGTGTTCGGCACTCGTTCCCCTTACAACAAATTTATCCCAGACCGCGAAGGTTATGGTCCTCCTGTGGGATGTGTGCCTGTGTGTCTGGCTCAGATTTGCAAATACTACGATTACCCGTCGCATCTGAAAAATGATATCCCTGCTTATGCTCACTATTCCGCTACTAATCCCGACACTATCTATCATATTGAAGGGCAGAAAGCGGAAGGCAGAACTTACGACTGGAATCTTATCTTGAACAACTACCCCAAAGATACTACTGATGAGCTAAACAACGAGATTGCCAAACTTATGTGGGACTGTGCAAGAAGCGTAGAGACAGCTTTCGAACAAGCAGGCAGCTCGGCTCTTACCGATATGTTTGTCTACTCTGCAATCCACTATTTCGGATTCAATAGCGACTCTATCAAGATTTTCTCAAGAGACCTATACTACCGTGAAGCCTGGCTCGACATCATCCATGACGAGTTGAGCAAGAAGCATCCTATATATATGTCCGGATCTTCATACAGCAATGGTGGACACGCATTTATTTGCGATGGTTATGTGGACGGATTCCTACACATCAACTGGGGATGGAATGGTTCAAACAATGGCTATTTTGACGTCGACATTTTGGATTACAAACGTAGCAAAGATAGGGAGCAGAATAATCCTAGCAACGGTTACTCCTTCTTTGAAAAGATAATTGTCGGCTTGGTCCCTGGAGAAGGAACAAAAGTTTATAAGCGTCCAAAATCCTCAAAATCTATCGTTCAGACTAAGCAAGATGGTATTACTGTCAGCACTAGATTTAGATCAACCGAGACAGGATTCATGATGTATGCCTCAATAGATATAAACCAAAACGGTGCAGATGAAGATATCTTATATGCCATAGGCTACGCTGACATGAATGGCAATCCTGTCTTTATGGGAAACAGCAAATCAAACTATTTCAAATCTGGCAGCATAACTCTGATCGCAAATAAAGAGTTTGATTCGTCATATATAGGACAGGAAATCAAACTCCATATCTTGGAATCAAACGAGACTAAGGTAAGAGTGCTCGCTCAGGACACTATTTATGATGGATGGCGCATATCAAGCCTGTCTGACCAAATCACAATCACAGTCCCCGACTCATTTGATCACGACGAATTGATTGAACCTAAAGCTATTGATTTCTTGTGCGAATATGCCGACTCGGCTATCGTGTTGAATATCGGAATGGAAACAGAAATGCCCAAAAACTGCATGAAGAATCTCACTTTGGCTTTAGTAGTGAATGGAGACACCCTGATGGTTGAAAACACTTCTTACATCTACGGTTACAATGATGAAGAGATGGATTTCAAGGCGACATTTAAGAATCCCGACCTTGACACTGAAATGACTCTTTTAGTGATGCAGACCGACAACTACTCTCGTGGAAACAACCTTAACACTAAGGAATGGTGTGTGAGCCGCAGCTTCAAGCCTGTCTCATTCAAATTGTCCGACTGCACAATCTTCTCAAAAGAAGTAGAGATTGACACAATCATACATAAAAGCATTGGCACAAAACAAAGATTTGAGGTCACTTTCTCTAATCCTACTCCATACGAGTTTTATAATGATGTTTATTTCCTTGTCGACAATAAACCATCTGGTATGATGGTCAGCATACCTGCTGGAGGATCAACTACCAAGATCATAGAAAAGGAGACTCCGGTACTGACAAACTACATCAACGAAGTTTTCAAAATCTACAACTATTTCGATGTAGCCGCAGAAATGATCTACACAAAAGACACCTTCAGCCATGTCTTCTACGGATTACGTGGAGGTGACGAAACAACATTGGCTATCCAAATTCTGAATGGCACAGGCAGTAACTATGAAAACTCATTTATTGTAAAAAGTGATTCCGACACCATCGCAATCCAATCAGTAGTCATAGAACCGTTGAATGTCGCACAACTTAATTATTCTTTGCCAGTCTTCGTCAGCGATACCGATTTCATTAGACTTAGCTATGCTTTATATTCTTTCTACGACAAAGATGAAAGATTTTTGGGAACTACCATACCTTGGGATTATCAAGGAAGAGTCTTGCAACACGACTACGATGGCGACAAGATTATTTCTATCGACTTAAAGCCGATTCTCGACACCGTAACCATATTGCCTCCTATTATCATAGGAATAGCATCTTCGATTGAAGACACCAGTTCCTATGAATTACTATTGTATGAGCCAGAACCAGATGCGAAAGCTATCTCTTTGTATTTCAAGTTGAACGACTATGTCAATATGAAGAAGCCTCAATATATAGGTCTATGTAAGAAAGACGGTACGTTCTACGCTTATATGAAACTTACTTGGCCAAGCTCAAATTCGTTGAATGACATCCGTTCTGAAAAAATCTCAGTCCTTGCCGTCGACAATGGCATATGGATATCATCAGACGTAGACATCCCTTCTTTGCCAATATACAACATAGAGGGAAAACTTATAAGCACGGTGAATCTGTCATCTGAAGCATCGTTATTCGTAGCATTGCCCAAAGGAGTCTATGTGATTGGAGGTAAGAAGGTAATAATTAATTCATAATTAGAATGGAAGAAATTACAATTCAGACAGATGAGAAATTCATGCAGATGGCATTGAAAGAGGCGAAAAAAGCTTTGGCAGAAGGAGAAGTGCCTATTGGTGCTGTGATCGTCTGTGCAGGCAAGGTGATAGCCTCAGCTCATAATCTTACAGAAACCCTACACGACGTCACTGCCCACGCGGAAATGCAGGCAATCACCATGGCAGCCGACTACCTTGGCGGCAAATACCTGACAGATTGCACCCTTTACGTTACTGTTGAGCCATGCGTCATGTGTGCTGGAGCTTTGGGATGGAGCCAGATCTCAAGAGTAGTGTTTGGCAGTTCGGATGAGAAACGTGGATTCCAAAAATTCGCACCAAACGCTTTGCATCCAAAGACCACCGTCGAAACGGGAGTGCTTGAAAACGAATGCACCACATTGATGACGGATTTCTTCAAAAAGAAGAGATAAGGTTAATATATAGTTGTTCAAAAATGAGGATTGTTAAGGGCGGAACGCCCTAACTCCGTCGTCCAACGCGAGCCCGTAAGGACGAGCGTGAAAGAGAAAATCCTAATCAAACAACGTCGGAGCCTCAGCATATTGTTTAGCCATGATTTCCTGAAAAACAATACGTCTGACGAAATCTGATTTTTGAATCTTATGTTTACGGCAATACTGGGAAAGAGCCTCGTACTCCTTCTCATTCAAATTCACCACCACACGGCGGTCTCTAATTAAAGATTTGTTTCTTGGCACTGCCATAACTCTCCGATTTTTGGACGGTTTTATACAAAAATATGAATTAAAATGTAAAAATCAGCCGTTTTGCATAATTTTGTATTGAATAAAGAAGATATTAGATGAAACCGCAAGATTCTGCAGACTATATACATTCGTTGATTGAGGAGGGTGAACATATCAATCAGGACTTCAAATTTGAGATTTCCGACGCAAGGAAAATAGCCAAAAGTTTCTCCGCTTTTGCCAACACTGAAGGAGGCAGACTGCTGATCGGAGTGAAAGATAACGGTAAAGTGTCTGGTGTAAGTTCAGAGGAGGAGGCATACATGGCAGAAGCCGCAGCAAACGTCTATTGCACCCCCCACCCAGAGTTTTCTATCACTCCGCATAAAGTCGACGGGAAGACAGTCCTCGAAGTTACAATTCCCGAATCAAGCATAAAACCCATCTATGCCATTGATGAAGAAAACCGCAAATGGGCCTACGTGAGAATAGCCGACGAGAACATCCAAGCCACAGCTATCCATCTTGAAATTTGGCAACAGGGAGGAATGCAATATGGCGTGACTATTGAGTTCACAGACACTGAAAAAGATCTCCTTAAAGAGATAGAAACACATTGTTTCTCAATCAATAAATTTGCGAAAACTCATGATATCGACAGACGCGTTGTGCAGCAACTGATAGCTAAACTTGTACGATTCGGAGTGCTAGACTACACTTTTGTCGACAGAAAATTCCAATTGTCTTTGTAGTTTTATACAAAAGAGTCGGAAATTTAGGAAATTTATACTATATTTGCGACTCGCAAAAAGTACGTAGCACGTAGAGACTCGCAAATGATTGTGCGATTTCGTAAAAAAGGTGCATTAAATTACAAAATAATAAAGCCGTACATTGCAAAAGGAAGAAATGAAAATTACAGCATCGATTGTAACTTACATAACTGAACGCGAGGAATTGCAGAAGTGCATAGACTCAATGTTGGCAGACGGCATTGATCATGTGTACGTTTCTGACAATTCTCCTTCCGACGACTTACGTTCGTTCTGTGAGAACATCTCGAATGTGGAATATTTCTTCAACGGAAAGAATCTAGGCTACGGTGGAGGCCACAACGCAGCTATCAAAAAAGCTATCGCTACTGGTTCCGACTACCACCTTGTAATCAATGCTGACGTCTTCTTCAATACTGGTGTGATCCCAGCAATCACAAAATATATGACAGAGAATGAAGATGTGGCTATGGTGCAGCCTAACATCCTTTATCCTAACGGAGACCAGCAGTACACAGTACGTATGCTCCCTACTCCTGTCAATTTGATTTTCCGTCGCTTCCTTCCCGACAGTTGGGGAGAGAAGATGAACTATAAATACCTTTTGAAGTTCAACGACCACAAGAGCGAGATGAATATCCCATACCACCACGGTTGCTTCATGTTCTTCCGCGTCAAATGCTTCGAATCAGTTGGACTATTCGACGAAAGATTCTTCCTTTATCCTGAAGATATCGACATCACTCGACGAATGCACAAGCAATACCGCACAATGTTCTGGCCAGGTGCTGTGGTGACTCATAAACATGGAGCTGCGTCGTACAAAAGCAATAAGATGCTCCTAATCCACATGAAGAACATGATCAAATACTTCAATAAGTGGGGCTGGATATTCGATGAGGAAAGAACAAAATGGAATGCGGAGATTCTTGAGAAATACTCGAAGAATTGACGATAACGATAACATAAGAAAGACGCGGTGGCATTACCATCGCGTCTTTATATTTTCGTTTTCGTCTTCGTTAACGTATGTCTTAGAATGTCAAATTCATTCCAACCCCATTTCCAGTCAAACCAAACTTCAACTCAGCAGAACCGTTTTTCCTTGAATTATAATCTAAGTTGTAATCCTTCAACACTCTCTTCATTCTCACCTTGCCAGATGCGAATCTTACCACACCTACTGGCACCAACACCAAACCTGCTGTCAAAGCTGCCAACGATACCTCTCTTGCGATATATGAGTCTTCTATAGCTGCATCTATAGCAATTGGTCCGGATACAAAAATCAAAGCTGCACCAGCAATCCACATCACACGACCAGAACGGTACCGTCGCTCATTCTGTAGAAAAGTATTATAATTGTAGCCAAGCATATTTGAAGCATCCTGCTCAGAAATATAATCTCCGTCGAAAGCAATTCCTGACGGCGACTCCTTGCAATATGTCAATGGATATGAAGCTGGACTCAAATTATATGTTCTGTCCACGAAAACAGGTCCTGCCTGCAACACCACTCTTCTCTGACGCACCGGAGAATAAGACTCAACTGGTGCAACCTGAACAGGCTGGGCAAATGTCTCCACGTCGCCATTCTGATACTTGATCGACGCCACTTCAGACTCGTCAAGCAAATACAACGGGCCATCAAGGTTAGCAATCTTCTTATACTTGATCTTGCCCATACCGACTTCCATCACCTTAGCCGCCTCAACTCTGCCATTATGAAAATTGATTGTATCCTGTGCCGACGCTACCATAGACGCCATAAGCACCGTCATAAGCAAAATAAATTTCTTCATCTTTAGTAGTATTAAATTTTTCACAGTTTTTATTTGTAGCAAAGATATGAAAAAATGATAAACGAGGAAGGCAAAATTAGAAATGAATAGTTAAGCATTCTTAAATCCGAGGTCATCATCTTCCCAAGGCACATTACTGATCATCTTCGCCATCTCATTGAGCTCATTGCATTGGCCACGAGTTATTTTGTGCTTCTCCGTATGGTAATCCCATGGTGCCAGCATCAACAATAATCCATCCACACAAGCATCAAAATACTTGCCAGACGGCTTATACATGGGATTAAAACCATTCTCAAGTATCGTTATAAGTGGAATTTTTGCATCGAGTGCAGCACGGGCAATCTCCTTCTCTCCCGTCGATATGCATGGGCTCACAATCACCGCTCCCTCTGCACCCTCTTTCAAGAAGAATTCCTTCTGCTTCTCAATGAATGCCAAATTCTCAGCTGATTTATCCCTGTGGCATCTCACCTGCATCCTCACCGGCCTATCCAATAGCCAAAGATTGCCGATAGCAGCATAAGATCTTCCACCAATCTCCATATTCCTCACCACCTTAAATAAATCAGGATTCATTCTTTTGATTGCCAATCTACGGGGATTATCATCCATATATCGGATCATAATATCCAATTGCCCCTTTCTTTTGAGAATGGAATCATTATAGCCGGGGGAGAAGAGCATTCCTTTCTTTGGATGCTTCGGGCCTTTCTTCAGAGGCAATGCCCCTCCTGTATTTAGAGGCAATGCCCCTCCTGTATTCAGAGGCAATGCCTCTGAACACTCCTCAGATCCCAAAATTATCCTTCGATATGCCTTATTGCAGCCAATCTTAAATCCATTCATAATTTTCCCCAAATGTGCCTCCTGTTCCCTCTTAATAAAAATCAAGCCATGGATATGATCGGGCATAAGCTGGAGCCTCAAAGGCTCTGCATCGGGATAATGCTCCTGGATCTCAAACCAGCATCGCTCCACCTCCGCCCCTAATAGGCTTGCTTCGACGTGGGCATCGCTGGCATCCTGGGCCTTCCACACGAGATCACCCAGCAATGGCCGTCTGCCTTCCACCACCATCGTAATCATATAGATGCTGCGTCCATAATAATCATGATTTTTCATCCTACGGAGCATGTTATGCTTCGTCTCGTATCGCCAACCGATACCTTCAACCAACACTGGCTTCTCTTTCTTCTTGTCGTCTGTCATCTAATTCCTAATTAAATTTGAAACTGCTGTTACAATCACTCTGCAAATATAGCTATTTTTCTGCAATTTTCAATTCCCCATTTCGCATTTCTAATTTCGCATTTCTCATTAAAAAAGGCAACCTTACGGCCGCCTTTTATATTCATCTTCATTTTTTTAATTCGATTTCCTTACTGGGCGAACTAATCTACCATAGGAACGATTCTGGTCTTGAAAATTTGGCTCATCCCAAAAACCTTTGGGTTTGTTTGGAATATGTCCATCGCTATTGCTTACCACTGAAGTAAAAGCACATCCTCTTACAGCATCATCTTGAATTGCCACATTAGAAACCCAATATTGCCCTCTACAGTAATCAGTCACATGTTTTCCACTATAGTCTTTCCATGCCTCAACAGTGGTTTTGTCAACTTTTCCTTCCCATTGACCTCCGTTAGCAAAGAAAATCTTTTTGTTATTTATCTTACTTGTAAACTCATATCCGTAGTAATCTCCTGGTTTAACCATTTCATACGAACAATTGTCCATCAGTTCCTGAAATTCAGCCCTTGTAGGCATTTTCCAGTCGTCTCCCCAATTCTGCGTCGCCGCATCATATTTTGGGACCAAAATGCCATCCGCATTACCTTTATCTACATATCCATTTTTATAAAGTGCATCCCATTTCTTATTATAAGCTTTACAGTTTCCTTCTGAATAATCTCCTCCTGGTGCTGGTTCAATTTCTCCCCAAGCAAAATAGGTTCCTGTCTCCGCCCTATCTGTCGCTCCAATATTTACAGGTGACCACTTCACACTTAATCCCATCTGTAGGGCGACGTGGGTTGGCTTAGATGGCAATACCACCTTCAACACCTCATTATTCACTGGAGTTATCACATTGTTGCATCTTACATAGAAATGATACTCATCTCCTAATTCTGCATTCTTCAAACTTTCGTCATAAACATAAAAATTGAATTTAAGCGTTCCGCTGATTACCTTGTCCGCTTGCACCGCCACATATACATCCATCGGCTCATCTTTATCCGCAAACACATGGGTGGGATCATCTCCCAAAGTGACTGTATAGACGTCGCTCTTATCCAATCCTTCAACCTTCATCATGGAGCTTCCTAGCAACATAACAGGAGCTTTTACCCTAACATGAAGCAGACTCATATTATCTGCTGGAAGAAGCGATATTCTTGGCTTATTATTCAAATTGATGTTTGTGACATTAGCCACCAAATGCTCCCCACAAGTGTTATTCTTCTTCTGGAATTGAGACGTCAAATCTACAGTAGAGCCAAACGATACTGTTCCCGTCCAGCTAGCGGCATTCGCGATATCTCCGTAATGGAAAAATAGAGCGTCGTCTCCCTGCATCTCCTTGAACACAAACTCATAATCTCCGACGTAGATCACATCACCCTTCTCCCACACAACAGCGATATCCTCGCCATCTTCCATGTATGTGGCACGAGTGGAATTGTCTGGAGCAGACACAAGAATCGAATAGCAAGGCTCGTCGTCGACAGACATGAAAGAATTCTCATCTTTGCACGAAGCGAAGATGAAAATTGAAATGAATGTATATAGTATAAAAAGTAGTTTTTTCATATCACCAAATTATACCCTTATTTAACGTCATGGACTAGACGTACACAACATCCACCCATTCGGTCACAATTGGCTGGTGCATAAATCACATTATTGTAAAAGTTAGCGTCATTATTCTTATTTTTAAAGCAAACACAATATGCGGATGTTCCTTTATTATATGAACTTGTCCAATAGCTTCCTGTTATTTTCCTATTATCATAGGAATTAGTATCATAATCAATATCCGTTTCACTATCCGCTATACCAAGCTGGTCAGTTACATTACCCTTTCTATAACCTCCAGCAGGCAAAAAGATAGCTCCCAAAAATTCAAGATATTCAAAATCCTCTTTTGAATAGATATTTGCATTGAAGTTATTCTTGACATCCATAATGATTATAATATCGCTAGGAGTCACCCAATTATCAGGGAACAAAAGGACTCCTGGCACTCCATTTACTATAGCTTTAGTACGAAGGTTAGCAGCATTCGTTCTTTTATTTACAAGGGAATCAGCCTCATTTTTAGTGAAGACTCGCCACATTGCTTGCGGATATCCTCCATTTGAAATTGTGTTATATACTCCCCAGTCTGCATTAGCACAATCATCAACCAAATTTTTATTAGTAGCATTGCCCACTTTATAATCATTGTTGTTTGTCGACGTTGAATATGGCTGATATGCCACAGCTTTACTATTCCAACCACTTGTGCCCCAACCGAACAAATCTATCCAACCAGAGTATGTGGGAGATATATTATTGTTGTCTAATCCACAAACATCATACTGATTCTCCGCAAATCTCCAAGTGCCTGTAGAAGCCTGATACTGAAGATTTCCTTTTGAGAATTTTATTTTTTTGCCTGGACCAACTGTGAATTCTCCACCGATATCCGCAACAGAAGCATCACCCAGAACAGGACGTATTGCTCTTCCTGAAGAACGAAGTCCTCCTTTGCTTACCCTACCTCTATCGCCAAAATATAAGCTATATGCCACTTTATTAGCATTATCCACATTATAATCAATTAAAGTCGAGACCCAATAATATCCAACATCACCGTCAGTAAGCGTAGCATTATTCATATATCCAGTGACAGGCATGAATATCGACTTGTTTCCATTAGTCACATTATAACCATTAACACCGTCCATTATAGCCTTTTTCCATGTACAATTACATAATTCCTCTGCTTGTGCATATGTCGGAATTCTCCAACTCTCTCCCCAATTCTCGGTTGCAGCATCGTATGAATAATTCAAATTGCTTTGCTTATCAAACATTTCACTCAACATTGAAGGCGTTTTATCTAATGTAATCGAATTACTAGTAGAATAATTGCTCTTTGTTTCGACTTCACCCCAAGCATAATAATTACCAACCTCCGACGCTTTTGTCGCACCAAGATTCATAGTAGCCCACTTCGTTCCACTTGGCAATCCAAGTTGGATAGCAGTGTAAGTCGGTTTGTTTGGCAACGGCATTTTTATCACCTCATTACTCTTTGTGATAATTGCATCGCTGCATTTCATATAATAATGATACTCATCTCCAGACTCTGCAGTCCCAGTTTTTTCATCGTATGCGTAAAAATAGAATTTGATTGTTCCGGAAATCGACTTATTTGCCTGTATGGCCACATAAACATCCAACACATCTCCTTTGTCGACAAACACGTGCATTGGATCATCTCCTAACGTCACACTATAAATCCTGTTTTTTTCAAGTCCATTAATTTTCATCATGGATCCGCCAAGCAACATTGCAGGTGATTTTAGTTGGACATGGAGTACACTCATATCGTCAGTCGGCAAAAGTGATATTGTTGGGTTACTTTCCAAATCGATTGCAGTCTTTACTTCTGCGACCAAATGTTCTCTACAAGATCTATTCTTCTTCTGAAACTGACTGTTGACTCTCTTGTCTTGTCCAAACTTCACCGTTCCTGTCCAGCTTCCTGCATTCTCTATACTTCCATAATGGTAGAACAGTCCGTTGTTGCCCTGCATTTCTTTGAACACGAACTCATTATTGCCGACATAAAGCACATCTCCCTTCTCCCATTCCACCGCTATACTATCTCCAAACTCACTGTATGTGGCACGAGTGTCAGATGAGCCGGGTGTCGACACCAAAATTGTATAACATGGCTGATCGTCGTCGACATACATAAAGGCATTCTCATCTTTGCACGACGCGAAGATGAGAATCATTAGAATATTCAGTATGTATATTAAATTCTTCTTAGTCATTCTCTTTATTTATCTAATAATTTTATCACATCTGGAAAACGACGAGAAAAATATTCTGGCAATATTCCCATACAATATGCTCGACCATTTTCTATTTGCAATAAATTAGTATAAACTTCATTATCTACAGAATTATCGACAAATAAAATTCTATCAAAAAACGAATAATGAGCATTTAGATTTTTATAGCCTGCTTTCCACTTCAAATCTATCGTTTCATCATCGACGAAGTGTCCTTTGAACTCACATCTTATCTTAATTCTTTCTCTTGCTATCTCCTGACTTTGCAAACAAAAAAAGATTAAGTTTAATGAATATCCATTGTTTTTGAACACTTCTGGCCAATACAAAGGAAGTGAATCAAAATTGGTCTCATAACAAAAATCTAAATTCTTTGACAAAGCATTGTTTACCTCTTTCTCAAATATCTCAGAGGTCATGTTCCTTGCCATGTCCTCTCTAAATTCAGAATCGTAAAGAGACGAATATAATTGCAAATAAAGTTTGTCGTAATCAAAAGAAGAAACACCCTCCTTCAAAAAAGACGGTGCAAATGTTGACTTCCCCGATCCGTTACAACCTGCAATTATAGTCAATTCTGCCATTAGTAACCCTTAACTTTTGAATTTGATAGACGCCCTTCCTTTTTGCGAATAGCATAAAGTTCACTACGAGGAATCACTTGGCTATTAAGGATTTCTCGAGCTTTACTCATTTGAAGAGAGACTGTCAAACCTGTAATTATCACCTCTGGTCTTGTTGGAACACCTTTCGTCATATCTCTTTATTTTTTTACAAAGATAATATATTTAATGTAATCCCTACCTATTCATCATAGTAGTCATTCTCTTTTCTCTAAGCTCTCAACTCTAAGCTCTAAGCTACTTCTGCGTCTCGCTCCAAGAGATCTCACTCTGCTTTCTCACACAATTCACAAGCAACTCCTGCTTTGTTTCGTAGTTTGGCATCACAGAGAAATCAAGTTCATAACTGCCATTGCGCTCAATTTGTTGGATATCTGTCTTGCTTGAGCCAGTACCCGTTGAGAATGCCTCTCCATTCTTGATGATGTATTTGGCAAAGAAGACCCAGGGGTAATAATTTTTATTCTTGCCTGATATGCTACCAGTAAATGTTCTTGATTGCAAAGTATTATCAGAAATCATAAAGTATGAACTACCAGAAATATTCATATAGCTACGTGTAAACCCATCAAACTCATTTTTTCCAATAGTAAATGTACGAATATTTTGGGTAGAGACTGAAGTGAAATTATTTGTAAGATAATACTCTGTCCCAACACATAAATCATTACTTAGATCTACATCACAACTTTCAAAAGTACCCTTAACAGAAGATGTGCTAGTGCTATGAAATTTCCAAAAAATTCTATTGCCATATTGTCCATTTCCAAACGGCATTACATCATTCTTTTCTCCAGCTAAATTCTCTCCGTACCACAAATTTTCATCATGGATTAATTTATGTTTATTATCAACTCCCAAACAACAATTATAATCATTTTCTGTTCTTACAGTTCCAAACAACCAATATGAACCTCCACGATCCAAATTATCATTCCACATCACATATACATTACCATCTTGCAATGATTCGGCTCTATTTCCCAAGCTCTTGCCTCTATCCACTTTCAAATCATAAGTGTAATATTTTGTAGTCACTTGGGTTTTCTTATCCACTGTTACTGTCTTTGATTGGTCACCAACCGACTCAAACACATATAGAGATACAGTTTTACTTTCTCCATTTTCAATCATATTGCATTCATGATTGTTAGTTCCACCTAATGCAGCTAAGATATCAAAGTTAACAGTAGCTGGAGAAGAAGGAGCAGTACCATTATAAAAATACTTTGTGCTGGTAGTAAGAGTATTTTTCAACACAAAAGTATCTACATACACTCTGTTTCCTTTTGAACCAGCACCATAATATGTATCATCATAATCTGTCTTTCCAGTGTAATTTCTGAATGTAACCTGCAATCTTGCGCAGACACGCTTCATATGAACATTAAAAACTGTAGATCCTTTTTTCACATCAGCTGTTGCCATTGCATTTACTGGCATACCTGTACAATTAGTAGTGACTTCTGTATCTCCTACCTTAAAATTTCCTTCCTTTGGCTTAAAGCTGATATTATAAAGGTTTTTCTCTTCTACACTTATATTATGAGTATTGATCAAATCACTCAAACCCTTATAATTAGCATGAGCAAGTATCAGCTTTCCTACGTTTGCTGTTGAAATCGTAATTCCTGAGAGTACATCATACACATCATTGCTAACATTTCCCAAAACAAATACCTTAGCTTGAGTAGTTGCCACCTTCAAATCTGGAAATATATATTCATATGTCTTAACTCCAGCAGATGTTGGATCTCCAGTATACCATTTATTACAATGAATAGCATACACCTTATTAGTTGCACTGTTATCGGTAACCACAATAACTATATTCTGGAATCGACCTCCATTCTCTGGCATAGCATAGTCGATATTAGCATTATCCCCTGCACGAGTAACCCCGTCTACATCCACACTAACATCAGGAGCCGAGACACAAACCTTGAATGATGTTTGTATTGGTTCCCCACTATACTCTGACGACCCATTCTCACTTCCCTGTTCAATATCGTCGTCGCTGCAAGCAAATGAGAATAATCCGAATAGTAATACTATAAAAAACGTATATATATATTTAACTTTTTTCATTTCAACTCCTCCTCATAAGAATGTTTCTGCCAAGCTTCCACATCAATGTTTACTGCCACTTGATATTCAAAAACTCCAATAGTGTATGTATATTTCACACCTGGTTCCCACGCAGGAATTTTTCCATTTGCTGTCAAATCAATTCTGGCTGTAAGAACTGTTGTAGACGCTTCATCAAAATAGAATTTGATTTCTGCCTGGACATCATGATTAATCTGAGCCTCTTTCACAACAGTATTCTTATTATCTGGAAGCTCAATTTTAATAACCTCGCTTTTGCCAGACAAGGTCTGAGGTATCATAAGCAACCCTGTGCAATAATTCTCAAGCAACGTCGTAGTGGTTGGTATAGTGCTTTTGCTGACATCAGAAAGTTCAGCTGAATATGTAGATAATGTCACATTTTCTCCCGAACCACCTTTATACTCAACATAAAAATCCTTATCCTTCAACTTGTTATTGCCGTTTCCATTGCCATGTAGATCTCCATTTCCTACCTCCAATGGAGTTCCATCCATATTATAAAAGTTGAAATCATTTAAGATATTCCCTACATTTTCCCCACTATACTCCTGCTGCGCGTATTTCCAATCGCTTCCATCATAAGAAGCTTTTGAAACATAATCCTTTATCTTGAATGAAGTGATTGTTAGCTTTGTTCCCTCTTTCTTCTTGATGTTGAAGTTGACGCATGACAAGATATGGTTCATCTTCAATTCCACCGCCTCGTCGTTCCAAAGGGCGTCGGAATAGGCTCTCGTCTCCTCATTTGACACAAGCATATCCGTGTTATTTCTTGGATCCGAAGCAGACCTATAGTCGTTGAGCATCAAAGCCGTTGATCCAGTTGGAATACCTCCTACAGTGTTATATTCAAATCCATTAGCACACGACTCTCCTTCTGCAGTATTAAAGGTGTTTGGGTAGTAGGCTCTAAATTTATAGAAATAGCCATCCTCCCAATCCTCAAGTGGAGAGGATCCTGTATAATCCCATATTCCCACATCATTTGTGTGACCGTTATTACTAAGAGTCAAGACGTTGATCCCTTTATTCAAAGCGTTGTCTCTAAACACCTGTTCCCAGTAATCGGGATGAAAATCCCCATTTAGCATATGAGTCTGATCATGTCTCATTGAAAGCACATAGACATTATTCAAATCTCCCACACTATCAACAAGAGCTCTGGTCACTGGTTTTTGGAATCCATCCTGATAAGGCTTAAAAGTAATCGCACTTCCTTTTGAAGACGACGCTTGTACTGGCTCCTCTATCTCGTCTTTGCACGACGCAAACAAAGCCGGCAACGTCATTGCCAGCATACATTTGATTGTTATGTTATGTAGTCGTACGTCCATCTTTCTAATTAACAATTAATAATTAACGGTTAATAATTGAATTAATTGATTGTAATATTACCATTATATTCCTTTGCCTCCCAAGGATCTACTCTTACTGAGAATAAAATCGGATTTGCCGACTTGAACTCTGACACATCATCATCTCCGTCGCCATCCAAATCATTGCCAAACGCATCTCTGTCGTCAGCAACTCCATCTCCACTGAAATCGCCTCTGAAATTTGCTGTCGGCAATGTCAAAGTGAAACGGTATGCCTTGCTTGGTTCCCACTCTGGAACATCCTTTCCTAGATCGACAACCAACGTCTTACATCCCTTTATACCTCCCGATGTATACTTATTTGTGCCTCCCGAATTAACAACCTTACCATCCGAATCAAGCATCACATTATGATTTCCATATTCATCTGTCTCATAGAAACCACAATTTCCTTTCAACTTCTTGGAATCCTTATATTCTACTTTGTAATATACACGAATGGCAATCTTACCTTTCTGGGGAATCAATCGGCAACTTTCATTTCTTACAGCTTTAGCAGTTTTTCCTCCAGTAACAAAGCCAGTATTGTTGTTATAGTATGTGCAAAGGAATCCTTGACCAGCTCCACTACTTTTTACCAAAGGATTTGCAGATGATATATCATTTATTTTAGTGTAATTCCACGCTATCATTTCCGACGGATTGGAAGTTGATCCTACTTCGGTTGACTTCTTAAACGATACCACTCCCTTATTACCCGCAGATATAATCTCTACTTTGTTGACAGTGTATATATATTGATCCTTATCTGCGCCTACAAATGAAAAATTCACTTTGGAAAGTGCATGGATAAAGTTCAATGGCAATACTCCATTAACCGGCATCTCATCCGCTCTTGCATATGCCACGACTAAATCATAGTTGTTGCCAGCAGTATTCTGAATCTGATATGACACCTCTTTAGGAGAATCTGACTTATTCCAACCTGCCTTTGTGACATCGTTGAATGCATAGAAACTAATTGGATAATCATCACTTAGCTGTGGCCAATAGTAAGTCTCATTCTTTGTATCAAAAATGCCATCTTCCTTCTCACACTTGCCATCTGCAGTACCCATATTATTACGGGTATCATCCTTGAAGAAATAATTGCTAGAATTAGCTTTCCAAGCTGCCACCTTGAATGCTATTCCAGTCTCCTGTTTTGATAAGAAATCAGCTATTGTAACATCTTT
The DNA here is from genome assembly GCA_045642085.1 of Paludibacteraceae bacterium. GTDB lineage: Bacteria > Bacteroidota > Bacteroidia > Bacteroidales > Paludibacteraceae > UBA1723. The sequence goes on along the minus strand of JAZUIF010000052.1, from coordinate 33,313 downwards.
GGCACGTGTAGCTCCAGCAGTATATGCGGAAAAAGAGATAACACCGCTATTTGCATTCCTCTTTTCTGCTACGACATCCTCTTCCACATCTTCCTTGCACGACGCAAACAAAGCCGACAATGAAATTGCCAGCCAGCTTAATTTTAACATATTGAATCGTACAGTTCTCATCATTTCTCTTTTTTCCGACAGCATTTTGCTTCGCAAAAAGCAATCGATTACGTTAACCTTTGGTTATGTGTCCCCCTCGGGGACGAATTAATTGATTTACACGCACGTCCGTGCGTCTCTACGAGCGTGTTCGCCAATTATGTATCCCCCTCGGGGACGACTATGGCTTGCTTTCAAACTTCTTTGTCCCCGAGGGGGACACATAGGCTTGCCTATGGTAACCGATTGTTTCATAGCTCGCTATGAAACTGTCGGCAACAAGAACGAGCGTGTTCGCCAATTATGAATTATGCATTATGAATTATGCATTGTATTAAAGATCGCTTAAATAGACTGATTATAGAATCTCACTTCTATAACCAATTTTGTCAACGTAAACGTTAACGTCAACGTTATTAAAATATATTCAGCAAAGGTGCCGTTTGCACCTCTGCCGAATAATATTTCAAATCTTAATCAAATTACTTGATTGTGATGTTGCCTAGAGCTGGAGTGTAATCAACCCAGTTAGAAACTGTTACAGAGAATCTGATTGGAGTCAAATCGTCGAACTCAGACTCATCATCATCCAAGTCACCATCAACATCTTTACCATTCTCATCAACTTCATCAGCAGTTAAATCTCCACTTTGGTCACCAATGAAATTGTCCTTAGGCAATGTCAAAGTGAAACGGTATGACTTACCAGCCTCAAATCCAAGAGCATCACCAGCTGCAGATTTGAACACATCACCAAGACTTACAACTACAGTCTTGCAACCATAGATACCTTCATCAACAGTTTCATCGTAACCGACCATACCTTCATGACGTCCGAACTTATCTGTCTTGTAGAATCCACAGTTACCGATCAACTTACCATTCTTATCCTCAACCTTGTAGTAAACACGGATTGCGATTGAATCAGCCTGAGGTAGTAGCATGAAGTTATCATCCATTTTAGTAGCATTGCTTACTAGAGCAATAGTATCTACAGAATATGTATAAAGAACACCCTGTGCAGCTTCTCCTGCAGCAACCAAAGCCTCTTTGTTATTGATATGAGTGTATTTCCAAGATACCTTCTGAGCCTGGCTATTCAATACTGGCTGATCTGTATCAGTACCAGTTCCTCTTGTTGACTCTGCAAATGACATTACTGCAGCGTCGCCATCAAGTTGACCAGCAGCGATAACCTCTACCTTGTTGATTGTGTAAGTGAAATTCTCCTCAGCACCTTCGAAACTGAAGTTAACCTTAGAAAGAGCGTGAGTAAAGTTCAATGGCTGAACGCCTTCCTTTCCAACTGCCATAGGCTTTTCAGATACACTATCGTATGCGATAACCAAATCCTCCTGATTCTTAGCTGAATCAGCAACCATATACTTAATCTGTAGACAATTTTCATCTACCCATTCAGCCTTATTAGTTGCACTCTTAAGGATATTGAAAGCACGGAATGAGATAGTATCTGAAGAAGAAACACGTGGCCACCAGTATGTATCAAACTTAGTATCGAATGCCTCATCAATTTTGCTTGTTGCATCGATAGCCAAACCGTTCATGTATAAAGCAGTATCGCTGAAGAACTTCTTACCATCGTACCAAGCAGATACCTGGAAACCAGAAGTTACAACATCACCAGACTTAACATCTGTAGCACGAGTACCACCAGCTGTGTAAGTAGAGAAGCTTATTGCCTCTGTTTCAGTTCTGTTAGAACCTTTTGACTTCTCTGGAGCGAACTCTTCGTCCTGAGAACACGATGCAAGAGCTAAGCTTGCAAGTGCGAAAAAGAAAACTTTTTTCATGTTAATAAATTTTTTAATTGTTTTTTCCTTTTGTTTCTTTTTTACAAATCGATGTCGATATTGATCTCATCCTCCCAATCACTCACCGTGATATCGAATCCGTTACCCGTTTCGTTCACCTCCACGTCTGGAAGTTCGAGCGGATCCTTAATCTCTATGATCAAATCTAAATCTTTGTCTTCTGTCTCTTTGACCAAATCGCCCACTGGCAAATCGTAGGTCATAACTGTCTCACCGTCGCGAAGCATCACATCCAAATGAAGATAAAGCTCTTCCGGCTGATATGAATAGCTATCTATCAAGCCGAATGTCTGGAATGATGTCTCCACATATCCTGTGCTATCTGTCTCTGCTTTGCTTTCCCATCCTGTCAACTCATGCGCTGTCATCTCTGTTAGGGCATGCATCTTGCTGATGTTGTAAGACTTTGCCACACCGCTTATTACGGATCTTACAGTGTAAAGGTTTGCGAATCCTTTGAAATGAACCTTCACTCCCATCTTGATGATCGCCGACTTAGTATAGAATATACCGTTGTCGAAACGAGTGTGTGGTGTAAAATCTCTTATGATCTTGTCCTCGTCGATAATCACTCCCTCGTGGCAGTCGCTGGCAAACCAGATTGGCTGCTTTGTTGTGAGTGAGTATTCGTCGGCACGCGTTCCGTCTCTTGTGGCTTGTGCTCGAGTAGCACGAGTCTGCACCGCCCAAGGAGAGTTCGAACGTGTCACCCATTCAGCACGTGAGGCTGCGAACCATCGTGAAGCTTGCGGGATTGTCTCGATCTGTGCCGACGCGTATTTATCCATTCCTCTAAACTGGAGCGACGCGTATTCCATAATAGACTGGTTGAACACAAACACGTTCCAATCACCGTCGTATAGCTTAAGCTCAACATGTTCAAGATCGTTTGTCACCTTCACTACATTCTGCTGCTTGCCCATCTGATCGTAGGCATAAATAGACATTCCTGTAGGAGCAGCACCCTCGTCGAATTCGGTCCAGCGGCTCTGACTCCAGTTGACGTTAATGTCTATTGGCACCAGAGTGTCCCACTCGTCCCAAAGCTGACGTCTGTCGCAAGATGTGGCAATCAACATCAGAAGGATTCCTAACACCGCCGAAACACTATTTCGTAGCATTGCCACCTCCTTCCTCTATGATTAGGTTACTTGGTTTCTCCACCTTTCTGTGAAGCAAGTATCCTAGGTTAATGTCAAGTTTTGTAGGTCCGAACCATGTGTAGCGTCCGTCGCGCTGCCACACCAAATGGTCGTACTTATATTCATAGTAACTGTAGTTAGTACGCATCATTCCGATACCTGCGCCAAACTGCAATCTCCAACGTTTCTCTTTTCCGAAACTCTTCGCGTAATGTAAAGAAGCTCCGACGTTGAACATCTCTCCCTGATAACCTTTCGACTTAAACTCAAAGTCGTAGTAACCGGCTCCACCATATACTCCCACAGCATAACCTGTAAGTTTTGGAGCATACTCCCTGTCGCCAAGCCAATATTTACCTTCAAACTCCCAATAGTTAAGCTGGTAACACCATGAGTCTTTCTTTGCCACGTACCAAGGGAAAACATAAGAGATATTGAAACTCAATTTTCCGATTGGAAACTCAAGGCCGAAATTCGGAGCCCCTATTCCATCGTAGAAGAGATTTGAGTTGACCGCGAACATCGGATGATACTCAATAATCGTCTTACGTTTTTTCAATCTCTCAGCCTGCTCCTTCGACACCTTCAATGGAGTCATTGAAGAAAGCTCGTCATGAGGTTTTCTCACATAAATAAACACCTCATCTTCATCCTCTGGCAATGGTTTGTCCATTGTAGGGAATTCCTTCTTTGGCTCTCTCTTCTTGAAGTAGATCACCACCTCGCATCGACGCAATTGAGGGAAATACTTCTGGGAAATCTCATTCCACGTCGCACCGCTCTTATCAATTGCTTTAAGTTTAGCTGGGACATCGCCTCCACTATTGATACATTGAAGAACTCTCTCTTTGTTAGCGATATCAGATCGACTCACCTCTTTAGAAAGGTTTTCCCAAATCTGAGGGATAGTCACCTTCGCGTCGAAATGGTTCTCATTATATTTAGGAAGATCGAAATATCTTTTTAGGAAATTGATAGAGTTGTCCAAACGTTTCCATCTCACTTGCGAGTTCGCCTCATCCGAACCTTCTGGCGACACACCAGAGAAGACATCCACACGTGGCACATAAATGGAATCTGATCTTTTCTGTTCCGACACAGAACGCAATTTATCAAGCATTGCGCTATTGCTGGAATAATAAAGATCAATCGCTGAAGAACCTACCTGGAAATAAAAAGTGATTTTCGTTGAATCAACAAAGTCGCTGAATCCACCGGATTTTTGAGCCGCAGCCAAAGCCACGTTCATAAAAAGAATTACACAATATGTAACAAATTTTTTTATCAACTTTTTAGTCCTAATATTCCATCAACACAACATCTTCAACCCCTCAACTTTCTCATACTCTAAACAACTGGTAAAGTTGAAAATGTCTATACTCCTTTTATTGCAATCCTCCGAACTTTTTACCCATTCGGATTATCGATCGCAAAGAAAGGTAAAAAATTTATACAACAATGTTAAAAGGCATCAGAAAATGCAATTCTTATACAATATTTAACATTTTTTTAGAAATACATCGGTATTTTTTACGTACAAATCTAATTTTTTACGCATTTACAAATAAATATGCATTTATGTTAATATTTATACACAACAATGGTTGGCGAATAAAACTAATTCGCCATCATTTTATCCCCATATCCCCATGTTCCCCATGTTGGCATGTGGGGCTAGGTTATTTCACCCACGATGTGGGTTGGACGATGTGATCATTCCGGCGATAGATTGAATGCCAAACAAACCCACGAATGTGGGTGGCATATTTTCGCCCATAGTGCCAAGCCAACTATGGGATTAGAGAGCCTTAGTGCAAACTATGGGATGATTTAAAACAAAAAAGACAGGCTTAAAACCTGTCTTTTCATTAGTTTGGTGATCGGGAAGGGACTTTTAAGCTAATTCCTTGGAAACCCTCATAATACTTCAAAGATATAAAAATCAATAGGATAAGTACAATGACGTACTATAAGGTATTGCTAGATATCACATTTTGGGTTGGAACTCTTGGGCACTATATTTTTGCGGAATGTCAAACCAAAGAGGTATTTTATGATTAAAATTAAACACAACTACAGAGTGTATCTAGACCAAAGGTCAGCTGCAATTACAATTAGAGTAAGGTGGGAAAATAAAACTCACGAACTACATTTTAGCATTGGATTAAAATGGAGCCCTGAGAAGTGGAACAATACCACTCAACGTCCAAAGCTCAACACTACCTATAATGGATTCTCATATCGTGAAGCATGTGAGAAAATTGAACTATGGTTGAGTTATTTGGATGAGGAGTTTGCTAATTACGAAATCAAGTCAGAAGTCCCTAGTAAAGATGAGATGAGAGATGCGATTACATCAAGAGTAAATGGGACAACTACAAAGAAGGATAAAACTTGGGATGAACATTTTGAGAATTTCCTTAATGACAGATCTAACGAAAAGAACTGGAAGCCAGATAGCCACTATAAGTATCTTTCCGTTTGGGATAATATCAGAGAGGCTTGTCCGGAAGCCTTCACGTCAGGTTTCACAAAAGCAACATTACAGAAATTAAAGGACTGGTATATCAGCGAAGGGTATAAGAATGTCACCATAAACAGAAAGTACAAGTCTATAAAGGCAATTCTAGTTTACGGCAAAGAAAATGGAGCTTTGGTAAGTGATGATGCAATTAAGTTTAATCCAAACTTAAAATCATTGCCCAAAACAGTAACCTATTTAACTCATGACGAGCTAATGAATTTCTACAATTTCAAATTCAAAAGCACCCGATTAGAAAGAATCAGAGATATGTGGGCTTTTATGGCATTTACTTCTTTACGATTTTCTGATATGCAGAACCTATGTTGGGACAACGTGTTTGACGACCATATTGATATTGTCATCCAGAAAACTGCTACTTTTAAGGAGATTCCTCTAACTGAAAACGCCAGAGAAATCCTTCAGAAATACAGAAGCAAATCAGCAACGGGAAAAGTCTTCAATACTATTTCCAATGAGAAGTTCAATGACTATGTAAAAGAAGCAGCCAAAGAAGCAAGCTTGAATAGAGAAATCATAGAGAAGACTATCTGTGGCACATCAGTTACGACTAAAAGAAGTAAATTCTATGAGATTATTTCAGCTCATGATGCTAGACGTACTTTCGTTTGCTGTAGTATTGCAATGGGTATTCCGCCTAATGTTGTAATGGCTTGCACAGGACACTCAGATTATAAAGCTATGCGTCCTTACATTGACATTTCAAATACTACTAAGCGAGTTGAGCTAGCGAAGTGGGACAACAAAGAAGATTCTCAACAGCCTGCTCAACCTGCTACAGAGACACAGTCAGACGATCTAATCTCATTCCTAAAGGATTTGTCGCCAGAGCAAAGAGATGCTATGATGAATATGGTGAAGATGTTCAAAAAATAGAGCACCGTCTCAAAAGCCGTAAAAGCCTTATATATGAAGACAAGTAAAGCTGTAGTCGAGGTGGCGTGAAATACCAAAACTGACCTACAGTGGGACAAAGCTCGTGTATACTAAAGTTATACATGTCAGAGTGGAGTTACCACTTGTCTTTTTTATTTAGCCAATCCGAAAGGGTTGGCTTTTCTTTTTTCTCTACTGGAGTCTGTATTGTCGTTATAAACAAAAAATCATTCCAATCGTTATGATGTGGAATGATGTTTTAGTCCCGAATGCCCCGATTAACCGATAACCAGCAACATTCTAATTGTTATTGTTTAGTCGGCTACAAAGGTCGACAGAGATTTGTAATACTTGTTGACAATATAACTTTACTACAGACGATAAATAAGTATCTAACATCCCATCTTATTCTCTTGGAACAAAAATACTATCATTTATGATCTATCGTTTTTACTTAACCTGGTTTTCATTTCTTCCAAATCAAACTGGACACAGATTACTTTTAATAAAACACAAATTGAGCAACATGCCATGGCAAAGTCTCCGATAATATCATGTTGTATCTTCATATGTGAAGGATCACAACTGCCAGGGAACATTACCCAGTTCCATCTGAACACATAACCGACAAAGTACAAAATTGTAAAGAAAAGGAACATCCTACTAAAATACTTCACCACCTTTTGAATTCTTTTTTTCATAATGTAAATTTATTAGTTTGATTAAAACACAGAAATTTTAATAATATCTCTCTTTGGGTAATACTTAATATAATTGTATTCCATATATTTTCCAGCCGCTTGACTCACTCTCTATAAAATCAATCGATTTTGTGTAGGTAGGGATAGGAGGAAAATACAACTTGAAAGTCTTAGTCTCCCCGACATAAGAAAAATATGTTTTGTTGGGAGAGATTTCTATGCCTTCAGCTTTATTCAACCTATACTCTTTGCCATTGGCTACGATATAGGAATTTGCATCAATTTGTATCCAGGCATACGCCATTCCGTCTGTCCTCATATTATGGTCTGACAAAGTCAAAATGGTTTCTTGAGGTGTTATTTTAACAGACAAAACCTTTAGCCTGTCAGAACCTGACAGGGACTCAAGAGGATCTGACGCTGAAGAGTTTCCGACTTGACCTGACTGATTATATGAAGTCAAGGCAAAAGACAACACTGGCACAATTAAAAGGATAAGGTTTATGAGAGGCTTGATTATCATATTCACTTTGATTAGACTATAACGTTAGTTTATATCACTCTTCAACTATCCTCTTGAAATGAGAAAATTCACGAATATGCACATATGCTTCCTTTGTACCAATTGGAACAAATAATGTACACTTTGAAAATTCACTGCAAAAGTCAAAAAGGGACAATGATACATTCTCAATATTTTGTATTCTAAAATGAACTTCCGTCAGGTTGTCACATTCGCTAAAAACATCGTAACCTATTTCTGAAACACCCGATGGCACAGTTATAGCTTTTATTCTACTGCAACCCAGAAAGGCTTCCGACTCTATCTGTATGACAGAATCAGGAATCTCTACAGAAGTAAGATATTTACAATTCTTAAAAGCATTTTCTCCTATTATCTTCACGCTTGACGGAATTACGAAATCACCTGTGGTGGACGCTGGCACACATATCAGCATTGACATGTCTTTATTATATAGTACGCCATCTACAGTAGTATAATATGGACTTTCAGACGATACGATAATATGTCGCAACATTGAACAGCCTGCAAAAGGGTTGTCTTCTCCGATATTGGCCTTGTCAGAGGAGATTTTGACGCTTGTCAATTCTACGCAATTACTAAAAGCGTCCGCCTTTATTGTCTCAACAGATAACTGCACATTAAAACCGCCCTTTGTCGTGGCAGGGACAGCAATCAATTCCGTCTTGTCTTTATTATACAGCACCCCGTCTTCACTCGTATAATTTGGATTTTCAGGAGAGACATCAATACGCTCCAATTTCTTACAGGAAAAAAAAGGACACTCTCCTATATTATGGACGTTGGAAGGAATGTCAACAGAAACCACATTCTCACATATTCCGAAAGATTCAATGTTTTTTATTCTCTCAGAAATTTTGAGCACGGTTATTCCCGATGGAACAAATAATATCTTAGTTTGCTCCTTGTCGTACAAAATGCCAGCAAAACTAGAATAGTGCTGATTGTCGGGATCTACACATATCTCAGATAATTTGGTACAATCGCTTATTGTCCAATCTCCTATTTTACTGACGTTTGCTGGAATAAACAACGTTGTCAATCCGCAATCTGCAAATGTAACGTTACCGATAGATGTCACACTCAAAGGTATATGTATGCCCGACAATTCTTTACATTGGGAAAATGCATAATCACCAATACGAGTAACACCATCTAATATCTCATAATGACCTTTTTTCCCCGATGGCAAGCAGATCAACTCCGTCTTGTCTTTGTTATACAATACTCCATCAACACTGGAATAGTATGGATTATCGGACGCCACATTGATGTTCGTCAGTTTAACACATCCTCCAAATGCGGTATCGCCAATACTAGAGACTCCCGAAGGAATAAATATGGAAGTCAGCTCGGAACAATCCCCAAATGCCGAATTGCCTATTTCTTTTACCGAGTCTGGAATATCAACTGATTTGAGTGACCTACATTTTTCAAAGGCGAGTGAGCCGATCTTCGTCACAGAATTCGTAATCTTAACCGACTCCAGACTTGAGCAGCACCAAAATGTACAATCGCCGATTTCAGCCACAGTATCAGGAATATCAATATGTTTCAGACCACTATTTGAAAATACGCCACCGTCTATCCTGGCAATTGATTTTGGAAGTGAAATGCTTTCAAATTTAGTAAGGCTAAAAGCATTAGAACCTATATCAGTGACCGAATCTGGGATGACAAGCGATGTAATAGACGAACATCCGAAGAAAGCCGATTCTCCTATTGATTTTACAGAATCTGGAATTTCAACGCTCATCAGGCCAGAACAATTTGAAAACGCATAATCTTCGATAGACGTAACCAATGATGGAATCTTTATACCTGTAAGAGCTTTACAATCATTAAAAGCCCATTTCCCTATCCTGGATACAGAATCTGGAATCTTTATGCTTGCCAGTGCTGTACAATCAGAAAACGCTGAGTCTCCAATTTCAGTCACTGAATCAGGGATCTCAATGCTCGACAACCTAAAACACCCATCAAAGGAGCGATCAGCAATCTTAGTGACGGAATTAGACAACTTTATAGATTTCAAATCAGCACATTCCTTAAAAGCCCACTGTCCTATCTCAATAACAGAATCAGGAATCTCTATAGATAACAATCCCTTACACTGGCAAAATGCAAACTCGTCAATTGCTCTAACATGATCAGGGACAACAAAGTGCCCTTCTGCATTTCTGACTTTTAAGAGTTTAAGGCCATCTCGTGAATAACGAACTTCCATACTTAAAATCATTAAAATGGAAGTTTGTCCGCATCCATAGGATCATTGCCAAAAGGCAAATCGCCCCAATCTGTATTAGGAGTAGCCGACGGGGCAACAGGAGCTTGAAATGCAGTTGACGATACAGGTTGAGAAGCTGGATTTGGAATACCGCTGGCCGCATATGGTCTCTCAACCTTTATTGCTCTGATCTGGTTATACCACTTGCCGTTATATTCCCTGGCATCGACATTGAAATGAACCGTCAACACCTCATCTTTTCTGATTGCGAAATAGTCGATGTTAGCGTCGCCAAACACCTCAAAGAACATCTTCTTCGGGTATGCCTCCTGTGTCTCGATGACGTACTGTCCGCATCTCCACGGATTCCTTGTTTTTTCTGAAATGCCGCTCTTCTCTTCAAGAACAGCTATGATTTTTCCTGAGATTTCCATAATTAATTTGTTTTGGGTGATAAAAGTAATTGCAACCTATGCCAAAGTCGAGCACAGGTTATGGCATTTTTAGATTTTCACAAGATCTTTTATTAGACTTTAGCCCTCATACTTTTCAAACGCACTTACTGCATCATCAATCCAAGCTTCATCGTCAAATTCATCCTCCTCGAATCCTTCATAATACATTCTTGTTTCTCTGAACATTATGACCGGAGTTACTTTAGCTAGAATCTCAGAATCAATGATTGATGAGTATGGAAAATCAGATCTTAATGAAGGTTTGATCCATGAATTGTTCCAAAGCTCAACATCCTTGTCTTTGGCTGCCAAACGGCACAAACGCATAGAGTATGGAGAAGATCCGTTTGCCAAATCCCTCTGGTATGTGATATTCTGAAGCCATAGCTGGTTGTATGAAGAGTTGTGCTGATTGCAGAGCTTCTTATACACCTTATTTCGGATGTCCCATTTTTCGTCTTCGTCTTTCAACGACTCAACCATACGGCTTAGCACTCGTAACGCATAGTGGCTACTGTTGACATTCTCCAATGCAATCTGTGTACAAATTGCCGACATCGCTTTCACACTTCCTCCTGAAAGTCGACGGTACTTTTTTACTTTGCGTTTCTCAAATTTATTGTCATCTGAATCCAAGTCGAAGGTCGTCACTTCAACCTCGTATGGTTTCAAATGCTCCATTATCCTCTTGTCTATATCGGAAAGCATCGTCTTCACAGATCCGCTATCTGGATATTTTCTCGCAAACATCAAAATATACAATAGATGTTTTTCAAAGCTGTCGAAATCATATCCTTCTTTGTTCGAGATAGGAGTGTTGTAGATGTACGCAAGCTTGTCTGGCTTTACAGCATCAGTGACGATGCTGTCGCTAATCATCGTCTTCTTGCTATTCATTCTGAAGTTGAGACTCTCCAAAATTTCTTGAAGAAGGTATGATATGTCTTCAAGAGAGCTTTTGCTGTTGCAGAAAATTCTGTAGTCGTCGCGATAACGAATTATTTCGTATGGATCTTTAATTCCTTTTCTCTCTATTGCTTCATGCAAAAGTAGGTCAGAATAACCAAGTATAATTTCTCCAACGAAATCAAATATCGCACTACCCTGAGGGATGCCGATGTTTCGACCTTGCTGAAATGCACGAAGGTATTTCTGGATATTCTTGGAAATAGAACTAACTCCCGTCTTCTCAAATTTTGTGCCTTTTAGACTGAAAGCCCAGTCAAAGGCTTGTGGGTTGACAGATCCATAGCAGTTGGTGATATCAGTCACGAACATATAGCGATACTCCAACGATAATTCTATAGATCGCTGCTCCATGCTGTTCCACCAATTAAAAATCGTCGCCGAATTATGGAATTTCTCCTTTCTCTTAGGATTACGAATGATAGGCAAAGCGCATGAAGAGAGGTGTGGAACTGAAAAATTCTCAAATAACGACTTTACTGTTTCCCAGTTTTCTTTGTTACAAATCTCCCTTACCAAGAAATAATAAAGATATGGATTAGCAAGCACGATAGGTCGGACTGCATATTTGCCATCTTTGTTTAAGAGAATATCTAGATTAACATCAGAAAGATCCTCTGGATTGAGTTTTTCATTTAAGCAATCTTCATATGATTTGTCACCTATTGTTTCACGAACATAGTTTAGTACTTTGTTGAATACAAAATATTCAGGTAGCTCAAATCCATGAAATTGAGGAGATTTCATAAAGAAATCCATTGCCTTTTCATTGTCTAAAGATAATATATTTTGTGTTTTGCTTTGCATAAATCGTAATGTTTAATGATTGTATATAAACAACAAGAAATAACTATACCGATATTTCTTTACATAATATCTCCGTTTTCAATATAAATATCTGTTGCTGTTAGCGTTTCCTGTGAAAGCAGATTAATTCTAGATCCTCCAAATCTTACTAACATAAAATCATGCCAATATCCCATATTGTAATTTCTTAGTTCTTTAGACCATGGAAGTGGTTTTTTACAAAATTCAAGGTTTTTGATAATAGCATCTGAATTTACACTATCAGGAAATGTTTCAATTACTGATTTGAATACACCATAAGCATCAGCATATCTTTGTGTCATCATAAAAGCACATGCAAGATCTAAAGTACTTTGTTCACTTATTGCACGCTTGTGACGGAATATCGCAACAGTGAGTACTTTTCTATAATACGATCTTTTACGGGTAAAACACCAATATTTATATACCCAAAACACGAAAAATAAAAAAAATACTAACTTCATAATAAATATTATTTAATGCAATAAAACAAATCCTCCCCAATCCTGGATACCATGAATTTTATCCTTGTCGTTCCTCATACTTTTTTGAGCATTAGAAAAAGCTAAATCAATATCACTTTCCTCGATCAAATTTTGATAAAATCTTTTCATAAGAATCTCGGTAGCCCCATCAGGTACTGCCCAAAGACTCATTAATATGTATCTTACTCCGGCAAGCTTAAAGGCTCTCTGTAATCCGTAAACTCCTTCATTGCCATTGATATCTCCAAGACCAGTTTCACATGCAGATAGAACCACAAGATTACAAGATGAAAGATTTAATGATTCTATTTCATCAGCCCTTAGAATTTCATCTTCATAATCTTTCTTATATTGTTCTGGTCTGTATTCCTCCTTCCATGCTTTGTTGGCATTCGCAAAAAAGAGTCCAGAATTATGCATTGGATTATTGAATTCATGACTTTTATCCTCATGAAAAAATCCATGTGTAGATATATGTATTAAATTAGCCAATGGAGCTTCTTTCTTAAAAATTGACTCAGTTGCTATGAATCCAGTATATGTATTGATTATTTTGACCTTATCTTTTAGAATGGACGCTATTCCTTCCACCTCACCCTTTGATCCTGGTAAATATTCTAATTCATTTCCTCTAACAACAGGTGAGCGATGTTTAGCTATCAAGGTGTCGGAACCTCCATATCTGATTCCGCCCCACAAAGACACACTACTTTTAGACCATTGGATTTTATTTGTTGAGAATAATCTACTAAAATATGATCTATTATTAATAAGATCCATTGGATTTGCGACCAAAGATAAAGTATAATTGTCAGACAAAGTATGATCTGAATCTACAAACAAAGATGGAAGAGGAATGCGATTTATTATACCCGCGGGTGAATATATGACTTTTGCATTATGAGGCACATCACTCTCTATTTTAGCAAAAAGATACTTGTAAAGATTTTCATTAGTACATAGAGTCATTATATCATCCTGAGCTCCTAATGAAATCAAATCATTTGAAGAACACAATAGCTTGAAAGACAGACCTTTCTTTTTACTTAAAACAAACGCACCTAAAGAGAATGACTTTCCCTGAGGAATTTCCACATAAGAAACAAGACATTCGTCTGAGTCTAGTGAGGATTTCATATCTGAAACTCGAATATCAGATCTCTCATCTCTAATAAAATCAGCACATCCTAAAGCCAATTTCTTCTCTAACTCGGATATTTCTTTTTCTATAATAAATTTTCTCGCAAAATTTCCTGGTCCAGAAATCTCTTCGCGAGCAACAAGTTCTTGTTTTAACCTTAAATAACTATTATAATTTTGAATAAGCGAAGAGTCTGCGGCTTCTGCTAATGCGTGTCTAAGCATCGCATCTGAACGAAGTAATAATCCACGATAAAATACTTCATTTTCAAAACAAAGTTCTACTAAATTTTTATTTTGTGGATGTTTACACAACATTTGTAATGAAAATGAAAACGGCTCTTTTAACATTTCCGCAAAACATTCACGTTGATTTGCAGTCATCCCAGCAAAATTATTTGAAATTTGTTTCCTCAATCCTCTGCAGCAATGAGATAATTCTTCTATTTGTTTTTTAGGAGTCTCATGTTTGTATTTGACAAAACGAGCTTCTGCTAATAGAAATTCAAGATCATCATCGTCATAATATTTATCCATAAAACGCATGTAAACATTCATAAAACGTTTTGCATTTTTATAATCATGTAGCAAGTAGCAATATTCAGCGAATTCTCCAAGTGGATCAAGTCCGTCTTCTTTCCTAATCATTTTCACAACTTCAATACCACGCAAAAGCATATATTGAGCCTGGAATATTTCGTTTCGATCAATATGCCATGATATAAGTCTATTTAGAAACAAGAGTTTCAAAGAAGGATTAAATTTAGGCAATGCCCAAACATCACTGATATATTTTGTCAGAGAATCAACAGCCATATCAGGATGTTCAAGGTATAATCCACAGATAATATCATATTTTAGATTATAAGCTAAAGAAAATCTGCTACCATTTTCTGCAACCATTGTAGGGATATTAAAGCCCTCCTCCTTTAACATTTCTTCCACTTTTAGCAGCTGTGGATCGTTACCGTATTTTTTTAGAGTATCATACATTTGTAGTTGCTTAGACTTGTCCCCCATTTTTTCATATAAGCGAAACAAATCTCTACATGCAGAAACACGAACAAAATTCATTACCACCTCTGCTGTTTTTTTTTCTTTATCTTCTGAAATTTTTGTCAAATCAGGAGAATATGAGAGTATTTCTATACCTATTTTTTCAGCTTTGCTATATTCTCCTACGTGAAGATAGCAATCTCGTAGCATATATTTATTAACAAAATTTTTTTCGTTATCATTAATATATGACGTGTCTCCCTCAGCTACAAAAATGGCAGAATGATAGTTATGGTTTTCAAATAGTTCATTAAACGTTTTATCCGTCAGTGCATAATTTATTATATGAACATCTTGCGGAAACAAAAATTCAATAACAAAAATAAAAAGTGCCAAACTGACTCCTGTCCCCAGAATATATAGGAATCCTAACAAAAACATATATAATATATGATATATGTTTTCAAATGCTTTGGTCAAGAGTAATCTATGTAATATGTTATTTATTCTTCGTCCCATTTTCAATGTATTATTTGGTAAACAACATATATTGCAGAAACCAAAAGAATTATCCAAGTAACCGGTGATAATACCATCAAAGCATATCCACAGTTATCCCATAAAGCATCCTTTATTGTTTTCCCTTTAGAATAATGGCTTCTAAGCACCAAGAACAAAAATAAACAAAATATTAATATGACTATTTCTTTAATTATTATCAACATATCTATTTATGTAAGGATTAAGATCAAACTCGACATTTTTTAAGAAGTCTATAGCTTCTTCTAAATCTGAAGTCGGATTTTTTATTATATTTAGTTTAGAAAAAGTACAATATTTATTACTTGTTGAATCAAATCTGACAGAAAACGTCCAAACGTAATTAGAAGAATCTTTATATAAAAATTGATCTACATAATACTGCTCATTTGATAACAATGTATCACAAAACACAATTTCTTTTTCTAAATGTGAGTCAAGAGGTGGTCTCGATTGAAGCAAAATGTTCATAAAATCCGAATGTCTTGACAAATTGGATGTCGCACCAAAAACTCGATAATGAGCAGAATCTAAGTCTAGTTTCCA
Organism: Paludibacteraceae bacterium; assembly: GCA_045642085.1. GTDB lineage: Bacteria > Bacteroidota > Bacteroidia > Bacteroidales > Paludibacteraceae > UBA1723. Next base: position 17,343 of record JAZUIF010000052.1, on the reverse strand, counting down.
TCGTGTTATCGAATCTCTTTCATCTTCCATATTGTATATCTCATACTTACTTTTAACCCATAAGGAATCATCGGACTTAAACATTATTAAACCATCGGAATAACAACCACATGGAATACTCAACGTATTTTCCTCTATTGCCTTAGAACATCTGTCTTTTTTTATAGATGTATACGATCCCAATATTAAAAAGGTTATAAAAGAAATAAAATATAAAAGCCATATCCATCCCCCTAAATAATAGCTTCTATCTATTCTTGGGAATAACATCTTTACATGTTTTGATCTAAATAAATAAACAATAAAAACAATTGAAAATACTATCTGTAATATTGGGAAAAGCACATAGTACCAACTGACCAATATTGCAAATTCCAAATTTTTTATCAATTGATAAAATTGGACAAATAAATTAATAAAAAGTGCCCAACGTATACATGGTATTGCATCATTTGATCCTTTTAATACTCTTATTATACTCCAAAAAGAAAGACCTAACATTACAATATCGAATACTGCAAATATTATAGTTGGGACAATCTGTTCTCCTTCGGCTATTGCAGCATCAATCATATTGAAACGGATGTCAATGACATCTTGACAAATTGTTTTCAGCAAATAATAAAAAAACAAGAATAGGAAAGTGCTGAATACAAATCCTGGAATTTTTTTATCTTTTATTTCTTCTTCCATACAAAACCAATAAAGTGATAACTAATACAATTAAGGAAAAAATACAAATATACAGATGGACATAGCTAATGTTTTCATCCTGAGGACTTGAAGGTAAGTTTGATTCTGGTTTTTCAAAAATTCCAGATAAATCAAGACTTGAAGCGAACTCTGGACACTGTCTACTTGCTTTATTATATTTTACGACATTATTTCTAATATCAATACATAACTGTCTTATATCATGAAATTTATTTTCCTTAAATGCTTCATAAAATGCGTAACTAAGAGAGCCATACCACTTCCCGTCTTCTGCTTTCATTTCAGCATTAATCTGGTAACTCTGACATGCACCAACATAAAGGACATTTGATATATTATTATTACTTTCGATATACACTGTTTCTATTTTGTTTTGTCTTTTTGAGAGTGATATATTTAATGTATCAGCACCAAAAACCTGACATACTCCACGATGAAATTTATTATTTTTATCATTTGAATCCTTGAATGAATCACCGCTATGACATGCGTCCAACAATACCAAGACAAATCCAGAACTGCCAGCTTTTGCCCTGATTTCTTCTATACTAATAGAAAGGTCATTATCTGTAAGATGGTTTTCTCCTTTGTAATAATCCGAATATTTTAACTTTGCATCAAATGGTATAAGGGCTTCATCCAATGAATCCTTTTCTTCTTCTCCATTCGATATCATCTGTTGACCATGACATGAGAAAGAAATTACTATAGTATCTCCATTTTCTGTTTTGTTTTCTATCGTAGAAAGAGCATTTATGATATTCTTTCGAGTAGCACATCCATCTAACAAGCTATCAACAAGATAATCATTACCTTTTAATAAGGTGCATAAAAGAGATACATCATTATCTGAATGTATTGTTTTCCATCCACTATCTTCAGGATAATTAGCGACGCCAACAATTAATGCTCGGTGCTTCTGAGCCGAACATACAATAGTACTTAAAACAAGAAAAATTATAACAAACGCTCTTTTCATCTCAACCCAAAGTGTGCAGCTATAGCTTCAATTTTTTCCATACGATTTACTATGTCTTCTTCTGAATGGCCTAGTATAGCATTCATATCTAAAAACTTTTGTGCACGTGCTTCATTAGGACCTAAATTTGTATAAACTAGTTGTATCCAGAACATAAGAAGTTCTTCATAAACGCCATTCTGAACATCTATCAAATCAGAATAAATTACAGATTCTCCTTCATTTTCTAATTGTTGTTGGCAATCCTTCCAATTAAGACTTAAAAAATTGAGTTGTTGACGAGTTGCCGCAAACATAACATAATCTGACCAAGAAGAACCATCTGCGGAAAAAATCAAATAACCCATATTTATAATAGATTTTTTTTGATGCATTGAAAATGTACTATAAACAGATCTTATTAAGTCTACAGGGTCTGCATTGTCACTATCTATATTATAATTTGATGGTAATATATCTGACTGAGATGGGATTCCTATTTTTTCTTGATGTTTAGAAATAGCATATTTCATTTTGCCTATAATATCTATAGCCATTTGTTTTTGTCTAAAAACATCAACATTTCTTACATTATATAAGGGGAAATCGGCATTAAGTTCCTGGTGAAAATATTTATAATGCAAATACACGGTTAAATGTCCAGTACTATAGTTGAACTGAAATAGGTAATTTGCCTTGTCTTGTGAATGTAAATTAAGCCAACGATTATCCGACTTAACAGGATAAACAGTCTTTCCTTTTCCATCAAGGAATGCTTTATTAATTTCATCAATCAAAACAGCAAATCTATCTTCAATCGGACGTTCACGCAGTTCTTGTTTGTCTATCATTAATTGTTTAGCAAAAGGCAATATTATTAATGACAGAACTAACACTATAAATAGAATAATCAAAACAACCATAATTTTAATTTTTGAACTATGACAAGTTTTATATAGTTTAGTTTTTCAACGATTATGTTCGTATCAAAAAATAACTGTGCTATTTATACTATCTAGCAATTCTTTGGACTTATCCTTAATCTCCGGAGCGGCATCTTTGTCATCTAAAATGTGTTTCAAAATTTTTTTAGCTTCGACTCTCTGCCCATCATAAATATATGCAGTTGCTAGAACATAGGAGATAACATCTATATACTGGTTCTCATTATCTGTATACTCATAAGTTGCCTTAGCATAATATTTTTCAAGTTTTTCTATTGTGTTTTTAAGATCGGTGTCTGGCTTGACTGACCCCAACAAGGTCTGTAGCTCTTTATACATAGAATCATCATCGCCCCTTGACGAACCATCGTTTGCGTTGAAGTCCGTCGTTATGGTCAGCATATTCTTTTCTGCAATTGAGGGTGCCTGTGTATACCTGTAGTAATCAAAACCAACTCCTGCAATCAATAAAACGACAGCTGCCGCTGAGCTATATCGTAACACAGATGACCAGATAGATTTCTTAAATTCATTAGCAATATCGTCATGAGTCAGCTTTTTCGCGTCCTCAATTACCTTTTTGTTATGTTCCATCTCCATTTGAATGCCTTTATTCAGCATCACTATGGCTGATGTACGCTCTTTGAAAGCGGTATCTTTCTTTAGACGATTCTTGAAGCTTTCTTCTTCAATATCGGATAGCTTTCCTTTCAAAAAGTTGTCTATCAATTCGTCGTCATCTTCTTCTTTTAATTCTGCAAATAGATCTCGTATTGATGATTCTGATAATACTTTTGCACTCTCAATTGCGGCTTCATCAGATCTACGAATCTTTTGGATTGCTTTGAATAAAAACGCCTGTGCTAAAGCATTGTTGCGGAATTCCTCATCTGACAATAATTTTTTCTTGAATGCCTCTTCTTCGTCGGGCTCCATCATTCCAGAAAGAAACAATTCAATCATTGATTCATATTCTTCTGAAACAACTATTGAGTCGAACAGCAAAGCTTTTTCTGATATAAATTTCTCTACTTCCGCAGGATTATTATTACGAAGTACTTCTTGAATCATGTCATCCAAAGCAGGATTCAGTTTGATGGATGCAAAAAGGACTTCTTTCTCTTCTTGAGTCAGTTCTCCCTTAAAATATCGCTGAAGAAAATCTTCAATAAATTTATCTGTCAACATAATCAAAGTCCTTTCTTAAATGCTTCGTAAATAGAATTAAATTTCTCAGTGAATCTTTTTTTGCAACGAGAAGCCATGGTTTTTACAACATCAGCATTGTTGTAACCACATTCTTGGGCAATAACTTCCTGTTTCTTTTTTGGATCTCCGTACATTCCATATAGAATTTTGTCACATGGATCAGGTAAGTCTTTGACCACCTCTGCTACTTTTTCAAGTAAAGTTTCCCACTCATTTCGAGATTCAAATACTATGTCAAGCAATTCATCAACTTTTTCTTGATTAATTTGTTGTTCTTCAAAATCCTCGTCGTCTTTCAATATGTTTTCTTCTGGAAGTTCCCATTTTCGTTCTGGATGACGAGTGTCATGCTCAGCTTTGTTCCAACAGCATCTATACACGTAATAAAATAATGAACAAGTTAATCTGAAATTCTTATCATGTATTTTTTCTACAAGTGCAATACAAACATCTTGGAAGACATCCTCTATTTGTTCTTCCATCAAAGAAGGAAAACGGTCATGAACTTTTATCATCACATTTTTTCGCTCTTTTCTTATAAATTCAATTAGAGCGTTTTCAGAAAGGATTTCCCCCTTAAGTTTAGTATCTGAGCCAAATGGTATTATAGTAGCCATAATATTATGATTTTTCCTCAATATTACGAATTTGTCGCAACAATAGCGAATTTTATTACATTTTTTGTAATAATTAAATAATTTCGACATAAACAAGGACTACTACATGCCATGTTTAATACTATCAGTCTCAGGGAACTCCCCTCCATTTTTATTTCTTGTTTTGTCAGAATTATCTTATACGGAACACTTGAGTATCTTTTGCTTCAATCTTTTCATGTATCGACTTTGCAATCTCAATTAAAAACACATCATCTGTATGTATTTCGTTTAAGCAAAGCGATGCATTATTGAGTTCACCAATTTCACGGTAAAACTCAGCTTTAACTACATTGTCTGTTATTGCATTCTGTATAAGCCATTGACCTTGTTCAACAAACATTCTGAAATCGCTTGGATTAACCGAATGCTTATCCTTACATCTATAATGATAATCATTATAGGCATGTAATAACATCAGCCTAACTCTAAACTCTTCTTGAGTATCAGAAAACCCATCTTCTGATATTTGGGAAAAAGCCTCCTTCATTTCTTGAAAAGTCAGAATACCTTGCTCAAAAGAATACTCCTCTTTTGCAAATTTGACCTCTTGTCTTGTTCGAACAAAATATTTTCCGCAGTGTGGACATTTTTGGACAAGAGAAATTTCCGGCAACATCGGGGCTATTTGTTTGCTATCAGACCATAACTCTGCTCCAAATGTATTGCCTGATATCAAAGACATAATTTGTTTTTCTCTGCCACAGTGTGGACAGATTAAAATTTGAGAAGGACCTGGAATCATACTAAAAAATTATCAGATTAGATGCTCGTATGAAATTTTATTCATGATCAGTTATTTTCTTGTTCGACGAGGCAACTATATTACAGTGCTTGTAAAGAAGTGCCTCAATTGCGACCTTATCTTTGAGGTCAGTATCGCAGTTTAGTTTATTGAAAAACTCCTTTTCTTCAGTCTCTGTCATAAGACCAAGAAGAAACTTATGAATCATCATCTTTGTAATACTATTTTTCATCTTCCTTAGTGAAACTATAAAAATCAGGGCAATAATTCATGATGTCGACGTCGGCATCGTTTCCATACATATTTTCTCCATTTCTGATCAACCCTGGATGCTTGAGAATACGCAATCCACAGATTATTGCATTAGTGTCTTGAGGATTTTCTTTGACATGTTTGGAGATGGTAGTGTAAATTCGTTTTCTCATCTTGTCATACGAATAATTTGGAATTACAGAATCTCTAGATCTTCCTATTAATACAGATTGAGAAAAAGCTCTCCACAAAATCCACATTTGTTCCAATAAAACTGAATATTTCCCTGATTTTAACAATGAAGACATCAAGTCGATAGAATAAGCACCACAAAATGTTGAACATTTCATTGAACAAGCAAGTGCTATCGCACATTGTTCGTCAAAACTTTTGGCTTCCTCTATTTTTTGATGAATTGCATCAAACATTGCAGAATCATCTTGAATTGTCTCAATTTCTTCTTGAAAACTATCGTACTGGAAAATTAATGCTACGACACTTCTGTAATAATTGTATATTTCCGAAGTGTCAAGATGTATTTCTATATTATCCACAATAAAATCATTAAATTTATTGTATGCTCTGCCTGGGAATCGACCTTCCGACCATTTGCTTGGATCATTATTTATGAACCAAACCATTTCTTTTTGGAATTTTTCTGCTTCGTGTTGATGCTTAAGTCCTAATTTCATAGCACTAATATTTCCAATAGCAAATATAATGCTATCTGTAGGTACAAGTTGTTCATCCAATCCAGACAATTGAGTACGAGCCCATATTTCATAGTCTGCCCATATAGAATGTGAAAACGAAAATGCATTATACAGGTCGTTGTTTAGGATCTGACTTTCATCATTTGAGTCCAAGTTCCATACGGACAAACAACATAATCCTTGATCGTTGTCGGATTCGCAAGACAGATCGTACAATAAATCCTTTTCCAATCTTTTAATAAGAGAATCATAGTTGGTCCCCATTGAAGGCGTGTTGTCCAAATCTGTATTCGCTTTCTGAGAAGAACAGGAAATGAACAGACTCAATGCCAAAATTAGGATTCCTCCTAACACAACATTATTTGTAAGAGTTTTCATACCGATATATGAAAATTTATTATTTGTTTTTATCGAAGAAAACAGTAGCGAAACGAGTATGAGGTTTCGCTATTGTATCCTCAAGAATATTATCTTTCTAATGTGTCTTCCAAATCCTGCTGAGAACGTCTCATTGCAGCTTCCTTTATGTTTAATTGTCTTTCTACAATCAAATCATAATCGCAATCTTTTTCTCCCATTTTGGCTGTCACCACTAAGATCTCAAGAGACATCATGAACAGGAACAAACAGATGTAGAATGCAAGTGCTACGGGCTCTTCTCCGATTATGTCTCGGAATAGTACAGTCAATTCCTCTAAGAAACCAGCCGGTTTTGACGAAATCTCTGCGTGAACAGTTTGTACGAGCTGATTCTTTTGGTTTGATAGAGTATCAATACGAGTCTGTATGTTCTTTTTTGATTCTTCTCCACTTGCGATTTGATTTCCTATTGGATTAGGAACAGAAACGACATCTACTCGTTCATCCCATCCATAAATCACTTTTCCTGTGCTATCCGTACCAGCAGTTTTTCTTTCTTTATTCTTCACCACTGACTGGACAATAGGTTTAGCGGTAAATTCAGCATATTTTGGCACAAGAGCATTGTTTATAGAATCAATGTCGTGATTGAGTTTTGCTATTTCCTTGTCAATAAACTCAGCTCTGTTATTGACAATATTCCTTTCCATATCCAATCGTGAATTCTGCATCGCCACCTCCAAATCGTTTCTAAAAATCATTTGATCGAAAATGGTTGCTCCTAATGTCGCCATCAATAAGGCGATAATCACTCGCATAGTGGCTGTCGTTTTATCCTTCCCGATTTTTAGGATAATAAAACGTTCGATACTGATCACCACCGCAATAAATGCTACGGACACACATGATTTCTGTAATACAGTCTCTAGTCCAATGTATTTATCGGCAAAAAGATATCCGATAGTACCCCAAATCAATCCTAAGATAAGAAAGGCTGACATATACTTTCGTAATGCCCTGTAACTTGCCTCACCACACTCCTTTAAGATCTCGGAATTCCAACCTGCAAGCTTACAAGCTGCTTTTGTGCGTAAACTGATATTTTTGTTCATGACAAATTGGTTTTATTAAAATTAACCTTCGATAACTGCAAATTCTGTTGATGAGGATGCTGATGTTGGTGCAACTGCATGGATGCCTCCACCCATAATGTCTAACATACCCTGTTTGAATCCTTTCTCATATGTTTCGGTCATGTTTTTTACGTTGTCTGAGCCAGTTTCCAAATCCTTTCGTAATCGCTCCACTTCTTGGATATGGTAATTTAACTGGTCAAGGACTGACTGAGCTTCACTTTCTGAGTCAAAATAACACATGTCGTGGTAAGTCTTAACGATGTTTTTTTGTTTTAACACTCGTCCTTGATACTTCATGTTGACCTGATCAAAAAGAGTCTTTAAGTGATTCTTAATACGATCAACTCCTTCTTCCATCGCCTTCATGTTATGAAGTCTGATGGCGTCGTTGTAGCCCAACTGCTCATTGTCTTGCTTGATGAACAAATAAATGGCATCAATAGGTCGACCAGTATGTAGATCAACTGTTACAACTCCAGGTCTGTATGTAGACTTGGAAGCTTTGGGGGCATTGACGACCAGATCCTCTGCCGACTGAGAATCCGAATTTGTTGCCTGAGACTCTCTGGCAATTGCAGGGATTTCTACCATTGTAGACTGAGCATTACTAGAATCTTCATTGTTCTTTCCGAATAATCTTGAAATAAAATCTCTCATCTCCTTTTTGAAAATTAAATAGTTAATAATTCATGTTTACAATCTCTTCTTATGCTTCTGCCATTGTAAAGCCTGCTTTCTTATAAAATTCTCTATGAGTGACATGATAGCCACAACAGCATTCACACCAATACGCTCTTACAGGCTTATTGCCAGTCTCTAAAAGCATCTGTTCTCCGTTGTAGAAGATAAACAACATTGCTTCTTTCTCTGTCTCAAAGATGTGTTTTGATCTTCCACAATCTACACATCTGACTCTTGTGATGTTTTTCTTCTTCAAATACAGAATCTGTTCCTTTTCGTTCAACGAATGAAATCTGTTTTTAGATAAAGCCTGAATCTTTTTAGTTTTGTTTAGCATAACTCAAATGTTTAATAGTTTCATTACTTAATACCAGAAGGAGGAAAAAGGTAAACAGCTTTCTATTTTTTTTTTGCCGTCTTAGTTTTTTCTGCCTTTCTATTTGTTAATACCAAAGACTTATAAAAGGTAAACTTTGAATTTCCTTGAGTCTTTTGACATCTTCTAATACATTATCCCATTTGAGATAAAAAGGTAAACTAATCTCAGACTTTATTATAGTGGCATTGTGATCTTTTTCACAATGCCACTCAGGTTTAGATAGGAAATTAGAACAGAGGTAATTGAACACTCTTGGTTTTAGGTTCTATCTTCTTGATTGAGTCCTTAAAGGTATTTTCTGTAAGAATTATGGCATTAATACCGTCTTCCCTCATTACCATTCGATTAAGATCAAACTGGGGATTGTTCTTATCAAGAGATTCATCATACATTACAGCTCTTTTAATTCCGGCTTCTTTTGCATTCCTTAATGCGTGTCGGGAGCCACAGTCGTTTCCAAAAGCATTAGGAGCATAGCTTGCGGATAGCAATACGCAATCAGAGAAAAATGCCTGAAGCCTATCTCTCTCGATAAATCGACTGATAAAATTTTGTTTTGAATAGGCCTCATTCAAATATTCTGTAACAACAAGCCCTCCGTTTGCTACGATATCTTCGGCAAGCTGACGATTAGCAACAGGTTGTATATTTTTCAGAGTAGACGGTAATATCGCCACTGTCTTCCCTCCTTGAGCCAATGCTTCTGTATGAGAAATAGAATCACATCCAAGAGCAAGACCACTTACTATTGTATATCCACTTGATACAAGCTTCGATACAACAGCCCTTTCTCGTTGCTCTATACCCTCGCTAGGATTTAGTACTCCGATTACAGCAATGTTTTTATTTTGCTTGCTAATCAAGGAAATGTCTCCCCTGTATGCCAATAGAATAGGCTGATCTGAATTCTTGATTGTGCCTCGACACTCAGGAAATCCAGGATCTCCAATTCCAATTATTCCATCTGCTATTCCTTCGTATGATGAGATCAATGAACGGACTTTGGTTTTGAAGTCTTCAAACTGAACACTCACTTCAATTTCTTCTTGTTTGGTTTTATTGGAAACAAGAGACACGATATCCTCTACTGACTTCTTCCATACTGAGTTGTTAATAACCCAGGCCTTGCCGATACCTTTGAAGTACAACGAGGCAAGCATGTTGATTGTATTTTCTGATATTTTCATGACATTAAAATCTTCTAACTGTTTTACCAATAGAATAAAATGCGACAGTTCTGGCTCCGGCATCTAATAATGCCTGTAAGCAATCTTCGTCAATATTCACAGTCTTTGTGTAAATATCATCGATTAGCAGAATGTCTTTTCCTTGAATCTCGGAAGAGAGTCTACAGGAATCTTTTGTGATGCCAGGATAAATGCCGTCCGCACCCTCATAATGAGTAGTTGGCGTATCCGAAACTCTGTAGACATAATCAGCACCGTCTCGCATTCCCAGACGATTGACCACGTTTCTGATGATCTGCTTCATCATCAGCTTGTTGCTAGGGTAGGAACGCTCTGCTTTTGAGCGAGGGATAACACATACTGTTAAGTCAGAAATTCCTAATTCCTGCTTTATCTGTGGCAAATCCTTAGAGAGAATGTCGTCTAGCTTCTGACAAGCATCATCAAGTCTGAATATCTGCCCACATGCAGACACATAGTTCTTACCAAAATCATTCTTAAGAGCGTTAATGAAAGTTGGATTACCAGGATTTTTCATTCCGATGTAATCACAGTTGTAGAATGCTCTTACATCCTTTGAAAGGAATCTGTTTGAATCAATTGTAAATCTGTTCATCTCTGTTATTTTTTTTAGTTATTAAATACATAGATACTGTTTACATCCACTCCAGCCTGTATGGCATTGTTTGCTTGAACAATTTCATTTTCAAAGACAAAAATCTCTTTGGGATTGATATTCAACTCGTGAATGCTCTTGTTGTACTTGTCTCCAGAATAAAACATGTTCCTTTCCATTATTGAATCCAAAAGATGGTATTTCAATGTTTCTTCTCCTCTTGTTTGGCTACAATTACTTACCAAATAGGAAGACTTTCCACTCCTCAATATCAATTCTACCAAATCCTCATTCACTTTAGTAAGATAAAGAAAATCTGTGTAGATTTCATTTTTCTTTGAAATGATAGCTTCTGCTTTATCAATTGAATAAAGTCCATAAATAGAGTCGCTTGTAATGCGATGAGAACTGTAAATCAATTCTTTGCCAGTGACAATTCTAGTAGCCGACTTATAGGCTTCGTTGTTTGCTCTGTCAGTATCGATCAATGTTCCATCCATATCTACAAAAAGATACTTAGCTCTATTGAAAAAATTCATTTGCTTCATATTCAACATAATTTTTTTATTAGTAAATACCGAAAGGAAGAAAAGGTAAACTGTAATGTTTATTTCTTTATTCATACTCTTCAACCTTTCGATTGATAATAACTAAGACAAGAAAAAAGTAAACTCAATTATCTTTATTTTTTGCCTCTACTGATTACATATCCCTATAATCAAAAAAAGTAAACATTGAATCGATTAAAAAGAAAAAAGGCGGGTCACCATAATTGGTGATCCGCCATAGAATGGATCTACTCTCGTAGATTTCCTTTATATATTTAGATTTGTAATTGCATCACGAAGTTGTTGTGGAATTTGAGCATCAATCTTATCAAAATAAGTTCCTCCTTGCAAGATATCATTAATAATAATACTTAATCTTGGATTATTTGAAACTTTCTCTAATAAACGATCAATGGTCATAGCTTTAACTTCTGCCATACTCATTTTTGTTAAATTACCATCAACCTGCACATAAACAATATAGTTTGAGGCCCAATTATTCTTGGCTATTAAATCAAGGACTCCTACCTTAGAAATCCAAGCGGAACAATACAAAAACATTATGTCAGGATCTGTTTCATATCCATCCAACATGTTCTTTACATTAGCTGCAGCATTCCCTAATTTTGTTAATTCTTTAGCTTGATCAAGACCAAAAAGATTTGAAAAAATACCCATTAATTTTATTTGTTTTAGTTAAAAATAATAGATTGAAGACAACACCTTATCGTCATTCTATTTTTATCATGCAAATTTATTAAATGTTTGCCACAATATTAGTATTAGTCACAAGAAACATTATAAATAAGTAATTACTTTCTTACCGTCTCCAATCCCCTCAAACCCTTATATATGAGTAAATTATAGAATTAGAAACAATACAAAAATCAGAACGGCTAAGAGCCGTATTTCATAGGGCAACCGAGGAGGTACAGCCCGACTTATTATAAATGCAAAGCCCGAAGAAGGTACGATGGATGAGGAATCCGTCTCCCTCCGAGGGCTTTTACCATTTAGAAACAAAACAAAAAAACATATAACAAAATGGAAAACAATTTTAACAATCAGCCATTATTTGGCGAGGAGAATGTTCAGCCAGCGGTTGAGCAGCATCCTAATTTTATTGAGAGTAACACAATGGAGGTGTCATACGATGACCTACTCCATAAGTGTATCGTACCAACATTTTCAGACAATACGCTTACTATCAGCCATCCTGAGTTCATTCAGGTGGTAGGTAAAGCGGCAGAGAAAGTATTTGGAAAACTAGAACCTGTAGAGATTCGTGTTTCACACCCAATTTCGGGAAGAACACCAGACGCTCTACATAAGAAGCAAGACGAGCTAACAGATGAGGATAAGACATTGTTCTATCAAAGAATGTGTTTCGTTAACCATGTTAGCAACTTAACACGAACTATTAATGGCAACGAAGTCCACCTTTCAATCGGAGGAGCGAGAGCCTATAACGAAGATCGTTTGTACAGCACTAATAAAATTCAAAGATTCAAAGTCTTTGTTGGCTGGCAGGTCAGAGTTTGTTCAAATTTGTGTTTAACTTGTTCAGGATTGACAGGAACAATAGAGTGTCTAAATGCCGACGATATTTACAAGCAGGCGTTGGCACTGTTCAATCAGTTCAATCCAATCAAAGATGTTGTCCTACATGACCTTGAATCTCTAGGAGAGACTCAGGTTACAGAGCAACAATTTGCAAACATCTTGGGAAGACTACGTTTATACCAGTTTATCCCAAGTTCAGATGTGAAAGCAATGGGTTTGCCTATCATTACGATGGGAGACCAGGCAGTAACACAGGCAGCCAAGAACTATATGTGTAATCCCAACTTCGGTAAGAAGGAAGATGAGAATATTACATGTTGGCAGCTACTTAACATCTTCAATGAGGCTTGTAAGAATGCCTACATTGACAGATTTTTGGAACGTAATCAGGAAGCGACTGACTTAGCATTTGGAATACAGAAGAGTATTCAGGGTGAAGAGTCACAGTATGATTGGTTCCTTAACTAACAATTTTATTACTAACCGAGAGGTGGTTATCAAGAAATAAGACAGAAGTTTTAGAGTATTGGTAGCCACCTCTCATTTTTCCAACCACTAAACAATTACTGAGATGAATACAGTAGAGAACAATTTGAATGAGAATAGAGCAGAGAATTTCAACAAGCTTTATTCTTTGAACGTAAACGACAAGGTAGAGAAGAAGGGCAACCTAAGCTACCTTTCATGGAGTTTCGCTTGGGCTGAGTTTAAGAAGACCTACCCAGATGCAACTTACAGAGTGATACAGAATCCAGTTACTAACCTACCATATTTTGAAGACCAGAATCTAGGAATTATGGTCTTTACAGAGGTTACGGCAGATGGATTGAGTTATCCTATGTGGCTACCAGTGATGAACAGTAGCAACAAGGCAATGAAGAGTTATCCGTATTCTTATAACGTATTCAACAGATACAAGAATATGGAGGAGACAATTACGGTGGAAGCAGCGACTATGTTTGACATCAACAAGACAATAATGAGATGTCTAACGAAGAACCTGGCAATGTTCGGACTTGGACTATACATCTTTAATGGAGAGGATGTTCCTGCAGACTCTACAAATAACGTGGAACAGCAGCAAATCAAGTCTACAGCGATACCGAAACGAGGTACGGTTAAGACTGCACCGTCTACAATGGACAGATATGCTGGTATCAGAAACGCTTTGAGTTCAATCAGCAGTATGGATAACCTTATGGGACTATACAATCAGCATAGATCTGAGGTTGAAGGTAATCCTGAAATCAAGGCAATGTTCAGCAACAAGAAGAATGAACTTTTAATGACAGCTTGATATGAGAGTGGAATTGAAAGACAGTGGTGTGGTTTTCAATGAGGAGAAACACACCTACAAACTTGGAGACAAGTATCTATCGGGAATCACAGGTGTATTACATAAGCACCTATTTCCTGATGAGTTTGACGGAATTGATGAGGTGATTCTGAACAAAGCAGCCGAGTATGGCACTAGTGTTCATAAATCTATCGAGGATTTTGAGAGTCAATGGATAAACGACGGTTCACAAGAGGTAGCCGACTATATCCAGATAATCAAAGACTACAACCTATCACATGAGATCAGCGAGTACACTATCACAGACGGAGAGAATTATGCCTCCAATATAGATAAGGTGTACCGAGTTTCAGATGACACTTTCAACTTAGCGGACTTGAAGACATATTCTACAATGAGTCCAGATAAGTTGGAGAAAGCGAAATGGCAACTCAGCATCTATGCTATGATGTTTGAGAAGGTCAATCCGAAAGCTAAAGTTGGTCGTTTATTCGTTATCCATATCCGAAACAAGGAGAAATCGGATGGAACATACGACCATATCAGCGAACTAATTGAGGTAAAACGTATTCCTTCTGAGGTTTGTAAAGAGTTACTAGAAGCAGACCACAAGGGAGAGAAGTTTTACAATCCATATGATTTGCCACTAGAAATCAGTTCACAGGAAGACACAATTATTGAACTGGTACAGCAGAAGGCAATCATTGAGGAACAGCTTAATGCTATCAAATCCAACATTCTATCACAGATGGAGAGACTTGATGCAAGAAGTTGGGTGGGCAAGCAAATGAGACTCACCAGAAAACTACCTACAACACGAAGTACTTTTGATTTGAAGAAATTCCAGTCGGAGCATATTGACATTGACTATGCTCCATACTTCAAACAGAGTAATGTGGCAGGAAGTTTAACCATTACAATCTAATATTAACCCAGCAGAGAGACTACTATACTATATTATAATATGTAATCTCTCTGCTTTAATTTTCAAACAGAGATGATAACACTAAAGCTTTGGAACTCGCTTTCAGATGAGAGTCGAGCCAAAATATGCAAGACGCTAGGGACATCAGGTAAGATTGAAAATCCATACCATCACAACTTTGATTTTGATGAGCATGGGAAAAAATTGAAGAGCATTCTTGAAAGTTGTAATCTTCAGAAAGATGGGACAATCAATGTTGTTGTACCTGTAAAACCAACTTACGGTGTGGTGAAGAAAAAGGTAGAGGTGAAGAAGCCGATTGTAGTAAAAGAGCCGGAGAGATTCTGCTTTATCGGCTATTTCTACGAACATGACGATGAGGGAAACCGAATTGATGATTTCAAAGAGTGGTGTGAGGAAGAGAGCATAGAAGATGCTAAATACTACTTTCAGGACGACCACAGAGGTTGTTTGGATTGGTTAAGACATAGAGGTTCATACAGAAAAGGAATAACTCTGGAAGGAATCCGAGTTGAGACTTTGGATGGCAAATACGTTAAAGAAGTATGGTTTTGATATGGAAAAGAAGACAAAAGACAGTAAAGTGAAAGTGACCTACAGAGGTGCTTCTATGTTGGATGTCGTAAGATACGTCCACGAAGAAATTGTGAGAGAGTGTGATTATTGTGGCAAAGCTATGACCAGAAGCGATTACAACGATTATGGCAGTCTTTGCGAAAGATGTTACATGAAAGAGTATTACGGAGAGGAGGATTATTGAAATGGAAGGACTTTTTGTAGTAATCGAATTTCCAGAGATTCAAAAATACATGGATATGGATGGATTCGAGGAGAACAGTTATTTAGTCAGCGATGAAAAAGGACTTGAGGATTTTGGTTCAAGTGCCTATTTTGTATCACTGGAGTGGATAAACAATCAAAAATGATTAAGCAATGGAAGCGATAACAGAAAACGACTGCAAAATCGCAGTCTACATTTGGAATATCCTTAGAAGCAAGATTCAGGTATTATGGTCTTGGGGATTTGAAGATGTAAAGACTATTAATAATGGAGTCTCATTCAAAGTGAATGGACTTATATTGAAAGGACGAGTTGAGATTTATCTTAACGAAGGCAAAGATTTGTTTGAAGTCAGTTTTTATGACAAAGATGAAAATCTGATAAAACAGATTGACGAAGTGTATTTCGACCAACTTGTTGATGTGATTGATAAAAACGTCGAATATACAGGAAGCGACTACGAGGATAAGGTAAAAGAAACCTATCAGATTATCTAGTTGAGCATGGCTCGAAGATGGAATTTTTAATGTTTCACTTCGAGCCTTTTTCCTTTATGTCAAATATTAAACGGACGTCTAAGTTATGACATATATTGCATATTTACGTGTATCTACTCAAAAACAGGGATTTTCAGGTCTCGGACTTGAAGCCCAAAGAGAGATAATCACAAAATATTTAGGAGCAGACAAACCGATTGCAGAATATGTTGAGGTCGAGAGTGGAAAGAAAGCCAATAGACCAAAACTAATGGAAGCGTTAAAGCATTGCAAGAAAATCGGAGCGACGTTGATTGTCGCCAAACTTGACCGTTTATCAAGAAACCTGAACTTTCTAAGCAAGATGCTTGAAAGTGATACAGAGATTGTGTTCTGTGATTTCCCACAGGCAAACAAAATGGTGCTACATATACTTGGGGCAATAGCCCAATATGAAGCAGAACTAATCTCAGCCAGAACTAAAGCGGCATTGAAAGCCAAAAAAGAAAGAGGTTTCAAACTCGGCAATCCACATCATCTGATGGAGAAGCATGACGAAGCGATAACCAAAGCAAGTCATACAAACCGGAACAAAGCAAAGCAGAATGTCAACAACAAGAGAGCTGTCGCTATTCTAAAGACAATGAATCTGGAGGATCTGACTTATTCAGAGATAGCAGAAACATTAAACAACGAAGGATTTTCTACCTCTAAAGGGTTTAACCATACCCCCAAGTCGGTGGAAAGACTAATCAAAAGATATAAACTAAAAAAGGAGGAGCAACAATGAAAGAGATTATCACAATTGCCATTATTATTCTTGGTGAGGTTTTGAAAAGCAAAACAGGAAAATGAGAATCTTATGGTATTTTTTGGCTTGGACTAAAAACAGTGACAAGCCAATTACATTATGGGTGGAGGCAAAAAATCAGATGTCAGCAAGAAATCTGATTATGAGAGAAAACCCATTCATCGTGAAACTGATGTTTCAGAGAACAAAAAGAATTGAGTAATAACTAAAATTTGAGAATTATGCCAAACTGGTGTGATACAACTTACAAATGTGTTGGTGATCCGAAGGAAGTAAGAGAACTACACGAGATTCTAGAGAGAATGAACAATCGTAAAGAACCAAAACATCCAAACGGATTTGGAAATCTTTGGCTTGGCGAACTTGTAATT
>JAZUIF010000051.1:0-28663 GCA_045642085.1 Paludibacteraceae bacterium | reverse complement strand
TGCTTGTTCACCGCCCGGTTTCCATTGTCTTTCCTCAATTAATATCTATATGTAAAAATAATATATTTGCAATCTAAACCCAAATCGTTCAAATCAACAAATATTTTCATTCTGCAAATCTAAGGTTACGAATTATGCATTTTGAATTAATTTTCTCTGTTCTTTTTTGCAGTTGACTCAAAAAAATGTATATTTGCATTTGGAATGAGGAGGGGAGCGAATTGTTCTCCTTCATTTTTTTAATATAATGGTAGATAAACAAGAACTTACACAAGCGATTAACGAATTCATTGACGGTACAAGCCTTTTCATTGTTGAGGTTAAGGTTAGCCCTGCCAATGAGATTGTCGTTACAATCGATAGCGAAGACTCTATTGACATCGACACTTGCGTCTCGCTTTCACGTCATATTGAATCTAAGTTCGACCGTGAGCAAGAAGACTATGAGTTGGAGGTCGGCTCAGCTGGATTGAGTTCACCATTCATCGTCCTTCGCCAATATCAGAAATATGTAGGCAAGGAGGTTGAGGTACTTTCTAAGGCAGGTCAGAAGTTAGTGGGCGTGTTGAAGAGTGCTACTGAGGAGGAATTTACAATCGTCGTGACTGTAAAGGAGAAACCAGAAGGTGCGAAGAGAAAAGTCGACGTGGAAAAAGAATACTCGTTCAAGTACGACGAGGTAAAATATACGAAATATTCAATTAGATTCAAATAATATAAATTATTATGGCTAAGCAGGAAACACTCAGCTTAATAGATTCATTTTCTGAGTTTAAGGAACTTAAGAACATCGATCGAGGCACAATGATCAGTGTCTTGGAAGAGTCATTCAGAAGTGTCATCACTAAGACGTATGGTACTGATGAGAACTACGACGTTATCATCAATCCAGACAAGGGTGATTTCGAGATATATCACAATAGAGTAGTAGTTGAAGATGGTACTGTCGACGACGAGAACTCACAGGTGGCTTTGGCAGACGTTAAGAAGATCGACGCTTCTTACGAGGTAGGCGAGAACTTCTCAGAGAAGGTAGACTTCGCTTCATTCGGACGTCGTGCTGTATTGAATCTTCGCCAGACACTTGCGTCGAAGATCCTAGAGCTTCAGAAAGATACATTGTTCAACAAGTATAAGGAGAAGGTCGGTAAGATCGTCGTTGGTGAGATCTACCAGACTTGGAAGAAGGAGGTTCTTCTACTTGACGAGGAGGGTAACGAGATGATCCTTCCAAAGGCAGAGCAGATCCCTTCTGACAACTACCGCAAACAGGATACATTGAGAGCTATCGTGGCTAAGGTGGATAATGAGAACAATAATCCAAAGATTATCCTTTCTCGTACATCGCCAATGTTCCTTCAGAGATTGTTCGAGCAGGAGGTTCCAGAAATCGCTGACGGCTTGATCACAATCAAGGGTATCGCACGTATCCCAGGAGAGAGAGCTAAGGTCGCAGTAGAGAGCTACGACGAGAGAATCGATCCAGTAGGAGCATGTGTCGGAATGAAGGGAGCACGTATCCACGGTATCGTAAGAGAGCTTCGCAACGAGAATATCGATGTTATCAACTATACATCAAATGTGTCTCTATATATCCAGAGAGCTTTGAATCCAGCAAGAATCTCATCTATCAGAATTATTGAGGAGGAGAAGAAGGCAGAGGTTTACTTGGATCCACAGGAGGTATCATTGGCAATCGGTAAGGGAGGTATGAACATCAAGCTTGCGACACAGCTTACAGGTTACCAGATCGAAGTATTCAGAAACTCAGATGGTTATGATGATGGAGATATCTATCTTGATGAGTTTGCAGACGAAATCGATGGATGGGTTATCGAGGAGTTCAAGAAGAACGGATTCGATACAGCTCTTAGCGTATTGAACGTTTCAAGAGATGAGCTTCTTCGTCGCATTGATCTTGAGGAAGAGACTATAGATGACGTGTTGGCAGTTTTGAAGTCTGAGTTTGAGGATTTCGATGCTGACGCTGACAACAATGATGAAAGTAATTCCTAACCATTTGGTAGGAATGAGTTTCTCTGAAATATAAAATGCTTTTGGGTGCGTTCGGATTTAGCACCCAAAAGTATATTTGTTTCGGGAAAAGCAAAAACGTTATGGACAAGGTGCAATTTGTGGTTGCTGTTTTTTAATTTTGTGGGAAGGAATAAAAAAGCAGCATACTATGATGAGTTTAAGTGTGTTGTTTTTTTAAGTGTGGTAATTAAAATTTTATGTCGAGATTAGGTCAATTAGCTAAAGAATTAAATGTAGGTATCGCTACTGCTACCGAACTATTAAAAAAGAAAGGATTTGCAATTGAAGATGCGAATCCCAACTACAAATTGTCTGAAAAAGAAGAGAATATCCTTCGTCAGGAGTATGATAAAGACAAGTCGTTCAAGTCTGATGCAAAGGCAGAGTTCGACGATATGAAGGATAGAAAGAAAAACAAGAAGGAGAAAGTCGTTGAGATTCCAGGATTTGGAAAGAAAGACGAGGTTGATATTAAGGTAGAGGTGAAAGCCCCTCAGCTAAAGGTTGTTGGCAAGATCTCTGACGCTCCGAAACCACAAGCTCCTGCAAATGAAAAAACTACAGTCTCGGCTGCTCCAGTCAGTGAGACTAAAAAAGATAATATGTCAGCATCACAAAACGAAACTGAAGATGTATTCAGATTGAATCCTACTCAGCAGGTCACAGGACCAAAGGTGTTGGGTACAATTGATTTGTCTTCAATCAACTCTCAGACTAGACCTAAGAAGAAGACTAAGGAAGAGAGAAAGAAAGATCATCAGAAGCAGAACCAGAAAGGCGGCGAACAGGGTGGCCAGAAAGGTGAGCAGGGTCAGAATGGCCAGAATGGTCAGAAAAAACAGAGAAATCGTATTCAGGGTAAGGAGAGAATTGATATCTCTGAATATAAAGAAGGAAAGCAAGGAGGCAAGAACGACCGTCACAACAAGGGTGACAGAAATGAAGGTCGTGAAGCTAACGAAGGAGGAAAGAACAACAAGAAGTTCAACAAGCAGAAGAATCAGAAGCAGGAAGTTTCTGACGAAGATGTACAGAAGCAGATTAAGGATACTCTTGCTCGCTTGACTTCTAACAAAGCTCAGAATAAGAGTGGTGCTAAGCACCGTCATGATAAACGTGAGTCTATCCGTCAGCGTGCTGAAGAGCGCGAGGCTATGGAGCGTGAAGCACAGGGCAAACTTAAGATTACTGAGTTTGTGACTGTCAGCGACTTGGCTAAGATGATGGATGTAACAATCACAGAGGTTATCACAACATGTATGAACTTCGGTTTGATGGTATCAATCAACCAGCGTCTTGACGCCGATACTATCAATATCGTAGCAAGTGAGTTCGGATTTGAGACAGAATATGTATCTGCCGAGGTAAGTGAGGCAATCCAGGAGGAAGAGGATAAGGAAGAGGATTTGATCCAGCGTCCACCTATCGTAACTGTGATGGGTCACGTAGACCACGGTAAGACATCATTGCTTGACTATATTCGTCAGACTAATGTGATCGCCGGTGAGGCCGGAGGTATCACTCAGCACATTGGTGCTTACAATGTCACATTGAAGAATGGTCAGCAGATCACATTCTTGGATACTCCAGGTCACGAGGCGTTTACAGCCATGCGTGCTCGTGGTGCCAAGGTGACAGATATCGCTATCATCATCGTTGCAGCTGATGATGATGTCATGCCACAGACAAAGGAGGCAATCAACCACGCAAGTATTGCTGGTGTGCCTATTGTATTTGCAATCAATAAGATAGATAAGCCAACTGCTAACCCAGACAAGATTAAGGAGTCGTTGTCGCAGATGAACTACTTGGTTGAGGAATGGGGTGGTAAGTACCAGTCTCAGGATATCGCTGCTAAGAAGGGTATCGGTGTTGAGGAATTGATGGAGAAGGTGCTTCTTGAGGCAGAGATGCTAGATTTGAAGGCTAATCCAAACCGTAAGGCTACAGGTTCAATCATCGAGAGCCAGTTGGACAAGGGACGTGGTTATGTCGCTACAGTGCTTGTAAGCAACGGTACTTTGAAGGTCGGTGATGTTGTTATCGCTGGAACTCACTACGGTAAGGTTAAGGCTATGTTCAACGAGCGTAACCAGCGTATCACAGAGGCTCGTCCATCAGAACCAGCTTTGATCCTTGGTCTTGACGGAGCTCCTCAGGCAGGTGATAACTTCAACGTACTTGGTTCAGAGCAGGAGGCTCGTGAAATTGCTAACAAGCGTGAGCAGCTACAGCGTGAGCAGGGCTTGCGTGCTGGTAACGGAATCATCACTCTTGATGAGATTGCACGTCGTCGTGCTCTTGGTAACTTCCAGGAGATGAATATCATCGTCAAGGGAGACGTGGATGGATCAGTAGAGGCATTGTCAGACTCTTTGCAGAACTGTTCGACAGAGCAATTCCAGATCAACGTTATCCACAAGGCAGTTGGACAGATCTCAGAAACAGATGTTATGTTGGCGTCTGCATCAAACGCAATCATCGTCGGATTCCAGGTTCGTCCTTCACAGTCGGCTCGCAAACTTGCAGAGAAGGAAGGTGTCGATATCCGTCTACACTCTATCATCTACGACGCTATCGAGCAGTTGAAGGATGCGATGGCAGGTATGTTGGCTCCAGAGTTGAAGGAGCAGGTTACTGGTACAGCCGAAGTGCTTGAGATCTTCAAGATCGGTAAGGTCGGTGTTATCGCAGGATCAATCGTACGTGACGGTAAGATTAAGCGATCTAACAAGGTGCGCTTGATTCGTGACGGAATCGTCGTATTTACCGGAGATTTGCAGTCTTTGAAGCGTTACAAGGATGATGTTAAGGAGGTTGCTAACGGATTCGATTGTGGTATCGCTCTTGCTGGATTCAACGAGATTCAGGTTGGTGATATGATCGAAGGATTCGAGACTATTGAGGTTGCTCGTAAATTGTAATCCCGTAAGGGTTGGCCTTGTGCCTGCCCAACTAAATATGATATTAAGAATCAGGTTTATGCCTGATTCTTAATTTTGTTTTGAGAGCGTAGGTCCAATAAAGGAGATAGACGCATGTCTTGAACATGATTTTTTTGTACATTAGACGCACGTCCGTGCGTCTCTACGAGAGGTGATCTATACTTCTTTATAAACATTAACTATAAATTATTAATAAATTGAATTGGCTTGATTTTTTAATTCTCTTGCTTCTTGTTGCAGGTATGGTGAGAGGATATTCAAAAGGACTTATTTTTGAACTTTCTGGATTGGTAGGCCTTATCATTGCGGTTTACGTTTCAAGATATCATAGTTCTCCGTTTGCGGAATTTATACATAGTTTCTTCAATGTGGGAATGGAGTATTGTCCTGCGTTGGGAATGGTTATGGCATTCATGGTTTCGATGTTATTGGTGAAGGTGTTGGCTATGTGTGCTCAGAGACTGATTAAAGCAGTAAGTCTTAGCTGGCTTAATAATCTGCTTGGAGCTCTGATTTCTATTGTTAAGTATACATTGGTGATTAGTGTCGTGCTTAATGTACTCGGTCCTATCAATGAGAAACTTAAAATAATGGATGGTAAACATTCAAAAGAGTCTGTGCTTTGTGAGCCTGTGACAAAGTTTGCTCCGACAATCCTACCTATGCTTAACATCAATGAGCTATTCAATATCCCTAAGAATATTGAAGATTCGATGAATGAAGAGAAGAAAAAAGAGAAATAAATATTAAAAAAAGCAGGATTTTATCCTGCTTTTATATTATTCCGTCGACTTGTGCTTTAATTTTGCATAACTCCGTGCTATCTTTGAGATATAATAACTGATTAATATTGTTGGATTATGAAAAATGAATCTAAACCATTTTTGAAAATAGTTGCTGACGACTTGAAACTTCACGAAGATGTTGAGAAATCATTGTTGGTTTTTCCTAATCGTCGTGCAATTTTGTTTTTCAATGAGTGTTGGGTCGACGACTTTGATAAGCCGGTGTTCGCACTGGACTCTATTACGATTCAGGATCTTTTCCACTCTTTGTCCTCCTATATTGTGCCTGACGAATTGAGCCTTTTAATCGAACTTTTTTATACGATTAAGGAGACTCAACCTGATATATTAGGCTCTGATCCAAGTTTTGATAAGTTTTATTTCTGGGGACAGACATTGCTTTCAGATTTTGATGATATCGACAAAAACTGTGTGAATGCCCAGGCTTTGTTTTCTAATGTTGCGGATCTACAGCATGTAAAAGATTTTTCATTCCTTAGCGAATCTCAGGTCGAGGTGCTGGAACATTTCTTCTCTACTTTTTCTGTTGAAGCCCAGAATGAAAAGATTAAGCTTTTTGCTAAGTTGTGGGAGAATCTTTATTCTATTTATATTGCTTATAAGGAGCGTTTGCAGGCAAAAGGAATGGCCTACGAAGGAATGCTTATGCTTGATGTCGTAGAAAAGCTAAAAAGCGGTGAAATCGATGATTCTAAGTATCAAAAGCTCGTTTTTATCGGATTCAACGTGTTGAGTAGAACAGAATATGCATTCTTTAAAAGATATAGAGACTCAAAACGTGCGGATTTCTACTGGGATTATGATGTCTATTATTCTGCACCTGATTCGATTCAGGAAGCTGGACTCTTTATGCGTCAGAATATTGTAGATTTTCCGTCGTCGCTTAAAGAGGTGTCGTGTTTTGACAACTACTCTAAGAAGAAGAAAATTACTTTTGTTAGCACATCTTCCGATAATGCTCAGGCAGGCTATGTGTCGAAATTTCTAAATGATACTACGAGTATAATCAAAGATGAAAAGAGCGGTAAAAAGGAGAAAATAGATAGAAGAACTGCGATCGTTCTTTGTGATGAAACTCTTTTGCTTCCTGTCCTACATTCAATCCCTAATGATAAAGAGATGGATTTGAATATCACTATGGGATTTCCTGTGTCGCAGACACCAATCTTCAGTTTGATACTTGCTTATGCCAACTATCAGATCTATCTTGATGAGCGTAGACCTAAAACGGTTTCGTTGTCGTTGATTGAACCAATCACCAACCATTCTTATATAAAATCGGTTTTCCCGAAAGTATCGGAAAGTGTTGCTATAATGAAAGAGGAAAAGAATATTTTTCCTTCAATTGCTGAGTTCGATTCCGACGACGATGATCTTTCTTTGATTCTAAAATCTTCGGTAGATTCGCATGATTTTATAAGCAGACTTAAGAATATTGTTATGAGAGTGTCGACTCTTAACTCTGATTCATCTGTCTATTCTGATTTATATAAAGAGTCGTTGTTCCGTGTCTACAATGTTCTCGTGAGATTTGAGGATGAGGTTTGCAATGAAGAGTTGTCTATGAGTGTCAGCTTGATTGCTCGTCTTTTGATGAAGGTCGTCCAGCAAACAAAAGTTCCGTTCCATGGAGAGCCAATTGAGGGACTTCAGGTGATGGGATTCTTGGAAACACGAGGACTTGATTTTTCTCATATCTGTCTGTTGTCTGCATCAAATAATCAATTGCCTCCATCTGCGGAGATCACATCTTTCATCCCGTATTCAATTCGTACGGGATTTGAAATGACGTCGATTGAACAGAAAAATGCATTGTTTGCTTATTATTTCTACCGACTTGTTCAGCGTGCTGAAGATGTCACATTGGTGTTCAATTCATCATCTTCTAGTCAATCTACGGATGGTCAGATGAGTAGGTATATGCTGCAGATGTTAGTCGAAAATAAGAATTTTGATATTCAGAAATTTGATATTGAGAATGTTGTTCCATCGATTACATCTGAAACATGGACTGTCAAAAACAGCGATGAAATCGTAAAAAAATTATTTAATAGATTCTCGACGAATCCAGATAGACCATTGTCGCCATCGGCTATAAATATCTATTTTGAGTGCCCTTTGAAATTCTATTTCAAATATGCGTTAGGCTTAAAGGAACCCGATCAGGATGACGATGGAATATCATCTACAGATATGGGTACTATCTTCCATGCAGTTATGGAAGAGATCTACTCTGGTTTGGTAAAGAAGAAGGGAATTGCCATTTCACCGTCGGATTTGACATCCTTGAAAGATGCTGATCTTTATACGATAATTGATCATTTCATCAATGTCCACTATTATAAAATCGACAAGTTTAAGACTATGCCAAAGTCGGTTTCCCAATTCCATGGACATCTGCTTGTTGCTCGTGATCTGCTTTTGGAGTTTGTTTGCAAACAATTGTCGATTGATTCAAAACTGAAGGATTTGAATTACCTTGCTTCAGAGGAAAAGGTCGTTTTGCCGATTGAAGTCGACGTGAACGGAGAGAAGAAGCAAATTTATGTTGGTGGAGTTGTCGACAGACAGGATTCGATTGAAGGAGGCAGACGAAGAATCGTTGACTATAAGACAGGTGGAAATGTGCCGTCTGCAATTAACAACATCGATGACCTTTTTCTGTATATTAACAGAAAGAAGGTCCATTATCAGTTGCAGATTTTAATCTACTCGATGCTTATCCACAAGTTGAAGAAGGTGGATGTCACTCCAGTATTGAATTTTGTCAACCAGAAGCGAGATGAGGTGGAATGTGTTTTGTCTCATCAAAAGGAGGTGATTGGAGACAAAGGTAAACCTAAAAAAGAGAATTCAGCAATACTTGTGAATGACGAATTCTGCGATGAATTCGATGCAAAATTAAAAAACGCGTTGTCTGATATCTTCAATGTCAACAGAGATTTTACGCAAACAGAAGAACCTGAGAAATTCTGTAAAGTATGTGCGTTTATGCAGATGTGTAGAAAAAGAAATGAATAAATTTTATTTTTGTAGAGACATTGAAAAATGTCTCTTTTTATTTTAAATAATTAGTTTATAGAAACAATAATTAGATACTTAGTCTTTTGCCCTGCTGTAGGCATATTGTTCAAACTCTCGTCAATAGTAAATGAATTTGAATATTACGATTGATTATGATATCTTTTCGTTCAATTCAAGCCAAATCATCTCCTTTTCATCGAGTTCTTCGATCACTTCCTGCATTCTGCTTGATAGCTTCATGATTTCGTCGTTGCTCATCTGCTCTCCGCTTCCAAGTCGGTCCTCGATCTCTTTTTTCTCTTTGCTAAGCTTGTCGATGTCGATCTCAGTTTGCTCAAGTAGACGTTGCTCTTTGTAGCTCAACTTTGGTTTGTCCATCGCAGTGTTACGCTCACGTTTTGGTGCGGCTTCTGCTGGTTTTGCGTTCTTCTCCTTCTCAGCTTTCTCCTTTTCATCGGACATATCCTTCCAGATGCGGTAGTCTGTATAGTTACCTGGGAAGTCTTTGATTGAACTGTCTGGGTTGAACACAAACAAGTGATCCACGATTCTATCCATGAAGTAGCGGTCGTGGCTCACGATAAGCACGTTGCCCTTAAACTCCATCAAGTACTCCTCAAGCACGGATAGAGTGGCGATATCAAGGTCGTTGGTTGGCTCGTCGAGGATTAAGAAGTTAGGATTCTCCATCAACACTCGGCAAAGCTGTAGTCGACGTTTCTCTCCACCTGACAATTTATAGATATAGTCGTGTTGTCTGCTTGGGGCAAACAAGAATCTGCTCAACAAATTAGTGGCTGATAGCTTCACACCTTGTTGCACCTCCACCTGATCTGCAATCTCAGAAATATATTCCACTACTTTTAGCGACTCCTTGAATTTAGGAAGCTCCTGACTGTAGTAGCCAAAACGAACAGTCTGGCCGATATTGATCTCTCCACTGTCTGGCTGGACTTCGTTAAGGATCATCTTTAGCAAAGTAGTCTTTCCTGATCCGTTTGTCCCGACGATTCCGACTTTCTCACCTTTAGCGAAATTGTAGTAGAAATCTTTTAAAAGGACCTTTTCATCGTACTTTTTAGAAATATACGCAAGTTCGATGATTTTGCTTCCGATATGGTTGGATTTAGATGCAAGTGTTAGTTCGGATTCAGAACGGACGCTCTTCAGACGTTGCTCGATGACGTCGAATCTGTCGATACGGCTACGTGATTTTCCACCACGAGCCTGAGGCTGACGACGTATCCACTCCAACTCACGACGATAAGTGTTGCGAAGGTGTGCAAGTGTACGTTGCTCAATCTCCTCACGATGCTCCTTCTCCTCCAAGTAGTAGCTGTAATTGCCCTGGTATGTATAGATCTGTGTGTCTGCGATCTCAAGAATCTTGTTGCAGACATTATCAAGGAAATATCTGTCGTGTGTAACAAGCAAAAGAGCCTTTTTCTCTTTCACAAGCATCTCCTCAAGCCATTCCACCATTCCAAGATCAAGGTGGTTGGTAGGCTCGTCAAGCACAAGCAAATCGTGGTCGGAAATGATAGCCGACGCCAATGCCACACGTTTGCGGGCTCCACCTGATAGTGTGCTGATTTTCTGGTTGATGTCGCGTAGGCCAAGACGGGAAAGGGTAGAGATTACCGTCGTCTCCAGGTTCCACGCGTTGAGAGCATCCATCTTATGCGACAAATCAGAAATTACATCTGCGTCCGCACCATTGTTGATGGCGTTCTCGTATTCTTTAATGACAGTGGTAAAGTCTCCCGACACATGGCGAAGAGCACCGTCGAGGATGCTTTCTCCATCGTTGAATTTAGGATCCTGATCAAGAAAACTGATTTTCAGATCACGTCTGCGAGTGATGTTGCCTGAATCCTGAGGCTCCTCACCCAAGATGATTTTCATCAGCGT
Organism: Paludibacteraceae bacterium; assembly: GCA_045642085.1. Taxonomy (GTDB): domain Bacteria; phylum Bacteroidota; class Bacteroidia; order Bacteroidales; family Paludibacteraceae; genus UBA1723. The sequence goes on along the minus strand of JAZUIF010000051.1, from coordinate 17,940 downwards.
ACTCTTTCCGCAACCGTTGCGTCCGATCAATGCAATCTTCTCACCTACGTTGATAGTGAAGGTTACATTCTCAAAAAGGGCCAAGTCACCGAAGTTTTTGCTGACTTGCTGTATCTGAATTAGGTTTTCGTCTGTCATTTTCTTTTTCTAAAGGTTATCGTCCCAAAAGAACTAATAGAATGTTGATGTCGCTCGGACTGATTCCTGAGATTCTGCTTGCCTGGCCGATTGTCTCAGGGTCGATGCGAGTAAGTTTCTGGCGAGCCTCTGTTGAGATTGTCTTGATAGACATATAATCGAACTTGCCTTTGATCTTGATATTCTCAAGGCGAGTAAGTTTATCAGCAATCTGTTGCTCACGAGTGATATATCCGCTGTACTTTATCTGAATCTCAGCAGCCTCCACAATCTCCTCACGTCTGTTAGGAATCTTATCGATCGCCTCCTGCAATGCTGGAATAGCCTGACGCAAAGAATCGAAGTTTAGCTGAGGGCGGTTGACCAAATCCACAAGTTTGCAGCCTTCACGAAGTGGTGAAGTGCCTTGTGTCTCCAAGAATGGATTGATCAATGCTGGCTTGATTGAGAAAGTCGACGTGAACTCCTTCAATCGGTTGACTTCCTCCTCCTTCTGAGTTAGCAAGTCGACACGATCCTTACGAGCAAGACCGATTTCTGCTGATTTACGAGTAAGTCGGCTGTCGGCGTCGTCCTGACGAAGCAAGATTCTGTATTCTGCGCGCGACGTGAACATACGGTATGGTTCATCCACACCTTTAGTGATCAAATCGTCGATTAGCACACCGATATAAGCCTCATTTCGTGACAATACAAATTCCTGATTGCCGTGGCACTTCAAATGTGCGTTAATTCCGGCCATTAAACCCTGTCCTGCAGCCTCTTCGTATCCTGTCGTACCATTTACCTGTCCGGCAAGGAAAAGTCCGCCTACGAGCTTGCTTTCCAATGTTGGGTTAAGCTGAGTCGGATCGAAATAGTCGTATTCGATGGCATAACCTGGACGGTATACCTGCACATTCTCTAATCCCTTGATTGTGCGTAGAGCGTTTAGCTGCACGTGGAGTGGGAGAGAAGATGAGAATCCGTTAAGGTAATACTCCTGAGTAGTTTCACCCTCTGGCTCAAGAAAAAGCTGATGCTGGTTCTTGTCCGCAAATGTCACGATCTTTGTCTCGATACTTGGGCAGTAGCGAGGACCAACACTTTTGATCTGACCGTTGTAAAGCGGAGATTCAGGCAAACCAGCACGAAGAATCTCGTGAGTCTGCTCGTTGGTGTATGTGATGAAGCACGGACGCTGCTTTAGCGGACGTGGCTGGAAATCAAGATAAGAGAATTTATGGAAGTCGTTGTCGCCGTCCTGTGGAGCAAGTTCGTCGAAATTGATTGTACGACCGTCAATTCTGACTGGTGTACCTGTCTTCATTCTGCCGACGTTGATGCCCTTTGCCAATAGCTGCTCGCTAATTCCGTACGACGCTGGTTCAGAGATACGGCCTCCTTTTATCTGTTGTCTACCACAATGCATCAATCCGCTTAGGAATGTACCGGCTGTGATGACGATTGATTTAGCTTTGAATTCTGCACCAAGCACAGTGCGAACTCCGCAAACTGAGTTGCCTTCAAACAATAATTCGTTTGCCATGTCCTGCCAGATGCAGAGGTTGTCGGTGTTCTCAAGAAGGCTTCTCCACTTTTCTGAGAATCGTTGACGGTCTGATTGGCTACGTGGGCTCCACATTGCCGGACCTTTCGATTTGTTGAGCATACGGTACTGGATGGCTGTAAGGTCTGTGACGATACCCATCTGTCCGCCCATCGCGTCGATTTCTCTTACAATCTGTCCTTTTGCGATACCTCCCACTGCAGGATTACAGCTCATCTGTGCGATAGAGTGCATATCCATCGTGATGAGAAGAGTCTGCGAACCAAGGTTGGCTGCTGCTGATGCCGCCTCGCAACCAGCGTGACCTGCACCGATAACTATGACATCGAAATTGAATTTCATTTTATTTTAGCTTGTTAAGAAACGCCTCCTCAAGAAGTAGTTTTTTTAGACGTAATGCCCAAATCTTATTGCTTTGGCCAGCCTCTGTCTTTCCTCCAATCAAAAGGAATTCTCCTTTATCTCCAGTCTGGAACAATCCTGCGTCGGCTAACGCACCTACTGCTTTAGAAAGATCTTTATGAAGGTCAAGCGACCAAGTCAAACCACTATTGTTGGAAGTGTAGCAATCTGTCGAATATTTCCCGTCTGTTGTGATTCCTCCAAGAATACAAAGAGTGCTACCGTAGTTGAAAGCTATAGTTTTGTCGAGGTAAGGTAGACCCATTGATGAGTTTGACAGACACTCAATGTTGCCATATCTGTCGGCTCCCCATATCTCTGCATTGTTGCCTTTCTTAGCGTAAAGATAGCCAAGAGTGGTGTATCCGCTTGGAGCAGTGAATGAACGTACTGTGTCGACGACGAATTTCTCAGGCAATGGTTGAGATACTTTTGCCTTACCATTCTTGTCAAATGATTTGATAGACTCTCCGTCGATCATCCAGATCTGCTTGTTGAGCGTGTAAAGAAGCTGTCCGCTCATATTATCTCCAAATTTACTGAACTGCAAATCTGTGAAGTTGGCAGCATAGATGGCTCCTGATTTGCCTTGTGCGAAAATTGAATCTTCGATTTGGCAAAGAGTTGACAATTCTAATTCCTCTGGAGCTACAACTGAGTGAGAATTCCACTGCTTGCCATCCTTAGAAGAGATAGCTTTGCATGCTGAACTTGTCTGGAAGAACTGCCACATCAAATCGTTGTACATTAACGATTTTTGTGAAAGGACAGATTCTTCTAATCCGGCTACGACACCAGCCTCAGTCCATTGGAATGCGTCTACATCATATTTGTGGACACGCACTTCCAAAGTATATTCTTTTTTTGAATTATTCTTTGTGTTTGTAGAAATGATAGATACAGGCTTTGAGAAATCTATTGCTATAGTATTTCTGAAATCTAAGTATTCTGATCCGTCATATGAGTATTGAAACGATAGCTTGTTTGCGTTATATTCGTAGATGATCGGATGTAGCGAATCGACTCTTGTGCCATAAGACAAAGAATCGTAGTTGTAGATCTTGTTTTCTACGTCGTTGACTATAAAAACTAGATTATTACCAAGTTGTGGAATAATGACACGACGGATTCTTGGGTCAGGAGTCTCTTTGTCGTCGTCATCTTTACAACTTGAGCATACTGCTGATAGTGTGAATGCAGTAATGTATAGTAATAAATTGCGTAGGGGCGATACCATGCGGTTGCCCATATTTAAACGTAAATTCATATTAATTGAATAAACTAAAAGTTCCGTAAGTGATAGCAAGCCAAACGAGATATCTCACTGTCTTGCCGAAAAATACCCAGAATAATACGCCCCAGAATGGAGAACGCATCAGTCCAAGCGCCATGACAATGAAGTCGCCTATGCCTGGAGTGAATGAAAAGAAACCGAGCCATATGCCTCGTTGTTGCACCCATGCTTTGGCTTTTTCTACTTTGGCATCCTCCAGACCACAGTATTTTGTCAGCCATTCTGTTTTCCCGAGATAACCTAACGCATAGCAGGTCATTGCTCCGAGAGTGTTTCCTAAAATTGCTGCGGCTAGTACGTGGTATGTGTTGGCTCCGGATGCCCAGACCAATGAAAATACTGCCTCAGAAGGCAATGGGAGTACTGTGGCTGCTAAAAAAGCCGCTAAGAATAATCCCCAACATCCGTATTCTGCAAGCCAAGATAAATCCATGCTACTCTAATCCGATTAGTTTTACGGCTAGATAACCGACTGCCAAAAATACAAACAAACGGTACATCCAGGTGATGATTAGCTCTCTCTTGTAGAATAACGTCACTGCACCACCGATACAGAATGAACCGAGTGTGATGATTGTGCTCAACATTGCCTCAAATCCGAAATTCATCGCTATGGCGAAGAATGTGGAGAGCATGATGATCACAGTCAACAATGAGAATTTTCCTCGCTGCTGGATGCTCTTGTTGCTGTAGTGGCTAGAAAGTCGCATCATGCATACGAAGATGAATGCTAGCAGATATATATAGAATATCTTGCTGAATCGTCCGAATTGCTCAAATTCAGAGAAATCGTTCAGACTAAAACTTGGTGCAGCAGTCCACGACATTCCTTCAAAATAACCTAGCTGATAGATTCCTGCCACTGAATAGATGGCAATGGTCAAGCCTCCAATTATGATACTTAAAACACTCTTTAATTGTAGGCGGTTGCTAAAATAAAGAAATGTCAGCACTGGTATTACATTGAGACAGAATGGTGTGTAGACAATTGAACCAATGGTGATTAGTCCACCAATATTGAAAGAATGCAGCTCATTGAAGCTCTCCGACAAAGCGAATGCCGATGCGATCATCGCCAATTCAATCAATGTGACGAGATATCCAAAGTTGACGCTCTCTTTCTCAAGTGAAATGATCATTATAAAGATACATAGCACCGACGGTAGTATCGTAGATGCTTTCAGAAGTGAAAAAGCACTGTTGATTATTCCTATCACAAGGCCAATCAGCATGATAAACGCAAAGTTTACCCAGAAAGTTACTAGGGTAGGGATCTCAACTAGCTTCTCCACCGTCGCCATAAACCTTAGGTTACCTGCTTTCGACAGGTTGAATGCGGCGTCGAATGGAATCAACCACAAAAGAAGAGCGACGCACACAGTTGCTATGTATGCGACTACCGATGGCTTGACTTTATCTTGAAAATTGTCGTTGTGCATCTGCCTTCTTTGGTTGTTGTGTTATTAGTAGGGGCGGGTTTCAAACCTGCCCGTAATTTTTTTAATTATTATAGATCGAATCCGATATCGCGACGGAAGTATTTCTTCTCGAAGTCAATTACCTGTGCGTTGGCGAACGACTTAGCTAGAGCCTCAGCCTTTGTCGCACCGTATGAACTGATTGAGATTACACGTCCACCGTTAGTCAAAACCTTGCCATCAACCATCTTTGTTCCTGCGTGGAATGCGATTGAATCCTTCACTTTGTCAAGACCTGTGATGACTTTGTTCTTCTCGTACTCCTCTGGATAACCACCAGATACCAACATCACTGTTACGGCTGTACGCTCATCCTCCTCAAGTGTACGCTTGTCCAAATCTCCAGCAGCTACACCCTCAAATGCGTCTACCAAGTCGCCCTTAACACGTAGCATAACAGCCTCTGTCTCTGGGTCTCCCATACGTACATTGTATTCGATTACCATTGGCTCGTTCTTCACGTTGATCAAACCAAGGAAGATGAATCCTTTGTATGTGATGTTCTCTTTAGCCAAACCTTCAACTGTTGGGATGATGATACGCTCCTCAACCTTCTTCATGAATGTCTTGTCTGCAAATGGCACTGGAGAAACGGCTCCCATACCACCTGTGTTAAGACCCTTGTCTCCCTCTCCGATTCGCTTGTAATCTTTTGCTACTGGAAGAACCTTGTAGTTCTTTCCGTCTGAAAGCACGAATACTGAGCACTCGATTCCCGACAAGAACTCCTCGATGACAACAGTCTTGCTGGCATCACCAAACTTTCCTGTCAACATTGTCTTAAGCTCTGCCTTTGCTTCCTCCAATGTGTTAAGGATAAGCACACCCTTACCAGCAGCCAAACCGTCTGCCTTTAGCACGTATGGAGCCTCAAGCTCGGCAAGGAATGCGAATGCATCCTCGATAGTCTCGTTTGTGAAACTCTTGTATCTTGCAGTTGGAATATTATGACGCATCATGAAAGCTTTGGCGAAGTCTTTGCTTCCTTCCAATCTAGCACCCTCCTTAGATGGTCCGATAACTTTGATGCTCTTAAGTGCTGCGTCGTTCTGGAAGTAATCGTAGATGCCCTTTACAAGTGGATCCTCTGGACCTACAACTACCATTTCGATGTCGTTCTCAAGCACGAATTTCTTGATTGCGTCGAAATCGTCTGCCTTCATGGCAACGTTCTTGCAACCTACAGTCTTCCCGTTTACCTCTCTTGTAAGAAGTTCAGTTCCTGCATTTCCTGGTGCAACGAAAAGATTGTCTACTTTCTTGCTCTCTCTAATCTTCCAAGCTAAGGCGTTCTCTCTACCTCCGCTTCCCAATATTAGTACGTTCATCTATGTTTTGTTTTTTTCCGTAGAGACGTGGCGTGCCGCGTCTTTGTGCGTGCCGTGTCTTTGTGGATGTTTAATATTCAATTTTTTTGAATGAATAGCCTTCGTTTAACAGCCATTCAATACTTTTAGCCAATGCTCCTTCGATGTTTTTCTTCGACTTCAATGAATCGTGGAAAACAATGATGGATCCATCTCTTGTGTACGTCTTCACTTTGTTGAAGATGTCATCAGGCGTGAGATTCTTGTTGTAGTCTCTTGTCACTACATCCCACATCACTATTTTATATCTTTTCCTTAAGAAAAGGATAGTGGTCGGACGAATGATGCCGTGTGGCGGACGGAATAATGGAGAATGGATCAGTTGGTTGGCTTTCTCCACATTCTCACAGTAGCGTTTAGCTGATGTCCCCCACGAACGGAGATGATTATAGGTGTGGTTGCCGACATTATGTCCTCTATCCACTACTTTTTGAAAGATGTCAGGATATTTTCGGACATTATCACCCACACAGAAGAATGTCGCTTTCACATTGTAACGGTCGAGTATGTCGAGCACCCACTCCGTCACTTGTGGAATTGGACCGTCGTCGAATGTGAGATAGACGGTTTTGTCTGACTCTTTTTTTATACGCCACGTTGTCCAGGGGAAAAATGCCCTGAACATACGTGGTGGTTGTTCTATAATCATCGATGATCAATTATTGCTCTACCTCCTGATAGAAATCCTCTGCCTCTTTACGGATCTCATCGGCCTTCTCTTTGCTACAAGCCTTTGTTGCTGTAGAGGCAATATATCTCATCATGTCGAAACGCTCGTTGATATCTTCTGAAGCTGACTTTCTCTGCTCTTTTGTGAGCGATTTGTTCCAAGCTCTATACTGCTTGCAGTTCTCGAAAATCTCGTCGATGATTGATTCTGCTTTCTCTTTCTCGCCAAGATTAGCATACAAATGAGCGATGTTGCATGAAGTTAGATCGATTGGCACGTTGTATGTAGGAATCTCTGCCATACACTTGTCAAGCACCTCAATAGCTTTGTCCTTCTTGCCCTCTTCTGCAAGTTCAGAAGCAAGACGTACAAACATATGACGGAAAGTTCTTGCCATACGGCAGTTGTTCTCATCCATGTAGATGCCTGGCTGGCTGACATTACCCCAAGCAAACTTGTTCATCATGTTGTCGTACATCTTCTCTGAGTTGACTCCACCATGAGTCTTGTATGGAACCAAACGGTATGCCATACCTTCTAGCTCAAGGTATTCGTCAAGACCAAGATAGCTGTCTCTTCCCACTGTGACTGCGAAGTAGATAGGAGTCTTCCAGTCTTTATTTGAGCGGATCAAATCAAGGATGAACAAATCCTGCTTACCTAGATAAGACTTCTTGCTCAAATCGATCTTGATATCCTCGATGACTTTTTCTGTCATGTCTAGCATGACTCTCTTCAAATGAGGCTCAACCTTGCCATTATTGTTTGGATTTGGCTCGTTGACCATCATCACTGTATCCTTTAAGATGCGGACAGTGTCTTTTGGATCTACGATACCAGCGGCAACAACAGCATTCTTGTCGACTGGCTGAACTAGCTTAGTTGTAGGAAGTACATCGATACCATCTCTGTAACCAAGCTGTTTTGCTGTTTTCTTGTCAAGCAAGTATTTGAAGCCTTCGTCGATAGACATCTCTTTGTTGATTCTCTTGTCGATATAAGCGACATCCAACTTGCCGTTAGAATAGTCTTTGCTCTTCATTCCCATAGGAATTGCCTTAGACTCGTATGCATCACGCTGCATCTGGTCGATATACCATGCCATCTGCAAGTATGATAGGTTGGCTACACGACAGTCTGAACCTACTCCTTCAACCTCCTGGTTGTACCACAATGGGAATGTATCGTTATCTCCGTTAGTGAAGATGATTCCGTTTGCAGGGATAGTCTTCAAGTAGTTAGCACCGTAATCACGACATGTGTATCTGTCGCTACGATCGTGGTCGTCCCAGTTCTCTACCGCCATGATTGTAGGCACACTCATTGACAATAGACATGCGATAGTAGCAGCAATTCGTTTGTCTACATATTTTGCTATCAAATCGAAAATGTACAACACTCCCAAACCAATCCATATACAGAAGGCGTAGAAGCTACCTGCATATGCGTAGTCACGCTCACGTGGCTGGAATGGATACTGGTTCAAGTAAACAACGATTGCCAAACCTGTCATGAAAAATAGTACGCTGACAAGCAAGAAACTCTCTGTTCCTTTTTTATTCTTGTTGAACTGGTAAAGGATACCAAGCAAACCAAGAATCAAAGGTAAGAAGTAATAGCAGTTTCTTCCCTTGTTGTTCTTCAAATCATCTGGTAGATTAGACTGGTCACCAAGACGAATCTCGTCTATGAAGTCAATACCTGAAAGCCAGTTTCCGTGAGTGATTTCGCCGTGTCCCTGGATGTCGTTCTGTCGACCTACAAAGTTCCACATGAAGTATCTCCAGTACATGAAACCAACCTGATACTTAAAGAAGTATGTCATGTTATCACCGAATGTAGGAACCTCGACTTTCTTTCCGTCGTCAGCTTTTACCTTTGTTCCAGTGAAGTTCGACCAACTCTTGTATGCTGAGATATGGCTTGCTGAACGTGAATACATACGTGGGAAGAACATCAAGAACTGGCTCTGGTAGATGTACTTTGTCTTCTGATCGTAAACAAAATACTTGTCTGGCTCGTTCTCATTATCCTTAATTTTCTTTGCGTATAGATTCTCACCATGTTCTTTAGCCACAGAACCGTTTCTGTCGTACTTGAACTCTGATGCAAAGCTCTCTCCGTAAAGAAGTGGTGTGTCGCCATACTGCTCACGGTTCAAATAGCTCTTCAATGAGAATACGTCATCTGGAGAGTTCTGGTCCATTGTTGGGTTGGCACTGCTTCGGATAACCAAAGTTGCGTATGAAGAGTAGCCAAGAAGAATCACTGTCAAACATGTAAGTACAGTGTTCAATAGCGACATAGGTGTGTTTCTTCCTTTTTCGATGAAAAAGAAATAAGCAACCATAGCTGCAATAAGGAATAATCCCAATCCTATGTGGCTTCCGAAGAATGGAATACCAAGAAGAATTACTGATGCAATAAATAAAATTGTAGGTAATTTCGACTTCTCATATTTCTCTGAGTAAGAAGTATAGATGCCTCCTACCAAACAAGAGATTAGTGCTATGCTGTAGACAATGACTCCGGTGTTGAATGAACATCCTAAAGTATTGACAAACAATAGCTCAAACCATCCAGCTACAGTTACGAAGCCTGGTACGATACCGTATAGGATAACTGCCAAAAGAATGACAGACACAATCAATGAGATAAATACACCCTTCCAGCTAAACTTGAATTTTCTGAAGTAGTATACAAGCACTAGGGCAGGGATACATAGCAAGTTCAATAGGTGGACACCTACTGAAAGTCCCATCAAATATGCGATCAATACCAACCATCTGTTAGCGTATGGACGGTCTGCAACGTCTTCCCACTTCAAAATTGCCCAGAAGACAACTGCTGTGAACATTGACGACGACGCATAAACCTCTGCCTCAACAGCTGAGAACCAGAATGTGTCGGAGAATGTGTATGCCAAAGCTCCTACAACACCTGCTCCAAGAATAGCGATAGTGTTGCCTAGTGTAAGCTGCTCCTCAGCTTTGACTACCAAGCGTTTTGCCAAATGTGTGATTGTCCAGAATAGGAATAGAATAGTCAAAGCCGACATAAATGCCGAGAATACATTGACCATCTTAGCTACTTGATGAACATCTGAGGCGAAAAGAGTAAAGAATCTCGCCATCAACATAAAGAATGGTGCTCCAGGTGGGTGACCAATTTCTAACTTGTATGCGGTACTGATAAACTCACCGCAATCCCAGAAACTTGCAGTCGGTTCGATTGTGAGTAGGTAAACGACCAATGAGATCAAGAACACAACTCCGCCTACGACATTGTTAAGTAGCTTAAATTGCTTCATTTTTATTATTAAACTTTTTTATATTTTTTCGTATAGAATCGCAATTAGTTCGCAAAATTAGTTTTTTTAAAGCTTAAATGAAAATTTTTGTCGCAAATTGTGGCGACGGGATGGAATGGCCAAACTTTAACATATGGCAAGATATTCCGCCATTATTTTACGTATCTCTCTATCTCAATCAAGAACCAGTTGCCTCGTATGCTGATGAAATTATAACTAAGACTTTTGACACCATTCTCAAATATCACTATTCGACGGTTGTTGGCGTCCTCTCCTGTCTGAATAAAACTACAGATTTGAGTTGTCTGTCCTATGAATCCGACGGGAGCCCATGTGCGCGGCATATGCAGTTTGCTGGCAATTTGCGTCTCTTTATTGTCGGCTGAAATTTGTATTGTCTTTTCCGGTAAAGGGAAAATGATTGTTTTTTTCTGAAATTCGACATCGGATGAGAATCTCTCAATGAATGTCATAAAGCTTTTGTCGGCATATTCTGTCGACGAGAATCCTCGACTGTTGTTTAGCTTCCAAACTTTGCTTTGCTTGCTGAAGATATGCTTGATGCCGCTCTGCTTTGAACCGTTTGTTATTGCGACTTCTACATTGTCTTCTTTCGCTACTGATTCAAGGGAGTCAGCACAAACAATAACCATCTTATTTTTGTTCTTTAGGTTTATTGTCTGCCATCCACTCTTTGTGAGTGTTCTGTCTCCTCCATTAAAATATGGGTATGTCACTTTCTCTGCCTGTGTCTTTGTGTCTAGAAAAAAGTCCACAAAGAATTTGGAAAACTGTTCCGAGAAACAGTTTTCCAAAGTTAACATGCTGAATATAAGCAATGTGACTGCCCTTATTGTCATTTCTTTAATTACCAGTAGTAAGAATAAGTTGCGAAGAAGCTAGCATTTTTTACACTTGGTGCCTTCGTTAATATTCTGTCGTTAAAATATCCTGGGATGATTTCGTCAAAATATTTCTCGTTGCATATCTTGGCAACTCCCATTTGGTAACCAATTGTTACTGCCCATTTTGTCTTTACATATACACCAGCTTTGAAGCTAATTCCAAAGTCTGCCTTCTTATAGTATGCGTTTTGCTCCTCTGTCTCCTGATTTGGTGCAAACAAAGGAACTTTTTTCTCCTCTTCTGAAGTCATCAGACGAGCGTCGTTTTCATAGACTCTCTTTCCTCCCAATCCTACTCCTAGTGTAGGAGCAAATGCGATAAATGGTTTTGTCTGGCTGTGTGTGAACTGCCATCTTGCGTAAACTGGGATATCCATATATGTAAGACGCTCTTTCGCACTACAATTCTCATCGTATCTTACCATCGCTCCGATTACACTTATGTTAAGCTCTGGGGCAATAGAGAATATGTTCTTGATAGGAAAATCAACACCGATACCAACTTTCGGACCAAATTTGAAATCTGTAGAGTGATAGTCTGAAGCATAGTCAGACATATTCAAACCTGCATGGACTTCTAACATTACTTCGCGTGGCTCATACAAACAATCCTCCCTTTTCAATTCGGGATTCATCTCTTTCGCAGTAGCGTGGTCAAAACTATCTCTTTCTAGAGGAGGAAGTTCTTTTTTTGTTGTTCCCGCTTTCTTTGCATCACTCGACTTTTTTGCAGAGGCATTGAAGCATACAAATAGCGAAAGTGCCAAACCTATTAAAAACGTGTTTTTCATATCTTGTGTCGTATCCGATAAACAATATTTCTGCAAATATATGCAATAATTGTTAATAACTTTGCTCTTTCAAGAAAATTATCATCTTTTCGATATCTTTATATTTAGGAGTGTCATCTTCAAAACGTGGGAAAAAGGCTCTGATATCGTTGTAGACGCGATTAGTTAGCGGCGACAACTTGTCGGCTACGTTGAGTGCATCTACCGCCTGTACTATCGCCATAAAGTGGATGGCAATCACTTGGAATGAGTTGTCAATCACTCGTTTGGCAAGCAACGCTGAGTTTGTTCCCATCGACACAATGTCCTGATTATCATTGTTGTTAGGAATCGAATGCACGTACATTGGATTAGACAATGTCTGACATTCTGCGGTAGTTGAGCAGGCTGTAAACTGTGATGCCTGCAAACCATAGTTCAAACCAAGTTTGCCAAGGTTGACAAATGGAGGTAGGATGCCGTTGATTCTGTCGTGGAATAGGTAGTTCATCTGTCTCTCACAAAGCATCGTCATTTTTGTCACGGCAATTTTTAGCTTATCCATCTCGAATGATACGTAATCACCATGGAAATTACCACCGTGGTAAACCTCCTCTGTCTCTGGGTCCACAATCGGATTATCACAAGCGGAGTTTACCTCGTTGATAAGAACTCTTTCTACATTCTCCATCGTCTCCAATATTGGACCTAGAATTTGAGGAATGCATCTCAAAGAGTAGTATGGCTGCACCTTATGAGTGAAGACCTCTTCTGTGTGCTTCTTATCGTACATCTCACTCTTTCTGTCGAGCATACATTTGCTTCCTTTCGCAATCTCACGCATCTGCTCAGCGATGATTCCTTGGCCACGCTGACGTCGCACCGCATTAATCGGTTCCGACATGAAATCGTCGTATGAACTTGCTATTTCGTTCATCATCACGCTTGCGATAGTGGCGAAACGAAGAAGCTTCTTTGCATTTATAAGGTTGACAAGGCCGATTCCTGTCATGAAAGATGTTCCGTTTGTAAGCGACAATCCTTCGCGGATAAACATCTTGATTGGCTCAAGTCCACACTCTTTCATCACTTCTCCAGCCGGACGCTTCTCTCCTTTGTAGAACACCTCGCCCTCTCCAATCAGAGTAAGCGCAAGATGGGCAAGCTGCACAAGGTCGCCACTCGCACCCACGCTACCGTGCTCTGGAATGAAAGGAGTGATGTCTTTGTTGATGAAGTTCATTAGCAAGTCGACAATACTCTTATGGATTCCGCTCTTTCCCTGTGTGAATGTACCGATACGTGCGATCATTGCTGCTTTCACATATACGTCAGGCAATGGATTGCCAGCACCAGTAGAGTGGCTGCGGATGATGTTGTACTGTAATGCCTCACGGTCTTCGTCTGAGATACGCCACTGAGCCATCGGTCCGAAACCAGTGTTGATTCCGTAGATGATGCGTTCGCCAGAGAATGATTTTAGGAAGTCGTAGCTTCTATTTACTCTCTCCCATACGTTTGGAGCAAATGAAAGCTGCTCTCCTTTGTAGAGGATATTTTCAATGTCGCTTAAAGAGATATAGTCGATGTTTTTCATCTTGATTTTTTGTAAACTCTCGCAAATTTACGGATAAAGGAAGAATTAAAAAAGGTTATGCACTACAAATTCCTTTTTGTAAAGAAAAGTGGTAAATATGCAAGGATATTTATAATTTATAGTTGTCTAAGAGAAAGTCTAACAAACTTATGGTGATTATCCCATTATCGTCTACCTTCTCTTTTATATCATCCCAAACGATTATAAGTTTCTTGAAACTGTCTCTCACATTTAGGAGTGAATTTTGTTCTTGAACAATCTTTTCATGCGTGGGCATTTGGTAAGCGGATTGTATATAAACTCTTTCTGAACCTTTGTTTATGACGAAATCTATTTCAAATTCTTTTCGTTTTCGTTGCCCCTCATTGTTTGTTTCCCATTTCTCAACTACTCCTACATCAACAAGATAACCTCTTCTCCTTAATTCGTTGTAGACGATGTTTTCCATAATGTGAGTTTCCTCTTGTTGCCTGAAATTAAGAGATATACCTCGCAATCCCAAGTCAGTAAAATAGTATTTGTTTTCTGTGCCAATATATTTTCTGCCTTTCACATCAAATCTTTTGGCTTCTTCTATCAAAAAAGCATCTTCCATATAAGTCAAATAATTTCGTATAGTACTCTCCTTAATGACTATCTTCTCACCAGATCTAAATGTGTTTGCAATGCGAGTTGGGTTGGTTGGACTGCCAATTCCTGATGCAATTACTTGAACAAGTTGCTTAAATCCTTCTGGATTTTTCAACTTGTTTCTTTCAAATATATCATTGATGTAAGTGAGTTCAAAAATGGTTCTTAAATATTCCATTTTTTTCTCATCTGTCTCCATCAATAACACTTGTGGAAGCCCACCAAAAGTATAGTATTCATTCCAAGCTGCTCGTTTATCTCCACCTACAGCTGAATAATATTCAGCAAACGAAAGTGGCCAAACTCTTATTTCCTCCCCTCTTCCTCGAAACTCAGTCGCTATATCCTTTGATAAGAATTTTGAGTTTGACCCTGTGACATATACTTCAAATTGACTATTGTGCATCAGACTTAACATGACCTCAACAAAATCCTCAACAAATTGAATCTCATCCAGAATGACATAATATTTTCCTTTGTCTTTTACTTTGTTTTCAATATATTCAAGAAGTAAATCAGGATCTCTATATTCTTTATTTTTTCTATCGTCTAAAGATAATTCGATGATGTGATCTTCTGTAATTCCTGATTCAATAAGATAGTTATGGAAAATGTTAAACAAGAGAAATGACTTTCCTGATCGTCTTCCTCCTGTGACTATTTTGACTAAGCCATTTCCCTGACTGTTGATTAGATTCTGTAAATAAAAGTCTCTTTTTATAATCATAGGGTATGTTTTTTGTGATTTGCACAGATTTTCGCCCCAAAAATAGTCCGTTTTTGTCAAAAAAAATCCGTTAAGGGGTGTTTTTTTGTGATTTGCACAGATTTTCGCCCCAAAATAGTCCGTTTTTGTCAAAAAAATCCGTTAAGGGGTATGTTTTTTTGTGATTTGCACAGATTTCATACCTTAAATCAAGAAATTTTTGGTTTCAGACAATCAATATGCACGATATACACGCCATCTTCACTAAGGTACGTATATTTACCTATTCCGATCAAAACCATCATGAAAGATGGAATTGTGTTTTTGTTGAACATTAATGAGTTAGGTTTCTTTTCGGTTGTTTATGGCAGATTCGTTCGGTTGTTTGGTTTCTGCACCAAAGATGGATGATTGCCTTTGGAGATTATCAATGTGATCCTGGTAATTTTGAGATTCTGTCGGCAAGAATTTGTATATGCCTTGATTGTATGTGGGTACTCTTATGAAGAATTTCTAAAAAGTCGTCTTCGCTAAGGCTGCACACCTCTTCGATATCATCTGCCAATATTTTGTCTTGTTCCTTAGCTAAAGAGATCATTTCGTCAAATAATTCATTATCTATTTCACCATCATTAATAGTTGCGTCACAATCAAATATTAATGTAGCGAATGCTTTGCAGAAAAGATTTTTGTTTTTTAGCAATATGAATTTTGAATAATCGCCGGAATATTCAGAAATTTCATTAATCATGATGTCGTCAAACCTGTCCTCTATTTCAATCAAATTTTGTGCTTTTTCTATATCTGACGATTCGATTTTTGAAAGAAAATAAAAATTTATAGAGGCAGAGATGGACATTCTTTCAATTATGGAAGCATATAGCATAATAGAATCTTCTGGAGTAGAACATGAAAGAGGAAAAGTCACGTATTGGCTTGTCCTTTCTAAAGCTTCGGGACCGCAAAGGATAGATCTGGTGTATGACATTCCGAAGAAAACATAAGTTAAAGCAGAGTAAATTTTCGATTGTTGAATATAAAAAGATCCTTCAGGCGTGATAGTATTAAGTATACTATCGGCAGTCTCATTAGCCCAATATGAAGCGTCGTCACTGTCAATATGATGGGCTGCTTGAATTAGATTCTTAACAGCCTCCGTTTGTTCTGTCAGTATTCCTTCATAAGGAGATTGTTGGTTAGGCACATTACTGCAACCAGTAACTAATAAACAGATCGAGATTAAAAGAAAAAATAACTTTTTATTCATATCGATTTGAGATTAAATGAATTTAATAGGTTTCTTGAGGTGAATCTACATTGTTGAATTTCAAGAGAAAAAATAGATATGTTTATATTCTATGTTATAGCTTTTTTACAATCAGATAAATAATACCAATTAAGATGAAGATAATCGCAATGAAAAAAGCCATGAAGATATCTCTTGCCCTATACATTTCGTCAATATCGACTTGTAGACGTGCCTTGCCTTCTTTCGGATATACGCTGGAGCTATACGTAAGATCTCCGTCGACTTCCTGACTCTTCCAGTAGCTGCCATTTTTAGAATTATATTCCCAGCCATTAGATTCCAATTGTTTGAGGATTTTAGTCGTATCATCAAGTGGAAAAGAGATTTCATAACTGTACCAATCCCATCGTGAAGATCCTCTATCAAGGTTGTTGTCGCTTGATGTGATTTGATAAGTCGACAAGTCCAAATCCAATGCCGACAATACATCCTTTGGCTCGGTATAGGTTGCGAATTTGGCATGGAGTAGGAAGTATGCTATTGCTAAACCGCATAGGGCAAGCAATGTTTTTGTTATGAGTGAAGGTGTTTTCATTGTTATTCCAATATGCTTTCGCTGTTATAATTCTTAAACTAAGTAATTATGATTGTACAATCTCACATTCGACATCAATCAAACGATTTTCGCTTAGCCAACGTTCTTGAAACGAACGTCTTGCAGCCCACGCTATATCTGTAATAAACTGAGCATTCATGGCAGCACCAACTCCTAACCCAATAAGAGGAATCGCTTGCAAAGCTTTTCTTTTTGTGATATTTATGCCAAGCTGTTTAGCCAAATTTTTAATGGCAATTATCGCAGCATCAAGACCAATACCTTTTACAGCTGCATTTGCTGCCATTTGTTTAAAAGTTTCTTTTGAGATTTTGACTGTAATTTGGCGAAGCAGTAATACCGCAGTGTTTTTTTCTTTCATTGTATTGGAACCTGCAGCAGACATAATTGCAAAAATAAATTGTTTGTCTTCTTCTGTTTTACATTCAAATCCATAACAAATACCAATTTTGTGTATCACTCGCAATCCCATTGTAATTAAAGTAGGAACATCCGCTATCATTCCAGGTAACCCGAAAAAGCCAGCAGCTCCTCCTTCAGCCGTAGCTGCAGCAATTGCCCAATTATGAACTTCGTTTGCTAATGTGTCTGACAACTCTAAACTTTTATTTTTTAATTCAGAAATAGAATTAACATTACCATCTCGCCTTATATCATCAACGTCACAAAACCACTGAGCCATTCCGTTGCATGCCGTTAATGCACCTTCAATAGCTTTAGAAGGTATAACTTTTTCGATCAACCATGTTGCAGGCTTAAAAACGAAGCCAACAGCTTGAGATACAACATTTGGTTCCTCTCCTTGCCACACTTTTATGGCATCATATTGATTCTTTTCGTACACACTCATAGAATTTAATCTATTTTGAGAATCAATAATAACCTTGGGCGAACTTGGAATTTCGGGTTCAACAGAAGTAATAGAACTTCTTTTTGCAACTTGTCTTAAAGAAGATTTGATTTTATCATGATTTGGACTATTTTTTAATGACTTATTGACAGATTCGTTTTTTGAAACTATAGTAGAATAAGATTTCTTCCAATCATCTTTATTATTACTCATAAATTAAACTTTTATTTACGTTGATAAATTTAGATTAGTTTTTCTCAGGAGTTTCCATGGAAATATAATCTCCTGGATTAGCTCTGACTTTCTCTAATTCTTGTTTTTTCCACAAATCAATTGCCTCCGCTAAAACTTCAGACTGAGCCTTAGATAATTGTTCTAATAATTCTTGATTAGCAAGCATTTGCTGTTG
>JAZUIF010000050.1:0-27018 GCA_045642085.1 Paludibacteraceae bacterium | reverse complement strand
GAGACTGTAAATTAAACTGTGTCATACAATAAAAAAGAAACAAAAACGTTAAAGAAGTATGGACACAAAAGAAACAGAAGAATTCGTAAGAATGCGAGAGGAGATAGTCAAGCAATGCTTGGCAGGGAAGCCGTTGTTCGGCAAGGACGGAGCGTTAGCACCGATGATCCAGAGCATCCTGAATGCAGTGCTGGAGGGGGAGATGGACGCCCACATGAGCGAAGAAGAGCGAGAGGAAGGCAACCGTCGCAACGGAAAGATGGAGAAACAGGTACAGACGCCTTATGGAGAGATAACAGTATCAACCCCCCGAGACAGAAACGGGAGCTTCGAGCCCCAAATAATCAAGAAAAGAGAGACGATTCTGGCAGAAGGTTCAGCGGACAAAATAATCGGGCTGTACGCCATAGGAGCAAGCACCCGAGAGATAAGCAGATGGTACGAAGAGAACGTGGGCAGCAGTATCTCAGCGGAGACAATCAGCGCAATAACAGACAGGGTACTGCCCGAGATAAAAGAGTGGAAATCACGTCAGTTGGACGAGGTTTACGCAATAGTATGGCTGGACGCCATCCACTACAAGGTCAAGGACGAAAAGGGACAGGCGGTAACCAAAGCCATCTATAACGTGCTGGGAATCAACAAAGAAGGCAAGAAGGACCTTCTTGGAATGTATGTGTCCCGCAGCGAGGGGGCCAACTTTTGGCTCAGCGTGCTGACTGACCTTCAGAACCGAGGAGTCCAGGACATCCTTATCGCATGTGTTGACGGACTCAAGGGATTCCCTGATGCAATCAAAAGCGTGTTCCCACAAACATCTGTCCAGCTGTGCATCGTCCACCAGATAAGGAACTCGATAAAGTATGTCGCAAGCAAGAACCAGAAGGAGTTCATGAAGGATCTTAAGACTGTGTATCAGGCAGTAAACAAAGACTCCGCAGAAGAAGCACTTGACCAATTGGACTCAAAATGGGGAGAGGACTATCCAATTGTAATCAAATCATGGAGAGACAACTGGGATCTCCTTACGGAATACTTCCAGTACACAGCACCAATCAGGAAACTCATTTACACGACCAACACTGTGGAGGGCTACCACAGACAAATCCGCAAGGTGACAAAGAACAAGGGTGTTTTCACAAACGACCAATCCCTTGAAAAACTGGTATACCTTGCATACCGCAACATAAAGAAAAAATGGACAATGAGCTTGTCCAATTGGGGGCAGATATCACAGCAGCTGGCCATCAAATTTGAAGACAGATTCTCACTGATGTAAGCGTATGCCGTCCCGGCATACATCTCTTTGGGTTTTTCTTGGCATAGGGAAGATTAAAAGTCAAAGGGAGGCGGAACCTTCCAACCTCCCAGACTTTTTATTCTTCGCTGTCGTATTCCTGGCAGGGTTGCTCCCCAGCAGAGCCCCGTTACGCTTCGAACAGCACACAAATTTAAGAATAACTCTTGATTTATGAGCCTTTTTACATTATTTTCGCAGTGAAAAGAAAAAGTAAAACAGCAAAAATTTGAGTTGAATTTAACACTTGACACAGTTCATTTTACACTACCCAGGGATCGACTGCCTTTCTTATGAATGTTATTGCTGTGCCTCCACAAAATTTATCTCAATCAGAATCCCTTCACTTCCTTCACAAACCATTCCATGCGTGTCTTGACGTAGTTTTTCAAGTCGCTCATGCTCTGACGATATGACTCTGGTGTTGTGCCTGCCGACGTGTTTCCGCCTCCTCCACCGAATCCGCCGCCCCAGCCGCCGAAACCGCCACCAAAGCCGCCAAATCCTCCGAAGCCTCCAAACATTCCGCCTCCTGACGCATTTCCTACTTTATTGGCTGTAGCTGATAATAGCATATACTCTGTGTTTTCATCGATATAGGCAAGGATCTCATCCATGTGTGAATTGGCCTCAAGCACTTTCTCCTTCAACAGTTGTTTGAACGCCGGCATCTTGATAAACTCGCCAAACCAGCTTGTGCAGGTCTTGCCTTGCGGTTGAGTAATTGGATTGGTAGTGATGTAGTAACCTTCGTAAGCGTTATAACCCTGTCCCATGCTTGCAAACGGATTGCCTCCCCACGCAATATCGAAATCCCACATCGGTCCCATCTTTATCTTGCCGTCGTCCATGATTGTGAAGTAGCAACTTGTATGCATGTTTCCGTCAATGTCGTGCGACCACTCTTTGATCATATACCAGTCGACAAAACTCTCCAAGTCTATCAGTTTCTCCAAACTGCTGTAGTCTCCACCATAAAGTGCTGTCTCAAACTTGTCAATGATGCTCTTTACATTCTGATAATCAGATGAGTTTGTTGCCAATTCCGGATCTTTTGTGAAGAAGGCATTGTGTGATTTCGGACCTTCAATAGCTCCGTTCTTGATTCCCTCTTTGATATCTGCCTCAATCAAAAACTCTCCTTCGACACGGTTTTCATTGATCTTGGCTTGCTCACAGAAGTAGTAGTTTCCTTTATGTGAGCCATTCAACACAAGTTCACAATTATATCCACTCGGTACCCACTGCTGATTAGTGAATCTCTTGCCAAGGTAGTTCGACATTGTGTTGCGGAAGAAAGTGGCATCGTAGAAGTTTGCCATCAACACCCAACGCTTATGCTCCAACATTCCCAAGATGCGTGATTTCTTGTTGAGTTTCACGGCATACGGACGCTTCTCTGTTGAGGCTGACCATGTGGAATTGCCTCGACCTTTCACCTGAGCCAACTCTGGAGCAGCATCATAATCAACAGTTCCATCTGCTTTATATACAGTGAATTGCGCACCGTCAAGCCATGTCTCCTTGCTGTTGATAGCCTGGTTGTTCTTCGTAGTGAGATAGATGACAGGCAAACCGCTGTTGTAGATGCAGACAGTGTAAGTATGCACGTCGCCATTGCTTGCCACCACCTTGAATTGCTGTGGTTTTAGATAGTCGACACTACTCTTGCCACTCTGTATCTCCTCACCATTGCAGTAAACTTTTGCTCCGTTGGCAACAGTGAAATCAGCCTGCAGATTGAAATTCACCAAGTATGGCACAAAGATCTTCACACTGTCGTTGGCGATAGTGGCAGTATAGTCTTCAAGCAGAGCATTACCGTTGGATGACTTCTTGATGTCGAAGGATTTCATCTCGTTGTTGCTTGTCGCCTTATCGGCTTTAGCACACTTGCTGATACCGTCGTTCATTGTCGACAACCAAGCGTATCTCTTTTTTATCCAAGATGTTAGAGATGAGATTTCATTGCTGAGATTTGAATTTCCCCATAGTTTTGCATTGGCATCTGCCGAAAGTGAAATCAAGTCTTTATAATCTTCAATAGCAGAGCAGATAGTGCTTTCTGTCGACGCTATCTCTTTGAAGCGACTTGAAACCGCTGATGAGAAATCCACGTCACGCATCATCTTTTCACACCAACCAGAATTGATGGTTGAGAAACCTTCGTATGACTGATCATTGTTGCCAAGCCATTTCTCATTCGAGAAGATTGGCGACATCACGATTTTTCCATCCACCACACGGAAGTAGCAATCTTTCTTGAACGACTTCTCATTCTTGCAGATCTCGTTTGCCCAGATCCAGTCGACAAAACTCTCCTCATTGATATATGAGGCGAAGGATTTTCCTCCATACAGAGCAGCCTCAAACTTGTTGACTGCCTCTTTTGCTTTCTCCAACTCCTTTGAAGCATCATCTTCAGCCGAATCCTCCAAACGAACCTTTGTTCCCTTATCTGATACAAACCATATGTCGTCAGCCTCTATGTCGTTTGTGATTTCCCAAACCGCTGATTCCTGCACTCTTCCGTCAGCACAACGTATCTGCTCGCAAAGGAGGTAAGTGCCGAGATGTTTGACGGATTCTTGAGACGCACGTCCGTGCGTCTCTACAGTACCCATCACTACTTCTACGAATTGTGATGAAGGAGTCCAAGCCATACCTGTCAACTCTTTGCCAAGAGCGAGTCCGGCTTGATTACGAAGCATAGAAGCGTCGTCGACATTGGATAGAAGAATCCAACGCTTGTTTTTAGTCATATTGCCAAAGGCTGTCTTCTTGCTGCACTTGACGTTGAAATCTCGTTTCGACGCAGAATTCTGTCCACCTTTAGGTTTAATCTCTGATGTGACTGAAGCAAGTGTTTTTCCGTCCGCAGAGGTCATTTTAAGCGGATACTCTCCGTTCCACATCTTGGAGGCCATGTCGGCTGGGCCATCAATACGGATAATTGGCAGACCACTGTTGTAAACCTTCACTGTGTAGGTATGGATATTGCCGTCGGCATCCACCACCTTATATTCTACATTGCCACTGTAAACATTACCACTCACTCCACTCTTCTGCTGGTTGCCACGCACATAGACAGTTCCTGTCGACTCGAACGATGCCTTGATAGCTCCACCTTCATAATAAGGAATAAAGACACTGATTTCATCACCATTGATCTTGCCAGCGACGTCGGCCACTACAACACCATTATTATATAACGCTTTGAATGAGAATGACTTAATCTCATTACCCGACGTTTTCTTGTCGGCTTTATTGAAATCAATAGAACTTGGAGAAAACGTTACCTCCTTAATATCTGATACAGGATAAGTAAGATTGAACGTATGCGACTTACCCTCGATATTTAAATTGTTGATATTGCTGACATTGTATGTATCACCATCAAAATCAACTGTTTGTGCCTGGATTGTGCCTGCTATAGAAAGAAGCAGTGCAATTGTAGAGACACGAGATCTCTCATTTTTACATATATATAATGTATTTCTCATGATTGTTTCATTTTATGTGGGTAAGTTTGAAATCCACCCCTACGTCATTTTATTTCCACTGATTAGAAAGCCATTCGATTCTCGCTGAAATCCAGTTTTTTAGGTTTGCGATCTCATTTTCGTAATCAGCACGGCTGTTGATGGAACCATTCGCCAACACGTCTCCCATTGTCTTTTCAGCCTCAGCATCTACCCATGAAAGGATCGCGCTTTCAGCCGACGAGATTTTTCCGAATGCCTTCTTCACTGCTGAGACGAAATCAGCGTCGTCCTTGAGCAACGACACCCAGTTTCTGTCGTAGGCTGTGAATCCCTCGTAATCAGAGTCTGCATTGAAAGCCTTTGCTGATTGAGTAGACGGAATAAAATAAATCTTTTGGTCATCGTCAACGTATAGGTATGTGTCGCTTGCAAACGATTTGTCGTTCTTAGCTAACTCGTTCACCACAACCCATTCTGCCAAACTCTGGATGTCGAGTATAGAATGCACATCACTCCATTTCTTTGCTACTATTGCTTTCTCCAATTTGTACACCAACTCACGTGTGCGGACAAGTTGAGCTCCATCCATACCCGTTTCAGGATCTTTCATTATAAAAGCAGAATTGAAGATTGAGCTTGTGAAGTAATCATCACCTTTGCTGGCTTTATCCTCAATGTTCATAAGGATACCACTCTCCACTCTACCCTTGCATACACGTGGTTGCTCAGAAATCAAATAACAGCCAACATATTTATTATCAACTATTAATGCTACTTTCTTCGCTTGCGGATTCCACGAATTAGTGACACGGCTTGCAATGTTGTAACCTAATAAGCCACGTATGCATGCCACGTCTCCAGCATTAGCTTCAAGAGTCCAACGTTTGTTTTGGGTAATTCCCAACACTTCCTGTTTCTTATCGAACTTAAGAGTGAAGCTGTTTTTCTCGTTTGGATCATAGTCGCCACCTTTAGCCTTGATTTCACAATCACCAAGAGCCTTGCCGTCCAACGAAATAGATTTCACGTTCGACCAATCTGCTGATAATCCACTGGCTTTAATTTCCAATATTGGAGACGATGGAGTTAACGCGTCAAGAAGATATGTGCGGATGTCACCGTTGTAGGCAGCCACCTTTATCTCTATACCCTTCCCCACGTTGACCTTGTCTCCTTCATTCCACAACTTTCCATTAACGTAGATAAAGGAGCCAGAGGACGAAAACGACGGCACGAATGATTCTGTCTTAGGTGGAAAAGCCACAATTGGATTATTGTCGACAAAAGGAACAGATATTTTCTTTCCGTCGACTATTACCGACATTGAATATATCTGATTGAAAACCTGTACTTTATCTTTAGCTTTCAAGTCGACATTCTTTTCAGATACACTTTCAGAGAACGATATCTTCTTCACATCGTCCAACGAATACGACATATAAATAATCTGCTGGTTTGGAGTGCCCTGCAAAGAGTCGACTGCCTCCATAGGAACAGAGATCTTGTTCCCATCCTTAAAAAAAACATTAACATTACCTTGCCCATAGGCATGTAGGCAAAAAAAAGACGTGAAGGCACAATACACCCACCGTCTAATTGTAGTAAGAGTTATCATATTTTTATGTATTAGAGTTAGAGTATAGTAAAGACGTGGCGTGCCACGTCTATTCGGCATCACAAACGCTTTTGTTTTAGCCGTGTCAAATATAAATCAAATTTTTAAAAGATTATCCTTTTGATGGATTTTGTGCATGAAAATTAGCCTTTTAAATACACTTTTTGGCTGAATTCCGTCAAAAACATAAAAAAAACGGACTACTCTATTTTGCCTACAAATGGGGATTTCACATTTTTTAACATTAGGATACCTTTGCAGCGTAAAAAAAAAATAAAAAATGAAACGTAAATTTTTAATGATCGTGCTTTCCGCTTTCCTATTCTCTTGCGGAAATTCAGAAAAAAAGAGTAATGAGTCTACTTCATCTGACGAGGTGCCAGCATGCTGTAAAAACAAAGGTAATGAAGCAACGTCTTCCGACAATGTGCCAGAGTGTTGCAAAAATAAAGGAATGGAAATGCTGCTTCCCTCAGAAGTGTCAGCAAAAGGTGATTCATATCTTGGCAAAGAAGTTGCCGTACGCGGTTTTGTGAAAAAAGTATGTCACTGTTCTGGTAAAAAATGTCAATTGGCTGACAACGATGAGTCTGAAGTTTCTTTGACAGTATTTGCTAACGATGAGATTGGCAAGTTTAGTCAGGAATTGACTGGAAAAAGTGTGAAGTATGTTGGTGTTGTGAAAGAAAACAGAATCACCAAAGAGATGATTGCAGCATTTGAAGCAAAACAGGCTGAAGCAGCAGCAAGCGAACAGAAATCATGTTGCAGTGCAAAAAAAGAGGAGAGCGAAAGTGAACACAAACACTGTAGCAAGAGCAAGGATTACAGTGAGATGAAGAAATGGATGGAATATAATCAAAAAGACTACTATCCAACTTATTACGTAGAGGCACAGACATTCGAAGTAATGGAATAATCCCATCTATCCCCCTGACAATCATTGATATTTTTGAATTAAACAAAGGAATCCCTTTCAATTCTTTTAAGTTGTACGACTGACAAGATAGGAAGGGGACTCCAGGGGGATTATTGTGTCAAAATTTTTGAAACAACCAATTAAACATCAACTATAGAATTCATATGAAAAAAAATTTTAAATTTCTTGCGTTAGCGGGAGTAATGTCACTTTCTCTCGGATTCACTGCGTGTGAAGACGACGAGGTGAAAACAGAATCAACAATCAAGTCTACACTAAACATTTCACCTGATGTTGCCGACGCAATATCTGCAAAAGATATCAAGGCTTTGGCTGGAGCAAAGGTTACCTTCACAAACGTAAACTCAAAAGACGTTTACACTTTCGATGTTCCAGAATTGGATGCAGACGGATCCCTTTCTCTTGATGTCAACGTCCCTGTCGGAACATACGATATCTCTATGGAAAAAGATGTCGACGGTAAGATTATCTTCTTGAGACAACAGAATGTGACAATTAAGTCGGAAAATCAGCAGATTGAGGCAAAAATTATCGCAACTGTTGCTAATTCAAGCGATTATCAGTTCATCTTCTCAGAACTTTTCTTCAACGGTGAAAGAAACGGAGGAAGAATGATGCACCCAGACCAGTTTATGGTGCTTTACAACCCAACTGACAAAGTGCTTTACGCTGATGGTCTTGCTGTAGGAAATACCATGCAAGCGTCTTGTAGGGAAAAAGAAAGCTGGTATGATGAATTCTATGGAAAAGGTTTGGTCCCTGTCGACGGTTTCATTGTTATCCCTGGTTCTGGATACGATGTTCCAGTCAAGCCTCACGACAAAATCGTCATCGCCTTCACAGCAATCAACCACACTGCTACAGAAGGAAAGAACCCTATAGTAAAGCGTGATACTACTTTTGCAGCTGACGGATCTGTTGAGAGCATCAAGGTCGACACTCTTGGATGGGACGGATACACATACGAGAACGCTATTGACTTGAGTGGTGCTGACTACGAAATCTATGATCCACAACTTTATACAAGCGACGTTGATAATCCAAAAGTACCTAATGTAAGAGAAATTTATCCAGCACAAAATGAAGTCAATGGTGGTGGCGGTGGTTTCTACCAGCATCCAAGAGGATACTACAACGCGTTCATTTTCAAGTTGAAGAACGGCAATCAGGAAACTCTTGACGAATTCTTCGCAGAACACTCAAGTGTCACAACAGTTCAGGACAAAGAGAACAACAATGTTGAGATTCAAATGTTGAGTGTCCCTGCTTCAATGATCCTTGACGGTATCGCAACAAGTGACATTCCTTCTGATATAGTGACAAATGCACTTCCTCAAACTGTTGACCGCGGTAAGCAGTTGGTAAAAGGATGCCACAGCGGTTTGCTTGTGAAACGTAAAGGAAACGACAAAGACGGATATGCCGACACCAACGACTCTTCTGTCGACTGCGAAATTCTTTCGCCACATAAGGATTATGTCAGTTATCCAGAAGGATGGAGAAAATAATCTGAGTTTTTAACTCAGGGATGTAAAATACCATTTTTTCAACTACCTCGAATCCGGGATGAATACATTTTCATCCCGGATTTTTCAAAAAAGACTATTTTTATAATGTCGACGAGCAAAACATTTGAAATACTTACATTGAGCTTCCTATTTCTTTTTGGATCTCTGCTCAACGCCTTTTCTCAAGCCATAGAAAATGGCAACGTCCATAACAAATACTTCAAAATAAGCGGAAACATCACATCCAACGATGGTCCTATCCCATTCGCATACGTTTCTATCGATGAACTACAAATGAATACAGTGGCCGATGAAAACGGACATTTTGAATTCAAACGCATACCAGTAGGAACTTATAAAATTGAAACTCAAAACCTCGGCTATGTCGACGCAAAGAAAACCGTCACTGTGGCAAACGAGGATATAAACATAAACATCAGACTGAAAAATGCCGTCTACGAATTAGAGCAAGTCACCGTGATGGCAAAACAAGCCCAACGCAATAAATTGGAAGTGAACGAAACAGCTATCGAATATGTCCAACCTGTTTCGCTTTCTGATGTCATGATTCTGCTGCCTGGAAACCTTTATCAGCAAAACGCACTTACTGGATTTTCCCTCAACTCAAACCGTCAGGCTGGAAGCGACCAGAATACATCTTTAGGAATCTGTCTGACTTCCGACGGTGTACCACAAACTTCCGACGGATTACGTACACAGATGGTAGGTGTGACATCAAACAGAGGTGATGGATCAGGCGGTGACAACCAAATCAAAAACCGTTCGAGCATCAACTCCGGCTCCGACCTCAGATATGTCTCCACCGACCATATCCACAGCATCGAATACACAAAAGGTATCAGTTCGCCACGTTATGGCAATCTGTCGAGCGGAATGATTAAAGTGAACTCCAAAATGGGAGTCTCTCCTTTGCGCATCAGAACTAAACTGGACCTGAAAAACAAACTTGTCTACGCTGGAAAAGGTTTTAAACTTGGAGATAAAGCCGGAACTCTTTATGCAGGCGCTGACTATCTGCACGCAGTGGATGATATACGTGACGAGATGGATAAATTCACTCGTATCACCGCCCAAACTTATTACAACAACAAATTCAAATTGGGCGATAGCTATTCGTTGGATTTGGATGCAAAAATTGCCCAGACCATTTCTGCCAATAAAATGAAGAAGGATGAGCTTACCTACGAATACAACGAGACTTATAAGGCTGACTACAACAAAACAGACCTTATGGTGAAAGGCAAACTGAATCTTGGCTTGGCTTGGATCGATAATATCGAATGGATCAACTCTCTCAATCGCGTCGACGACAGAATAGACCGTCACTACTGTGTGATCACAGCTAATCCCAAAAGTATGCCAAAATCCTACGACGAGGGTGAACACGAAGGTTACTATCTTCCGACTATGTACTACAGCGACTATTATGTGGAAAATACTCCTATCAATTTCTACACTCAGCTTAATCTGAACAGCCGTTTCTCATTCAATAAAAAATGGAATCTCAATCTTGAATACGGCGCGGATTATCATTCAAGCAAAAATAAAGGAGACGGTGCAGTGATTGAAAATCCTGAAATGCCTCCTTTCCCTGGCAACAACACTTATATGCGTCCCCGACCAAACTGGAGCATCCCTGCATTAGAGGTGTTGGGAGCTTATCTGCAAGCTGTTCTGACTTTCAGACCCACATCGACACAATCATTTAAATTAGAGGCAGGTGGACGTCTCACCGAAATGCTGAATCTTCCCGATGACTATGCTCTGAACCATAAAGTCCTTACCGAACCACGCTTGAATTTCAGCTATCTCTTTGGCAAAAAATTCAGAAACAATTTCCGCTTGGGATACGGTGAGGAAAACAAACTTCCGACTTTGGACTATCTCTATCCCGACAAAACATACAAAGATTTCTGGGTGCTGAACGCTTACACAAACAATCCCGACTATAGACATCTGATCACTTACACTCAAATTTACGACGCGACAAACAAGGAGATCCGAGAGAACAAGAACCAGAAAATGGAAGTCGGATACGACGCTAAACTCAATGATTTCGAACTGTCCGTGACAGCTTTCCACGAATTCAGCAACAGCGGTTTCGAATACTTCACTTTCTATGCTCCTGTGACGTATCCATACTACAATCAGCTAAAAGACGATGCCGACATATCCAATAAAAAACCAGGCAAGGAGGATTACGTAGCCTCTTCTTTCAGCGAATTCACTTCTTACAGACAGGTGAAAAACAGCAAAAAAATTGTGAAGAACGGTATCGAATATCGTTTGATTTTTCCTAAGTTGAAAGCCATTCAAACAAACTTGGAAATCAACGGTGCGTATTATAAAACAACGTATGGCACTAACCAGCCTGACTATTTCTATCCAAACAGCAAAGTGGGAGACAGCATGTATCCATACGTCGGATTATATGATCTGGACAGCAAAACCATAAAACAGCAATTCAATACAAACTTCTGGTTTAACACCCATATTCCAAAATTCAGACTCATCTTCACAAACTTCTTCCAGCTTGTGTGGTTCCAAACAGAACAAAAGACCGACAACTTCGATGGAATATACAAAAAAGTGCCTTACGCCTACATCGACTTCAATGGACTCACTCACACTGTGACTGAAGAAGAACTGGCAAAAATCTATTCAAAAGAAGAGACACAATGGTTCCAACTTCTCAGACAAAGTACAACAAATAATTATGAGACAGAGAAAAAACCTATTTATCTCCTCTGGAACATAAAAGCTACGAAAGAATTGAACGACATGGTCAAACTTTCATTCTTCGTCAACGGAATACTGGATGTCCATCCAAAATATATAAACGATACACGTTCGAAAACAAATCGTGAATGGAGCAATCCATTTTTTGGAATGGAGATGGTTATGACTGTCGGAAAAACTAAAAAAACAGAAGAAAAATGATCAAAAAACTACTATCATACACAATATTAGCCATTTTCTCGACATTCGTTTTGCCTATTTACGGACAAGACTCCCCTATCTATGAATGGCAAACCAACTCTCTTTCTCCCTCAGAAAGCAGATGGACGGAGGTGGCATCCTCTATCGACTCAAGGATAACCTCGTCGCTACGGCTTCATCCCGTCTACCATGCAATGATGAATGCTGAAAATGATTCTGCCCTGTCGGAACATAATAAACAAAATATCGTGCTAACCTCCGTTGGCTCTGGCGAAATAGACGGAGATTTCCTTCCCTACGAAGGGAAAGCCAATAAAGACTGGAGACTTTTCGGACACGGATGCCATAATTTCGGAAAACATGGCACGCTTTACGGAACTATCCAATATGCAAGGGGAACACATAAGGAAATCAGTTGGAGCGCTATGCGATTTCCTGAACTTTACTGGCCATACACGTTGACCGACTCGACAGGTGGGGACAGCAAATTCGAGTATTACGGAATAGAAGGAGGCTACGGCGTGAAACTCCGAAAGGTATATTTCGGTGTCATTGCCCAATTCGACGGTGAGTTGGCCCACAGAATGACTGACCCACGTCTGAAAAACAACACGACATTCCTTCAGCTTGGTTTCGACGCAGGATATATCTCTCCTAAAGGACAACGTCTGATGGCGGAAGCCAAATATCTACGCAACAAAGAGCATGAGAGCAACAGCTATTGGAGACCAGGCGAACAACAACGCTTCTTCACATTGTATGGATTCGGACTCTACGACAATAAAAGGAGCACCGTCTCCGGCGGCAGATCACGAATGTACTACATCAACGGATTCAAATCTCATCTTTCGTATGCGTCGCCAACAGAAAAAAAATTATGCACAACTATTAATTTAGGATGGGACATAAACAAAATGGATGCCGAGGAAAGCGACTTTACAAGTCCGTATGGAAGCCGTACGACAACTCTCACACCACAAATCGAATTTAAATGGAAAATCAACGAAAACAATGTGGTCTCACTGTTGAGCGACAACAATCTTGAAAAAAGATTAGGCTACGAACGTGTGTTTGAAAAATATGTAACAAACACCGCAACGTCGACCTACGATTATCGGCAAATCGCAGAAAACCAATACTACTCTTTGTATACACGACAAGGATTAAACGCTGTCAGATATTCCGTCTCTTTCGGCAAACACAATACAATAGGGCTTCAATACGGCATGGGTTATTTCTACAGAAGTGAAAAAAACTCGTTCTACGACTTCTCTGTAGTTAATAAAAATATTGTCTTTTTGCCACGTATTGATTATAAACTGTCTGCAAAAAAACATGAACTCTCGGCATGCTTCAACTGGGGTCGTCAAAAAATCAAACAGCACGAATATGATGTGGATATAAAAATGTCAAGCATCCAACATCTTGATTTTCAAACCTGCTTCGCCCCCTACGCATACTATGCATCTGAATACGACTTGATTGCGGCGGACCTGACATACATCTTCCATTTCAAAAAGTGTGGCCTTGGAATGCGTCTGAAGTATATGAATATCTCTGGCAACAGACTTAATGATGTGGAATATACCAAAGAAATCGGCTTCAATTCGATCTGCCCGATGATTTCAGCTCAATCAGACATCCATGACGAACATTGGTGTAATGGATCGATTTTCATCCTGTTCTAAAATTCCATTCCCAATTATTTATCTTTGCAGGTGTGGGGCCCCACTCACGGAGCCATGGCATACGCTGGACTACGTTTCGTGAAGGGAACCAAATCAATTGAGACATCTGTTCCCGATCAAAAAGTGACAATCATCTACAATAACAAAAAATCTTCTTTGGAGGATTTCAAAAAAGAATTCAAAAGAATTGGTTATGAAATAACTGTTTTGCCTAAATAGCAGACAGTAAATTCTTTTTTCATGTTTTATTTTTCAAAGGCTGTGAGGTGATCACAGCTTTTTTTATTAAAATATTTGACTATAAAATGAGAATTACAAAGGGCGGAACGCCATTGCCCTCCCCTCCAGTGCGAGCCGAAAGCGAGCACATTGAAACAACCACACAGAAAAGATGTTCGTTTTTACAACTTGCATTACGCATTTATAATTTCTAATTTTTCTTCGTGTTCTCCAAGAAGACATCCTCCATACTCTTCTCATGCTTCTTAAGAGTAAGAAGAGCATTTTTTGTCTGCACTGCATAATTGAACACTTCGCTTCTGCAATCGTGGTCGGAAGAGATGACGACGGTGTTCTTTGAAATCAGTTTCACTTCTGAATTTGCAATCTTCATAGCAAGGTCTTTCGTGTCGACATCGTTCATAAACTCAGCCTCAATCAAGAATTTGCTACTATCCTCGCTTACGTTAGTAATATTAGTCTCAGAATCATCAGCCACGATTCTTCCGTTGTTGATGATGATTACTCTATCACAGATGGCAGATACCTCCTGCATGATATGAGTGGAAAGCATCACTGATTTCTCTTTTCCAACCTCTTTAATCAGGTTACGCACCTCAATAATCTGGTTGGGATCGAGACCTGTAGTCGGCTCATCAAGAATAAGAACTTTAGGATCAGGAATAAGTGCGGCTGCCAATCCCACACGCTGACGATAACCTTTGGATAACATCCCTATACGCTTTCTGTATTCGCGTGTAAGGCAAGTCTTCTCTATCATCTCGTCGACTCTATTCTTGGCATCTACACCCTTCAACCCATACACTCCAGCCACAAATGTGAGATACTCCTTCACATACTGCTCTGGGTAGATCGGATTATGCTCTGGCAAATAACCAATAAGGCTGTGTACCTTCTTTGAATCCTTATCAACGTCGACGCCACACACCTTGACCTCACCGGAATCCTTCGAAAGATATCCGTTGATGATCTTCATTGTTGTGCTCTTGCCCGCACCGTTATTGCCAAGGAAGGCTACGATCTCACCCTCTCCGATTGAGAAGTTGATATCGTCGAGCACCAATTGGCTTCCGTATGATTTACGTAGATTCCTAACCTCTATTGTCATAACCGATTATTTTCTTCCAAAATCAGCAGGGATCTCGCCCCACTCTTTTGTATTCCACTTGTAGATTTTCACCTCCGGACGCGGCATTTTAAGCCATGCCTCACTCTTGCGTATGAGTTCGAAAATCTCTCTATTCTTATCACACTCTTCAAGTTTCGTCTTGCATTTGCCTTGCTTCACCCATGAAATAGCATTCTCACTATCTGAATAGATCACCATCTCTGGATTGGTTTTGAGCACAAGCCCAATACCATAAACTAATGCAAGAAACTCACCTATGTTGTTGGTTCCCTTCTCAAACGGACCGAAACGGAATGCCTCTTTTCCCGTCGCCACCCATACGCCTCTGAACTCCATCTTGCCAGGGTTGCCGCTACACGCAGCGTCGACAGCCAAAGCATTGGCGATAATATTACCCGTGGAGACGGAAGGGTTCTTTCTGGCAGAGAATATATTAAGTGATGCTGGAGCACCTTTCTCGTAAGCTGCAGTAGCTTCTGAAAGCGAAGTAAATTTCTTAAACTTTGCTCCATTGAATCCCTCCACCTGAGCCTTACACTGATCCCAATTGGTGTAGATTCCGGGTTCTCTGCCAGCCCACACTACATAGTATTTCTCTTTTACCTCGTCGCCCATCCGATCCTGATTATCCGATTTTCAAATTAATCAATCTTAAGACCATCAAGCAATTCGACATACATCTCGATTGCCTCCTCTATCTCACTCTCAACGATATACTCGTCTGCTGTGTGCGAACGTGAAGAGTCGCCAGGACCAAACTTGACACTTGGGAAACGCATCAATGCCTGGTCGGAAAGTGTAGGTGAACCAAATAGGTTTCTACCCATTCCCTTGATTTTCTTCACGATAGGATGCTCCACAGAGATAGATGATGAAGACAAACGGAATGATCTAGCCTTTATCTCCGACTGCAACTGCTTCTGTAGAATCTCAAAGATCTCCTCGTTGGAATAACACTCGTTGGAACGGATATCCACCACGAAAGTGCAAGCGTCTGGAATGACATTATGCTGTGTGCCAGCGTTGACCATAGTGGTTGTCCACTTCACAGGTCCAAGCAGATCTGTCTGCTTTGGCAACACATTATCCTTGATCCACTCAATATCTTTGATAGCCTTGTAAATGGCATTATCCCCTTCGTTTCTCGCCGCATGACCTGCCTTTCCATGAGCAGTACAGTCGAGCACCATCAATCCTTTTTCTGCCACAGCCGCATGCATACCTGTTGGCTCGCCGACGATTGCTACGTCGATCTTAGGAAGCACAGTCAAGAGTTTTTCCATACCATTCTTTCCTGAAACCTCCTCCTCAGCAGAAGCAGCGTAGATAAGATTGTAAGGCTGCTCCTTCTTGGATAGCACAGAGAAAGCGTAAAGCAACGACACAAGAGAGGCTCCATCATCGTTGGTACCAAGACCATAGATTTTGCCATTCTCGTGAGTGTCGGTATGTGGCTGACGCTGCCAACCGTTGACTGGTTTGACAGTATCAATGTGTGCGTTAAGCAAAAGTGTTGGTCTGTCGGCACGGATCTCCGACTGGATCCAGATATTATTGTCAAGACGATTGGTCTTGTAACCCATCGACTCTATATGCTGCTGCAAAAAATCAGCTTTTGCCGTTTCGTCTCTGCTATATGCAGGTATACGAATAAGTTGGCAAAGCAAATCAATAGCCTCTTTCTTTAGTTTTTGCATTGTTATTGAAATTTACAATGCAAATATAGAGTTTTTTATCGAAAACGGAGATTGTAAGGGTTGGTTTGAAATAAAAAAAGGACAGGTTTGAAACCTGCCCCTACTGGTTCACGAAAGCGAATAGACAAAGGTCAATCCTCGCAATATACAGATACTTTAAGCAGTGACTTGTTGTACTCCTTCACCTGCTCAAGATACGTTTTATTATTGTTGTACCAAGTATCAAACAATGTTGTGTATTCGATCTCTGTGATGCGGCCGCTATCCAATGTCTTTTTCAATAGTGCCAAAGTCTGGTTGAACATATCTTTATCGTACATGCTTGTCAGTTTCACATACTCCTCCAAACGGTTTAGCTCATTGCTGATGGATGCTTCCAAGTCGGCTGCACGCTGATGAAGTTCAAGGTTAGTGACAGTGCTTTCCGCCTGCACCAACTGCTTTTTGCCTCTTCCGGAAAAGATAGGAATAGATGTGCCGACGATGACTCCATGTGCTGTCTCACCAGCCTTCACCATTTTATAGCCGGCAGTAAGATTAGGGTGCGACTCTGCCTTTGCCACCTTCATCTGCTGTGCGTTCATCTCAGCCTCAACAGCAAGCAGTTCCTCCATCAAAGTGGATTTTCTGCTACACTCCTTCAAATCCTTTGGATACTCCTTATCGTTGATTTTCAATGTTGTGTTATTGCCGACCAAAGCATTAAGCAGAAGTTGGTTCTCACTCAACGAACGACGTGTGCTGCTGTAGTTGGAATAGGCTGTGATCATCTCCATCTGTCCTGCATTGGCTTCAAGAATATTGTATTTGCCCTCTTCCAAACCACGTTTTAGCTTTTCATAGTTGACACGCGACATCTCGTAACGCATGGAATCCATCTCCGACACCTGATTAAGATAGACTATCTCCGCACAGATATCGTAAGCCGACGCTATCACCTCTCTACGTGTGATCTCATACTCCAGTGAATCACGTTTGTAAGCAAGCTTCTCAGCCTTCTTCATTCTTGAGTATTTGGTAGGGAAAGCAAACTCCTGGCTCACCACAAGTTCCATATCATTGGCATTTCCCGGCGACTGAAGCAGATACTCCACCGTCGGGTCGTCAAGATTACGCTCCACACGCATCGCGCATTGGTTGCTCTCTATCTTAGCTCTCGCACTCTGAATCTGCGGGTTATAGTTATCAAGAGCCACCACCACTTCTCTGTATGGCATATCCTTAGCAACTACTGATGCTACAATGAATGAAAGAACTGTTGTTAAAATATACTTCATTTAATTATTATTTTTATCAGGATGGATTAAACCATCCACTACGTAAAAATCCAAATACCATATCATAATTTCTCGGTATTTTTTCGGCTGCAAAAGTATAGCTGCAATACCAATTACCCAATACCTAAAAATGATGATTAAGCTTTTATCAGTAAAGCAATCCGAATTGCCATAAAGGAATTATATTCAGACTACCATACTCAATGTCATCCTTTACAACATAAGCGTTCTCTACATCTTTTATTTGTTTCTGTTTTTTGTTACGGCCACCAACTTCAAAAGTTCTGCCTCCAACTAAGAAATCCGACACAGGTGATACTATTGGATCATCGACAACTCGTAATTGACTCATGAAAAATGTCTCCCTGACATTACCGATTTCTGCATTCTCCTTTCTTGCAAGATTATAAATAAGATTTGTGTTCTCAAGATATACCTTATCCACCTTACCAAGAGATCGCACGCCTCCAGTCTGGTCTCTCAACTGTGTGATTAGTCCGGCTTCTTCAATATACAACAGATAATCAGCAACATTGTTACGAGACACCCCCAAAACTTCTGCCAATGTTACCATATTGGGTTTGAACGGAACACTTTCCGCAATCACAGACATAAGTTTTTTTAGTTTTCTTCCTGTCGACACATTCATATTTGCATATTCTGGAATATCCGTTTCTAACGTCTTAGTCACAACATTTGCAAGTTTCTCCTCATAATCATCCTCTATTGCAAACGGATAATATCCTTTCTCCAAATATTTTCTAAAATAGACCAAAGGGCGGAATGATTCATCCAGTTCTATCTTGTTAGACAGAACTTCCTCAAGAGTGTATTTATCGACTTTGATATTTTCAAACAAATCAAGATACTCTCTGAATGATAATCCATACATCGTATAAACTACTGCTCTACGAGACAAATCAGACTGAACTCCCTTATTTATGTCCAAGACAGATGATCCAGAGAAAACCACATGAAGCTCTGGATGATAATCGTAAATAAGTTTCAATTCCCTTGACCATCCTTCGTATCTGTGCACCTCATCCACAACTAAATATTTTCCACCCATTTTGCTGAACTCATCTGCAAGATCAAATAGTGTATGTGATGCAAAATATAGATGCTCTGCATTCACGTAAAGAGTAGTGTTCACATCAAGGTGTTCTTTTATATGCTGAAGGATCATTGTCGTCTTTCCAACTCCTCTTGCTCCTACAATTCCTACAAGGCGACCATTCCAATTAACTTTATCATACAAGTACCTGTGAAACCCAGATGTTGTAAGTTTCAAGATTCTTTTATAATTCACTATTAGCTGTTCCATTCCTATTTTGATATTAATAACTTGACAAAGTTAACAAAAATGCACTGTGTGAGTGCATTATTTTAGTAAAAATGCACTGTGTGAGTGCATTTTGCGGAATTTAATTCAAACTCTTCGGTTATTTAACTTGTTTGCGAAGCGTCTTTCCAAACTCCGAAGCTATATATTGGAGGACATCCACCACAACAGAGTTTCCGAATTGCTTGTATGCTTGGTTAGCGTTCTTTGCCATAACGTAAGAATCTGGATACCCCATAATTCTTGCGCATTCACGCGGATGGAGACGTCGGGTTCTGCCATTAATAAGATAGCCTCCTGTTTTGGCAAACACTCCTCCACCATATGCAGACAATGTGATTGCTATGCCTTTGGTGCTGTAGATTCGTTCACCTTGTCCACCTTTATTTACAATACCTAATCTTATGGATTTATTGCTGTATTGATCATCCACTACTCCGTTCATCTGCATGTCGTTTCTAGTTATATAGAGTTTTTCTACCATGCTTTCGTCTTTCAGTAGAAAATCTTCGACATGTCTTTGCAATGGGAACGGTGAAGGAAACTGAAAGTCTTGGTCGTTGATATCGTTGCGGAAACAGACCATATAGATTCTTTCTCGCTTTTGTGGCATCCCATAATCCACAGCATTGAGGACTCGTGAATGAAAACTATATCCAAGTTCCTCCATCGTCGCCTTCACTACAGCTAATGTCTTTCCTTCATCATGTGAAGCAAAATTCTTCACATTCTCCATAAAGACAACCTTTGGTCGTTTCTCCTTGACTATTCTAGCAACATCAAAAAACAATGTTCCTCTACTATCGTTAAAACCTAATTGCTTTCCGCTGATAGAAAATGCCTGACAAGGAAATCCCGCGCAAAGAATATCGTGATTAGGTATCGTCTTCTCATCAACTTTTGTGATATCTCCCTCCGGTGTATCGCCGAAATTCTGGCAGTAAACCTCCTGAGCATGCTTGTCCCATTCATTAGAATAAACACAATTTGCTCCTAAAGATTCCAAAGCCAATCTAAAGCCTCCTAAACCGGCAAATAAGTCGATAAAGGACATGCCTTCAAGAAGTTTGTTCTTAATTTCTATCATACGACAAAAACTCAAATATAGGCACCACTTTAATACTTTTACCGTCAATCTCAAAAAAGTCTGTCTGATCCATTGTCACTATATATCCTTCTTCAAGATTATAGGCTACCAAAGCCTCAAGGAGTCCGTTTATTTCTCTGGTTCTATTATCAGCATCAAGCGTCATACAAACCTGTATTGCATTTATTACAGAATCATTTTCAAGCACCACAAAGTCACATTCTCCCTTTCCTTTGTGATAACATATATCCTTATGCTTTCTGCGTAATTCACAATAAACCATATTCTCCAACTTATGACCTGTATCCGCAGTTAATTTTGCAACATTGCAATTTACCAGTCCTAAATCTACAGCATAAACCTTTTTAGGGTTTACACTTTGCTTTTTGACAGAATAGTCGAATTTTGGTACGAATGAGAAGAGATAGCATCGCTCTAAATAGGATATATACTCTAAAATTGTAGTGACTGAACTTATCCCAGAAGGCTCTTTCAGTTTACTTGCAGAGGTAAGATTTCCTATATTTGACATTAAGTATGTAGCAAGTCGACGCAAAGAACGCAGATCACGAATATTAAAACGTACAGCCACATCTCTTGTCAAGATATCATCCATCAATGCTCTCAGTATTTCGGGATTCTTTGATTTCAAATATTCGGGAAATCCACCCAAAACTAAGTATTGTTCAATAGCATCTCTGTTTCTCTCAAATCCCATCAATGAGCAAAACTCAACAAAGGAGAACGGAAATAACTCATAATTTACATGGCGGCCAGTAAGACTTGTTCCTAGTTCACGACTAAGTAGCGATGCATTTGAACCTGTAATATACACTTTATATTCCTGTTCCAGTTTCTGTCTTACATATCGCTCCCATCCCTTCACTACTTGTATTTCATCAAACACAAGTATCTGAGATTTTTTTTCGCTGATCAATATATCAAGTTTTTGAAAATCAGATATTTCAAAATCAAATAGTCTAGGATCATCAAAATTCACAAATGTAAGACTGTCCATACTTTGATTAAGAAGTAACTTTAACAATGTACTTTTGCCACATCGTCTGATTCCTGACACTATCAATGCGAAGTTGTCTATATAAGAAACCTCTTTTAATGCAGTACGTGTTATTTCTCCTTTATCTCGTTTGAGTATATCTTGTTGTTCAACAACTATTCTTTTCAAGTCATCCAACTGTATCATAGCAAATAATTTTCTGCAAATATACAAAAGTTTCCATTAACAATGGAAACTTTTATTCATTAGTAATGGAAACTTTTACGATGATCTCTGTTTTATTTTGATTTCTTCATCCAATGATACAGAATAGGAATCACTATCAATGATAATATTGTCGACGTTAGCAAGCCTCCAAGGATGACTTGCGCCATCGGACACTGTATCTCGGCTCCTGGTTTGTCGCCGGCTATGATCATCGGTATCAAGGCAAGGGCTGAACTTAACGCTGTCATCAGAATTGGGTTGAGACGGGCAGCACTACCCTCCACTATCAGTTTCTGCAATGGTTCACCCTCTTTCTCTCTCTTCTCATACTCCGCAATCAAAAGCATTCCTCCACGTGTGGCAATACCGAAAAGTGAGATGAATCCAATCACCGACGGAATGCTTATCACTCCTCCTGTAATGATGATTGATACCACTCCTCCCACCAAAGCAAGCGGCAACGCACTTAGAATCAATCCACACGTTTTCCAGCTATCAAACTGTTTTTTTAGCAACAACACGATGATTATCAATGAGATTATCAACGTCACTGACAATGTGCGTGTGGCTCTTTGCTGGCTTTCAAACTGTCCACTGTACTCTATCCAGTAGCCTTCTGGCAACTCCACAGCCTCCGACACATTCTTCTTGATATCGTTGACGATGGATTCAAGGTCACGGCCATTCTGCTGAGCCGACACTATGATTCGTCGGCTTCCGTTCTCTCGGTTGATTGTCGACGGTGCCGATGTGTAACTGATATTGCAGACGTAGGAAAGGGGAATCATTCCCTTTGCCGACGGAATAAGCATATCGCCTATCTCTCCTGTATGCTTCTTCGACATTAGTTTGATTTCAAAACTCTTATTCTCTTCTCTCACCATTCCAACCTCTTTTGTGGATAGTTTGACGGTGATGAATTCAGCCAACTCTTTCTGCGTGATGCCGTATTCAGCAAGCATCTCACGACGTGGAGTGATTTTAAGTTGTGGACGGAAGGTCATCTGCTCTGAATTGACGTCGGCAATACCGTCGACTTCCTGCATCTCCTCCTTCACCATACCAGCAATCTGCTCAAGTTTAGGCAGTTCAGCACCGAAGATCTTCACCGCGATTGCCGACTGACTTCCGGAAAGCATCGCGTCGATACGGTGAGAGATAGGCTGACCAATTTCTATGCTGGCTCCCTTGATGTGGCTCAACTTGTGTCGCACATCCTCCATCATCTCATCTTTGCTTCTGTCGCCAAGACGATAAGGCACCTCAATCTCCGACACGTTTGTGCCGAGTGCATGCTCATCCTTCTCAGCACGACCTGTCTTGCGGCTAACAGTGATCACCTCTGGAATCTCCATAAGCATCTTCTCAGCCTCCAACCCCATCTCGTTGCTCACGTCAAGGGATGTGCCTGGCAATGTGCTGATATTGATGGTTAGCGAACCCTCGTTGAATGGAGGAAGGAAGTTTGAACCGAATGTGCACATTGCAATTATCGCTGCGACGAGAGCGACGCCTGACAACGCAAGAATCAATTTCTTGCTGCCAAGAGCCCAGTTTAGAACCTTTGCATATCCATTCTTAAGACGTTGTGACAACCACGATTCTTTTGAATCTGTAGAGACGGGGCACGCCCCGTCTTTATTTTCGGAGACGTGGCACGCCACGTCTCTACGTGGTTTCAACAAATAACTACATAATACCGGTGTCAATGTCAACGCCACGATTGTTGAACTTGTCAATGCCACGATGAATGCTATTCCAAGCGGAATAAGCATCTTGCCCTCCATACCTGAAAGGAAGAACAGTGGCAAGAAACTTGCGATGATAATCAGAGTAGAGTTGAGGATTGGCACACGCACCTCACCTGACGCCTCTTCTATCACGCTAATTATGGATTTTTTAGAACCGTCGGCATTACTATTTATTCGTCTCCACACATTCTCCACATCCACGATAGCATCGTCGACGAGTGAACCAATGGCGATGGCAATACCTCCAAGACTCATTGTGTTGATGCCAAGATTCATAAGTTTCAACACCATGATGGAAGTCAAAACAGAGATTGGCAGAGTGATTAGTGAAATAGCCGTTGTGCGGATATTGGCAAGGAAAAGAATCAAGACGATTGCCACGAAGAAGATTCCTTCATAGAGTGAACTCTTCACATTGTCGATGGCTCTGTTGATGAAGTCTGAACTACGGAAGATATTTGTCTGCACCTTCACGTCGGCAGGCAAAGAGAGTTTGGATATCTCCAACGTCTTCTCAATCTCTTCAGTAAGATCAAGTGTTGAGGCTCCCGGCTGCTTAGTGACAGTAAGAAGCACCGCGTCGCTACCCTTGATTGAGGCCTTTCCAATACGTGGAAAACGTGGGGCAACATGAATCTCAGCAATATCAGCAAGAGTGACGGAATAGTTGCCACGCTTAGCAATGAAAGCCGAACCGAGTAGGGCAGTGTCGCGAGTGGAGCAGACACATCTTACGGAATATTCTGTGCCATGACGAGTGGTGAATCCACCATTAACATTCTGATTGATACCGTCGATAGCCTCAGTCACCTCAGCGATTGAAACTCCATAGTGTTGCATTTTAAGTTCATCCAACTCAATCTGATACTCCTTCACATCACCACCAATCACAGTGACACCAGCCACACCAGAGATAGACATAAGACGAGGACGGAGTTCAAAGTCGGCAGATGTACGAAGATCCATCAGCGATGTCGAGTCGGCCTGCAGACCAACAATGAAAATCTCACCCATGATAGACGACTGTGGAGCCATCACAGGTTGACCAGCCTCAGCAGGAAGAGCCGACGACAACTCCGGAAGTTTCTCAGAGATGGTCTGTCGAGCCACAAGCACATCAGTGCTCCAGTCGAATTCAGCCCACACGATAGACAGACCATCAGTAGAAGTGCTACGAATA
Source organism: Paludibacteraceae bacterium (assembly GCA_045642085.1). Lineage (GTDB taxonomy): Bacteria > Bacteroidota > Bacteroidia > Bacteroidales > Paludibacteraceae > UBA1723. The sequence goes on along the minus strand of JAZUIF010000050.1, from coordinate 2,596 downwards.
CGTCTGATACCGCTCGCACCAGAAAGCGACGACTCAATAGGGTAGGAGACAAGAGCCTCAACATCCTCAGTGTTCATAGCTCCACACTCAGTCATCACCACAACCGTAGGAGCATTCAAATCTGGGAAGATATCAATCTCTGCCTCATGGGCGGAATAAAGCCCATAGATAGTCAGAGCCACTGCACAGATGATGACAAAGATTCTGTGAGTCAGCGAAGAATGTATAATTTTCTCTAACATATCAGCCCTTTATTAATGGTTATGTGTATGTGCTGGAATAGCGTTTGACGAAGACGCAAGATGCAGACGAGCCACATCCGATATCGCCACTATGTCTCCACTACGAAGACCATCTATGATTTCAGTGCGTTCGCCATCTGTCTCTCCAAGAGTGACAAACTGCTTTTTGAACGCATCCTCATGCTTCTTCACAAACACCTGAGCCACACCCTGATCCTCAGCGATAGCACAGTTTGGCACCGTGATCACATTCTTCTTTTCCTTAGTCACAACATAGCATTCAACGCTAGTTCCCGACATCACATTGTTGATATTCTTAAACTCAAAGAGTAGGGGAATGTAGTATCCACCGTCAGCAGTAGTGATAGCCTGGCTCACCTGTCGGCCATCCATCTTATCGATAGCAAACACCTCTGGAGCGTATGCAGTGCGGAATTTCACCGTTTTGATGCTCGACGCACTCTTCTGGTAGCGTTGAGGAAGTTTCACCTGAAGCATCAGTTTATCATTCTGCGACACAACCGCAAGTTGCTCACCAGCGTTGACAAATGCACCGTCCGACACATTAATGCTCTTCACGAAACCAGCAATCTGACTTTTAGAAGAAGCTTTACCAGAAGATATTTTAGAAGCAAGGTTAGCATGCTTCACCTTAGCCTGCTCATAACGCTCCTTACATTCGTTCAGTTCCTTTTTGGAAACAATCATCTCCTCACTAAGTTTAAGGTCGCGCTCATACTCCTTGCGAGCAGCCTCCAATTCGATAGTCGCCTTCTCCACTAAATCACTCGCCTCACCAACATTAGTGCTGATATTGAAAAGCACCTGACCAGCATTTACCTTACCGCCCATCGTCACACCGGATGCGATAGAGACAATACCAGAGAAAGGAGCCACCACAGAAGCCTCACCCTTAGTAGTCGGAAGGATTTCACCCGTCGCAACAATAACATGAGAGAACTCAGAAAAAGCCGCTGTCTCAGTAGCAATCTTCTTTATATCAGCGGCATTCAAATGCACCTCACCCTCATGTTTCTTGTGACCCTCCTCGTCGTCGTTATGGAAGTCTTCAGTGTGCGAATGCCCGTTTGCTATATTCGACTTTTTATCTTCGCTATTGTGTTTGTGTCCATCATGGTCGTCATGCATATCTTCATCATCCTCATCATGGTCCCCGTCATGATCGTGGTGATGATGGTCATGATCATCATCCTCATCATGATGTTCTTCGTACTCAGAATGCTCATGATCGTGGTCGTGACCAGCATGATTATGGCTATGATTATGACAGCCGACCAAAGCAGCCGACAACAAAAAAGAGATAGCTAAATAAACCGTCTTACGCATAAAAAACACTATTAAATATAAAGACACGAAATGCGTGCTTTTCTGGATTTAGGGCAAAAGTAGGGGAAAGTTTATGCAATCAAGTTGCAATTTCGTATAATCTTAATAACTTTGTATTGTTTAGTCATAGCTAAGCTTTTTAAGAATGTTCAATGCGTTGCTTATTAAAAGATTAATAATGGTACAATCTCATGACATAATAGTCAAATCTGACTTTCAGAAAATCAAAAATAAAAAGCTTTTTGAAAAATTAAAGTTGGATGAGGAATTCAGAAATATAGAATATAATGAAGAAAATGGAGGATTAAAAGCCGAAAGTATTCATCACAACAATACGGAAAAAGGTGAGAAATTTTTCAAGGAAGAGAACGGAGGCATAGGATATTCAGGTCCACAATTAGAAAAATTCTGTCAGGACGAACTATTCAGAACAGGACATTCATGCATTTTAATGGGAGAGAATATTCCAAAAGGAGACGGTACATTCTTAACTGCGCTTGACGCTATCATTGATGACAAAAGAATGGATATAAAGTCTGTTACAGAAAATTCAACCTCTTATAGAAATCAAATAACCTCTAAAAATAAACAATTGGTAAAATGGAGGGAACAGACAAACAATGAATCTGATATATCTCTATGCCTATATTTCCATAAACCAGAGTTCTTCAGTATGGATAAAATCATACTTACTAAGGCTCAGTTGAAACCTAAAATGAGAGATAAAGGTTTTGTTGTTAGGGAATTGTACTGCGTAATAAGAAGAGAAAAGAATATATATATTTTCGACCTAATTGAATAAAAAAATAGCGGCTACGTGAGTCGCTATAGCTTTTTAACGGTCTGGCGAGGATCGCTCCCCCCCCTACTTTGCTTATGCAAAACTACATAAAAAAATTTAATCAACTCTAATTTCGCAAATAAAAAACAAAAAGATTCCTTAATGTTTCTTTATTGCCAAAATCAAATTTAAATGTTTTACACAACTGTTGTGTAGCATTATTATA